>NZ_VWWA01000049.1:0-1107 GCF_011753235.1 Asaia sp. As-1742 | reverse complement strand
TGCCGAAATCGGAGTAGCGGTCGCCTCCCTGTACCCGAAAGTCGCGATCCCACTGGATTTCGGGGTGACCACCAGCACGCTGCATCAGGCGTTCACCACCGCCAGCCTTCTATGGCAACTCGGCGTCGCGGCCGGCGAGACGATCTACGCCGGAGGGCGTCGTACCGCGCAGATCGACGCGGCGCGCCTGCAACGTGACGCAGCCTGGCTTGGTTACCGGCAGGCCGTGCTCAACGCGCTGCGCGATGTGGAAGACCGGCTCGCCACGATAGGCGACGCCAGCGCGCGAACGTCTTTACTGAGCCTCGAACTTGACTCAGCCCAGGACCACTTCATACGCTCGGAGCGAGAATATCACAGCGGTGAAACCTCGCTCCTTCCGACGATTGTCGACAGAAACCTTGTGGATCAAATCCATGATCGCGTAATAGCCACGCAGCAGGTTCTGGTGATCAGCGATCTGGCGCTGTACAAGGCGTTGGGGGGCGGATGGGAAACGAACTCAACACGCTAACGGCCCCGAAAAGCTGTCGGTCTCCAACTCCGGGTGCAACGGCGCAAGTTTGCTTTGAAGAGGGAGACGAGGATGCGGTGTTATCGCGAGCTGTCTCTGGATCATCGAGTGGTCATCCAGTTGGGTCATAAGCACGGCGAGATGATGCGGACGATTGGCCCGCGGCTGGGCAGGGCGGCAGCCGGGAACTGACGCGGCACGGCTTGTTGGGTGTGTATGAAGCCGGCACTGCGCATCGGCAGGCAACGGCTCGCCGCCGCAAGGTCCGCTCTACGCGCAAGCTGAGTGACCCTGCGCGGTGGGAGGCGGTTAGACAGCGGCGGCATGCCGGATGGTCGCAACAGCAGATCGCCGCCAGACTGCGCCACGAGCACCCTGACGGACAGGAGGGCGCGTGTGTTGCACGAGACGATCTATCAGGCGATCTGTCTGACGCCGCGCGGCGAATTGCGTCGTGCCCTGATTGCCAGTCACTTATCAGCGATATCGTGGAATAAAGTCCGTCGTTCGCACGGAATGAGCGTATCCGCGGGTTGTTAACCATTAACCCCGAAATAAATCGAGCCACCAGGCTCCAGAAGAATTTCGTCGTC
>NZ_VWWA01000048.1:0-1268 GCF_011753235.1 Asaia sp. As-1742 | reverse complement strand
TGGAGGGATCGAAGAATCGTTAGTTGATACGCTTGGCCGGTGATTTCAGGCTTTTATCGTTCTGACTGACGGCTCCCGGGGTGACTTTCGATCTGCGTTTTGTGCAGATCCGGCGCTGTTACCTCCGGGATGGATGGCTACCTGGTGGCGTTCAACTTCTCGAGGAAGAGGAAGTGGCGCATGTTGTAGACGATATTGGCCAGACCGATCCTCATGGTGGCCCGGGCGATACCCACGGTCCGGATGAACAGACCTGTCTGCGATTTCTGATCGGCAAAGACATGCTCGACACGCGAGCGGATTACCGACTTCCCTGCATTGGACCGCTGGATGTGACGAGGCATGGGCTTGAGATGCGGCTTTTTCCTGTGGACCTTCGAGACGAACCCGTGTCGATCCATGAAATCCTCATTGGCCTTTGATCGATAGGCTGTGTCGGCCCAGACGCCTGAGGCCGTATTGGTTTTATCCAGCAGGCCTTCGCGCAGTCTGGCGCCATCACTGGCGGCCGCATCTGTTGTCTTCCATTTCCGGATCAGTCTGAATTTCCGGTCGATGGAAACATGCGATTTATAGCCAAAGAACGGAATGGCGAGATCTATGGTTGGGAGCGTCCCGTCATCCTGCCGCTTTGCTTTCGTGAACTTCAGTGTCCAGCGCGCATGCCTGTCCTTGTGGGACAGCTTTGCCGGCTTGTCTTTCCGATCTTCTGGGATCCGTCCTGTCCGAAGATCAGCCTTCTCCGCATTGGTATTGCGCTGCCTGGGCGCTGCCACCAGTGTTGCATCCAGGATCTGGCCGGACATCGAAAGATACCCGGCGTTGCGCAATGTGGCGTCAAAGCACTCGAACAGATTCTGGATGGCGCCCGCCTCGGTCAGACGCTCGCGAAACAGCCAGATTGTTTTGGCATCGGGTACCCGATCCGATAACGCCAGGCCCAGGAAACGCATGAAGGACAGACGGTCGTTGATCAGATACTCCGTCCGTTCATCGGAGAGATTGTTCAATGTCTGGATAACCAGGATCTTGAACATTAGTACCGGATCGAACGGCGGACGCCCGCCTTTGCTCCCGTCTGAGTAAGCCAGAGCCTTCTCCAGATCAGGGCGGAACGCCTCGAAATCCACAGTTCGGGAAAACGCTTTGAGCTAATCATCAAGCCCGGTTGACCGGGCAAGCCGCTCGTCAACATCAAAGAAACCCGGCTGCTTCATAAGCCATCCCCCCAACATCATAGAAGGAATGAAATTACACCAGCAGCCCCA
>NZ_VWWA01000047.1:0-1615 GCF_011753235.1 Asaia sp. As-1742 | reverse complement strand
TACCCCAGCATAAAAAATGCCAAAGTAGTGATTAGCAGTGTGACGTCTTTCTATATTAAAATAAATTCGTTCCCTTCACAGAAATTCTATATCTGAAGCACTTGGAGAGAGCTATGGTCATATTTGAAGGTCATGAAATTGTTGTTCATAGAAATGAACATAGTGGGAAATATGTTGTAGTGACCTTTTGTCCTTCCGGAATTTCGCAACATGCTACCACCGGATTTTTCGCTGAGCCCCCTCTGAATAAAGCAAAGATTCCCGCGATCGGCATAACGTCAAAGCAAGATTTTTGGTTTATTTCTTCCGAGGAAGCAGAATGGCTTCCATTAGTCCAAAAAGAAATATCGAATTTTGAGAAAGTCGTCGTGCTTGGCTGCTCAATGGGAGGACATGCGGCCATACGTCTTGCGGATGCACTCAACGCAGACGTGGTCTTGGCAATGTCCCCAAAATGGTCATTAGATCGGAATGAGTGCGACCATATCGATATCAAGTATGAGAAAGAAAATTTTCGAGATGCGATGCTCGGAATGGGGCTACGTCGGAGAGGAGGGCGAGCACGCATAATCATCGCCTACGATCCCCACGATGCGGTTGATTCGTATCACGCAGCAACGATCGTTGAACATGTGGACCAAGTCAGCGAAGTCAAATTATTCCATATCGGCCATGGGATCGTCGACTTTATCTCGGGAACAATCAACACCCAGAAGATCGTAAACGCCAGCCTTACATTCGACATACCCCATATTGTCTCTGTAATCTCTAAAATAAAACGCTCTCATCCTCATACTATAAAAAAGATATTTGAAAAATTTACCGAAAAAAAGCCATTACTCTGTTTTAAACTGCTAAAAATCCTTCGCGATCGTGGAATCGATTATCTCCCCCTTATCAAAGACAGTACGATCTCTGGCCGGTTGTCCTATCACCTGCGGCGGGAGGGCCGTAGGGACGAATCATATGCGGTATTGCAATGGCTCGACGCCGTTACACTGCCCCCTGCTGTGAAGCGCGAACGTGACTACACGTTCCGGAACCAAAGCCGTTGCTATCTACTCTCTTATCATGGCCTGATGCTCGTCTACGACATTCGTGAGAAATGCTTGCGTGGACAACGCCTGATATTTCCTGAAACGGGATGCGTCCCGGTTCACATCACGCTACAGACAGAAGACCTTTATTTGAAATTATTGTTCGACGATGCCGAATATTTTCTAGTCATACAGGACGGTAAAATCGAACTAGATAGATATTACGATAGAGCGTCTGTCCTGCGCCTCGCCGAGAGTCGAGCGGAGGAATGGATGGAGCAATTCAATGCAGAGATGGATGAGCGTGGTTATGTGGTCGCAAGCCGACTTGGATTCATCGTGGTTTTCTCCGAAGGAGACGTCTGGCTGGACTCTAAAAATGACCGGACATTTGAATCTTTCGTATTAATTCCCGCACCCGATACTGACTGGCATGATTACGATGCACCGTCGGGTAGTGAGCCGGAAAGCGATGCCATTTCGGCGCTTGGGTCTGTTATGGGTTGAAAGGTAGATGTATTTGCATGGCCCCTTGCGATGAGCCTATCATTACTTTGGCATTTTTTATGCTGGGGGTG
>NZ_VWWA01000046.1:0-1722 GCF_011753235.1 Asaia sp. As-1742 | reverse complement strand
CTGGAAACTGTGACTTTTCCTATGACCTGGCGCCCTCGTCTGTAACCAGACAGACCGCCAGGCCGTTATTTATCAGGCGGCGTGGGCGGTCAAAAGCGGGTTGTCGAACGTCTCGCCCGTCGCGACCACGGCGGAAGTGTTCACGGCCCCTCCATCGGTGAAGGCAGCGGAAGCCTGTCTGAGTAGATCCGTCACGCCCGTGTCACTCGTCAGATGATACACACCCTTGATCTCGTTGACATCGGTCTGATCCAACCCCGTGTTCCTGTTTCCCAGTTCCGGGAACATGATGGCGTTTGGATCGGAACTCTCGGACAAACCAAGAGCGTGCCCGACCTCGTGCAGCGCGAGCTGTTCCAAAGTAACGCCCGTCCCGTCATAGCTGTACCCTCCGTCGCTTGTGGCGGAGAGTTTGTCCTGCATCGGGTTTTCCAGTTCGATTACATCCTGCCCGGACTTCCCGTCAGAAGACGTTCCGTAGAATGTCGTCCCTGCCACCCCCGAATTGGCCGTATCGAGATTGCCCCAGCCGATCCGGATATCGGAAGAGGCGGAGCCTGTGACTTCCGTAAAAGTAAGCCCTGTCGCCGTCGACCATTCGGCAAGCGCCTGTTTGATGGCGTCCTGATAGACCGGTTCAATGGACCCGGCATAGAGCGGCGTGTTGCCCGGGTTCGTCTGTGAGAAACTCCAGGTGATGTCCTGGGCCGTACCTGTCAGAGGCTGGCCCGTGAGAGCGGTTGCATCAGATCCCGAGCCATTCGCGGCGGCTGTAATAGCGTGATCCGCGCGATCCCACGCTGTCGCACTCGCGACCTTATCTGACGACGAAAAGACATTGGTGTAATGTTGGGCTGTCGCTACCAGGCCGTCATCCATCCCATCGCCTCCATCGTCGCCTCCTCCATCATCTCCCCCTCCGTCGTCGCCCCCGCCATCACCGTAACTCCCTCCCGTCTCGTCATCTCCATCCCCCGAGACGTCGTCATCATCCCCGTTGGAGAAAGTGATGCTGCCGTCATCCGTATCGACATCGTCATCCGAGCCGAGAACATCGAGCGTATCGCCCGATCCCCCCGTAAAATGATCGTTGCTGCCCGTGACGGTCAGGCTCATATCGTCGCCGAGATCGATCGTAAGCCCGCTTCCGGTGATGACGTCGCCGCCAACGTTGTTGCCAAAGGAGAAGGTCTCGTCATTGGCGCCGGCGATATGGCCGTTGAACGTATCGTTCGACCCACCGACAAAGATGGAATCGCCCGTTCCGACCAGATCGAAACTGTCATTGTTCGACCCCGGATCGACTGTGAGATGCTCGTTGTTCCCGTTTCCTGCGACTGCGTCGTTCCCGGCATTGTAGAATGTCACCCCTGACCCGGTCCCGAGCGTGGTGGTATCGTCATTGCCGTTCAGCGTATCATTGCCGACATTGTCACCGAAATTGAACGTCTCCTTGCTCGCTCCCCAGATCGAACCGGTGAAGTTCTCGCTCGAGCCGCCGACATTCACGACATCCCCGGTACCTTCCATGTTGAAGGTGTTATTGTCCGAGCCTGGATTGACGTTCAGCGTGACATTGCTGCCGGGATTGAATACGTCGTTATCGGCGTTGCTAAGATTCAGAGAGCCACCATCTCCGCTGGTCACCGTATCGCCGGTGCCTGTAAGGGACGTGGCGGTATCCGATCCCATCGTCACCGTATCGTCATTGCCGTTCAGCGT
>NZ_VWWA01000045.1:0-1722 GCF_011753235.1 Asaia sp. As-1742 | reverse complement strand
CTGGCGCTGCTGGCCAATGGGGGTGTCGCCCTGATGCTATACCGCTTCCGCAGTGGGGACGCGAACATGCGCTCGGTCTGGATCTGCTCGCGCAATGACGCCATCGGCAATCTGGCGGTTCTGCTGGCGGCACTGGGCGTTTTCGGCACCGGCACGGGATGGCCCGATATTATCGTGGCCTTCATCATGGGAGGACTGGGCCTGCATGGCGGGACACAGATTGTGCGCCATGCCCTTGCAGAGACCACCAGCGCCGGGACGGAACTGGCGGCCTGAAAACGGGCACAGAAGGTTCGGCCGGCGCTCACGCGCCAGCCTCCCTGAGAAACCTCCAGACCGGGATGCCCATCTGTTTCGCCTTGTCGGCCAGATTGTCCTGAATGCCCGATCCGGGGAACACCATGACCCCGACGGGCAGGACTTTCAGCAGGGCGTCGTTGCGCCGGAACGGGGCGGCCTTGCCGTGCCGGTTCCAGTCCGGCTTGAAGGCGATCTGCGCGACCTGCCGGTGATCGGCCCAGCGGGAGGCAATGAATTCCGCACCCTTCGGTGAACCGCCGTGCAGCAGCACCATGTCGGGGTGCTTCTCGCGCACCTTATCGAGGCGGTTCCAGATCAGGTGATGATCCTCGTAATCGAGCCCGCCGGTGACCGCGACCTTCGGTCCGGGAGGCACGAGCAGTTCCGTTTCGGCCTTGCGGCGGGCGTTGAGGAAATCGCGGCTGTCGATCATCGACGCCGTCAGGGTGCTACGGCTAACCAGCGATCCGGAGCGTGGCCGCCAGGGCGACATGGTCAGACGTTCAAACTGGTCGCAGGCGAGGTCGCGGAAGATCTCGTAGGCGTTGCGTCGCTCCAGCAGGGTCAGGCCCTCGGCGATCAGGCGTTCCAGCTCCACCGAACGGATCTCGCTGCCATCCTGTTCCTGCTGGCTGCGCTTCTGCGCCGCCTCGTTGCGATCAAGATCGCGCTCCACTTGCCCAACCATGCGATGAAAGACATTGACGGTGGACCAGAGCAGCGGTTCGAGATCGGGTTCCAGCCTTGTGTCGGTCAGCGTGGCTGACAGGGCGTCGAAGATGTCAGCGACAGCACCCTCAATCTGGCTGGCGTCGGGCAGCGGCCTCGGGTCAGGCTCATCCTCGAATGGACAGTGGCTGTAAAGCTGGAGTTCCGCCAGCACATGAGCGGTGGAAGAGGTGGCGTGTACGGGTTCGAAATCGTCCTGTGTGCGGGTCATGGGTCTATCCTCCGGTCTTGGCCGCGCCCCTCGCGGCCTTTCCGGGGGCGGAAAGCGGCAGACGAAGGCCGGGTCGGAACCGCGCAGCGCGCGGCCGGAACGCAGTGGAGGATGGCAGGGAGACGGCTATTTTGTTTCGCGATGCAAAGCGCGGCACGCGCGGCGGAAAATAGCCGGCTCCGTCATTGCAGGCCCAGCCTGGCTGACGCCCGCTCCCCTCCAGAAAAGGCCGCGGGCGCGCCTCATCCGGAAACAGGACAGCCCCGCACGACAAGGAAAGACGATGCCCCCACACCCCCTTCCCGGCCCGCCTCAGTGCATGACGGGTTGCAGGAACCGCGCCACGTCCTGCGGAGCAAGCTGGGGATGCAGGATTGCCCGCATCGCGCCACGCCCGAGATAGCGGAGATCATCGTTGAAATCCGCCAGACGCGGTGACAACACGAGGCATTCGATCCCGGCCTCCTGCGTCCGGGCGAGCA
>NZ_VWWA01000044.1:0-1801 GCF_011753235.1 Asaia sp. As-1742 | reverse complement strand
CATACAGCCCGGGGAGATCATCGGCATCGTAGGATCATCGGGCTCTGGCAAGAGCACGCTGACCAAACTGCTTCAGCGGCTCTATTGTCCCGAACGTGGTCGCGTTCTCATTGATGGCCTAGATATCTCGGCTATGGACGTAAGCACCCTGCGGCAGGGCATAGGCGTGGTGCTGCAGGATAATGTCCTGTTCAACATGACGATACGCGAGAATATCGCCCTGGCCCGGCCCGGATTGTCGATAGAGCAGGTGATCCGGGTCGCACGCCTTGCCGGCGCCCATGAGTTCATTGCTGCCCTGCCTCTGGGGTACGATACGCCTGTGGGCGAACGGGGCACTTCCCTGTCGGGAGGACAGAGGCAGCGTCTCGCGATCGCCCGCACACTTGCGACCGATCCGCGTATCCTCATCCTGGACGAGGCGACAAGCGCGCTCGATTACGAGAGCGAACGCATCGTCCAGAACAACCTGAAGCAAATCTGCAAGGGGCGCACTGTTCTGATCGTGGCGCACAGGCTGAGCGCTGTACGCCACGCCCACAGGATCATCACACTTGAAAAAGGGCGCGTGGTCGAAGAAGGGTCTCATGAGGATCTGGTAAATCGCGGGGGCCGCTACGCGTCTCTCCATGCCTTGCAGGGCGGCCTCGATGCGGTCGGGTGAGGGGAAGGCCGCCTTGTCTGATGTAATGCCCATTGCAAGGGGGCGGCGTAGAGGTTGGTTCTCGCGCCTGATCGCACAGGATGACGATGCCTATGCGTTTTTACCCGTGGCATTGGAAATTGTGGAGCGACCTGCGCCCCCCTTACCCCGCGCAATCGCATTGACAATCTGCGCGGCCTGCACTGTAGGTTTGATATGGGCGTCGATCGGCGAGGTTGAGATCGTCGCCAATGCGCCAGGCGTCATAGTACCCATAGGTAAAGCCAAAATCGTTCAGGCCGTTTCAACGGCGAATATCGACGTCATTCTCGTCGAGGACGGCCAGCACGTGATGGCGGGTCAAACCCTGATCAGGCTTGATCCGGTCTCCGCCTATGCGTCCCGAGACAAGAGTCTCACTGACCTGCACGCTTCACGCCTGGACGTTGCAGGCTTGTCAGCCTTGTCCGATAAGCTGGCCGAGCCGGATCTGGATCTCTCTTTTGTCGCTCCGACCGGTTCGGATCCCCTTTCGGCGAGAGAGGCGCTCGCCGCGATCCGCGCCCGTGCGGCGGATCAGGCCAGGAAGCTTGCCAGTCTGAGCGCGCAGATCGCCGAGAAGCGGGCGGAGATCCTTGAGGGGCAGGATACGCTCGCAAAGCTGTCCGCCGATCTGCCCATGCTGGCCTCGGTGAGAGATATGTATGCACGGCTCGATAAGGAGCATCTGGCAAGCCGCCTGAACGTGGTTCAAAGTCTGCAGCACTATACTGATACGAAGAACGATCTGGAGATCCAGAGTGCGCATCGAGATGAAGCGGTCGCCGCCGTAGCGGATCTGCGGCACCAATATGAGGCGCAGCACGCTGTTTACGCGCATGACGTGCTCAAGGATCTTGCCGAGGCGCGGCGCAAGCTGGCCGAAAACGAGGCGTCTTACCGCGCCGCCGCGCATGAGGCCGCGGACACGGATCTGAGAGCGCCGGTCTCGGGAATTGTGCAGCAGCTTTCCGTGCATTCCGTGCGCGGAGTGGTCACGGCCGGGGACCGACTGATGGTCATCGTCCCCGATGACGGCAAGCTCGATGTCGAGGCAGAGATCACCAATAGGGATATTGGTTTCGTGAGCGAGGGCCAAAAAGTGCAGGTGAAGGTGGC
>NZ_VWWA01000043.1:0-2220 GCF_011753235.1 Asaia sp. As-1742 | reverse complement strand
GGGCGAGGGAAGCGGCTATGTCGCGCGGATCGCGCTCGATCGCCAGAACATCGAGACAGAGGCGGGAATGGCCCAGCTCAGGGCCGGTATGGCCATAACAGCAGGGATCGTCACAGGAAAACGACGCGTTATCTCCTACATCCTCTCCCCCATCCAGCGATACGCCCACAACGCAGGGAGGGAAAGGTGATGCACAAAAAGCCAATCTGCCGATCTGTATATCTAATTATCTGCGGTGCTTCTCTCATACAGCTCGCAGCGTGCTCCGATAAGAAAATAGACCCAACCGCGGCGTTTTTACTCGGATTTGTAGACCGGGCACACAGTCTCTCATTACTATCAGACCGTGATTTTAATGAAAAAACTTACATCTTAGATGATCTAAAACCGTACGATATCGATATGATCGCCCCCAAACATAATATTGAGGGTCATAGACAGAACAAAATCAGCGGCAGAGACATTTTCCATTATGCTTATTGGCTGACTCCTAAAGGTAAAGACCGCCTTGTATCTAATATATTAATCTCTCGCCTGACGGAGAGTAGAAAGGGGGAACTATCAACAATCAATGGCCTGCAGGTGCAGGTTGAAAATAATAATTGCTATAGTAAAGGTTTGAAAATAGATGATATAGTGAGATACTTCGGAAAAAAGCCGGATATTGTTAAGCTTGGGAAGGCGCCTCCACCTGATTATATGCCTATTCTCGAAGGTTCTCCAGGTATTCATTTAAGCTCTTGCTATAAATTTAGTAACGCTTATCCATATTCGATGGCGAGTGTACTATATAAAAAAGTAGACACTAAGAACTATTTGGTAATCACATTTTCAATGAATAAGTATGGGGTTGTCCATACGATATCGATCGACAATCAGTCGCATGAACGTTGAGCAGGAAATCCGAAATGTCTGATTCGAATACAAACTCCTCCCTAAATGCTGCCGGGAACCAATGGCTGGGTAATTTAAAACAAAACTTGGACGATGAAGCGATAAACCAATTAGATTCTGCAGTAAACTCATCAAAATTTCTTGCGGAAGAAATAAATGCTGCAGGAGAAGCCAATCTGGGGGTGAGTTTCGACAAAAATAGCGCTGGGATATTGTATAATTCAGGTGATAGAAAAGTTCACATTGGTTCCGATTTATCTGGCTGGGAGGCCCAGGGATTGACTGCAGCGCCGATAGCGCACGAACTGGCGCATGCTCTGCAGGTAAACGGCAATCCCGACAACGTTTCGGTGCCTGATCAAGGCATAGATGGCGCCCTAGAGAAAAGTCATACAGAGGAAGGTGTCGCGTATGCGGCGCAATATATTGTCGAGCAACAGGCGGGGCTTTCCGACGGGTTAATCAATACGAAGCAGCAATCGCTGACGTCCACCCTGTCTGCGTTTGCTCAGCAGAATGGCATCGATGTTTCCAACCTTGAATTTGATCCCAATCCACCCTCCGTTTCCGCCGATCAGCAACTGGCTTCTGTCGCTGGGGAATGGTCGGCCTTGGCAAATCCCTCGAATGCACCCAATCTGACATACGATCAATCGACTGTTGTGTGGCAGGTTATCGGGAAAAGCACAGACCCTAATAATCTCAACCTGCAAGCCGCGCAGCCATCAGGTGTCACCTATAGCAGGAACCAGGATGGGTCATACAGCTACTCCATAAACGTGCCGCTGAACGGCTCAGGACAAAATCCGACTATCTCGGCCTCAGGCACTGAGAGTGCGACAGGATCCATTTCAGGCCAGACCATGAATCTGAACGCCCCTCCAGCAAATATAAGCATCGATCCTGATGACACGATCGTCAATATCGACAATCTGCAGTCCCTGAATCTCGACGGTAGTGGTAATACCGTGACGACTGGCAGCAGTGGGACGATTACCCTGTCTGGGGCGAATGGCAACACACTCAATCCCGGCAGCAATGTCACGGTAAACATCAATCCCGGCTCGGACCACAACACGTTCAACATGGAAGGAACGGGAGACATCGTGAATGTCGGCGGCTCGAGCGAGAACTTCACCGGTTCGATCTGGGGAGCGAGCAAGGAGACGTTCACTTTTGGCGATAATGTCGGCAATGATACGCTGAACGGCAATGACGATACGGTGACGATGGGATCGGATACCGCCACGTCCCTTACAGGCACCGGCGATACGGTGACCAGCGGAGATGGTGGCTCTCTGAATCTTAGCAACGCCGATAACGACG
>NZ_VWWA01000042.1:0-2263 GCF_011753235.1 Asaia sp. As-1742 | reverse complement strand
CGGGCAAGGTCGTCGCGGGTCTCTGTCATGGCCCCTGGATCATGATCTCGGCCGGTATCATGCGCGACAAGCTTGCTTGTGCCTATGTCGGTCTGAAAGACGACATGGTCAACTCGGGTGCGAACGTAGTGGACGCCGACGTCATCGTCGACGGCAACGTCATCACCTGCTCCTACTATGCCGCCTGCGGCAAGTTCATGAGGGAGACCTTTTCTGCGGTGGATAGATGGAAAAAAGGTGAAAGCTTGTCGTCCCCGATAAAAGTCTGATCAGGCGGAATGGAGTTCAGGTCATGCTTGCATTCGATTTTGACGGCGTAATAGCCGACGGTCTCGACGAGTGTCTTCTTGTTTCCTGGATTGCTTACCATGGCCTCGAGATCGATACGTTCTCACCCATGGGCTTGGACTCCGTTCCAACGTCATTTCGAGAGGACTTTTCAAGGCTGAGGCGATTCGTGCGGCACGACGGGCACTTCCTTGTCGCCTTCACTGAAAATACGCAGATGATCGATGATGCGTTTGCTTTCGAAGAAAGATATGCGTTCATCCCGGAAAAAGAACGAGAAGAGTTTCGCACCCAGTTCGTGGCTACCAGAACAGCGGTCCGGGATGCCCATGAAACCTATTGGCTCCGGCTCCATCGCACCTTTTCTGAGGTCATCGGCATAATTGCGTCGTCAGGTGGCAATATCAAGATTGTATCGGGTAAGGATGCGCGTTCCATTATCGATATCCTCCGCAATCAAGGCGTCCACATGGTGGAGACAGATGTCTTCGGTCGCCTCACGTCGAAAAGAGAGGTTCTTACTGAACTTCTTTCGGAGGCTCGTGAACGTAGCGAGGAACTGGTGTTCATCGACGATAATCTTGCAAACGTATGCGAGGCGATAGAACTCGGTGCGAGGGGTATCTGGGCGAGTTGGGGTCACCACTCGGAGGATGACGTTGTCCGAGCCAGGCGCGAGAGTGTTCCAATCGCTACTCTCGAAAGCCTCATTTCTCTCACCAATCAGCCGGCACAAGGAGTGTGCGAGATGCGTTTCCTTCATACCATGGTGCGAGTGTCCGACATTGACGACTCACTAGCCTTTTATTGCGGCGCGCTCGGACTCAAGGAGGTAAGGCGTACCGAGAACTCGACCGGGAAGTTTACGCTCATATTCCTCGCGGCGCCCGGAGATTCCGAGGCTGTCGATAAACACGCTCCATTGGTGGAACTGACCCATAACTGGAATCAGGAGATATACACCGGCGGGCGTAATTTCGGTCACATCGCCCTTGAGGTTCCGGACATTTACGCCCAATGCCAGCGCCTGGTCGATCATGATGTCGAAATCCGGCGTCCACCCCGTGACGGCAAGATGGCGTTCGTGAGATCGCCGGATGGAATTTCCATCGAGTTGCTTCAGGCTGGCGCGCCGTTGCCGCCTGCCGAACCTTGGCAGTCGATGCCGAATTCTGGAACCTGGTGACCTGCGACCGGTTTGTAAAAAGGAAGTGACTTATGAATACGGTAAATATAACCCGTCTCAAAAGCGGGGTATGTCTGATTGGAAGCCTTCGAGAGATCGGGAGCAATAGTTTGAACCACGAGGTTCCTCTAGGAGAGGTGCTCGACGATGGGCCCGTATATGGCATAGGGATGTTTACGGGTCTTAGGGGAGAACTCCTGATCATGGAGTCCGATGTCAGACTCGGAGAATTTCTAGGTGCGCGCGATTATCGGATACGTGCCGCCAATCCTGCAGACCGCGTGGCTTTTTTAGCATTTGGACGGGTGACGCAATGGAAAGAGCTTCCAATTCCCAAACGCGTTTCGCAGTTCCATGATTTGGAGCAGTTCGTTCCCGAGGCGGCTGCTATGGCGGGCCTGGATACGACTGACGCCTTCTTCTTCCGAATTCGTGCCGGTGTGAAATATCTGAAATGGTTCATCGTTGACGGTATGGGAAACCTGCTTCCGGATCCGAGGGCGAGTTTCGAACGGGCACGGTATCTTGGAGGTCTGGATGATACCGAGATCGACGCCTTGGGCGTCTACTCACCCGGCGTAAAGGGGGTTTTCACGAACGCGGTTTCTCATATACATCTGCACTTCCGTACCACGAGAGGTGATGATTTCGTGGGGCACATCGACGACGAAATTCTTCTGGAGCCTGGTGGCTCGATTTATTTCGGGGTTAATGGTTAACAACCCGCGGATACGCTCATTCCGTGCGAACGACGGACTTTATTCCACGATATCGCTGATAAGTGACTGG
>NZ_VWWA01000041.1:0-2342 GCF_011753235.1 Asaia sp. As-1742 | reverse complement strand
TGGTCACGGCCGGGGACCGACTGATGGTCATCGTCCCCGATGACGGCAAGCTCGATGTCGAGGCAGAGATCACCAATAGGGATATTGGTTTCGTGAGCGAGGGCCAAAAAGTGCAGGTGAAGGTGGCAGCGTTCAAATTCACGCGCTACGGCCTTGTACCGGGGCATGTGGTCTCGATCAGCCGGACCAGCATGGCCGATGATCTGAAAACGGTCGATGCGCTGAACGATCCCGATGGACATGGCAGGGCGGGCAAGGCGACCGGCGCGGGTTCGGAGACCGATCTCGATGGGGGAGAGGGCAGCGGCTACGTTGCGCGGATTGCGCTCGATCGCCAGGAGATCGAGACAGAGGTGGGAACAGCCCGGCTCAGGGCCGGTATGGCTGTGACGGCGGGGATCGTCACAGGAAAACGACGCGTTATCTCCTACATCCTCTCGCCCATCCAGCGATACGTCCATAACGCAGGGAGGGAAAGGTGATGAGATTATGGTCGCAGATTCGTCCGTACCGCACATATGAAAAGTTCGGCACTTGGGGACCGATCATTCGGAAAATCGGAATTGATATTGTAACAAAGAGAAGTCGTAATCTCTTTTTTTTTGTATTCGCTTTATCGGCTTCGTTGTCGTCAACGGCTTATTCATCTCATGCTTACACAGAAAAGATGTATCAAATGACAGAAAAACAATTGGGAACGGCACTCCGCAACGATATTGTTCAACAATTTCATACACGCATCGCTGAAAAGCGCCTGAATTACAAGGTAAGGGGAAATGATATAACGCCAACCGTATTGAAATACTTGCCTATCGGCATTTCTTTCAAAAAAGCGGAGGAAATTCTCAGATCAGCTGGCTTCGATGTATCGCCTGAGCCACCTTTGAATCCGCCCGGCAATCGTCCTGACCGTTTCGATGTTTTCGCTCAATCCTACGATCTTCTTCCGCCTACAAATTCAGGTTTCAAGACGTGGGTTTACGTCATATTGCGCCCCAAAATTCCCGGCGAATACGATTATGTTTACGGGATAATTTCCTCAATCGTGCCTGAATCTCTTTAAGGAGACAGTAAAATGCCAAATGAAAGCATTGCAATTGTATACAAACCAATCACAAGTCCTCTTGGTGATGTCGCCTACCATGAGACTTTGATATATACGAGAGCCGATGGGAGTATGGAGTATGCATTTGCTACTCCGTCATCTCCCGCCAGTGATTCGGCAGCGATGAAAGCTCTGGATCTCGTGGATACGGAGGCTGCCGTTGCCGTCGGAGCGTCTTCCCCCCTTGGAACTTTGGTAAAACAGTCAGGATCTATTGACGCAAGTAACACTTCAGAAATTTTAGGTTCATCAAATGCGCCTTGGCATCAGGAGGAGGTTGCTTCTGGGAGTGATTTAAGTTCGCAATGGAATACTATTGAAAGTACATTTAGTAATATTCAGTCAGCAAATATTCAATATGGCGCGCTAACACAAAACTCCAACTCTTCTGCGGCTACGGCACTTGATGCCGCTGGCATATCTGAGCCGCAGGACGCAGGCTGGTTCGAGAAGTATTTTACACCTGGAATAGGAAATATTTTCTCTTTACCAGGAGTAAATGGAAGTGATGATGAAAAAATAGATAGTAATGATTCAGGACTTATAAAAATAGATTATATGAACGGCAGGGGTGATGTAAAAGGGTCACTAATCATACAGAATGATGGTTCTTCGGACTCGGTGATAAAAACTATCAACAGTGATGGATCAACGGCCGATAGCACAAAATATTCCTATGATGCATCCGGCAATATAACGAACCAAGCTATTACAGACTCATCCGGAAACAATGTCGATATATCAGAACCAAACGGAGTAAGTAGTTCCGATCCTCTGGGCTATACAGACCAGAACGGAAATATCGAATCATCTGCAATTAATGTGATTGTCAATATTGGCAATGACATTAATTTTTTCGCAGAAGGATCAGGCCAGAATATCACGGACGGTAATGGCGGCACGATCACTCTGTCTGGAGCGAATGGCGACACACTCAATCCCGGCAGCAATGTCACGCTGAACGTTAATCCGTTCTCGGACAACAACACGTTCAACATGGAAGGCACGGGAGACGTCGTGAATGTCGGCGGCTCGAGCGAGAACTTCACCGGCTCGATCTGGGGAGCGAGCAAGGAGACGTTCAATTTCGGTGACAATGTCGGCAATGACACGCTGAACGGCAATGACGATACGGTGACGATGGGATCGGATACCGCCACGTCCCTTACAGGCACCGGCGATACGGTGACCAGCGGAGATGGTGGCTCTCTGAATCTTAGCAACGCCGATAACGACG
>NZ_VWWA01000040.1:0-2425 GCF_011753235.1 Asaia sp. As-1742 | reverse complement strand
ATTTCGCACGTCGACTGAAGACGCTCCGGGGCCTCACGCCATACGAATTCGTTTGCCAGCAATGGCAGCACGAGCCATCAAGATTCACGCAAAACCCGCACCATCAAAACCCGGGACCAAACATCTAATAAAAACGCGACCCATTGATTGAAGCGCGCGTCGGAACTGGTGATGCGTCTCAGCCATCTGGTCCATCGTGCTTATTTCGATTGTATTTCGAAAGCCGGATGTAGAGTATCCATAGCTATCGCCAATCGGGTATGGTGCTCAACTCGTCGTCGCAGTCCAGTCTTGAAGCTGAAGCTCACCGATCTTGTTAAACCCGGCGTCGTTGCTAACAAGAATCGCCCCTACGTCCAACGCATGAGCCGCAATCAACAGATCGAGGGTCCCAACGACCTTACCCGCATTCTCCAGCTTGGCACGCAGATCACCATAGGTTTGTGCAGTTGAGGATTGCCAGGGTAAAACTGTGACACGCTGTAGAAACTCACTGACGATCGTCTTCAGACGTGTGGCCTCAGGACGCTTGGCCAGGCCAAACCGCAGCTCTCCTTCCGTGATAACTGAAATAACGACTTCAGAAGGCGCTCTGCGAGACAGCCGGTCCAACACACTAGGATGGCCCTTCACCAAATGACTGACCGTATTGGTGTCCAGCATCCAATGTTTCGCACTCACGACGCGATCCCCGCAAACGGGTCGCGGTTCTGCGCATCCTGAGATCGTTCATCGCCACCAAGAAAATCATCGGTCACACCGCCTGCCTTGATCGCTTCAAACAAACTGTCCCAGCCCTCCGGTCGTCTGGAGAGGATCACATCGCCGGTTGCTTCGTCCCTGCGGATGTAAACCTCGGTTCCCTCGAACCGGAAAGATGCCGGAAGGCGCACAGCCTGACTGCGTCCATTAGTAAAGATCTTAGCAATTTGCGGCACGATACCCCCCCAAAAAAACTTTTGTGATATATATCATAATAGATACCAAGGTGGATATCAAGAAAGGTTTGCGTTCTGAGAGCCGGTCAGCATCGTTTCAAGCCAAGTGCGCGCGGGCAGCGCGCTCCCTCAGATGCTGGGTCTGCCCTGCTTTCCCCCTCTCGAGTCTCGGTTGATAAGACCGCACTGCCCTTTCTCAAAAATCAGAAAAGAGAAAAATCTCCTGCTCATGATCCTGTGGGCTTGTGGTGTGTCGGGCGCGCTGTGGGCAGGGTGAAAGGGCTCTGTTGCAAAATCTTGGATTAGTAGCGCAAACTCGAGGCTCAGGGCTTTTCAGAATGTGTAGACCCCGAACTGCCTCTCGATCAGGTGCGCTTCTCCCATGATGCCCTTTTCCTGCTGCCAGGGTCTGGCTTGCCCCTTTTTCAGGGCGCGCATGACTTCGAAACCCTTGATCGTGGCGTAAGCGGTTTTCAGTGTTTTGAAACCACGAGCCGGCCTGATCAGCTGTTTCAGCTTGCCATGATCGGCCTCGATTACGTTGTTCAGATATTTCACCTGACGGTGTTCCACCGTATCCGGCAGTTTTCCGTCCTTTTTGAGTTCGCTGATCGCGATGCCGTAGGTCGGGGCCTTGTCCGTGTTGATCGTCTCGGGCTTCTCCCAGTCCTTCAGACCGTTCACCGCTTTGCCCAGAAAGTGCTGCGCGGCCTTGGCATTCCTGGTCGGTGAGAGATAGAAATCGATCGTATCGCCGCCCCTGTCGACAGCCCGATACAGATACGCCCATACTCCCTTGACCTTGATATAAGTCTCGTCCACCCGCCAGCTGCGGGTGAAGCCCGGGCGTTTCCAGTACCAGCGCAGGCGCTTTTCCATCTCAGGCGCGTAACGCTGGACCCAGCGGTAGATCGTCGAATAATCAACGTTGACGCCGCGTTCGGCCAGCATGGTTTCAAGATCCCGATAGCTGATCCCGTAGCGACAATACCACCGCACAGCCCACAGGATCACCTCACCCCGGAAATCTCGTCCCTTGAAGTCGCTCATACACCATGTCCCACGCCAAAACCGTGGCCGGTTTCAAACAGGGAGGCCGACTTTGCAACAGAGCCATAAATAATTCGCCCACCAACAGATGTTGCCATTATGCAACACGCAGACCGACCTTGCCACAGGCGGACGCGAAAAACATAGTAACGCTATTGCAATAAAAAGACAGAAAACGCAGCCTTGTGAAACCAAGTTATTCCGAGGTCAAAGTTTTATGAAAATCGTTAATTTTCAGAGACGAGGGCGATTGCTGCTGGGCGCGGCCATCATCTTTTCCCCTGTCGTAACGAATGTCGCAGCGCATGCCCAGACGGCTGCAGCGACCACGCATCATCGCAAGGCGGCCAGGCACAGCACGGCTCGCAAGACCACCACTCGTCCGGTCAACGGACCGCAGCTCGGCGCCCAGACAGCGCCCGCAGCCACGATGGTCC
>NZ_VWWA01000003.1:0-523358 GCF_011753235.1 Asaia sp. As-1742 | reverse complement strand
TGGTCACGGCCGGGGACCGACTGATGGTCATCGTCCCCGATGACGGCAAGCTCGATGTCGAGGCAGAGATCACCAATAGGGATATTGGTTTCGTGAGCGAGGGCCAAAAAGTGCAGGTGAAGGTGGCGGCGTTCAAATTCACGCGCTACGGCCTGATACCAGGGCATGTAGTCTCGATCAGCCGGACCAGCATGGCCGATGATCTGAAGACGGTCGATGCGCTGAACGATCCCGATGGACATGGCAGGGCGGGCAAGGCGACCGGCGCGGGTTCGGAGACCGATCTCGATGGGGGCGAGGGAAGCGGCTATGTCGCGCGGATCGCGCTCGATCGCCAGAACATCGAGACAGAGGCGGGAATGGCCCAGCTCAGGGCCGGTATGGCCATAACAGCAGGGATCGTCACAGGAAAACGACGCATAATTTCCTACATCCTTTCGCCCATCGAGAAATACGTTCATGACGCAGGGAGAGAACGGTGATAATAAATACCCAATTTAGGCGCGGAGCTAAGGACAATATGAAAAAAAACATAGAGAAGGGATCACTTGAATATTATATAGATAATAAAAATTTCACTGACAAAATACTTTCTTTTGTGCCATTTCCTTTAAAGATTTTTCTACACATATTATCGATCATAGCCATATTGAGTATTGTAGGTTGGGTGTGGGCGCATTATTCCCATTTAGATATTTTAAATCGAAAACATAGCAAAGAAGAGGATATAGAATTTTTAATTCTACTTTTTGTTCTCTGGTTTCCAGCTTTGGTTATTGGTATAATTTGGTCTTGTATTGTCTTTAGTAAACATTACTGTATTTTTATGATTAAAAAATTCAACAAGCAACGTTAGATCAGTGTATCGGAGTGTGCATATGTCAGACTATGACGGCGCTATTAAAGCGATAGGTCTTCTCGATGGTATTAACCAGTTGAGTGCTGCGCCCAATAATATAAGCATAATCAGCGGCAGTACAGCAGTCGCGGCTACCGTAGCCGAGATTGCAAATCCGGTTGCAGGTTTGTCGATCGGCGAGGCCAATATGGTGGCGCAAGTGGCCCAGCTGAGTGTTGACATTAAATCTGACGCTGGCTGGCTTAGTTATGGCGATGATGCATTGGGAATGGCGGGCCAAGCCGCTGCTCTTGCAGGGAGTGGTATAGCGCTGTTCAAAGGAGAAGGCACCATTGTAGGCGATGCACTCACAGTCTTTGGGAACTCCTTAACCCTAGCTTCCTTCATGATGCACAGCTCCACTGGTAGTAACGCAGATTCTGCATATTCAGCTGTACAGGATACTATACAGGCAGCTAACCAAAATTACTCTGTCAACATCCCAGATCTGGGATCTGTGTTCGGCATCCCGGTGTTGGATGGATCAGGAAACATCGCCGGCGTAAAAATGGAGGGTGCCACCGGGGCGTCCGCAAATGGAAATTCCGCTACCTATAATTTTTCAGACGGCACAACAGTCACCATACCGAGCACGCAACTCCTGAACTCCAATTTCAATTTGGGAGATATGACGCAGACTATTGATGAAAGCGGAGCAAATGGTTCAAGCACGATACAGGTAGATCCATCTACAGGCACGATGACCATCCGAAATTCGGATGGAAGTTCAGTTAACTACAATGAGACCGATAATGGCTTACAGCAGAATATCCTAGAGAATTACAGTTCTCCGGATTCGGACAAGGACTTCTCGGAACAAGGCGTCGTCGATGGAAGGGAAATTTCTGACACACTGAATGGGAATTTTGGCATCCTGAGCGAAGCCTATGGAAATTTATCCCTTGGCGATAACGCAAGCGGCTCCATAGTTGGACAAGGCAATACGGTCGACGGCGGGGCGAATGACGCGTTGACAGTAGACGGCGCATCAGATGCCATAACGAATGGTAATGGCGGCACGATTACCCTATCCGGAGCAACTGACGACACGTTCAATCCCGGTAGTAACGTCACGGTAAACATCAATCCCGGCTCGGACAACAACACGTTCAACATGCAAGGCACGAGGGACGTCGTGAATGTCGGCGGTTCGAGCGAAGACTTCAACGGCCATAACTCCGGGGCCAATGAGGAAACATTCAGTTTCGGCGATAACGTTGGCAATGATACGCTGGATGGTAGCGCCGATACCGCCATACTTGGCAATGGATCAGGCGTAACCTTCCAGAATGCCGGGTACGATCAGATCGACGGAAATGGCAACGGTGAGCACCTCAACGTCGATCCTGGCTCGGATAACGACAGCTTCGATCTCGTAGGTACCGGCGATACCATTGATGTCGGGGGATCCAGCGATACGTTCAACGGTCATAACTCCGGGGCTAATGAGGAAACATTCAGTTTCGGCGATAACGTTGGCAATGATACGCTGGACGGCAGCGCCGATACCGCCATACTTGGCAATGGGTCAGGCGTGACCTTCCAGAATGCCAGGTACGATCAGATCGACGGAAATGGCAGCAACGAACACCTCAACGTCGATCCTGGCTCGGATAACGACAGCTTCGATCTCGTGGGTACCGGCGATACCATTGATGTCGGGGGATCCAGCGATACATTCAACGGCCATAACTCCGGGGCCAATGCAGAAAACTTTACCTTCAACGACAATGTCGGCGGCGATACGCTCGACGGTAATGATGATACCGCCACCCTTGGTAACGGATCGGGTGTAACCTTCTACAATGCCGGCGGCGACCAGATCGACGGAAATGGCAGCAACGAACACCTCAACGTCGATCCTGGCTCGAACAACGACAGCTTCGATCTCGTGGGTACCGGCGATACCATTTATGTCGGCGGATCCAACGATACATTCAACGGTCACAACTCCGGGGCCAATGCAGAAAATTTCACCTTCGGCGATAATGTGGGTGGCGATGTCGTGACTGGAAGTGATCTCACGATCGATCTCGGCGACAATATGAATCTGACCGTCACGGGCAGTAACGACCGTTTCACGGGAGGATCCAACGATACGCTTGAGGTGCTTGGTTCAGAGGACTATGTCGATACGGACGACGGCAACATCGACTTCTCCGACGGGGATGACGATCATGTCTCTGGGGATGGCGACGACCAGGCAGGAGGAGACTATGACGATTTGGGTAAAGGGACCGAAAACGGGGGGCGCGACGACGAGGGAGATGATGATGGGGGAGATGATGGCGGCGACGGGATGGATGACGGCCTAGTTGCGGCAGATCGTCATTACACCAATGTCTTCTCTTCTTCAGACAAGATCGCAAGTTCGGCGGCATGGGATCGGGCGGATCACGCGATTACAGCTGCGGCGGAGGACTCGGATTCTGATGCAACCGCTCTCACGGGCCAGCCTCTGACAGGCACCGCCCAGGACATCACCTGGAGTTTCGCGCAGAAGAACCCAGGTGATACGCCACTTTATGCCGGGTCCGTGCAACCTGTCTATCAGGACGCCATCAAGCAGGCGCTTGCAGAATGGTCTACGGCGACAGGGCTAACTTTTACGAACGTCGCAGACTCCGCGTCCTCTGATATCCGGATCGGTTGGGGCAATCTCGATACCACCAACTCCGGAATGGCAGGGACGACATTCTACGGAAAGTCTTCTGACGGGAAGTCAGGGCAGGATGTGATCGAACTGGAAAATCCAATGCAGGACAAGCTCTTCGCCACGAGCGACGGAGGGTACACCTATGACGGGACGGGCGTCACTTTGGAACAGCTCGCGCTGCACGAGGTCGGGCACGCTCTTGGTTTGTCCGAAAGTTCCGATCCAAACGCCATCATGTTCCCGGAGCTGGGGAACATGAACACGGGGTTGGATCAGACCGATGTCAACGAGGTCAAGGGTGTGTATCACCTGACGAGTGACACGGGCGTGACGGATCTGCTCAGACAGGCTTCCGCCGCGTTCACCGATGGAGGAGCCGTGAACACCTCCGCCGTGGCGGCGACGGGAGAGACGTTCGACAACCCGCTTCTGATCGCCCACGCCGCCTAATAAATAAAAGCCTGGCGGTCTCTCTGATTTCAAACGAGGGCGCCAGGACATAGGAAAAGTAACGGTCCTCAAGTGGATCGTCGTTTGACACCCATCGAGTTTATAGCCCCACGATCAGTCACACGCGTATCCCGGCTGCACGACAGACGACCTGTCCGGGTCAGCTCATCAGGACACATCATTGCCCCCTCGGGAATGAAAGCGTTCCAGGCCGTCTACGCAGATTGATAGCAGGGGAGTGTCCGACTTCTGGGCATGGTGACGGCCAATTATCATCTGCCTGCCGCAAGGAACACCTTCCTTACCTCGAGCAACGATCAGCCCATAGCTGAGGCCCCATCTACCACGCGATCGGATGAGCCTGCATCATGCAGTCAATTGGTTGCTAACGCTTCCTGTTCGGCCAATCAGACGACCACCCGGAAACGTAAATTGAGAGATAGCATGCGTGTGGATATCCGGCGCTCACCCCCATCCCAGCCGACATTTTGAATCAGGTCAATGCCAAGGTGGGAATCCCTCACGATTCAGTCCGCATAGCAAACGCTATAGAGTATTGGACTCATCCGGGAAACGCAGGGCATTCCGAATGCTAGCGAACTCATGTGCGCAACAGGCCCATCCGCCGCCGTTTCGCGCCTACCCACCCCCTACTTCCGATAAGATAATTGCTCAGCCATGGCAGGACGAGCCATCAAAGCCTGCGACTAAAACACCAAGATGGGTTACGGTCATAGGCAAGACCCGATCAGAATATAGGGGAAGATCTAGGTATGTGTGTAGAGCGCATAAAAATCACAATTCCGATGCTATGGGGCATCCCTTATCCCCAAAAAGGGCTAGTGCCGGAATTCGAGGAAGAGATTAACAGTATAACCCAAGGAAATTACGAATTATTCTTGCATGAAGGAAAAATCTCACAAGAAATACCAGGCCGGCCACGGAATAGATCAAGACCTAATAAATTGAGTAAACTCGAACTATATTCCACCGTGGATCATATTATTTTGATAAAGTTATCAATGGAGACGTGCCAGGGGTGATGTCACGTTAACTGAAGTGAGGTAACGGAAGCCCCCGAAAGAGGTATTCAGACGCCGAGAGCGGTCGCGTTATTCCATTGGGCGAGAGCCTGAACACGATGGATCCGGAGTTTTGCATTGAGACGCTGCAGGAGGCCTTGGTGCGCTACGGCGCACCGGAGATTTTCAACGGACCAAGGCTCGCAATTCACGACATCTCGGTTGACGGACGCGCTAGAGCAAAGACAGATCCGCATCAGCATGGACGGGCAGCGGACGCTGCTTGGACAACGTGTTGATAGGGCGCTTGTGGCGATCGCTGAAGTACGAATGCGTCTCTCTGCACGCGTTTGAGATTGGTTCGGAACTGCGAACCGGGATCACCGCATAGATCGCCCACTACAACGCAAAACGTCCGCATTCGGCACTGGGTGGACGAACGCTCTATGAGGCGTATCATGATACGTCGACACCATCAGGTCCGGGGTTAACCCCGGACCTGATGGCCAATTGCAACAGCCACGCCGTCAAAATGGCGACATAACAACAACCGAATATAGCTTATCAGGCCTATGAAACTCTCCGAAGGGATAGGTCCACCTCTGCTGACGTTCTACCAGAAAGTAAGTTCACTCTGTCCGTCTCGACGCTAGTTCGTAAATCTCGTTATCGGCTCTGCGGCCAACGACAATCACATATATCACGATCCGCTCGTCGATGACCTGATAAACAAGGCGGTAGCCATCTTTCCGAAGCTTGATCTTGTAAAACCCTGATAGGTCGCGGTGAAGCTCGTTTCCTGGAGAGTGAGGATGCCAGATCAGCTTTTCCAGCTTCTTTTCGAATTTCTTCCGCACACTGCCGTCAAGAGCATCCCACTCCCTGAGCGCTCTATCGTCGAATTCAAGACAATACGCTTTCATTCGTGATGACGGCTCTTAAGCTCTGCAATAGTCATACGATGCTTTTGGACAGGGTTTTTGAGACGTTCACGCACAATCTCGATAAGATGCGCATCCTCGTCTGTGACAAGTGTGCGCTTGACCGGAGCGCGACCTGTTTCAGCGATATATGCGAGGGTATCGCGCAATGCGTCAGAAAGCGAAATGCCTTGAGCAGACAGCTTCTCAACAGCAGCAGCCTTCAGTGTCTCATCTACCCGAAATGTAACGGCAGACATGTTAAGCCTCCTTGCATGTATGAACATCTGTATCACAATTGTTCATACGAGTGAAGCGCAAGATGGCTGATGCCGCTGTCTGCTTTAAGGAGGCCAGATCGGCCGTGGAAACGGCAGAAAAGGAGCGGAAGCTGACATCCGATCTTGGGCGCGGCGGTACCGGCAGCGCCGATGATCTACGCTAAATCGAAACCGTGCCTCAGAGGCAGGTTTTCTGCCCGATCCGCTGACGTTTCGCGCCCCCGGGTACCTACTTCCGATAATATAATCTATCCGAAGTAGATCGGCACCAGGAAAACCCCGCCAAAAACTGTTTGTCCAGAATGGGAGGGGAACCGACTGTCGGCTTCTAGTCAGGGCGGCTGAATGAGCAGACGTTGTCAGGCTGTGAGACGCTCAGGACCGCAAGCTGCGCAACTGGCAGAAGGCCACGCTCGATCGGCCGTCCGAACGCCCTCTTCAACTTCGCCAAAAGCGGAGCGCCAGCCTTCGGTCAGTAGCCCACCAAGTGACATGATGCGGCGCAGCGATGCGACGAACACACGGCTGAAAGATTGTGCAGGTGGATCGAGAAGACAGTCCAACACGACTTCCGCGATCATAGCATTCACGTAAGCGAGCTCCACCGGACCATAGGGCTGATAGTGCGCGCCGCAGGCCGGTTCCTCCTGAGCGATGTCGCTGCCATCCGGCCAGTCCACTGCCGTGAGTTCGGGCGTGCCGGTGCGCCCGATGTGACATTGCAGGCAGCCGCCCCTCTGACCGATGGCGACCGCGTGGCCAGCGCAGGCATGTGTCTCGGTCCACCCATATGGGTCCCGCTGACGTGGCCGTGTCGCATTCTTGAGTTCATAAGCACGCCCAAGCAATGGGCATGCCTGTGGCCATGCGGTGGCATCGAGACCTTTGCTCTGGACGACAGGCGCCGGCGCGTTGTTTTCATGCGCCCGGAGGAAGCCTACGCGGTGCACCAGAAACACCCGCTGGTGGATATCTCGCTCAATGAGCAAACGCTCACGCTGCGTTTTCGCAGGCCAAGCGAGACACGTGGCACAATCAATGCCGAACCTGCATTGCGGCGAGCCTGCCATCTGCCCGTGACGGGGCGCCACAAGGACCAAGCCGCATGAGCGATGACGCCTGGAATGCCCTCTATCTCGCCGCTGCCATTACGATGGTGATCCTGTGGTTCGCAACGAATGAAGTCCGAAGCTACCTGCGTCGTCGCGATCTGCGCGCCCAGCTCAGGCCGCTCGACCACCTGCAAGCACTCAGCTGCCAGCATCAGCACACGAAACAAGGAAAGGCCCCATGACCGCCGCCGAAGCCTGGGACGCAGGTGATTACGAACTGGCCGACAAGCTGCGCCACAAACAGGTCATGCAGGAAGCAATTCGCGCCCGGATAGCGGCGCAGGAACAAGCGCAGGAGGCCGTGAAGGGCCGGAGCGCAGGGGAGAGACGGGGATGAGTGACAGCAATGATGGCAGGCCCGTTCCGATTTATAGCAGGGGTGAGGCATTAGCAGTCGTCAGTATCAGCGGAGGCAAAGACAGCCTCGCCACTGCACTCGTTGCCATTGAGCAGTTGGGCCGGGAACGAGTGCGCCTTGTCCATGCTGATACGGGAAACGAGCACGAGATCACTGAACGGTATGTGCGCGATTACCTCCCGGGGGCGCTGCGCCTTCCCATCGAGATCGTACGCGCCGACTTTTCAACCGATATTGAGCGCAAGCGCCAGGTGGTGAAAACGAAGTGGGTTGCTGAAGGCGTCCAGCCCGAAGTAATCGCGGCCGCGTTGGACGTGCTGCACCCAACAGGTAGCCCGTTTCTGGACTTGTGCATCGAAAAGGGCCGGTTCCCGTCGCGCCTGGCGTCTTTCTGTACACACGAGCTGAAGCACAAACCGCTCGATGCGTATCTCTCGGGGCTGAAGACCGGACAGGCTCGCAAAGCCGAAAGCTGGCAAGGTATCCGCAGGGACGAAAGTCCAAACAGAAGGGATGCTTTGCTTTGGGAGGTTGGAGACTTCGGAGGGTGGATCCATCGCCCCCTGATCCATTGGACTGCGGGCGACGTACTCGCGATCGCGCGGCGGCATAACGTCGAACAGAACCCCCTCTATCTCCAGGGCATGGGGCGCGTCGGCTGCATGCCTTGTCATCAATGCAGCAAACGCGAACTGCGCGAGATCGCGCGGCGCTGGCCCGAGGTGATCGAACGTATTCGGCGTTGGGAGGCGATTTGCTCGCGAGCGAGTAAGCACTCGCTTACGGCCTTCTTCTTTTTCGATCAGGCTGAGGGGCGGACGAATATTGAGCACGCCTCGGCAAACAGCATCGACCAGGCAGTGAACTGGGCTCGGACCTCAAGAGGCGGAAAGCAACTCGACCTTGAAGCATTCACGCCCGCCGCGTCCTGCTCCTCAATCTATGGATTATGCGAATGACCCACGAACAGAAGCCGGAGAGCGCGGAGTTTCGGACGCGGGAAGCGAGCGCGTGGCAACCAATCAGCACTGCCCCGAAAGACGGGTCTTACATCGACTTGTGGGTTTTGGGGCTGGAAGAAGAATTTCGTTTTGAAAACGCGCATTATGGCGTCGAACATCACGATTGCGGCGAATATGGCAGGTATTGCGACAGTTGCCCCGCTCCCGGAAAGCGGTGGATTGATGCCTTTGGTATGGAGATTGCCGGGACTGTCACTCACTGGCGCGCAATTCCCGCATCCCCAAAAGCCGAGGCAGAGCAGCGCCGGAAGGATGCGGAGGGGGCGGAGCCGGTAGGGTATGTCAGGCCGGATATGATTGAGTATTTCCGTCAGTCCAAGGCGCTTTTCACCAGCGCGTCGATTACCCCGGTGCGGGATGAGACGCACACCGAAGCCCTCTACACCCGCCCCGCCAACGTCGCCGCGCTTAGTGCATCGTTTGCGTGGCTGGTCGAGGATATGCGCAAGAAAGATCAGAGTGCCCCACCTTTGGCGCGCTTTGACATGCTCTTTGGCAACGATGAAGTCTCAATCTCCGAGGCGCGGGAGAGGCTTAAAGCTCTGGGCATCGAAAGCCTCTACATCACAGACGATTGGGAAGACGCAACCGAAGGGAATGAGCTTTCTCGCGCAGATGTTGAGGCGCTTCCTCCGCTTCACGAGGATGAACAGAAAGCCGGTTGGAAGTTGGCCAGCGCTTGGGATACCGAGGACGGGACAGTCATTCGTCATTACGTCCGACCGTTGCGCACCTCGGACCAAGGCACCGCCAACGTCGCTACAGGGGTCGATATCTCGGCCATAATCAGAGCAGTATGCGAGCTTCCCGACCGCTTATCTCCTGAAGATCAACCTGACATGATGCAGGTTACGCGGGATGAACTGCGTCTGATCCTTGAAACCGTGCAGCCCGCCAACGTCGCCGCGCTTGAGGATCGGGTGAAGGAGTTGGAGGGGGAGAATAAGGCGTGGAGCGGCGCTGCTACTAACGCGCTGACGTGGCTCGAGAACGGGCGTCAAGCGAATGCGCGGGATGAACTTAAGGCGGCCCAACGCCGTGTCGCAGCCCTCCGCGAGGGAGGCGAGCATGGGTAAATGGGATGCAATGAAGCGTGAAGCACAAGTGAGGCATCGGGCACGTCCTCGATTGCTCGTGACGCTGAAATATCTCGAGAACTTACCGGAATATTCGTGCAGTCTGCCCACCGGCACCACGCCGGGCAAGCGGTGGAAGGGTGAGGTACATTTCCAGCCGTATGGCAAACGTTCCCTGCCTCGCATCGGCTGGATGATCAGTGAGTATTACGAAGGGCCGGAGTTACCGCCGAATCGGATTGGTATTCATTGGTATCGCCCTGTCATCCGCGTGAAGGCAGAAACAGAAAGGGCAACGCTATGACTGACCCCACCCCCTTCAACCGCCTCCTGGGCGAGCGGGTGCGTCGGATGATCGTCTCGCGAGGGCGAACGCAGGAGAGCGTAGCTATCGAGGCCGGGATTTCCACAAGCACGCTGAGCTTCTTGATTAGGGGCCAGAACAGCACCATCAACACGGTCCTTAGCGTCTTGGCCGCGCTCAAGGCCCCGCCTGAAGTCATGGCCGCGATCTATGCTGACTTCGTGGAGCATTGGAAGGAGAGGGCGGATGGGTGAGGGATTGCCTCGGCTGCTTACCGTCAAGAAAGCAGCCTCCGAGATCGACGTTTGTCCTGAGACGGTTCGCCGGGCCATCCGGGCTGGAAAGCTCGCAGCCTATCGCAGGCCGGGCGGATACCGCGTCTCAACAACTGACCTCCAAGCCTACATGGACACCTACCATTGCCCCGCATCAGAAATGATAAGCCCCACCTGGAATTACGTCGCGGCAAATGGGCGATCGTCTGGTGGGAAGAAGGACAGAGAAAACGACTTTCGACTGGCACAGAGGACGAGAAACGCGCTCGCCAAGCGTTAGCAGACTTCGAGGGAGCGCTGGAAAAGGCGCCCCTTAAGATGGCGGTGTCTGAGTGTTTGTCTCGATATGTCGAGAGCAGAAGGGGGAAGGTATCGGCGCTGAAGCGCCTCGAGGAAGCTACAGTGCCGCTCGAAGAGGCGTTGGGCCACCTCCGCATTGACCAGATCGACCAGAAGCGTTGGGACACTTTCGCCGCAAGCCGGTTCAAGAAACGTGGAGAGGCGAATGTCCCGATCTCTGCGGGGACGCTGCGCCGTGAGTTCAACGTCCTACGGGCGGCGCTGCGCCGTGCGTGGAAAGACGGTTATCTCGTCAGACCGCCCGAAATCGAGCCGCCACGTGATAGCGCCCCGCGTGACCGATTCCTGACCAAGGAAGAAGCCCGACGCCTGATCGACGCTGCGCAGACTCCACATGTTCGGCTGTTCATGGCCTTGGCCATTTACACGGGCGCCCGCAAGGGCTCGATACTGGCGCTCACCTGGGACCGGGTCCACTGGACCACCAACATGATCGACTTCCAGGAGCCAGGCCGCGCTCTAACCCGTAAGCGCCGCGCAACCGTGCCAATGACCAAGGCGC
Source organism: Asaia sp. As-1742 (assembly GCF_011753235.1). Classification (NCBI taxonomy): domain Bacteria; kingdom Pseudomonadati; phylum Pseudomonadota; class Alphaproteobacteria; order Acetobacterales; family Acetobacteraceae; genus Asaia; species Asaia sp. As-1742. The sequence goes on along the minus strand of NZ_VWWA01000003.1, from coordinate 512,122 downwards.
TACGCGAGGAAATGGAGGCGGCGTTTGATGAAAGGAATGGCGACTATGTTGTGAACTGGCATGGCAAGCCGATCCCGACCGGGCTGCGCTGGTCCTTCAACAAGGCTTGCGAAAGGGCAGGGCTGACATGGAAGCCAACGCCCCATCACCTGAAGCACTCTCTGGCGTCATGGTTCGCGATGGACGGCGTGCCGATTGATCAGACCTCAGACTGGCTGGCCACTGATCCGCAGACATTGCGTCGCGTCTATCGGAAGTTCGAACCGTCATACCTGAAGAACATTGCGGAGGGCTTTAATTTGTAGTGGTCCATGTGGACCGCTACTATGCCTGTGGATAACAGAGAAACCTCAATGTTATCAATGGCGTCCCATAGGGGATTCGAACCCCTGTTGCCGCCGTGAGAGGGCGGTGTCCTAGGCCTCTAGACGAATGGGACGAGGCGAGGTGCGTTCTATGATACCGGACGGAACCCCGCAAGAGGGAAAATACGAATCTAACGAACTAATTTCGCGCTTAGCTTCTCGCCGGCCAAAAGATGCACGTGATAATGGGGTACTTCCTGTCCCGCATCGCCGCCAGCGTTGCTGATCAATCGATAGCCCGTCTCGGTGACATCAAGGGCTTCAGCGACTTTCGAAATTGCCCGTGCAAAACCGGCTATCTCCGTAACGGATGCATGCAGGCCGAAATCCTGTGCACTGACATAGTGCCCCTTGGGAATAATCAATACATGCACGGGGGCTTGTGGCGCGATATCCGGGAAGGCGAGGGCGAAGTCGTCTTCGTATATAGGCTTGACCGGAATCTCCCCGCGCAAAATTTTCGCGAAGATGTTTTGCGGGTCGTATGGAAGGCGCAAGTCAACAGCCATCGGTCAGACTCCCGGCTCGACGGGGCGCGAGGCCTTTTCCTCAACACCGCTCATAGCCTCCCGGCGGCGTAACTCCTGCCATACGTCATGCGGCGTCACGCCAGCGTCCACCCACATAACAATAAGATGGTAGAGCACATCCGCGCTTTCACTGACGAGCTCTGATGGCTTGCCAGCAACCGCCTCGATAAGACACTCAACAGCCTCTTCACCAAACTTCTGGGCGATCTTCTTGCGCCCACGCGATAGAAGTCGCGCCGAATGGCTCAGTGATGGATCGGTACCTCGTCGGGATTCAACAGTTGCGAACAGACGATCAAGAACCTGCGCGTCAATCGGGCTCAGATCAGCTTCGGGCTTTTTGACAGCGTTTTTCTTGCCCTGCGCTTTCTTCGTGTTGTCACTCTTGGGCGCAGCGTTCTTGAGACCCTTCTTTCCGGCGCCTCCTTCGGTCTTGCGGGTCGTCCGTTTTGTGGCAAGCGCCATGATCGTCATCCGTCTGAAAACGAGGTGAAAAGAATGCGTTAGTTGGCTGGCCTCACAGGCAGTCCCGCAGCTTCAAGCGCTGCCTTGACCCCCGCAATACCGAATGTGCCAAAATGGAAAACGCTGGCGGCCAGGAGGCCACTCGCTCCGGCCTTGGCGCCTTCCACGAAGTGCTCGAGCTCTCCCACACCACCGGAGGCGACGACCGGAATGGTGATCTTGCCGCAAACCTCACGCAGAAGGTCAAGGTCGAAACCTTTACCCGTTCCATCGCGGTCCATGCTTGTCAGCAAAATCTCACCTGCACCCCGCGCCTGCGCCTCCTGCGCCCAGGCAACCGCATCTATACCGGTCGGTTCTCTACCGCCCTTGGTATAAACTTCCCAACCGCCCTTGCCATTGGAACGCGCATCAATCGCGACAACGACGCATTGGCTGCCGAACCGATTGGCTGACTCATTAATCAGCTCCGGATTCACGACTGCGGCTGAATTCACGGCACATTTGTCAGCGCCCGCAAGGAGCAGTTTGCGCATATCCTCGGGGGCACGCACACCACCGCCAACAGTCAGGGGCAAAAAGACACGCTCTGCGGTGCGACGGACCACATCATAGATCGTGTCGCGGTTCTCGACACTTGCCGTGATGTCCAGAAAGGTCAGCTCATCGGCTCCTGCCGCATCATAGACGACGGCCTGCTCCACCGGATCTCCTGCATCCCGCAGCGATACAAAATTGACGCCCTTGACCACGCGGCCATCCTTGACGTCGAGGCAAGGGATAACCCTCAGCTTCAGCATGTGGCCCCCTCGACAATGCTGAGCGCTTCCTCAAGCGATATACGCCCGTCATAAAGCGCGCGCCCTACGATCACGCCCTCAAGCCCAGAAACCTCCTGGGCAATCGCACGGAAATCACGCAGATGCTGCGCCGAACCAACGCCGCCGCTGGCAATGACAGGAATGGACAATACACGTGCCAGATCAGCCGTCTGTTCCAGATCCAGCCCTTCGAGCATGCCGTCGCGTGTGATCTCGGTGAAGATCACGGCAGCCACGCCAGCATCCTGCATCCGCAGGGCAAGGTCACGCGCATTGAGCTCGGAAACTTCGGCCCAACCTTCAGTCGCGACACGCCCCTGACGCGCATCGATGCCCGCGACAATCCGCCCAGGAAAAGCCTTGCAGGCCTCACGCACAAGCCCGGGGTTTTTCACTGCAACCGAACCAAGAATGACCCGGTCCAGGCCGGCTTCCAGCCAACGCGTGATGCCCGCCATATCGCGAATGCCACCACCAAGCTGCACCGGCAGATCGGTCGCAGCGATAATCGCCTCTACCGCGGCACCGTTTGCCGATTTCCCGGCAAAGGCCCCATTGAGATCGACCACATGCAGGCGTGAACATCCGGCTTCAGCAAAAGAACGCGCCTGTGCGGCAGGGTTATCGGAATAGACGGTGGCATCGTCCATCTCGCCGCGTCGGAGACGTACGCACGCGCCGTCCTTCAGATCAATGGCCGGATAGAGGGTGAGGGCGCGATGGGGGGTGCTGTCCGTACTGGCCACGATATGATCCTTCCCGGAATGTTTCTTGTGTCTCGCGCCACCACTTTCGGGAGAGAGGGGCAGGGTCATAAAGACGCCCCTGACCACCCCGTCGTGATTGCGGGCATAAAGGGGGTGCGTGCCCCAGGGCTCGAAACCGAGCGAGCGGAACATGGACAACGCGGAGGCCTGTGTCTCCGGAACCTCGCAGTTCAGTACGCGGCAGCCCAGTGCTCTCGCGGCCGCAATCACGGCATCGGCTAGAACATAACCCAGCCCACGACCGCGCATATAGGGTGCTACGAAATAACCCCTGATCTGCGCCGTCTGGGCTTGTGCCTCGTTATTGCGTGAAGGTCGCACAAGCTGGGCGCAACCCTGTATCTGCCCCGTTTCATCGCGCACAACGAAAAACCGGGTTTCCGGCACAAGCAGCAGACCACTGAAATAGCGTTCGAGTACGGCCCGCCCCGGCGGCGTGAGCCAGCCAAGGCCGCCCCCGTCGATGATCGCCGCCGTTGTGATCTCGCACAGGGCGGCCATGTCACTGTCATCGATGCGCGACAGGCGCTCGGCAATGCGGGTCACGGCATCCAGCTCAGAAAGTTAGCCATGATTGTCAGTCCGGTCTTCTGGCTCTTCTCGACGTGGAATTGGGTGCCACACCGGTTGTCCCGCGCGACGATTGCCGGCACGGCCCCGCCGTAACTTGCCGTGGCGACGATGTCAGCGGAGTTCCACCCTGTCAGAGCGTAGGAATGCACGAAGTAACCGTGGTCGCCCTGTTCCAGCCCTGCAGTCAGCCTGTGTGCGCCGGGTTCGAACTCCAGAACGTTCCAGCCCATGTGTGGCAGACAGAGCCCCGCCTCGAGCGCGAACTCCATTCTCGCGATACTGCCCTCTATCCAGCCGAGCCCTGGCGTGCGTCCGTGCTCAAGGCCCCATTCTGCCATAAGCTGCATGCCCACACAGATGCCCAAAAAAGGCGTGCCGCGATCGGTCGCCTCAACCAGCGCTTCGCGAAGGCCACCCCGCAGCCCGGAGGCGCAATGAGCAAACGCACCCTGTCCGGGAAGGATGATATGGTCTGCCTTCAGAACAGTTTCAGGGTCGGCCGATATCTGCACTTCGGCGTCCAGCCCGCGCTCCGCAACGACGTGGCGCGCCGTTTGTGCTGCTGAGGCCAGATTTCCACCATCATAATCGATGACTACAACGCGTCTCATAAGGCAGCGCGATCCTTGTCCATCAGCCTGAGGCGAGCCTCCTCAGCCGAGCGCCCCATCCAGAGCCCGTTGCTGGCATAGCCCTTGAGCCGGGCATCCCAACCAATCACTTCGGCCCCGAACACGGCCAACAAGACGTTGAAGGCCCACGAAAGCAGCAGCCCTGCACCCCCGCCACAACGCAGGAGGAGTACACTAACCAACGCTGTCAGAGCGAACGCAATCCAGCGCCCACTGGCCAGCAATGCGAGCGGACCGAAAACGAGCAGGGACCAGTGAAAACCCTGCTTAACCATGATCGGCGTACCATGACCGTCGGCGCGATAGGCAAGATAGTCGTTCACAAGACCCCCTTCGTGGATGGAATCATGCCAAGCGCTCGCGGATCATGCGCGACCGCCATTCGCAGAGCGCGGGCAAATGCCTTGAATCCGCTCTCTGCAATATGATGAGCGTTGCGCCCGGCCTTGCAGGTCACATGAAGCGCAATCGACGATGCCATGGCAAAGGCGCGATAGAATTCCTCGAACAGATCCGTATCCATCTCGCCGATACGCTCGCGCTCGAAGGTTACATTCCAGGCGAGGTAGGGCCGGCCCGAGATATCCACGACCACCTCACACAGCGCCTCATCGAGTGGCACCAGCGCATGCCCGAAGCGGGTGATGCCCTTCTTGTCACCCAGCGCTTGGGCAAAGGCCTTGCCGAGGGCGATGCCAATATCCTCGACGGTATGATGGCCATCCACATGAAGGTCACCGTGACAGCGCACATCGAGGTCGAATCCGCCGTGCTTGGCAAGCGCGGTCAACATATGGTCGAAAAACCCTATGCCGCTATCGAGTTCGGCCTGCCCGCTGCCATCAAGATTGATCGCAACGGAGATATCGGTCTCACCGGTCTTGCGGTGGATGCGGGACTGTCGGGCGTCTGTCATGTTTCCCTCCATAAACTATTCGTCGCGAATACGCGATGGCCTCTTGGCGAGCACGCGGGAACTTGCCATCTATCCGGCATGAGCAGCTCTCCCGCATCATCCCCCGCCCTTGATGTCCTGCTATCCAGGGCCTCGACCGATCATTTGAGCGCGCCCGCTCCTGACAAGGAGCAGATCGCCCGCATCCTCTCTGCCGGGCTGCGCGCGCCGGATCACGGGAAGATGCGACCCTGGCGATACATCGTGATCAAGGGCAAGCATCGCGCGGAATTTGCCGAGCAGGTCGTCAAGGCCATGAGCGCGGCCGACCCTGAGGTGCCGCAAAAGAAGATCGACAAGCGCCGCCAGCGTTTTGGTGAGATGCCCATGACCATAGCCCTCGTCATGGACATCGACTCCCGAGGCAAGATTCCCGTCTCGGAGCAGGAACTGTCGATTGGCGCAGGGGCCATGAACGTGCTGAACGCACTCCATGCCGAGGGTTTCGGCGGTTTCTGGGTATCGAGCGACTTTGCCGAGCAGCCCTGTTTCCGTGAGGCTTTGGGCCTTCGGGACTCCCAACGCCTCGCAGGGTTCCTTTTCGTGGGCACACCGGACAAACCAGTCCATGGCAGCAAACGCCCCGACATTGCCGAGTATATGGCGTTCTGGAAGGGCGAGCCCGTGAGCTTCGAGGCGGACAAGTGACGCGCACAGGCTCATCGCTCGGTTTCGATATCACGATTGCCGGGGCCGGCCCGGCAGGGCTGGCCTGCGCGCTTTCTCTCGCCGAGAGTGGATGGCGCGTCGGCGTTATCGATCCGGCACCCGATACGGCCCTCAGCGCACCTAAGTTTGATGGTCGTGAGATCGCCCTGACCCATCACTCGCGCAGCTGGCTGCAGACGCATGATGTCTGGCGTCACATCCCGTCCGAGTATGTTTCGCCCCTGAAAACTGCCCGCATTGAAACCGGCCAGGAAGCGCCGGATCATCCTTCGGGGGCTTTGCTGTTTCGGGCCCCGGCAGGGCAGGAATTCGGCGACGCGACAGAAGCGCTGGGTTATCTCGTTCCCAACCACCTGATTCGCACCGCGCTGCATCGAGCGGTTCAGGAGCAGGGCAAGGTATCGATCCTGTCGGGTCGCTCTGTGGCCAGAAGCTCCGGCACCAGCGATGTCGCGACGGTCTTGCTCGATGATGGCAGGCTCATCGAAAGCGCTCTTCTGGTCGCCGCGGATGGACGGTTCTCACGCATCAGACAGTCTCGCGGAATTGGCGCAATCGTGCATGATTTCGGCAAGGTCATCATGGTCTGCCGCATGCGCCACCCCGAGCCGCATGACGGCGTGGCGCTGCAGTGGTTCGATGAAGGGCAGACAATTGCCCTCTTGCCAGTGGCAAATGACGATCAGCCCGGTCATTTGTCATCACTCGTGCTGACCCTTGATCCTTCCGAAATTGAGGCGCTCAAGCAGCTCGATAAAGCTGCCTTTGATGAGGACATCACGCGCAGGACACAGGGGCGACTGGGCCCAATGAGCCTGGAAAGCGCGCGCTGTACCTACCCCCTCAAGACCGTCTTCGCCCATCGCTTTCAGGCCCCGCGCCTTGCCTTGATCGGCGATGCCGCTGTGGGCATGCATCCGATAACAGCCCATGGCTTCAATCTCGGGCTCAAAGGCCAGAGTATCCTGAGTGAGGAAATCGGCTTGGGTGATGCCGATCCGGGCGCTGCCGATGTGCTGCGACGCTTCGAGCGCCGTCATCGCCGGGCCACGGCACCCTTGTTTGCCGCCACGAATGGTATTGCCTCACTTTACACCCATGACGCCAAACCTGTTCTGGCATTGCGCCGGGCGGGGCTGGCGCTTGCCGAGCGTCTGACACCGTTCAAATCCTTGGTCACAGGCTTCCTGATGGACCGTGACCACGCAGCCTGAGCCGTTGTCTGAAAAAATTCAGGGTGAGAGATGAAATAAGGGGGCGGGAGATTGATCTCCCGCCCCCTTGTTCATTTCAGAGCCGATCGCTGTGATGTCAGGCTGGCTTGCCAAGTTCGACCCCGGCTTCCTGCAATACGCGGTAGGCATCCAGCATGATGGCATTGGTCACACCCCCAACATCACGCACCGAGGCGACCTTGGCCGAAAGGGCGAGCGTTATACCCGTATCGGTAATCGCCGAGATGGCAACGCCGGGCGCCGGGTTCTGGAGGATATCCTCGCGCTGGGTCATCATGTCCATCAACGCTGCCTGAGCCTTTGTCGCATCGGCACGCGGAGAAATCGTGACGGTTGCAGAAGCGGCGCTCAGCGCGGTGCCGAGCGTCGCATTGCGAACGGCAGAGGTGATGAACTGCGAGTTCGGGACAATCATGGTCGATCCGTCGCCAAGACCGATTTCGGTCGAACGAACACTGATGCGTTTGACATCTCCCTTGATAGAACCGAGTTCAATCAGGTCGCCAACGCGGATCGGCCGCTCCGCCAGCAGGATCACGCCTGACACGAAATTCTGCACGATGGCCTGAAGGCCAAAGCCGATACCGACAGACAGGGCGCTGACGACCCAGGTCAGGTTTTTGACCGTCACGCCGGCTTCTGAAAGCACCATCAGAAACACCGCGATCCATGCGACATATTTGAAGATGTTAAGGATCGATGTGCGGGCGCCGATATCAAGATTGGTCGTCGGGAAAAGTCGTGACTCAAGCCACTGGCTGAATGCGCCGATGGCATAATAGGACACAACAAGAATAACGAGACAGAGGACTGCCGTATTCAGCGAAAACTGAACGCCATTGATGGTCTGGCCGACAAAAAGCCCACGGACGTTATCCGCGACAACCGGAACATCGAGCCTGCCTTCGGAAAGGCAGATCGCCACGAAAACGATAATCAACCCGATATTGATGGCACCAGATACAATGACCCCGAACTGCGCGACCCGGTTAGCATGGACACCGAGACGTGAGAGACGTCTCGAAACGGTCGAGCCAACCGAAAATGCGCGCGTGGTGAATTCCTTGACCGCCACAGAGAGCAGAAAGAGTGTCGAAAGGCTCACAGAGAGTGTCAGTGCCCATACGGCAACAGCAAATGCGAAGGCCAGATAACCCAGCGCAATGGCAATCCAGCTGACTACGAGCACCAACCAGGCCATGCCATAGAAAGCCGGCGCCATTTTGGCGTCTGTTCGACCGGTCAGCTTGCGGCACAAACCTACGAAAAGGAGGCTTACGACAATCGTGAATAATGCCTCGATCAGACGCCGGGCGGTTGTGGGAAAAGCGTTTTCCTGACCGACAATTATGAAAAGTGTCTGGAGCAGCAAAAGGATTGCAACGCCCCAGTCTACACTCCACAGGGCACGGGTGACGTGCTGGGACACCGCGTCTACGGCGGTAGCACGGCTCAGGGCCGGCAGGCCTGCTCCGAGGATGAAGCCGCAAAGCGGCATGATACCGGCAATTCCTGCTGCAAATAAAGGGGAGCGGCCGGCGTCGAGAGACAGTAACCCGGATGCGATCTCCCAAAGAACGAACATGATGAAGCCGCAGGCCAGACCGCTGAGCGCTACAGGGATGAAAGACTGGTGCGTGTCATCGAGGGGCTCGCCGGTGAAGCGCGTCGATATGTTACTCTCCGCCACGCGAAAAAGGCGGTAAACCGGGCGAGACAGCAGGGCTGTCAGAGCGAACACGACGATCAGCGACCCAAGCATCCAGGGCCAGTTGTAGAGCACCCCAGCGTAACCGTTATTCAGTGGCGGGGCGAATGTCAGACGAAGGTCCTGACCCTCTGCGACAAGATTGCGCCAGAACGTCAATGTAAACGGCGAAGCGATGCGCTCGGACAGCAGAGCCTGCTGACTCACCGTACCGCGCCGCTGGACCTCCAGCTGGACCTGTTTGGCCTGCAAACCGAGAAGCTTGCCCTGTGTCACCGTAGACTTGATATCTTGCAGCACCGCCTGCAAATGAGCTCTTTGCGCGACGATGGCCTGACTTTCTCCGTCCGCCTTGGCACCGACGATCTCAAGGTAGCTCTGATAGACAGTCTGATACGACGTCGCCTGCGTCTGTATTGACTGGGCCATTGTCGTGATCGTGTCTATCTGATCAGACAAGTCAGAAAGGGTCTCACTGCCAAGAACGATGTCGGTGCGGTTAAGCTGGCCGTAGATATATTTCAAGCGCCCCTGCGCCGTAGCAATCTGACGGTTCAGTGTGGCCGAGACAGTCGTCCAGCCGTATCCGTCAGCTGCCGATGGAACCAGCGGTGTTAGCGATGAACTGCTGTCGCTGGGAGCCGCTTGAGCCAGTGAAGGCGATACCGAAAGGGCAAAGACAAGGAAGAGCCCGTAAAGGGTTTGCAGGGCCGACCGCCTTTTCAGAGCAGACATTTCGATGATCGCCTCCAGTGTTCGTTCAGGATGATAGGGATGCAAACGGTCGAGGGGCCATTACGTTTGCATCCTTGGTTTACCCACTGCTCAGCTTCGCAGAGACTTCAGGTCGGTTACGGACTCCAGACCCTCACGGGAGAGCTCGCGTAGCAGTTCCTTCTTGATGCGCTGCACCAGATAGGGTCCGTGATAAATCAGGGCGCTATAGACCTGCACCATATCGGCGCCAGCCCGCAGGCGTTCGAAAACGTCGAAACCGCTCTCGATGCCGCCGCAGGAGATCACGGCTATACGCCCCCGAACCAGCGGCACAATCCGATGAAGCATCCCCACCGCCAGCTGTGCCAGAGGGCGGCCCGACAAACCGCCAGTCTCTTGCGCAAGAGCAGAGCGCAGGGAAGGGGGGCGACTGATCGTGGTGTTGTTCACGATGATACCCGCAGCGCCGCCTTCGATGGCCGCCTCGACAATTTCCGGCAGCGCGTCAGGGTCGAGATCAGGCGCCAGCTTGATGACAAGGGGCGGGTGCCCGACGTTATGGCGCTTCACGGCATTGAGGATGTCAAGAAGCGTGCCTGCGCTCTGGAGGTCACGCAGTCCCGGCGTATTGGGCGATGAAAGGTTGATGGTAATGTAATCAGCCAGAGGAGCGACGCGCGAGACGAGATAAGGATAATCTTCCAGAGGGCGGGCACCGAGCTTGTTGATGCCCAGATTGGCCCCGACCGGCACCGCCCTAAGTGCTGCATTGCGCCCAGCCTGGAGGGAGCGGAACCGTTCAAGCCGCTGGACAAAGGCATCGATGCCATCGCCGTTGAACCCCATGCGGTTGATGATCGCCCGGTCTTCGGTCAGACGGAAAAGACGCGGCTTGGGGTTGCCCTCCTGCGGGCGCGGCGTCACGGTGCCACATTCGACGTGACCGAAACCCATACGGGCCAGAGCAAGCGGGGCGCGGGCATTCTTGTCAAACCCCGCGGCGAGGCCGACCGGGTTTGGAAAACGCAGCCCCATACAGCGGGTAACCAGCGCTGGCACATCCTTCGCGGCACTCGGCCCGAGCCCCAGCGCAAGCGCCTCGATGGCGGCTTCGTGCGCCGTCTCCGGGTCGAAACCGTGGAACATCTGGGTTGAAAGTCTGGATAGGAACGCGCGCGCCATGACATATCCTGCAGGTAATTTCTGTGCGCCTCTCTATAACGTCGTGACAGGACGGGTCGACCCCTTTCCAGGTCAATTTGCCTAGCCAATCACAAAACCCGATGTCGCCACCCGACCCGTTTCCTGCTCTGGTGCAATACCCGGACAGAGGTGCTCCTGACTGCATGAAAACGGGCAAAACGTGACCGGAAGATGCGATGGACCGTGGAAAGGCCGGGCACGACCTGTTATGCGAAGCGCCACGCCACCCAATCGGGCGCAATATGGAGACAGCATCATGTGGGATGAACCCTATCTCGAAACGTGCTGTCGCTCGACGCTACATCGTGTGCTTCTCTGCGAGGGCATAGGCCGTCCGCAGGATTTGCGCGACCAGCCTTGTCTGGAGCGCCTGCAGGAGATGGGTTTTGTGACTCTGGGCGATGACGGGCGCTTTCACATCACGCCAGCTGGCATGAATCGCCATGATCAGGAAATAGGGCAGCTCAAGCCAATGAGCGCCCGGGCTTCCCATGTGCGTGCCTGACAGGCCACGCACGGGCTATCAACCCAACCGGGCAATCTTGCAGAGGCCGTGATCCTGCATCGTTAATTCGATTGACAGTACGCGCCTAACCACGCAATGCTCCCGTCCATACCAGGGGGGGCCTCGACAAGAGGCTGAGAGGCTGATGGCGGGATTTCCGCAGCGCAGCGACCCTTTCGCCCCGGCATGTGGGCGAAGAACCTGATCCGGTTCGTACCGGCGTAGGGATTGGTGTGAGCGGCCCGGTCCCCCTACACGCGACTTCCGTTCACTCTGCTCTTGCGCTGTCGGACATAACTCCACGCCGCAAGGGGAGACATGATGGACGACTCAACGCTTCATTCCACCAAGGTCAACACGCTCGATCGCGCGCCCGCGCATGGCACGGTCACAACCGGTCCAATCTCGGGCTCGCGCAAGATTATTTCAAGCCCGGCTGACCGGCCCGATATCACCGTGCCATTTCGCGAGATCGATCTCGAACCCACCGCGAACGAGCCCGCGGTGAGGGTTTACGACACATCCGGTCCTTATACCGCCCCCGGCTATCATGCCGATGTATCTCTTGGTCTGCCCCGACTGCGCGAGCATTGGCTGTCGCGCCGTGGCCTCACGAAAGTGACCGAAACCCGCGCGATCAAGCCCGAGGATAACGGCTTTGCCAAGGGCGATCACGCGGTGCCCCAATGCCCGGCCCCCCACGGCGTTCTGTGCGGGCAGGATGGCCACCCTGTGACCCAATACGAGTTCGCCCGTGCAGGGATCATCACGGAAGAGATGATTTTCGTCGCCCATCGTGAAAATCTAGGGCGCGCCGAAATGGTCGAGGGTGCCGAGGCACGCCGTGCCGATGGTGAGGATTTCGGGGCTGAAATTCCGAGCTTCATCACCCCAGAATTCGTGCGCTCGGAAATTGCAGCCGGTCGCGCAATCATCCCTGCCAATATCAACCATCCCGAACTCGAGCCCATGATCATCGGGCGCAACTTTCTGGTGAAGATCAACGCCAATATCGGCAATTCGGCAGTGACATCCTCCGCCGCCGAGGAAGTTGAAAAACTGGTCTGGTCCATACGCTGGGGCGCCGATACGGTGATGGACCTCTCAACCGGTCGTAACATCCACAATATCCGTGACTGGATCCTGCGCAACTCGCCCGTGCCGATCGGCACCGTGCCGCTCTATCAGGCGCTCGAGAAAGTGGGCGGCGTTGCGGAAGACCTGACCTGGGAAATCTATCGCGACACCCTGATCGAACAGGCGGAGCAGGGGGTGGATTACTTCACCATCCATGCAGGCGTCCGCATCGCCCATGTGCCACTGACGGCGCAACGCACCACAGGTATCGTCTCACGCGGCGGGTCGATCATGGCCGCATGGTGCCTCGCCCATCACCGCGAGAATTTCCTGTACGAACATTTCGACGAGATCTGCGACATCATGCGTCGCTACGACATCTCGTTCTCGCTGGGTGACGGGCTGCGCCCTGGCTCAATCGCCGATGCAAACGACGCAGCCCAGTTTGCCGAGCTGGAAACGCTAGGCGAACTCGCCCGAGTGGCATGGGCGAAGGGATGTCAGGTCATGATCGAAGGGCCGGGCCATGTGCCCATGCACAAGATCAAGATCAACATGACCAAGCAGCTGCGCGAATGTGGCGAAGCCCCGTTCTATACGCTCGGTCCGCTCACCACCGATATTGCCCCCGGCTATGATCACATCACCTCAGGCATCGGCGCCGCGATGATTGGCTGGTATGGTTGCGCCATGCTCTGTTATGTCACGCCAAAAGAGCATCTTGGGCTGCCAGACCGATCCGACGTCAAGGTGGGGGTCATCACCTACAAGATCGCCGCCCATGCCGCAGACCTCGCAAAGGGGCATCCTGCCGCGCAGGTCCGTGATGATGCCATCTCCCGTGCGCGTTTTGAATTCCGGTGGCAGGACCAGTTCAATCTGGCACTCGACCCGGATACAGCGCGGTCTTATCACGACGAGACCCTTCCGAAAGAGGCGCACAAGACTGCCCATTTCTGCTCGATGTGCGGGCCCAAATTCTGCTCGATGAAGATCAGTCATGACATCCGGCGCAATGCCGAACGTGAGCAGGGCATGGAAGACATGAAAGAGAGCTTCAAGGCCCATGGCGGGAAGCTTTATCTGAAGACAGACGAGGTCGAGCCGGCCTGACCTATTGTACCCGGCGGCCCCTGAAAGGTCGCCGGCACCCGGCGTTGCTCCTCCCACCTCGCGGGGCAAAGCGGGCAGGGGCAGGACGTCCTGGATCGGACATATCATTCAGGTGCGGGCGCCTCACCACCATGTGACCTTTCTTGTCAGCTCTCGGCCAACCGCGCAGACGCCTTGTGCCGCAGGAACTCAGGCCAGTCGTGGGTATCCCTGGTCCCTCAGGAAAGGTGACACCCCTGCCGGGTTGCGATAAGAAAACCCCGGTTTCATGGTCCGGGGTTTCATGACGTATCTTTATCTTCTGATTGCGATCTGCTCGGAGGTGTTTGCCACCACCATGCTCAAGATGTCGGACAGCTTCACGCGCGCAGTACCGGGCATGCTGAGCGTTCTGGGCTATGTCATCTCGTTTTACGCGCTATCCTTCACCTTGCGTACCATGCCCACCGGCATCGCCTATGCCATCTGGTCCGGCGTCGGGATCGTGCTGATTTCGGCCATCAGCTGGATCAAGTTCCGCCAAGCCCTCGACACGCCAGCTCTGATCGGGCTCTCCTTCATCATCGTTGGGGTCATTGTTGTTAACGTGTTTTCGCGCTCGGTTGGGCATTGATCGACAGATCGCGTCAAAACATCCGAAGATACACGCATTTAATTGACGATTGCCGTGGCAAATTCATATGCGGATAAGATGAAGGTGCCTATGGACGATCCGCATATTCTTGAGGTCTTGCTCGGCCGGCTTGGCCCGGCGAGACCTGCCCAGCCCGAAAACGCGCCTGCTATCCCCAAGCCCAAACGAGGCAAGAAGCGGCAGAGCGCTCCCGACAAGACGCGCTCCAGGGCTGGCAACAGGAAGGATACCAAGGGACGTACGCCGCAGTCTCCGGTTGTCGCCGTTCTCTCTGACGACGCGCTGCGACGTGATCTCGCTCATGCCACTGTGCGATGCGTTACCTTCTACTCGCTCGAGCAACCTCAGGATCTGGTCGAGCAAAGCGCCACCTTTATCGAGGCGCTTCTGCGCCTGTGGGCGCTGCGCGGTATTGACGCAAAAGCCGTGTGGCGCGAGATCGATCATCGGGTGCAGCTGGGGAACCTGCTGAACCAGATCAATCGCGACATCCCTGCCAGCTCCGATACGACACGCAGATTCTGGCGTCCCTCATCCACCAAGCTCCCCTGACCGGATCCGCTCCAGAACACCCATGGAAAATTCTGCCGATATTGCTGTTCTTTTCGTTCTTCTCGTCTCGGCGCTCTGGGGCGGCGCACGTGGGTTTGCAAGGGAGGTGTTCAGCCTTGCTGCCTGGGTTGGCGCTTTCGTGCTGGCGGCGCGCACGGCGCCTCTCATTCTTCCCTGGATTGCGCAGAAAGTTACTGACCCGCTTGCTGCAACGGCACTCGCCTATATCATATCTTTCATCGTGCTGGTCCTTGTTCTGTCGACCGTTGCGCAGCGCTTCGCTACCGGGCTTCGCAGCGTTCTCGTAGGGGGAACGGACAAGCTGCTCGGCTGCCTGTTCGGTGTTGCACGCGGCTATATTCTTCTGGTCGTGCTCTATCTTGTCTGCGTCTCAATGGTGGGCACGGTTGTGGCCCATTCGCTCATTGCAGGAAGCAAATCGGGTCCCTACATCCTCGATGGCGTCTATTTTGTCAGGGAACTAATGCCATATTTCCCGAAACTTCATCTTGCCATGCCGCCCGCAACAGGTCATGAGGCTGCCTTCTGACAGACCCCGGTCCCGAATGGCCCATTCCAGATCGCCCGATCGCCGCATCACCGATCGCCCCATTTCCGGTCGCCCAAGCGTGACCATGCCCAGGAGCGCCGCCCGATGATTGATCCCGCCACACTCGAAACTGCGAACCGTCCCTACGAGGAATGCGGCGTGGTTGGCATATGGGGAGCCCCCGACGCCTCTGCTCTGGCAGCGCTCGGCCTTCACGCCCTTCAGCATCGCGGACAGGAAGCCGCCGGTATTGTCAGCCATGATGGCGAACGCTTCTGCCAGCACAAAGGCCTTGGCCTCGTGGGCGACGTTTTCAGCGACGCACGTGTCATGAGCACGCTCAAGGGCAGCGGAGCCATTGGCCATAACCGCTATGCAACGACCGGCGGTACGCTGCTGCGCAACGTTCAGCCGCTATACGCCGATTTCGAGTTCGGCGGTCTGGCGGTGGCACATAACGGCAATCTGACCAATGCGGCAACGCTGCGACAGGCGCTCGTCAAGCGTGGCTGTCTGTTCCAGTCCACGACCGACACAGAGGTGTTCGTTCATCTCATCGCCATCTCGCTTTACGCCACTGTGCTGGAGCGTCTGGTGGACGCCGCCAAGCAGGTAAAGGGCGCCTACTCGGTGGTGGCGCTGGCGCCCGACTTCCTTATCGGGCTTCGTGATCCGCTGGGTGTACGCCCGCTTATTCTCGGTCGCGTAGCCGATGGCGGCTGGATGCTGGCCAGCGAGACTTGCGCCCTTGATATCGTGGGCGCCGAATTCGTGCGCAATGTCGAGCCAGGCGAGATGGTGATCATCGACAATGACGGGATACGCTCCATGCGTCCCTTTGCGCAAACCAGCCCGCGCTTCTGCGTCTTCGAATACATCTATTTCGCCCGCCCTGATTCGATCCTTGAAGATCACTCGGTCTATGAAGCGCGCAAGCAGATTGGCGTCGAGCTTGCCCGCGAGAGCGGCGTGGAAGCCGATGTGATCGTGCCCGTACCCGATTCAGGTGTGCCCTCTGCAATGGGTTTTGCCGCGGAGAGCGGTATTCCGTTCGAGATGGGCATCATCCGCAACCACTATGTCGGACGCACTTTCATTGAGCCGACGGACCAGATCCGCAATCTGGGCGTTCGCATGAAACACTCAGCCAATACGCCCGTGCTCGCAGGCAAGCGTGTCGTGCTGGTGGATGATTCGATCGTACGCGGCACAACGTCACGAAAGATCGTCGATATGGTGCGCGCTGCCGGGGCAACCGAAGTGCATATGCGTATCAGCAGCCCGCCCACGAAGCATCCTTGCTTCTATGGCATCGATACACCCGAGGAGAGCCAGCTTCTGGCCGCGACACACACCATCGAAAAGATGGCCGAGGCCATTGGCGTGGATAGCCTTGCCTTCATCTCGTTCGATGGTCTGTATCGTGCGCTTGGGCATGACGGCCGTACCGGCGCACAGGGACGGTACTGCGATGCCTGCTTTACCGGTGATTACCCGATCGAGCTGGTGGACAAGGAAGGCAGGCTGGTCGCCTGACGAATGAGAGGGGCCTTTTCAGGCCCCTTTTTCGTTTTCGAGACCGCAGAGAAACATCCTCACAACGCGGCGCAGATAACGCGGCGTTTCGTCCCAGTGCTGGCGCGGCCGACAATGGCTTAGCTCGCACAGCATCGACGTCGCGAGCGAAGCGCCGAAAAGCAGGTCAGACGCTTCCTCGACATCGTCAATCGCCAGGGCCCCTTCATCGACGAAGCGCTCGAGCCACACGCGTAGTGGGAACGGGCCAGCCGCACTGGAGAAGAATTCGCGAACGAAGCGACTGACCTCGGGGTTACGCGAGACTTCGGCGATCACCACACGGATCAGACTGAGGCGCTTTTCGGTCATCATCGCGACAGCCAGACTTTCAAGCCCGTAAACGAGCTTGTCCTCCACCGTATCGCCGCAGAGTTCCAGATCACGCAAACCTGACAGAAGCAGGCGATCCCGGAGCAGTAATTCGACCATCTCCTGCTTGCTTGAGAACATATGATAGAGCGTCTTTTTCGACATGTTCGAGCATTGGGCAATACGGTCCATGGACGCGCCCGAATAACCGTGCTCCTGCAACACAATTTCGGCCGCGTCGAATATACGATCCCGCCTCTCAGTTTCACATAATACTGGCGGCCTGCCACAATGCTTGCGTAATGACGCCTGCTCTGGCTCTTGCATGATACTTTTGGTCTTGAGGGGCGTAACTGACATTGTATTGCGAAAAACCGCTCCTGGGCTTCAACAGGTCCGTTGACCAGCTTTCGGAAACCGTATAGTTCCCTATAGCAGAGAAACTCAAGGGTTTCCGAAGCCTTTTTTGGCGCGACCTTACGGTTTGCGGTTACCCTTCATGAACATCGGTAATTTTGGATAGCGCCAGCATGCGAGCATTTCCGTCTTATACGCCCCATTTGACGCGGTCTCTCAAGACCACAACAAGCCTTTCGCTACGCCTGTTTCCGTTAGCCCTCCTGACGCTCGATCTGACAGGATGCAAGCATAAGGCAGAAGCACCCAAGCCGCCGCCGCAGACAGTCGGGGTCTATACGGTTCATCCCCATGCCCTGAAGACCGCCACGTCACTTCCCGGTCGGGTAGAGGCATTCGAGCAGGCACAGGTCCGCCCCCAGGTGGGTGGGGTGATCCTCAAGCGTGCTTTCGAGCAGGGGACGGATGTCAAGGCAGGGCAGCTGCTCTATGTCATCAACCCGGCGCCCTACAAGGCAAGCTATGATCAGGCGAAGGCGCAGCTTCTTCATGCCCAGGCGGCAGCCCTGAGCATTCGTGCCCAGCTTGAGCGTTATCGCCCCCTTGCTGCGGCTCATGCTGTCAGCAAACAGGACTACGATAATACCCTTTCGTCCTCCCGTCAGGCGGAAGCTGATATCGCGCAGGCGAAGGCCAACGTGGACAGCGCAGCCGTCAATCTGGACTGGACCCAGGTACGCTCACCCATCGACGGGCGTATCGGCCGTATGCTCGTCACCCCCGGCACACTCGTCACCGCGGGTCAGACCACGGCTATTGCCACGGTCACGCGCATGGATCCGATCTATGTGGACGTGAACCTTGCCACCTCGGACATGCTGCGTCTGAGGAGGGAGTTTGCGAGCGGAAAACTGCAGAAGGTGTCGGGCAACGCCGCTGCGGTTGAGCTCACACTCGAGGATGGCAGCCGCTACGACAAGTCAGGTCAGCTCCGCCTGACCGAAGTCACGGTCGACCCCGCAACGGGCACCATGGTCGTCCGCGCCGAATTCCCCAACCCTGATCGCCTGCTGATGCCCGGCATGTATGTTCATGCCGAAGTCGCCGAGGGTGTCGATCCCAAGGCCATCACCATCCCGCAGCCGGCATTGCAGCGTGACTCCAAGGGCGATCCCTTCGTCTATGCGCTCGATGGCGACAACAAGGTGACCATGCGCTTCGTGCAGCTCGACCGCGCCCTTGATGGCGACTGGGTTGTGATGGGTGGCCTCAATGACGGTGACCGCATCATCGTCGAGGGATTGCAGAAGGCCCATCCGGGTGCCGTCGTAAAGCCGGTTGAGAAAACGGCTGACGGCAAGGCAGCCGACGCCCAGCCCGCGCACGCAGGATAAGAGTAGTCCATGTCTCGTTTCTTCATCGACAGACCGATCTTCGCCTGGGTTATCGGGCTGATCATCATGCTGGTGGGTGGGGTCGCCATCTTCAGCATGCCGATTGCCCAGTACCCCTCCATCGCCCCGCCACAGATCGCGATCACGGTTGATTATCCCGGTGCATCGGCCGAGACGGTGAACAACACCACCGTCCGGCCAATCCTGCAGCAGATGTTCGGCCTGGATCACCTCGAATATCTTTCGGCATCGTCCTATGGCAGCGGCCATATGGAAATCGACCTGACCTTCGCGCAGGGGACAAACCCTGACATCGCGCAGGTGCAGGTGCAGAACAAGCTGCAGCTGGCGCAGCCGCGCCTGCCGACAGAAGTTGTCAACCAGGGCCTGAGCGTCACGAAGGCCGTGAAGAACTTCATGCTCGTGCTCGCCTTCATCTCGACCGACAGCAGCATGTCGGGTCAGGATATTGCCGATTACGTAGCCTCGAACGTATCCGATCCGCTCTCGCGCGTTTCCGGTGTGGGTGACCATACGCTGTTCGGTTCCGAATACGCGATGCGCGTATGGATGGACCCCAACAAGCTCTATAAATATTCGCTCAACGTCAGCGATGTTCAGACAGCCATCCAGCAGCAGAACATTCAGGTTTCCTCGGGTGAACTGGGCGGTCTGCCCTCCACCAAGGAGATCGGTTTTGACGCGACCATCATCGGTCCGACCCGCCTCAGTGAGCCCGAGCAGTTCAAGAAGATCGTGCTCAAGGTACAGCAGGACGGTTCTCAGGTACTGCTCAGCGATGTCGCTCGTGTCGAACTGGGTGCGCAGAACTACAACCTGACCTCGTTCTATAACAACCTGCCGACGGTCGGTATGGCGCTCAAGCTCGCGCCGGGTGCGAACCAGCTGACAACCGAGACGGCAGTGCGCGCCAAGGTTGCCGAGCTCGAGAAGTTCTATCCGCAGGGCCTCAAGACGGTTTATCCGCTCGATACCGAGCCGTTCATCACCCTGTCGATCAAGGAAGTTGTCATTACGCTGCTCGAGGCCATCGCGCTCGTGTTCGTTGTGATGCTGATTTTCCTGCAGAATTTCCGTGCCACGCTCATTCCGACAATCGCCGTGCCAGTCGTGCTTCTGGGCACATTCGGTGTTCTCTCGGCCCTTGGCTTTTCGATCAACACGCTAACCATGCTGGCCATGGTGCTCGCCGTCGGCCTTCTAGTCGATGACGCGATCGTGGTGGTCGAAAACGTCGAGCGCGTGATGAGCGAGAAGGGACTATCTCCCAAGGAAGCCTCACGTCAGTCAATGGATGAAATCACCGGTGCTCTCGTGGGTATCGTGCTCGTCCTGACCGCCGTGTTTCTGCCAATGGCGGCGTTCAGCGGTTCGACCGGCGTGATCTATCGCCAGTTCTCGATCACCATTGTCGCAGCCATGTGGCTCTCGGTGCTGGTGGCCACGATCATGACCCCCGCACTGTGCGGCTCCATGCTCAAGCCCACTCACAAGGAGCACAAGACCGGACCGATTGCCTGGTTCAACCGCAATTTTGATCGCATGACCAATGGTTACCTGAACGGTGTGCGTCGCCTCGTGCGCAGCCGTCTGGTGAGCATGCTCATCTTTGCCGTCTTCGCTTTCGGTGCGGTCTTCCTGTTCCTTCGTGTTCCGGGCGGCTTCCTGCCGGAAGAAGATCAAGGCATTATCTTTGGTCAGGTGACCATGCGTCCGGGCGCCAATAATGCCCAGACGGCGGCGGTCAACCGCAAGATCACCGATTACGTGATGCATAAATACGGTGATATCGCGCAGTCGGTCTTTGCCATGAACGGCTTCAACTTCGCCGGTCAGGGCCAGAGTGCTGGTGCCTTCTTCATTCGTCTCAAGCCGTGGGATGAGCGTCCGGGGTACAAGAACACCACCATGTCGGTGGCTGGCGAAATCATGAAGCACTTCTGGATGGATCCGGAAGCCATCATCTTCGCCATCAACCCCCCAGCTGTGATGGAACTCGGCAACGCGGCCGGCTTCGATCTTGAACTGGAGGATAACGGGCATCTGGGTCACAAGGCCCTCCTTGCGGCCCGCAACCAGGTTCTGGGCGAGGCTGCCAAGAACCCGCGCCTGATGGCTGTGCGTCCGATGGGCCTTGAGGATCAGCCCCAGTTCCATCTGGATATCGACCGTGAGCGCGCCAATGCGCAGGGCGTGACGAACGCCGAGATCAACACCACCATCCAGGGGGCGTTTGGCTCGATTTACGTCAACCAGTTCATGCGCAGCGACCGCGTCAAACAGGTTTATATCGAAGGTGAAGCCTGGGCGCGCATGACGCCTGAGGATCTTAATAAATGGTATGTGCGCAATACCACCGGCAATATGGTGCCATTCAACTCCTTTGCCACGGGTAACTGGATTGTCGGCCCGCAGAAGGTGGAGGACTATAACGGTCTGAACTCCTTCGAACTGCAGGGTCAGGGCGCGCCTGGCACAAGCTCGGGCGATGCCATGAAGGAGATGGAAAAGATCCTGTCCCATCTGCCCAAGGGTATCGGGTATGAGTGGACCGGCATTTCCTACGAACAGGTCGCATCCAGCGGTTCGACTGGCCCGCTCTACGCACTCGCGGCCATCGTCATCCTGCTTTGCCTTGCCGCGCTTTATGAAAGCTGGGCCATCCCGCTTGCAGTGCTGATGGTGCTGCCACTTGGTGTGCTTGGCGCGATTGGTGCCACGCTGTGGCGTGGTCTGGATAACGACGTGTATTTCCAGGTGGGCCTGCTGACCACGGTCGGTCTATCGGTCAAGAACGCCATTCTGATTGTCGAATTCGCAAAAGAGTTCTTCGAGCAGGGTGACTCTCTTGAAGATGCCGTTCTCAAGGCCGGTCGCGAGCGTCTTCGCCCGATCCTGATGACGTCCATCGCTTTTGTCTGCGGCGTTTTCCCGCTGGCCATTGCGACGGGCGCCGGGTCGGCAGCACGTGTGGCCATCGGTACCTGCGTGGTCGGCGGCATGTTGTCCGCAACCCTGCTGGCCGTCTATTTCGTCCCGGTCTTCTTCGTGGTGATCCTGCGTCTGTTCAAGGTGACACGCATGAAGGATCGCGTCGATCCGTACGAACACCGCAATGAAGCTGCGCGAGGAGAGGGCGCATGAGCCTTTTGACCAGAACCGGATCGGTCGGCGCCCTGCTGGCGTTCACCATGCTCGCCTCATGCGATCTGGCCCCGAAATACCAGCGCCCGACCCAGCCCGTGCAGAATGCCTATCCTGCCGATGCCGGAGCGACGCAGGCCCTTCGGGGTCAGGCAGCCTCTGATATCGGCTGGAAGCATTTCTTCACCGATGCAAGACTGCGCGCGCTGATCGAACTTGCCCTGCGCAACAACCGTGACCTGCGCAGCCAGGCGGCAGCGATCATGGAGGCTCAGGGCAGCTACGAGGTTCAGCATGCCTCACTGTTCCCCCCCATCGGGGTAACAGGGCAGGGCCAGTATTTCGCTCCTTCTGATACGGCAGGCTTTTCCTTCGCCCCTGGTCTGGGGCGCGGCACGTCCATGCTGCGCTATTACGGCGTCAATATCGGCTTCTCCTCTTATGAAGTCGATCTGTTCGGCCGTATCCGCAACCTCTCCCGCCAACAGGCGGAAGAGTTGCTGGGCTCACGCATGAATGCGCAATCCGTGCTGATCAGCATGGTGGCGCAGGTGGCCAACACCTATCTCCAGTGGCTGGCGGACCGTGAACTTGTGCGCGTGACTGACCAGACCCTGACATCGCAAAGCGACACACTGCGCCTGACACGTATGAAATACGATCACGGCGAGGCCGATGCCCTGACGCTGGCCCAGACCCAGACCCAGGTCGAGCAGGCAGCCAGCAACAAGGCACAGTATGAGCGCCAGATGGCACAGGATGAGCACCAGCTGCAGTTGCTCATTGGTGTTCCTTTGCCTGACAGCCTGCCGGCACCCCAGCCCTTTGGAACCCAGACCCTGATGGCGGATCTGCCTGCAGGCCTCCCTTCGGACCTGATTGGGCAGCGCCCCGACATCCAGTCGGCCGAGCATAATCTGATCGGTGCCAACGCCAATATCGGTGCGGCGCGCGCCGCCTTCTTCCCGAAGGTGACGCTCACCGCGCAGGAGGGCGTGAGTTCCCTTCAGTTCCGTCACCTGTTCACGCCGGGTGCGCAGACGTGGTCGGTCTCGCCCAACATCACGTTCCCGATCTTCACCTGGGGTCAGAACGAGGGCAATCTCAAGATCAGCAAGGCGCGTCGTCTTGCCCAGATCGCCACCTATGAGAAGACGGTCCAGACGGCATTCAAGGAAGTGTCAGATGCCCTGACGGCGCGCGAGACCTATCTGGCACAGGATAGTCACCTCAAGAGCCTCGTCCAGTCGTCGCAGCAGGCCTTCGATCTGGCGATGATGCGCTACAATACGGGTATCGACCCCTATCTGACCACCCTGACGCAGCAGCGCAGCCTGTACGACGCGCAGCAAAGCCTCATCAATGTGCAATTGGCCCGTTACCAGAATCTGGTAACGCTCTACCGGGCACTCGGTGGTGGCTGGAGCGCCAGTGATGTCGCAAAGGCTCAGGCCATGCCCGGTGCCGCAAAACAAGGTTGATACAGGAATAGCTTTGATGAAACAGTCAGCGCCGCTTCGTCTCTTCCTCTGCGTCCTTGGCGCAGGGGCGGTGCTCATGCCCGCCCTTGCCACCGCGCAGGATGATGATGACGACAAGAAGAAGCCGGATATGCATCAGCTGGCCCGCTCCTCTGCCCTGCCCAAGGCAGAGGCGGATTTCAGCATGTTCAAGTACCGCCCGCCCGGCGACAAGATTGTTGAGCAGGCCGACGCCCACCGTATGCTGTTCAAACGCCCGGACGGCACGCCAGACGGCTATGCCCAGCGCCGAGGCAATGCGATCATCTATTACGATCGCGCCGGCAAGGTTTCGCACGTTCAGCCCATCGACGAGTGACCCCGGCCAAGCGGTCGACCGGGTAATAAGCTGAAGCCGATACGGCGTGATGCCTGCCCATGACGGCAACATGATGGTCGGGATTACCTGATCCTTTCCATCATGTTGCCTATTTATTATTTATTTTATCGTTCAGCCAAGTTTTGTCGTGGAGCGATGCTCATATCCGCCTAAGATCACCCATCATGTCAGTGATTCTTCGGCAAAAACGGGCTTTCAGGCGCCGTCAGCTTCCCATCGGCCCAATGCGGGCCAGATGCTTTCTCGCATCCTCCCTCGTTGCTGTCTCAGCGCTTGCGCTCGCACCCGGCGCAAGAGCCGAGAGTTTTCACGAGGCCATCCAGCTTGCATGGGACCGTGACCCGGCCAACCAGTCGTTTTCCGTCGATGCCACGGCGTCACACAAGAACGCTCGTGCCGCGCAGTCATGGTTTCCTGATGGGCCGATCGTTGCCGGGCAATATCTCGATGACCATTTCATCGGCACCAATCTTGGCTACACAACCTATCAGGGCAGTATCAGCGTCCCCCTCTGGCTTCCCGGTCAGGGCACGGCCACCGTGCGCAACGCGCTGGCCGATGAAGCAGTCGCCAAGGCACGGATCAAGGTTCAGCATCTTCTAAGCGCCGTACGCATCCTCGACCTCGCCAGCGCCGCGACATTACTCGAGAAAAAGATCGGCAATCTGCGCGCGACCAGCGATCTCCTCGAACGCGTGGTGCAGAGCTCCCATCAGGGTCTGCGCGCCGGCGAAATTGCTGCGGCTGATTTTGATGCTGTCGTGGGCGAGAAGGGCGATTTCGATGCGCAGATCGCCCAGTCAGAGCAGGCTCTTGAAAACAATCGCGCCGAGCTTGAGGCCCTAACCGGGACTGACGAGATCCCCGATATCCTGTCGCTCGACGGTCGTATCCTGGGCACGCAGAACCTGACACTCGACCCCACCCGCGACCCGCGTATCGAGATGGCTGCGGCAGTCTCGCGTAGCGCTAAGGCAGCGTATTCGCTGGCGCGCCACTCCTACATGCCCAACCCGCAACTTGGCGTACAGGTGGTCAAGCAGGGCCAGTACGGCAGCCCGTGGGACACTCAGGTAGGCGTCCAGTTCTCGATGGCGTTGCCGAGCGAGGCACGTAATACGCCAATGGTCATGAAAGAGGTCAAGGCCATGGGTGCGGCCGAACGCGATGCCATACTGGCGCAGCGCAAGGTCAAGACCGAATACCGTCAGACACGCGCCAGCCTCAGCTCAGCGCTGGCCATGCTGCGCAATGCCTCATCGGCGCGGCAGGCACTCGATGCCCGCGCCCATGACCTTGAACATGCGTGGAGCGTCGGTGAAACGCCGGTCATCGAATATCTTCGCGCACGCCGTGCGGCGCTCGAAGCCGGACAGAGAAACGCCGAGGCCGATGTCATCTGGCACGCGGCAATGATCAGAATGAGCCTGATGGCCGGAAACTACCCATGATAATCAACCTCAGGCCTCGCCTGTATGCGCGTTATCGCTGCGCTCTCCTTGCCCTCACAAGCCTGTCTTTCGCGCTCGTACCCGAGATCGGGTGTGCGCAGGTCGGGCCGGTCTCGACGCCCCCCGGCACAGTCAGCGCGCCGGCAGCGCCGAGTGCCCCGAGCGCAGAGAGCGGCTCACAGAGCCCTGCGGACTGGCCGAATGCACCCATTGCCATCTCGCGGGAGGCACTCAGGCAGGAAGGAATTCATACCGCCGTAACGCGTCAGGGGGCTTTGCCACCGCATGTCGACGTGCCTGCCTATATCGATCAGGATGACCGGCGCAGCGCCCGGATTCACCCGGTGGGGCAGGGACGTGTGCAGAGCGTTCTGGTGACGCCGGGCGAGATCGTCAAAAAAGGGCAGGTGCTGTTCACCTATGACGATTTCAGCCTGAGCGATGCCCATCAGCGTCTTCTTTCGGCCGAAGCTGCGGTCCAGCAGGCCCGCGCCCTGCGCGACGATGCCCGCCTGTCCTATGATCGGGCCCGCGCCCTCCAGGGCGGCGCCATATCGCAGGGTGAAGCCCAGCGTCGCCGGTCGCGTCTTCAGGACGCAGAGGGCACTGTCAAACGCAGCGAGGCCATTGCGCAGAATGAGCGCGAAAGGCTGGCCCGGTTCTCGTCATCGTCTGAAAAGACTGAAGGGCTCCATTCATCCGTTATCTCCCCGATCGATGGCATCGTGAACAAGATTGTGGTGGGCGTGGGGGAGGAAGTGTCCGGCCGTGCCGCACCAGCGGTCGAAATTGACGATCTCTCCCGGGTTTGGGTGGTCTCGCAGGTTGGTGAGCAGCAGGCAACGCATCTGAGCCGGGGTGGAAGACAACTGACCTGGCCGGCTCCTGACGCCAAACCCATCGAGTCACGCATCGACCTGATTGAGGGCAGTGTGGACCCGATGACCCGCCATGTGCTCGTGCGCAGCCTCGTGGATAACAGCAAAAGACAGCTTCGGCCCGACATGCTTGTCAAGACACGGCTCTTCTCGACCGAAACCGTGCATGGCATCGTGATCCCGGCCAGCGCCATACAGAAAATCGGCTCGCAGCCCTGCGTGTTTGTCCGTCTGGATGACACACATTATCAGGCGCGCAAGGTGACGACCGGCCCTGATCTCGACGGGCGGATTGTCGTAACGCAGGGACTTAAACCCGGCGAAACAGTCGTGACGGATGGCAGCTTCGTTCTGAAGTCGCAGGCCCTCCTGGCCCCCGAACCCAATCACGGCGAGGGCGGTCAGTAACCATGAAATTCATGCTCGCCCTCCTTAAGGGGCGCGCCGCCATACTCGGTGCGGTCGTCCTTCTCATGATCGCCGGGATCGCGGATCTGCGTTCGCTCTCTGTCGAGCCGGTGCCGGATATCTCGCCCCGGCAGGTGCTCATCTCGGTGCGCGCACCCGGCCTGCCGACAGAGGAGGTCGAGCGCCTGGTGACTTTCCCCATAGAGACCGTCATGTCCGGTATCGTCGGGGTAGATTCCATGCGCTCGGTCTCACGTACCGGCGTTTCGGTGCTCTATCTGCAATTCAATGACGGCACCGACATTTACAGGGCGCGCGAGCTCGTGGCGCAGCGTCTCGATCAGGCCCGCGCTGCCGTGTCTGTTCGCAATCTCGCCATCACGATGGGGCCGATGGCCACCGGTATGGGCGAGATCCTGCAGCTTCAGATTCACGGCGAGGGTCGCTCCCTGGCCGCGCTGAACCGGATCATGACGTGGAACGTCGTGCCCAAGCTGCGCCTGATCCCTGGTGTGATCGATGTCAACATCAATGGTGGCGCGTCACAGACCTATCAGGTCGCGCTTAACCCAATGGCGCTTCGCCAGTTTCAGGTTTCGGTCTCTGATGTGTTCAACGCGGTGGATCGTGACAACGAGGCCGCCGGGGGTGCGTGGATCGAGCATAACGACGAGCAGAACATCATTGTCGGTCGCTCGCTGATCGACAGCCTACATGAGCTGGGCGAGGTGCAGGTGCGCAGCATGCCCAATGGCGGCGTGGTCCATGTGCGCGATGTCGGCACAGTGCGTGAGGGGCGCCTCCCGAGGCTCGGTGGTGTCACGCGCGATGGAGAGGGCGAAATCGTCAATGCCGTGGTCCTGTTGCAGCAGGGGGCCAATGCCAAGGCCACGCTGTCACGCATCAAGGCCGCCCTGCCTCAGATCGTCGCCTCACTCCCTGAAGGCGTGACACTTGAACCCTATTACAGCCGCGCCACCCTGACAGATGTGACCATTCACACCGTCAAGGAAAACCTTGTCCTTGGCGCGATCCTCGTACTGGTCGTGCTTCTGGTCGTGATCGGCGACTGGCGCGCTTCGCTCGTGATCATTTCAGTCATTCCATTCTCGCTCGTGGCCGCAATGGTGGGTATGCGTCACCTCGGCATATCCGCCAATCTGCTGAGCCTTGGGGCCATCGATTTCGGGATGGTGGTCGATAGCGCCCTCGTAATTGTCGAGAGTGTGCTTTCCAGTCAGGCTGGTGACGACGTACCGCTCACACAGCGTATTGCCGAGACGGTGCGCTCGGTGGCGCGACCGGTCATATTTGCCATTCTGATCATCATCATGGTCTATCTGCCGGTGCTCACGCTGGAAGGCGTCGAGGGCCGAATGTTCCGCCCCATGGCCCAGACGGTCATCCTCGCGCTTATTGCTTCGCTGATCTTCGCGCTGGTCGCCGTGCCTGCTTTTGCGGCACTGATCATGAAGATCAAGCCTCATCACGCGTCCGCGCACAAAACCCGCAACGAGGCGCATCCTTCTGATACGGGGGCGCTGACAGGAACCGAGCACGACACCTTCTTCATTCGCTTTCTGCGCCGCGGTTTCGCGCCGGCCTCGCGCTGGTGCATGGATCATGGGCGTATGGTGGTGGGCATCGCCCTGCTGGTGCTGGTGGTTTCGCTTGGCCTGACCACACGGCTGGGCGGTGAATTCATCCCGCAATTGCAGGAAGGTGATCTGATCGTCACCTCGACACGTCTGCCCGGTATCTCGCTCGACGCCTCGCTGCGTGCCATCACCCAGATCGAGAAGACACTCAGGCAATTCCCCGATATCCGGATGCTGGTCAGCAATAGCGGCACCTCCGCTATCCCGACCGATCCTCAGGGTGGCGAGCAGTCTGACACCTATGTTCTGCTCAAGCCGCGCAGCGAGTGGAAAACCGCCACAACGCAGGAAGGGCTGATACGCGCCTTCGATGCCGCCTTGCGCAAGAACAACCCCGGCTCGCTCTATTCATGGAGCCAACCTATCCAGATGCGCATGGATGACCTGCAATCGGGTGTGCGCTCCCAGATTGCCATAGGCATCTATGGCCCGGACATCGATACGCTGATGAAGCTCGCCAGCCAGACGGCCCGTGTGGTGGATTCAGTCAATGGTGCTGCCGATGTCGCCCCGCAGGATGTCGGCACGATCCCGTATCTGCACATCGATGTGGATCGCACCGCCGCAGCCCGGTTGAACGTCGATACATCCGAAGTGTTGGATGTCGTGGAATCCATCGGCGGCCATGTAGGCCCTCCAGTCTCGCTACAGGATGCGCTGATCCCCACTGAAGTGCGCATCATGGCAGAATCACGTGATGATCTGAATGATATCCGCCTGCTGCCCGTGCTGACCCGCGACGATCACTCGGTGAGGCTCGATCAGGTGGCCGATATCACCTTGCGTGACGGCCCGGCGGCCATCCGGCGCAACCAGGGAGAGCGTCGGATGATGGTACAGGCCAATGTGCGTGGCCGCGACCTGAGCTCCTTCGTTCAGGAAGCCCAGAGCGCGGTCAAAAGCCAGATCAAGCTCCCGCCGGGTTACAGGATCGAATGGAGCGGACAGTTCCGCAATCTGCAAACCGCGGTGGCGCGTCTGGAAATTGTCGTCCCCATCACACTGGTCCTGATTTTCTGCCTGCTCATCCTCGCCCTTGGCGATATCTGGCTGGCGGCTCTGGTGTTCGTCAACCTGCCTTTCGCTGCAACAGGCGGTATCATTGCCCTGTGGGTTCGTGGCATGCCATTCAGCATCTCGGCTGGTATCGGGTTCATCGCTCTTTTCGGTGTCGCGACGCTTAATGGCGTGGTCCTGATTTCCTATATTCGTGACAAGCGGCTCGCGGGGTTTGACGCTGTTACCGCAGCCGTCACCTCGGCGCGGGAGCGTTTCCGCCCGGTCATGGCAACAGCCACGGTGGCGTGTCTCGGCTTCTTCCCGATGGCCTTTTCCATGAGCGAGGGCGCCGAGGTAGAGAAGCCGCTGGCGAGTGTGGTGATAGGGGGACTGATCTCCTGCACTGCTCTGACGCTCCTTGTCTTGCCAACTCTTTATATAAGGCTCTCGGCCTGGCGTGAGCGCCGGACCCAGGCCAGTTCGGCCCCGGCTGAATAGGCACTTTGCGCAACGGCCGGAAATGAACTTGCGAGCCCAACGAGACGTTAACACCGAAGGCTTATTGGCAGACACCCCAGAGACGGCGATCGTCTTTGGGGTGTTTGACGTTCCTCTGCCCAGGGCCAGGATGGAGAATCTCGATGCTTTCCTGTATCGGTTACGGCGCACAAGGCGCCTCTGAGCGCCTCGCTCCCTTCAAGTTTGATCGTCGCGACGCCGGTCCTGACGATGTCCGTATAGACATTCTCTATTGCGGCGTTTGCCATTCCGACATTCATCAGGCCCGTAATGAATGGCACAACACCATCTATCCCTGCGTGCCCGGCCATGAAATTGTTGGTCGCGTCAGCGAGGCTGGCGCGTCTGTCAGCAGGTTCAAGGTTGGCGATCTGGTTGGCGTAGGCTGCATGGTCGATTCATGCCGCGAATGTGCCAGCTGCAAGGAAGGTCTCGAGCAATATTGCGAGGTCGGCTTTGTCGGCACCTATAACGGTGAAGACCGTCAGGGGCGCGGTATCACCTTCGGCGGCTACTCCAAGGCCGTAGTGGTCGATCAGGGATTTGTTCTCAAGGTTCCGGAAAACCTCGAACTCGCGGCTGTCGCGCCCCTGCTTTGCGCTGGTATCACGACCTACTCACCGCTCAAGCACTGGAAGGTTGGCCCGGGCCAGCGCGTGGGTATTGTCGGCCTTGGCGGGCTCGGCCACATGGCTGTTAAGTTCGCACGGGCGTTCGGTGCCGAGGTCGTTCTGTTCACGACATCGCAAAGCAAGGTCGAGGATGGCCTGCGCCTTGGCGCGCATGAAGTCGTGCTCTCCAAGGACCCTGAAGCGATGGCGAAGGAAACGGGTCGCTTCGACTTCATCCTCGATGCAGTGGCGGCCGATCATGACATCAACGCCTATCTCAACCTGCTCAAGCGCGAGGGAACGCTGGTTCAGGTAGGGGCTCCCGAGAACCCGCTCCCCGTCAGCGTATTCAGCCTGATCATGAAGCGCCGCAACTTTGCCGGCTCACTGATTGGCGGCATCGCCGAGACACAGGAAATGCTGGATTTCTGCGGCGAGCATGGCATCACCTCGGATATCGAGATGATTGCGATGGACGAGATCGAAAACGCCTATTCGCGGATGCTCAAATCGGATGTGAAGTATCGCTTCGTCATCGATATGGCGACGCTCGAAAACGCCTGATTGCGCTAAGGGGCCGGGCAGGGGACGCTGCCTGCCCGGCCTCATCGCTGGCTTACGCTGGCACGACCAGGCACGCCGCCTGACGAGAAGCTTCAGCAGATCTCGACGGGAATACCAGCGGCTTCAAGATCTGACAGCGTATCGGATTTGATCTGGCTGTCTGTGAGAATACGGTCGAATTCCTGCAGCGATGTCAGGCGATGCAGACCGCCCTGTCTGAATTTGGTGCTGTCCACCAGAAGCACGCATTGATCGGCAATATCCATCAGGGCACGCTTGACCTTCACGACATCCTGATCGTTCTGGAAAGCCGTGTCCCCCGAGATCACGGAGGTGGACATGAACATGATATTGCCGCGCAGTGAGCGCGCAGCCTGCTCGCACACCAGCCCGAAGAACGCGTTGCGTGAGTTGCTGTAATCACCCCCCAGACAGATGATCTTGATACCGGGGAAAGGGGCCAGAGCCTGGACGACCCCGACCGCATTGGTAATGACCGTCAGCGGTGCCCGGGCAGGCAGCAACGGCAACATCTCGGCAACAGTGGTCGAATCATCAAGAATAATGACCTGACCGGGCTCGATCATCGACACGGCACGCTGGATGATCGCCTTTTTCAGATTGGCGGCGCGATGCTGACGATAGGCAACGTTTTTCTCGGTACGGGCACGGTTCTTGAGCGTGATGCCGCCATGGATCTTGTCAATCAGCCCCTGACTTGCCAGCGTATGGGCGTCACGATGAATGGTCATACGGCTGACATCGAAATGCTCTGCCAGAAACTCTATGCTCGCATTACCCTGCTCGAACAGCAGGTCGAGGATCTGCTGCTGACGTGATTTCAGGTTCTGGCGCTTGATCCCGGAAAAACCGTCGAGCGCGGCTGCTGGCTTGAGGTCATCACTCATCTTGAAGAACTGCCTTTGACAGATTTTGCTTTGCTCCGATGGACCAAGCAGACCAATCGATAGATAACAAAAATATCACAAATATCTCATGCCAGCAAGAGAGGGTCGTGCCCTTGCGCATGGCTTTTCCAACCAGGGCAACAACTTGTCATCACGCTCAACATGCGTTGATCGGCCGCTCGATGACTAAAATCGTATCATATATCGCACTTCATTGTGATTATCGGAACATTTATGGACGGTTTAAGTCTTACAGCCAGATCACCACCCCTCTTGTCAGAACGGAGTCCGGTCATGAGCACAGGATATCTGATTGGGATCGATTGCGGTTCGTCGAGCGCCAAATCTGTGATTTTCGCAACAGATGGCAGGATCGTCGGTCTCGGGCAGGCGCGCGTTGCCCAGATCACCGATACGCCGCGCCATGTCGAGCGCGATATGCCTGCAACCTGGCGCATCGTCGCTTCTACGATACGCGATGCTTTGGCCGATGCCGGGCTGACAGGCGCCGATATCGCTGGCGTAGGGGTCACGGCGCATGGTGACGGACTCTTCCTGCTCGACCGCGACAGGCAGCCGCTCGGTCACGGCATCATGTCGCTTGATAGCCGCGCCTACGGTATTCATGACGGGTGGAAGCGCGAAGGGCTGCTCGATCGTCTGATGCCGGTAGCTGGGCAGCGCCCCTATCCGTACTCCGCTACCACGTTGCTTGCCTGGATCAAGCGGCACGAACCCGAGCGTTTTGCTTCGATTGGAACGGTGTTTTTTGCAAAGGACTGGCTGCGTTACTGCCTGACCGGAGAGATTGCCACCGATCTCACAGAGGCCAGCACTGCCTTCACAGACCTGCACAGCCAGACCTATAGCCCTGATATCCTCTCTGCGCTCGGTCTGTCGGAAATATCCGCCGCCCTGCCACCCATGCTCGATTCATGCGCCCTGGCAGGCACGGTAAGCGCCGAGGCGGCGGCCCTGACAGGCCTTGCTGAGGGCACGCCCGTTTCTGCTGGCCTGCATGATGTAATCGCGGCCGCTGTCGGGTTGGGTCAGGTTCGCCCTGGTGACATGACCGTCACGGCCGGAACGTTCTCCATCAACGAGGTTTTGCGTGACCGCCCGGTGATCGGGACCGAGTGGGCCTGCCGCGCCGGCTACCGCAAGGGCTTGTGGAACTGCATGGCGATCTCGCCTGCGTCGGCCAGTAATCTGGAGTGGATGGCACGTTACGTGGCACCTGACGACCCCGAGGCTGCTGCGAGGCTCATTGAGGCAACCATCGCCAAATTTGCGACGGGCCGCACCGAGCGTCAGATACCGCTCTACCATCCCTACCTGTTTGGGTCCCCCTTCGAGACGCCCGCCACCGCCTCCTTCCTCGGCGTCCAGTCCTGGCACGACAGGGCCGATCTCTTCCGCGCGATGATCGAAGGTACGATATTCAACCACCGCCACCACGTGGAGGATCTGCTGCAAACGGGCGGGGTGCGTCAGATCGGCATTTCGGGAGGAGGCAGCCGCCGCCCCGAAATTGGCCAGCTCTTTGCCGATATCCTCGGCCGCCCTGTCATAACGTCTCCCGTGAGAGAGGCCGGCGCCCTGGGCGCAGCCCTGACAGCTGCTGTCGCCTGTGGTCTCGCTCCTTCACTGGAAGAAGCCGTGGACGCGCTGCATATGCAGGCGCGTCAGTTCGAGCCCGACGCCGCGCTCGCGCGATACTATGACGCCGTTTATGGCCGCTATCTGGCCATAGCCCGCGTGCTCGAGCCCTTCTGGCCATCCCTGCACAGCGATCAGGGTGATGATTACCCGAAGGCGGAGCCCCAGCACGAAAAGCTGCCTCAAAATCTGGCCGCTGCAGCCACGTCCTCACTAGCAATGCCCGGGAGCGGACAAGTTTCGCCTCCGCCCTCGGGGGAAGCAATAGCGCCGACCATCACACAGACCATGACCGCGGCAATCGCCGCGACTCAAGCGCCTGCCGTACCGATCGGTTCGATGCCTTTGCAACACTGAAACGCCCGATCACGAAAGCCCGCTTTCGCTCAATCATAAAAATGCTCTAGACAACACTGGACCCGAACACCCCATGACCCATTCTGCCGAACATCTCGACTCAGCCCATTTCGATGTGACGATCATCGGTGCTGGCATCAACGGGGTCGGCCTCTTTCGTGAACTGGCCCTGCAGGGCGTTAATGTCCTGCTCATCGAACGCGAGGATATATGTGCGGGAGCCTCTGCGGCTCCTTCGCGCCTCATTCATGGTGGCATCAAATATCTCGAGACAGGGGAATTTCGTCTCGTGGCGCAGTCGACGCTCGAGAGAAACCTGCTGCTTCGCAACGCCCCGCATCTGGTAACGGCCTTGCCAACCGTGATCCCGATCCACTCATGGTTTGGCGGCATTGTCCCTTCAATCAAGCGGTTCTTCCACCTCAAGAGCAAGCTTGCGGATCGCGGGGTCCTGATTACCGAGATCGGAATGCAGATCTACGATTTCCTTGGTCGACGCGCCAGGGTGATGCCCCGCCATTCGCTCACGCTAGGCAGGAAAGTCCGGCAGAACTGGCCGCATATGACCCGCAAGGTCATCGCGACCGGGCGCTATTACGATGCTGCCATTTCCCAGCCTGAGCGGCTCGGATTTGAATGTGTGGAAGACGCGCTCAAACTGAATCTCGGCTGCGCCATCAAGACCTATAGCGAGGTTGAGTCATTCAGTGAGGGCACCCTGACCTTGCGAGACCGTCTGACCGGCAGCAAGGAGTGGGTACGGACCGACCTTATCGTGAATGCTGGCGGCGCGTGGATCGACAGCGTCAACGCCGCGCTGGGGCTGACGACGCGCTATATCGGTGGCACCAAGGGATCCCACCTCGTCATCCGTCACGAGGGCCTGCTGCGCGAGCTCAACGGGCAGATGGTCTATTTCGGCACGGCCGACGGGCGTATCTGCCTGGCTTATCCCTTCCTCGGGCACGTTCTGGTCGGATCGACCGACATCCCTGTAAAGGATCCCGATACGGCGCAGTGCTCGCAGGACGAGCAAGCCTACATGCTGCGCATGCTGTCCGAACTGTTCCCCGGATTCACCATCGGTGAGAGCAATGTGATCTATCGCTATTGCGGGGTCAGACCGCTCCCCGCCAGTAATGCTGATGACCCCGGCGCAATCAGCCGCGATCACATCATTCACACGGATTACGCGGGCATCACCCCTGTTCTGTCGCTCGTCGGCGGAAAATGGACCACATTCCGTGGACTGGCGGAAGAAGTGGCCGACAAGACGCTCTGCATACTGCACAAAAAGAGAGTGTGCTCTTCACGTCAGCGCCCGATCGGAGGGGGGACGAATTATCCGTCCTCGCGCAAGAAAACTGCCTATCTGCGTCAGCTTGCGAGCAGACATGGCCTGACCGAGGCCCGCGCAGCACTTCTGTTCGAGCGCTACGGCACCATAGCCGAACGGGTTGCGGAATATTGTGCGCGAACGCCCGATGCGCCGCTCGCGAGCCTTCCAGAATACACACGCAACGAGATTCTCTATGTGGCAAACGAAGAACTCGTGCGCAGCGTCAACGATATCGTTTACCGACGCACACCAATTGCCCTGCGCGGCACGCTCGATCATGCTGTCATCGACGAGATTTGTGCGCTCATCGCCACCCCGCTTGGCTGGTCGGAAGCTGAACGCACCACCCAGGCTGAAACCTGCTGGCACATCGCGCGCGAACAGCACGGGGTGACCGACAACCGCACCGCTGCACAGGCCGCCTGAGGGAGGATGCGCGGCACGAAAGGACGCTCATGAACCGTTTCCGTCAGAAGCTTGCCCGTATGAGGGCCGAGTGCGACACACGTGACGACTTTATTCTGGTCGATGCACGTGACGCGGATATGGCCGGCGGCATGTCGGCCTTCTGCCGCCCCGGTCAGGGGATGATGACCAAGGCTGAGTTTCTCGCGGACATCCAGAATGTCGTGTCGCATGACCTGGTGGACATGGTTCTGGTATCGGTATCCACCCATGAAGATCTTCTGGCGTCGCACCTTACAACGCTGCGCGACATACAGCTTGCCGTGCGCGCCAATGACAGTTCGGACCTCTGGCGCATCCGCGCCGGCACCTATGAAAGCCAGAGATCGCTGCCTTTCAGAACAGCCACGCTCGATCAGGCGCTCTGCCATTTCGGCCTGTATTCGCTGACCTTCAATGGCGAGGCCAGCCACGATGTCATGGTTCTGGACCGGTTCAGGGCCTTTCGCAGGGAAGCCCGCGAAACGGGTTTCGAGTATTTCCTGGAGGTCTTCAACCCCAATCAGACGGATATCGATCCCGACGATTTCGGCGATTTCCTCAACGACATGATCACACGCTGTCTGGCGGGGATGCGTCGTGATGAAGTGCCGCATCTGCTGAAAATTCCGTTCAACACGACAGAAAGCCTGTCATCCCTATGCCGTTTCGACCCACGTATGGTGATTGGCATCATGGGAGGCGGAAGCGGCACCACACGCGACTGTCTGGAGTTGCTCGGACAGGCGCAGCAGGCGGGGGCGAGGGCCGCCCTTTTTGGTCGCAAGATCCTGCACGCCGAAGACCCGGTACTGATGCTCGGCATGATGAGAAGCGTGACCGATGGTGTTCTAACGCCTGCTCAGGCCGTGGAATTCTACCATCAGGGCCTTGCGGAACGGGGGATGACACCGCGTCTTTGTGTTCGTGACGATTGTGAGATCACAGAGTCACGGCTCTCAAGATAACATCAGGCTTAAATCGACAAACCGCTGAGATAATACAATATATTTCGCAAATCCGCCTTTTCAGGTAGTTCGTTCATATCAATGTGAACGGTCATAGTGATATTTTCTCTATAAAAATGTTAGAGCCTCCCATAGAGTAACATCAAGACGTTACGAACCGGCCGTCGCGCTGTGCAGAAAGAGGAAGCAATGCCCCAAAAGTCGCTCTGGGTCGGAACAAGCTGGAAGATGAACAAGGGGCCAGGTGCTGCCCGCGACGCGGCCGCCCGCATTGCCGACATGGCGGTGCCTGACACGATCACCCCTTTCGTCCTTCCCCCGTTTACCTCACTCGAAACCGTCGCTGCCCGTCTCGAAAACACGGCCTGGCATGTCGGTGCGCAGAACATGCACTGGGAAGAGGAGGGCGCCTGGACGGGTGAAATCTCCCCTCGCATGGTGCGCGAGTGCGGGGCAGACCTGATTGAGCTTGGCCATTCCGAACGACGGGAGCATTTCGGCGAGACCGATATCACGGTCAACCTGAAGGTCCGCGCTGCCATTCGTCACGGCCTGCGGCCGCTCATCTGCATCGGCGACAGCGCCGAGGAATATGAGTTCAACGTGACGCACGAGACTTTGGCACGTCAGACCAAGATGGCGCTTCACGGCCTGACATCGAATGAAATCGCAACCGTGCTTCTTGCCTATGAGCCCGTCTGGGCAATCGGCGCGAAGGGCAGGGCGGCCGAGCCGGATTTCGTCGATATCGCCCATAAGCGCCTGCGCCAGGTGCTGATCGAACTCGTGGGAGAAGAGCAGGCGCGACGTGTGCCCCTTCTCTATGGTGGGAGTGTCTCGCTCGATAACGCCGCCCGCTACACGGCACTGAGCGATGTGGATGGTGTCTTTATCGGTCGCTCGGCCTGGGATCCCTCCGGGCTTGAGGCCATCATCAGGTCTGTTGCGTCATGAGCGGCGCGACCGGGGTCGAGAGCAAGGCCGTCTCGGCCAGACGACGCGAGATTCTGGACTACGTGCTCGAAAACGGGGGTGCGCAGATCGAGGAACTGGTGGATCGTTTCTCGACCAGCCGCATGACCATTCATCGCGACCTTCATGCCCTGTCCGAGCAGGGGCTGGTGCGCAAGGTGCACGGCGGTGTGACCATGCTGGCCAGCGGTGTGATGGAAACGAGCGTCGTCCATCGCATGCGCCGTGCCTCGCGTGAGAAACAGGCCATTGCCCGCCTCGCAGCAGGATTTATCAAGGCTGGCGATATCATCGCACTCGATGATTCCACCACCTCGCGCATCCTGTCTGAAAACCTGCCCTCGGGCATGCCGCTCACTGTGCTGACAAACAGCATGGGAATTGCCACGCAGATTGCAGGCGCACGCGATATCAGTCTGATATCGCTGGGCGGCAAATATCACCCCCGCTTCGACGCCTTTCTCGGCATCCTGTGCGAGCAGGGAACCAAATCACTAAGGGCCAATACGCTCTTCATGTCCGTCTCTGCCGTGCGCGATCTCGGCGCGTTCCATCAGGAGCAGGAGATCGTCAAGTGCAAGATGGCCCTCATGGAAATTGTCGATCGTCGCATCCTGATGATCGACAGCCAGAAATTCGATGTTACCGCATTGAACCGTCTGGCCAGCCTTTCTGACTTTGATGTCGTGATCACCGATTCAGGTGTGTCCGAAAGCCAGAAGAACCGAATGCTTGATGCTGGCATCAACCTGCACGTCGCCCATCTGGATGACGCAGCGCCCACCTCGCATTCTCCATCCCCCTGAAACACGATCAAGGAAAACGATCATGAAAATTGCAGTTGGTGGCGACAGCGCCGGTGAAGGTCTGGCCCAGCAGATCGTAGCCCATCTCAAGGCCAAGGGTGTCGATGCGGTCGATCTCTCGCGCCCCGTCGATGCGAAAAGCGAGCTTTATTCCGAACTTAGCGAGCGCGTGGGTCACGCCATTCTTTCCGGCGAATATGAGCGCGGCATCCTGTGCTGCGGCACCGGTATTGGCGTTGCGATTTCGGCCAACAAGATCCCTGGTATCCGCGCAGCTCAGGCTCACGATGCGTATTCGGCCGAGCGCGCCGCCCTGTCGAATAATGCCCACATCATCACATTGGGCGCACGCGTCGTAGGGGCCGAACTGGCCAAGACGATTGTCGATTCCTTCCTAGCGAAAGAATTCGACCCGGCAAGCGCTTCCAAGAAGAATGTCGATGGCATCGACGCTCTCGACAAGAAGTATTCGCCAAACGCCATCAAGTAATGGATTAACACGACCACATAAGGTCTGATTTCATGAAAAAAGTCCTGCTCGCTACCGCATCCCTCCTTCTCGCTCCGTTGGCCGCTCATGCGGCCCCGGAGAACGGGCCGATGCGTTTCGTCATGATACCGAAAGCCGTGCATCCCTGGTTCGACAAGGCCAATAATGGTGCCCAATCGGCTGCCCAACTGCTCAGCAAGGCAACCGGGCGCACCATCACGGTGGAATATCGTGCACCGCAAACGGCCGATGTCTCGACCCAGAACGACATCATCGAACGGGCCATTGCGACACATCCCGATGGCCTGATCCTCGATCTCCTCGATGAGAAGGGCAATCGCTCGACCATGCAGGAAGCGGTTGACGAGAAGATCCCGATGACGGTGTTCGACTCCCTTCCTCCCGAAGGCATGGATATCACGGCAGTCGGGGCGGATTTCTGCGAGCAGGGTACTCTGGCAGCCGAACGGCTTGCCAAGCTGATCGATCACAAGGGCGAGGTCGCCATCATGATGGGTGTACCAACCGCCCCCAATCATGCATTGCGCGCCCGTTGTGAACTCAAGGTGTTTGCCAAATATCCCGACATCAAGGTTGTTGCCACAGGCATCGACAATGACAGCATCGAGACGGCTCAAAAGCAGGCTTCGGCCATCATGCAGGCCCACCCCAATCTTGGCGGCTGGGTAGCCTGTGATGCGGCCGGCCCCGTGGGTATCGGCCAGGCCATCCGCGAAAGCGACAAGGTGGGCAAGGTTCAGGAAGTCGGGCTCGATAACCTGAGTGACATGCTCCAGCTTATCAAGGACGGTGTGGTGGATTCCTCGGCGTCGAGCCGCCCTGAAATGCAGGGCTACTGGGCCGTAATCGCCGCCTGGCAGAAGGCGATGGGGCAGCAGACGCCCAAGAACATCGATACCGGTATCGACATCATCACCAAAGCGACTCTCACCAAGTAAGCGATGGGAGCAGGGCCATGGTCCTTCTCAAGGCAACAGGCATACGAAAGACCTATCCGGGTGTCGTAGCGCTTGACCATATCGACCTGACCCTGGAACCCGGCAAGGTGCATATCCTTGCCGGGGAAAACGGGGCGGGCAAATCTACCCTCATCAAGACTCTTTCCGGACTGGTCAGACCCGATGAGGGGACATTGGTGATCGATGATGCCGATGCCCTTCACGATCACAAGCTGTTTCGACGGGTGGCCTACGTTCCCCAGGAACTCAATCTCTTTCCCTACCTGACCGTTGCGGAAAACATGTTCATGCCGTTTGCCCGCTCGGGCTTCGGCACGGTCACCGTTTCCGAAAAGGCCATGGAAACCAAGGCCGCCGAGTATATAGCGCGTTTCGGTATTCACGCGCAGCCCGATCAGAAGGTTGCCGAAATCAGCGTGCCCGATCAGCAGCTTCTGCAGATTGCCCGCGCGGCAACCCAGGAAGATTTCGGGGTCATGATCCTCGATGAGCCGACCTCATCGCTGACAGCCCGGGAGACAGAACAGCTTTTCCGCATCGTATGTGATCTGCGCGACCGCGGTGTGGCCATCGTGTTCGTCTCCCACAAGATGGAGGAAATCTTCGCGCTGGGCGATACGGTCACCGTGCTGCGCAATGGTCGCAGCGTTGGCAGCTTCCCTATGGAGGGCATGACCGAAAACGAACTGATCCGCCTGATGTCGGGCAGTACGGTCAAGCTGGACGAACAATTCCAGTCCAATCCGGCCTCTCGCACGGGCGAGACGATCCTCAAGGTAGATAATTTGTGCGGGCCCGGGTTCGAGGATATTTCCTTTGAATTGAAAAAAGGCGAAATCCTCGGCTTTGCGGGGCTGGTTGGCGCAGGCCGTTCCGAAATCATGCAGGCCATGTTCGGTTTCCGCAAAGTCCGGAGCGGCCAGGTGATGCTCGATGGAAAGGTCATCGCCCCCAACAGGCCGGATAAAGCCGTCAAGGCGGGGATGATCTACCTCTCTGAAGAGCGCAAGCATCACGGTATCTTCCCGATGCTCAGCGTGCGCGAAAATATCGCGCTCGCCGTCACCGATGACATCTCCACAGGCGGGCTGATCTCCCCCAGGCGGGAGAAAGAGATCGTCCGTGAGATCATCCAGCGTTTCGATGTCCGCACCTCGTCAGCGGCGAAGAAGATCATGTTTCTCTCTGGTGGCAACCAGCAAAAAGCGATCATCGGCCGCGCCATGGCACGCAAGCCTCGCCTGCTCATATTCGATGAGCCGACGAAGGGCATCGATATCGGCACCAAGTTCCAGATCTACCGGATCATGCAACGCCTTGCGGAAGAGGGCGTCGGGATCATTCTCGTCTCGTCCGAGATGAACGAATTGCAGCGTTGCGCCACGCGCATCATCACCCTCTATTCCGGCCGTATCAACGGTTCCTTCGAGCACGACAAGACGGATGTCAGCACGCTGGTCGCCTCGATCATCGGCTCACCGGAGACCAGACATGTCGCATGAACCCTCAACGCTTCCTCAGGCCGACAGCACGGCGGTCGTGGCAGCCC
The DNA here is from genome assembly GCF_011753235.1 of Asaia sp. As-1742. NCBI lineage: Bacteria > Pseudomonadati > Pseudomonadota > Alphaproteobacteria > Acetobacterales > Acetobacteraceae > Asaia > Asaia sp. As-1742. The sequence goes on along the minus strand of NZ_VWWA01000003.1, from coordinate 470,828 downwards.
CCGGCGCGGGCGCCCGCATCAAGGCTCTGGCGGCCAACCCGCTCTGCGGTGTGATCGTGGCGCTGGTAGTCATTTTTGTCCTGTCCTGCTCGCTGTCATCGCACTTCCTGACCGCGTTCAACATGAAAATCATCGCGCGCTCGCTGGCTTTCGTGGGGCTCGTCACGATCGGTCAGGCCATATTGATGATCCTCGGTGAGCTCGATCTTTCCGTCGGTGCCATTGGCGGCCTCGCCGGGGTGGCGGGTGGCCTGCTCATGGTTCAGGCAGGCCTCAACCCGTGGCTTTCCCTCATTCTCTGCCTCGCGCTCGGCACGGGGTGCGGGCTGCTCAATGGCCTGCTCATCACGAGGCTGCGCCTGCACTCGCTGGTGCTGACCATTGGCATGGCCGGTGTCTATGGGGGCGCCAATCTGGTGCTCACCAAGGGCGTGGCAATCACCGGAATCCCGAGTGATATTGCTTTCCTTGGCCGTGGCATGATGTTCGGTCTGCCCGTACCCTTCGTGATCCTGCTCGTCTGCCTTGCGATCGTGTCCTTCGTCATGATCCGCACCCCGCTGGGGCGCTATGTCTATGCCATTGGCAGCAATAATGCGGCTGCACGGATGCTTGGCATCAGGGTAGACGCCATTCGCGTGTGTGCTTTCGCAACGGCAGGCTTCCTTTCCGCACTCGCGGGTATCGTGATGGTTGCCCGCCTCGGAACAGCCCAGCCTTCCATCGGCGATACATGGGTGCTTGCCCCCATCGCAGCGGCCGTCATCGGCGGTGTCGCCACGACAGGCGGCCTTGGCAGCCCATTCGGCGCCGTTCTGGGTGCGGTCATCATCGGCATCATCGAGAACGTTATCGTGCTGTTCGGCATCTCGCCCTACTGGCAATCGATCGTCAGCGGCGGGATCGTCGTTGCCGCCATTTCCTTCGACTCAATCGCAAGACGCTATTTCAACCGCGAGGTCTGACAGGGGGCCCCTGCGGGGGTCACCCATTGCCTTCATCGCGGACCCTATCGAGGATATTTTCATGACCAAGATCTGTGGTGACGCCGAAAATTTCGCGACATCGGCCCTGCGTGGCTTTGCCAGCCTCTATCGCGACATCGTCCAGCCGGTCCGTGGCGGCGTGCTACGCAGTCAGCCCGGCGCCAAGGGCAAGGTGGCTCTGGTGGTTGGCGGCGGGTCCGGGCATTTCCCGGCATTCAACGGCTATGTCGGCACCGGCTTTGCCGATGCTGCTGTGGCGGGCGACGTCTTTGCTTCGCCCTCTACCCAGGCCATTTTGCGCATTGCCCGACAGGCCAATCTGGGTGGCGGCGTTATCCTCGGCTACGGCAATTACGCCGGCGATGTGCTGAATTTCAGTATTGCCGCTGAACGCCTCCGCGCCGAGGGGATCGATGCCCGGATGATCGCCACGACAGACGACATCGCGAGCGCCCCCGCCGAGGAGGCCAGCAGACGTCGTGGCACGGCAGGCGATGTGCCTGTTTTCAAGATCACGGGGGCTGCGGCCGAGGCAGGTCTCTCCATCGACGAAGTCGAGGCGGTGGGCCAGCGCGCCAATGAGCGCACACGTTCTTTCGGTGTGGCTTTCGACGGGTGCACCCTGCCCGGTGAAACCGAGAAGCTGTTCCATGTCCCGCATGGTCGGGTTGCGCTCGGCCTTGGTGTTCATGGAGAGCAGGGCATTGATGAGCAGGATCTCATGCGCCCCGAAGCCCTGGCTGCCATCCTGTGCGAGCGTCTGCTTAAGGAAGCGCCCCCCAAGGCGGGATCGCGCATCACGGCGCTGCTGAATGGCCTGGGCGGGACGAAATATGAAGAGCTTTTCGTGCTGTGGGAAGCGATCATCCCCTATCTCGAAAATGCCGGATATACTCTGGTCGCACCCATCGCCGGGGAATACATCACCAGCCTCGATATGGCCGGATGCTCACTGACCATCACATGGCTCGATGAAGAGCTCGAGCGTTTCTGGTGTGCCCCGGTGGATAGCGCGGCATTCCGCCGCAACGCGGTGACCCGCGTGCAGGATCATGCCCTGTCGGTGCTGACAGATGCCCCGGCCGTTTACATGAAATCCCTTACCGATGCCGGACGCGATGGCGGTCGCTGCGTGGCCTCCATCATGGTCAAGCTCTCACACGCCCTGACAGAGGCCGAGGCCGAGCTCGGGCAGATCGACGCCCATGCAGGCGATGGCGACCACGGCCAGGGAATGGCCCGTGGGGCAGCTGCCTCGGCCAAGGCCGCACTGGCGGCCGTTGAGGCCGGGGCGGGCCCTGCGACAGTGCTCGCAGCAGCAGCAGATGCCTGGGCGGATCGTGCCGGCGGCACATCGGGCGCCTTGTGGGGGGCAGGGCTGTTCGCCTTCAGCACAGCCTTCGATGACTCTGCCGTGCCCGATGCCCAGAGCCTTTCAACCGGCCTGTGTCGCGCAATGGAAAAGATTACAGCCCTCGGCAAGGCGAAGCCGGGTGACAAGACCCTTATGGATGCTCTGGTCCCCCTCGTGGAACGCTTCGAGCAGGGTCTGCGCCAAGGAGAGAATGTCTCGAAAGCCTGGAACGAAGCCGCCAAGGCATCAACCACCGCAGCCGAGGCAACGAAAGACCTCCTGCCGCGACTGGGTCGCGCACGCACTCATGGAGAGCGCAGCAAGGGCTATCCTGACGCTGGTGCAATTTCCATGGCGCTTAGTGCCCGTGTCGTGGGTGAGGCGCTTGCGTCGCTCTCTGTGAAGTAACATCGCAAGGTCAAACACGGTGGCTCACAAGGCCACCGCCTGTACGACCAACTGAAGCAAGCTGGAAAGGGGGGCTCTCATGCCCCCTTATTCACGTTCTGTGCCCAGCTTATCCACAAGCTTGCCCACGAACGCATCCACCAAATCTGTGGGTAACGTCATGAGCAGTGGGAGAACGACCTCTCGGCAGACACCCGCGCCTCATGCTTCAGGAGGAGGAGGATTCCTCTGTGGCAAAGCGGGAGTTATGCCGGGAGTAGAACCAGTAGGTCGCAAATCCGAGCCCTGCATAAGCAATCAGCAGCAGGGCCGGGACCGGATTGCCGTGCATCAGGGCGCGCGCCATGTCGGCAAAAAGCGGCGCAATCATCACGAGGCAGAACAGGATACCCAGCGTGGGGGTGACGCCAATCCACCATCCCCTGATGGTGACGCCCCCCAGCGGAACACTGAAGCTTCTCGGCATATCGGGGTGCTTGTTGCGCTGCCATATGACCGTGAAGCACACAATACCAAAGGCGGCTGCCGTCCCGATGCTGACAAGATCGCTGATCACGTCAATCGGCAATGTCGCCGTGGCGAGAGCTACCAGAATACCCAGCAGGATCGTCCCGGTCCAAGGCGTGTGGTAACGCTTGTGCACATACGCAAAGATCGGGGGGAGCAACCCGTCGCGGCTCATGGCGAAGAAGATGCGTGTCTGCCCGTAAAGCAGCCCCAGCAATACCGAGCAAAGCCCGATCGTGGCGCCAAGATTGACGAACAGGGCAAGCCACGGCTGATGCATGGCACGCACGGCGATTGCGAGCGGATCGGCCACATTGAGCTGCTGATAGGGCACAATACCGATCAGGATGGACGCCACACACACGTAGACGATCGTGCAGATCACAAGGCTTCCTATAATCCCGATCGGGACATCACGGCGCGGGTTGCGCGCCTCGGCCGATGCTGTCGAGACAGCCTCGAACCCGACATAGGCAAAGAAGATGATCGAAGCCGCGCGGAACATGCCGGGGATGCCGTACTGGAACCCGCCGCGATATTCCGGAATGAACGGATGCCAGTAGGAGGGATGCAGCGCGAAAAGACCGCATACGACAAACAGGAAAAGCACCCCAACCTTGATGAACACGATCACCGTGTTGACGCGTGCTGACTCCTGTACACCACGCACCAGACAGGCCGTCACCACCGCAATGGCCAGCGTCGCGACCAAGTCGAAGCGCCAGCCCGAGGTGATGGCCATGCCGCCGCTTCCCGGCACGGTCTGGAAGGTTGCCTGACTGAGTGCCGCCGGGACATGCATGTTGAAGCTCGAGAGCAGGCTCGTGGCGTAACCCGACAGGCCGGACGCGACGGCGGCACAGGAGATGCCGTATTCGAGCAGCAGCAGCCACCCGACCGTCCAGGCCGCTTTCTCACCCATCGACACATAGGCGTAGGAATAGGCCGATCCCGACACAGGCAGGCTGGAGGACAGTTCGCCGTAGGAGAAGGCCGTAAAGAGACAGGCCAGCGCCGCAATGATGAACGAAACAAGAATGGACGGCCCCGCATACTCGGCGGCGGCCGTGCCGGTCATGACATAGATGCCCGCGCCGATTGTGGAGCCGACACCGAGCATCACAAGCTGCGTGGCAGTCAGCGAGCGCTTGAGCCCATTGGTTTCGTAATCAGCCGTGACCTGTTCGAGCGTCTTGCGTCGGCTTGCGGAGTTCGATGAGGAGGGTGGAGGTTCGGCCAGGTCAGGAATGATACTAATCGCCCATAGAGGAAAAGCCGATCATGCCGGATCGGCTGTCAAAGTGGAAATTATTTCGTTATCAAAAGAGAACGAGTGCGACGAGGGAGACGGCACCGGCTCCCATGCAATAGAAGGCGAAAGGCGACAACGCCCAGCGCTCATGATTGCGGAAATAACGCAGCAGAACAGCCGTGCTGATGAGCGCCGTCACACCCGCGGCGATAGCCGCGATGATAGAAATGCGGATCATGTCTGGGCTGACACTCATATGACGGAGCTGCCACGCCTCATGCACCGTCGCCGCCAGAACAGCAGGCTGCGCCATGAGCAGCGAGAACCGGGCGGCTGTCTCGTGATTGAGCCCGCAGACAAGCCCCGCGTTGATGGTCGAACCCGAACGCGAGATGCCGGGGAAGAGCGCCAGACACTGCCACAGCCCGATGACCACCGCATCGCGGGCCGACATATCGGCAATGGCACGCTGGGGCATACGCCCCTTGTAAGACCGCATCCACTCGGTAACGAGCAGGATCACACCGTTCAGGATCAGGAAGATCGCCACAGCAGCAGGCGTACCGAAAATGACCTTCAGCTTGTGCTCGAACGCCGCACCGAAGATGACCACCGGAATGGTGGCCACAACCAGAAGCACCAGAATACGGATGGCTTCCTCTCGGCGGGCCGCACCATGCATCCCGATTGCACCGGTAAAAATGGCCAGCCAGTCACGCCAGAAGAAGCAGAAAAGCGCAACCAGTGTGCCAAAATGCAGCATCGTCAGAAATGGCAGAAACAGCTCGCTCCGCTCGTCCAGATTCCAGTGAAGCAGGGCGGGAAGGAGGACTGCATGGCCAAGACTGCTCACGGGGAAGAGTTCGGTCAGTCCCTGGACGATGGCCAGAACCAGTGCTTGAAGCAGCGTCATGTCAGCTCAGTATGAAATAAATGTTTCCATCTCCTGCCTTACTGCGGCACGGATCGCAAGCCCGCGCTTGACCGTCACCGCAACTCGGGCGAAGAGTTCCGCTGATATAACAGGCAGGTGACGCAGATATGGCAGCAAAAAACCGGGGCGGCGCGATTCTGGCCAGCACAATGGTGCTGGCTATTGCGGCAGGCTTTGCTGTCTTTGCCGTGGCGCAGCGACATGGCCCGTCAGGAGACACCCAGAAGCTTCATGCCCGCTTCGTTTCTGCCAATGGGCTGGACGCAGGCGCTGCCGTCGTGCTGGCAGGCGTTCGCGTCGGCACCGTTCAGAAAATCAGCCTCGACCCGGCCACACAGATGGCACAGGTCGATTTCTCCATCGACCGCCATCTGTCGCTGCCTTCAGACACAATCCTGACGATCGCGGCCCCGACGATGACCTCGGAAAACGCTCTGGCCATCGAGCCTGGCACGTCCCGCGAGCGTCTGCCCTCAGATGGCACCATCACCAACACCCAGGCGCCCACATCGCTTGAGCAGCAGGTCAGCAACTATATCTTCGGGTCCGGCATCCAGTAGGCCGCATCGCCCCTGAATGGGGGTGATCCAACAAGGCGGGCAGGGGGGCCGAGGCACCGCGCGCGGGCTTGTGTACGTATCCATAGCATCCGCAAAAATCGTCCGGCCTGCCAACCAAGGCGGTTTCAGCAAAACGCTATCTAGCTGAAGCTGGCGCTCGGGACGACAGCCATCAATCTGCGTCCGATACTGTCGAATACCCTCAGTCGTTGAGGGGGTAGAGTGCGAGAAGGCGTCTTTGCTTGCGCCAGTAGCGCAGCATCGTATAGGCCCCACAGGTTTTCCAGCCTCGTGCCCTGTTCATCGCCCCGACACGAAACGCCATACGATAGTGATAGAATTGCGCGCGATACGCCTCCCACAGCGTCGTGCGTGAATCCCATATATGTGTGGCCTCGGATCCGACGCCGTTGAGTTCGATGATCTCGAAATCCTCACCGCGTCTGAGTGCCTCGATCGAGGCCGCCTTGACGTCGATACGACCGAAATGGAATTCGCGGATATCGCCGATGATTTCGTCAAGGCGACGTGTGAGCGCGGGAGTGGCATCGGCACAACCGTTGCGGAAGATAGAGCCCTTGCAGTGGTTGCCGGTAAAGACAAGCTGCACCGATTCCCCCTTGGCGGGAACCGTGTCGAGACGATCCTTGAGGCGCGGCAGATAGATGTCGGGCAGCAGATTGGTTCGCGTATCGCGCGCAATGAGCTCGCGTATGGTCGCAGCTCCGTCTCCCTCAAGGATCGGCGCTTCCTTGTAGGTGATCGAGGTGATGCGCCCTGAGGAAGCGCCCGGCTCACGGATATAGAACAGTCCGGCCTCGACAGGCCCGGTGGCGAGTGCCTGCGCCATGATACGCACATTGGAAGGGAACGTCTCAAGCACCCCGAGCAGGGCGTCCTCACTCCGGACGAGCTTTACCCCGGTTCCGTTGCACCCGATATCCGGCTTGATCACGGCTGGGAAATCGATGCCCTTCGTCCTCATGGCGGCGACCAGTTCACGCGCATCGTTCTCGCGGCGCCCCTTACGCAACATCTGCGTGACATAAGGCGCGATCCAGCGCGTAGCGACCGGACCGGCCAGATCGAGAATACCGCTTTTGCTTTCGCCGCAGAGCCCGCCCGTTTCGATCAGGGGGTTCGCCGCACTGGGTACGCTGAAATCGCCGTATCGCAGGCCGAGACCGATCCAGTACAGAACGATCGGCGTATAGAAAATCGACCCGGGCCAGAACTCGAACAACGAGAGTGGATGCGGCTCCTTCTTTGTTTCTCCCTGTCGGGTTGTGGTCTCTGCGCCCATGCCGGTGTCATCGCGATCGAGAGAGTCGGGCAATCCGTGTGTCGTCTGAAGCATCTGCCACTCAGTCACTGAAAGTCTGGAACCGGGCAATCAGACGCCCGACGAAAAGGATGGTCAGTATGAACCCTGCGATGCCAAACCAGCGCCAGCTCGCCATATGGACCGACATCCAGCCACCCACATGCAACGACACGCTGAAAAGGAGCGAGGTCCAGATCAATGTAGCGACTACCGCGCTGGCAGCAAACGCGCCGAATGGTGCCCGGAAAAACCCGCAAGCCGTATAGAGCGGCAGGCGGGCCCCGGGGATGAAACGACTTATCACGACGGTGCGTACGACGTTGCGGTGAAACCAGCTGCGCCCCTTGTCGTGACGCGGCATGGTCAGCCAGCGCCGGGCAGGGGGCCATTTGGCGCCCACAGCACCCAGGCCATAGAGCCCGAGATCGCCCACAGCCACGCCGATATAGAGGGAGACAAGCGCCAGCGCGACGCTGAGACGGCCATCATCCACCGCCATGGCCGCAATCATGGTCGTGGCATCCTCGAGGATGAATGTGCCGATGATGACAGCCAGTCCCTTGGACCACCACGCCGCACCGGCAATCGAGAGGAGGTGGTAGAGCGAACTGCTATGAAGAGGGGTGCCATCGGACATGGCGCATCATGTGCCACGGCGACCCCCAAAACGCCAACAGGGCAATTGCGAATCGCTCCCGACTTGCAGCGTTCGATTGTAACACCCTGCGGCGACGGAACGCCGCCGTAACCTATTGGAGATTTACAAAGCAGCCGCCATCGACCAGCAGGGCGGCACCCGTGACATAGCTGGCAAGTGACGAGCCCAGAAAGACGATTGGCCCCGCCAGATCTTCCGGCTCGCCCAGCCTGCCGAGAGGAATACGCGCGATCATTGCGCTGGCCTTCCCCTCATCGGCAAGATCCTCCTGATTGATTGGCGTCCTTATGGTCCCGGGCAACACCGAATTGCAGCGAATGTTATGAGGCCCCAGAGCAATAGCTGTGGACTGCATGAGCGAGTGAACGCCCGCCTTGGTAGGCGTGTAATGTGTCTGGAATTCCCCTCCAACCAGAGCCGAGATGGACGACACCGCAATGATCGCCCCGCCGCGCCCCTGTCTGACCATCTGATTGGCCGCCGCCTGCACCATGAAATAGGCCCCAAGCAGATTGACGCCGATTGTCTTCTTCAACACGTCCGGCGGCAGGTCGAGAAAAGCGTGGAACGGGCAGATCCCGGCATTACTGACAAACACGTCCAGACCGCCCAGTTGTGACTCGACAGCGCTCATGAAACGATTGGCCGTTTCCGGCTCGGCCACATCGCCCTGCAGGTACAGGGCGCGCCGCCCGGTTACCTCAATCTCATCGAGAAGACTGCGGACAGTCTCGGGGGCCACGATATCGGTTATGGCGACGTCAGCCCCCTGCCGCGCTGCTTCCAGGGCCGCCGCCTTGCCGATGCCTGAAGCGCCACCTGTAATTGCGAATACCTTGCCTTCGAGCAGCATGAGCTTCGTCTCCTTCTATGCGGTCGCATGTCGGGCCTGCGTATTCTGGCCTTGACGGGAGCAAGTCGCGTTGCGGCCCAACCATACCACAATCCCCCCTGAACCCTGACTTCCGTTTGATGGACTAGGTTCAGGATTGGCCCTTGCGAGCCAGCCGGGGGTGCTCCCTCAAATCGCGTTGTAGCGGCGGCGGAGCACCATGCTCAATTCAGCTCTGCGCGAGCCACGAAGGCGATGGACACGACACTCTTAAGGGAAAAGCAATGGCGATCATTGGCTACTCCCGCGCGGAGCCATTCCGCACGACCGGCCCAGTTCCCCTGTGCCAAACCTAGAGCGGCAGGATCTGGCGCAGATAGTCGCGGTTGCGGGCCGCGACACTCAGGCCGTCACCGCCATAATGCTCGACCAGAAACGGGCTCGAATACCCATATTCCAGCGCCATCGCGATGGCGGCCCTGTAGCTGATCACACCCTGCTCCATCGGCGCTGGCGCGGTAACGATCATCCCGGTCGTCGCATCCTCGGTACGCAGGTAGTTCTTCACATGCCAGTAACGCAGATAGGGAGCGAGCTTGACCATCATGCTGTGCCAGTGCTCGACCGGACGATGCAGCCGCACGAGGTTGCCAATATCGGCATTGATCCCGCAGGCCGGGTGATCGACATCCTGAATAAAGCGAACGCTGGAATCAGCCGTCCCGAGATAGGTGTCCTCGTACATTTCGAGCGAGAGTGTCACGCCCACGCTTGCTGCATGGTCGGCAAGTTCGCGGATACGTGAAACCGCCTTTTGCCACACAGCCTTATCTTCCGGATCACGATGACCCTGAGCGGTCCAGAACCAGAGTGCCTTCTTCTGGACATCGTTCAGCGCTGTCGCGAAGCCAACCGCGATTTCACTTGCGCCCATCTCCGGCGCCACATCGATCACCCGATGGATATAGGCCAGATAGGCATCGGCCTTCGCCGGGTCAGGATCAATCACGGAACGTCGCGATGTCGAGATTGCGGGGATCGTCAGGCCGGCATTGGTGCAGAGCGCCAGAAACTCGCGTCGGCGTGCTGGTGTCAGGTCTGCCACACGTAGCCAGCTATCTGTCGGGTCGATTTCCGTGAATCCTGCACGGGACACTTCTGATATCGCCTTGGCCCAACCCTCGGCGGGTTGATCCTGCACCGAACTGCCATCTGCCAGAATGGCGGGATACTGGATCATGGCCGCAGCGATCGGCCAGTTTTTTGCGTTGTAGCGGTGTTCGGATTTATTGCCTGTCGCTATGGATCGGGGGGTGGGGGCGTTCTCAACCGGGGCGGACATGATCACATTCCTTGCAACGATGCGTCCGGCACATTGAGAGTCGGTACCAGACGCGGCCAAGCAAAGACGGCGCAGATAGTCTTGTCGATCAGAGTTATCCGATGCCGCTATCGGCTTTTCCGATAGCCCGCTCCCGTAAAGCCTCCCACACGAACTGTGCCGCGGGTGACATGGCACGGTCTCGCATCCGGATGAGGTGATAGGGCCCGATGATATCAGGCAGCGAAACCGGCAATTCGCCAATCATTCCCGTCTTTTCGAACATCCTGAAAAGCGAGCGGGGCAGGACCGAGACCATGTCGGATTGCGTAAGCAGGTCGATCGTCGCGAGAACGGAGGAAAGTTCGGTCAGGCGCCGGGGCATGGGCAATCGCGCCATCGTGAATATTCCCTCGAATGCACGGCGGAGCGGGCTGGGCTGCATCTGGACAATCCATCGCTGCTGTATCAGCGCATCAAGGTCAAGCGCCTCCGCCTGAAACAGGATATTGTCGCACCCTGCAACTACCAGGAGCGGCTCATCGGATATCTCCTCAATGGTGAGGAGATCATGGCCAATACCCTCCATTGGGCGGCCTAATGCGATATCGATCCGCCCCGATTGCAGAAGGGCCATGAGATCATCGCTGGTGGTCACCCTGAGGGTAAGACTGATTTCGGGGTGGCTGCGCGTTGTTGACGCCAGAACCGGGGTCACAATCTCATGGAGTGCGGCGCCAATCGCGCCAATACTGACAGTCCCTGTCAGCCCGCGTTTGACGGCCTGGAGATCCTCACGCAGGCGCCCGAGATCAGCCAGAATTTTTTCGGCGTGACGTATCGCAACCCGTCCGGCGTCAGTCGGAGTCAGACCGTGGGAATGCCGCTCAAAGAGCTGTGCGCCGAGGTCATCCTCCATATCCTGCAATAGCTTGGATGCGGTTGGCTGCGACAGGTTGAGTGAGCGCGCCGCGCGGTTGAGCGACGGCTTAAGGCTGATCTGCTGCAGAAGCAGGAGCTGCCTGAATTTCAGCCGGAAGATAAGCGCGTCCATCATAAGCAGAAGGTGACGGCTTTGCTGCCCGCTGTCACCTCACAACGTTATCGTCAGAGCACGGCATGAATCTTGAGGCCGATTGCATCGACCTGCGGTTTGTCCGCCTGCAGATTGGTGCGCCAGATATGCTGATAGTCAGGCTGGATCGAAAGCCCCCGGAAAGCATGGATGCTGTAGGTCGCCTCGAACGTCATCAGATGGCTTTGCGGGTAGGTGGCAGAACCCGGCAGGGAAAGACCGCGCCGGTATCGTATCCATTGTGACGCCACAAGCTGGCGACTGGCGAAGGTCTCTGACCACTCGAGGCCGAACGTATCTTTCGGGCGTGACGGAATGATCCCGCGATCGACAATCCCGGCATAGACCTGCCAGTCATAGACGCTGTTCTGGCCCTCGCTTTTCGTCGCACCCGCGAGCGCATAGAGCCCCTGCAACGGGCCATGACCATTACGTATGAGCATCTGGTCACCTTGCAGCCAGATCTGCGTCTTGCCATTGGTCCAGCGATAGGGCTGACCCGTTGCGGCAGCGGCATTCATATTGTTGTCGTAATAGAGATCCCGATAGTTCGAGGAATCATAGGCCACACCAAACTTGTAATGCCCGACAAGCTGGTTTTTGCCGAAGGACGGGATCAGACCGATCTCTGTGGGCACATAAACGCCGGTATAGAGCTCTGTACCCATCCGGAAACCCGTGCGGTCATACTGGTTGGAATTGAGATACGGATTGACCCCGTATAACCCCGACTGGACATAAATGCCGTGCAGCGGCCAGTAACGCACACGCGTTCCCCAGGTCGAGCCCGGATAGGTGCCATAGCCCGCGGCTGTGCGCGTCAGCGATTTCGGAATGCCGCAATTGGATTTGTTCATGAAGGTGCAGAACAGTGGCGAATTGGCGAAGTCGATATTGACGGGCATCTTGCCTAGCGCAATCTGCATGCGGTTATGCAGCAAATTCTGCGTGCCATAGACATAGACAAGATGCACCCCGACATTGCCGCCGCCGCCATAGATTTCCTGAAATCCGTTCAACGAGCGTTCGCCCAGATCGGACGCCAGATTATGCCCGGCACGATTGACGATGACCGCATGGGTAATGAACCCTTGCCACCCCACAAGTCTGGACCAGTCGAGATCAAGCTCGACGCCGATCTGATGGGCGTAGCCCGCGTCGCCTGCATGACCGGCATTGAGCACCATGGCACTTTCGCTGGTATAGTCAGCCACAATGCCAATGCCCTTGCGATTGAGGCGCTTGATCAGCCGCTCCCACGGCAGAACCATGCTTTCGACCGGGGGCGTAAACGCCGTATTGGCGTAGGAAGTCGGTGTATCGAGGGCAAAAAGCGGCGCGGTTTCGGAGATCGGCCCTCGATACTGCGCCCAGGCATTCTGGGTCAGGGCGAGGCATAAGAGGCTGCACCCCAGACCCGCCGGGAGGAGCCCCGAGCGATGGACGAGCGGGTTCGTTGACCGCGCGACTGGCGCGGCCTTCAACAAGAAACTCGATTTCATGAGCGTCAATCCTTGCCTGCGCCTTACCGGGCGCAGATCACGGTCACACAGCCTGCTGCCCAACCCCAACGCAGGCTTTTCACCTCGTGGTTGCAGGCGCTGGTCTGGCGCTGCCTAGCTTGCGGGTTCGGCCTCGCGCGCCGCTACAGGCGCCGATGGCGCAGGAACTGTTGCAGGGAACACAGGCGTCAGTAACGGGGTACCTGCGAAATGAGCCGCCAGATTATCCAGCACGAGCCGCCCCATAGCGGTACGCGTCTCGATGGTGGCGCTGGCGCGGTGCGGTTGCAGCACAACGTTACTCATGGTCGTGAGCGCCTGCGGTACGTGCGGCTCATCAGCAAACACATCGAGCGCGGCGCGGCCAAGCCGCCCGTCCTGAAGCGCCCTGACAAGGGCCTCCTCATCGACCACGCTGCCACGCGCCACGTTCACCAGAAGCCCTTCAGGCCCGACAGCCTCGATAATATCCTCGCTGATCAGATGGCGGGACTGCGCACCGCCCGAGGCCGCAACAACCACAACGTCGCTGGCTTCAGCAAGCGCCTTGAGGTCAGCCACAAACGGAATCCCCGGCAGGGAGAGGTCCCTGCGGCTGAAATACGAAACCGGCATGGAGAAGGCCTGCGCCCGCCGCGCGATGGCCTGCCCGACCTGACCCATGCCCACAATGCCGAGTTTCGCCCCGCTGACCTTGCGCGATAGCGGCAACCCCTTGCTACCCCATAGCCCTTGTCGAACCAGCGCATCACCGGGCAACAGGTCCCGCAGGGCTGACAGCATAAGGGCCATCGCGAGATCGGCCACATCGTCGGTCAGCACATCACGCGTGACGGTCACGGCAATATTGCGGCGCGCAGCTTCGACCAGATCCACCGCATCCGTACCGATGCCGTTGATGGTGATGATCTCCAGATCAGACAGCGCGTCCATCAACTTGCGAGGCAGCCCCGTACCGCCGCCGGTCACCACCCCGCGTATCGACACCTCCGAAGGAAGCGTCTCACCATTCCAGCGATGAAGCACGTAGCCTTGCTCAAGCTCGGCTTCCACAAATGGCATCATGGGTTCGATAAGAAGGATATGAGGTTTCACGGGAATGTCCTGTTTCTGGAAAAAATTCTGGGTCTGACCCGATTGACGGGTTAATTTATGCGTGGTGAGCCGATGTCAGGGCATCTCGACCGTGATGGGCTGTAGATGGGCGATCCTTGCCGTGGCCGTCGTGCCCGGTGGGACGAAAATGGTGTCGGTCATCGAGCCCGTTGTGATCATGCAGCCCGCCATGAGGGGGATACCTCTTCCCATTGCGTGATTGGCCAGCCACACCAGCAAACGACGCGGATCGCCCGCCGAATTGCCACCAATATGCTCGATCACACGACCATCACTGAAGGCGAGGCGAACCGTCTCGCAAACAGGGCTGAGACGCTGCCACGCCTTCGCGCCTTGGCCGATTACAAGTGCGCCGTGGCTCGCCTGATCAGCCAGATGCACGAGCCGTGGCTGGGAGCCGGGCCGCACAAAACGTGTGTCGATGATCTCGATGGCGGTATGGACACTGTCGATGGCGTCCATCACATCGCCAAGCGACCAAGGCCGGTCGCGCCATGGCAGGTCACGGCCGAGACGATAGACGATTTCCGCTTCCACCCCGCGATGACGACACAGACCCGGTGCCAGCGTCGTATCGCCGTTAAAGAGGGTCGCTTCATGCAAAGGCGCTGCGAACGGAAGCCCGGTGGGCGAGGGCGCGCCAACTTTCCAGCCCATGATGTTGCCCTGATCGGCAATCAGCGCAGCGGCAACAGCGTCCTGTATGCGATAGGCGTCGTCCTCTGTCCGTGGAACCTCACTGTCGTCCAGCGCCTGCAGCGGGGCGCGTGTATGGCGACCATTCAACAGACGCTCAGCAGCTGACGCCGTATCGCAGACATAGGAAATCTCACCGGGAGGTGCGAGGTCGAGCGTGATCATGCGGAAACTCCCGTTCGATCAGAAAAGTGAACACTATGCGGTGCGATGAGGCACGGACTCATAACAGCCCATGCGAAGGCCATAATCGCGTATCTGAGGCTCTTCACAGCGCATCTTCCTGCGCCATCAGATCGCGTCCTCTGGTTTCGGGCACATAGAAAGTCGCGAGGATGGCAAGGCATGCCAGAAAGACGACATAGACGGACAGCGGGATCCAGGCGTATTTGCCACTCCCGACGCCGCCAATATGAAACCTTGCGAACATCGCGATGAGAAATTGCCCGACCATTGGCGATACGCCACCCGCGATGACGGAAGAGAATTCGCGTGTGAACGAGACAGCCGTGTAACGATGGCGCAGCCCGAACATTTCGGGCAGCAGGGCCCCTTGCGTGCCGAACATTCCCCAGGTTGCTACCCCGAGCGCGAAGGACAGGGCGATCGCCGAGGGGATAGGGTGGCCCTGACTGAAGACATACCAGACGGGCAGGGCGCTGACGGCCTGAAGCAGCGCAAAGCCACGATAGACACGCACACGCCCCAAGCGATCGCTCAGCCACCCTGCAACGGGGATGGTCACGCCGCCCACAAGTGCCGCGCCAATCAGGACCAGGGTGCCCCACTGGCTGTTCATGCCGATCGTGTGCACGAGATAGCTGATGGCGAGCACCTGATAGATCGACGAGCCCCCGTTTTCGGCCATGCGCAAACCCATTCCGGCCAAAATCGGCCGCCATGAGGCCGTCAGCGTCTCACGCAGCGAGCCTGTCTCCTTATGACGCTCATCTTCCTTGATCTTGGCGAAAGTGGGTGACTCCTTGAGCCTCATGCGCATGTAAAGCGCGATGAGGAGCAGGACAGCACTGCCAACAAAGGGAACACGCCAGAGCATGGTCTGGGTGATATCCGGAACACCGGTCAGCATGGCATAATAGATGAGTCCGGCCGCGACCGTCCCGATCTGGATGCCTAAAAAGGGCAGGGCCGCGTAGTAGCCACGACGCTTGCGCGGGGCACACTCGGTCATCATGACGGCAGCCCCGGCCTGCTCCGCGCCCGCGCCGAAGCCCTGCGCCATACGCAGGAAAACGAGCAGAAGGGGCGCCATGATGCCGATGCTCTTGTAAGTCGGGATAAGGCCGATAAATGCGCTGGCAAGCCCCATCAGCGTGACTGTCAGCAGCAATACGCGCTTGCGACCGTAGCGGTCGCCCAATCGGCCAAAGAAGATCCCGCCCAGAGGGCGCACCGCAAAACCGATAAAATAGGTGGCGAAGCTCGCTACCAGACCGAGGCCGGGAATATTGCTCGGGAAAAAGAGCGGGGCGAAGATCAGAGCAGAGGCGAGGCTATAGAGCGCGAAGTCATAGTACTCCATCGCGCTGCCAATCGAGCATGTCCAGGCGGCCCGGCGTAGTTCCTGCGGCGACATTTCTGGACGCTGCACGTCGTTCGCTTCGACCGAGGGGGAGCGCATGGCGACTGCCGGGCTGTTTCGGGGAAGGGCTACGCTCACCATGACATGTCCTTCATTCTGAAAACGAGCACATCACGCGGACTTCTCTCGAAGCCTCGGAACACCATCGACGCAAGATTGAAGAGGATCATCGCATACCGCCTATCTTCACTGTATCGACTGCCGCCCCTCTTTTAGATCGATCTAAAAGCCACCTGAAAAAGTCTGGAGCAGGGACAACGCTACGATATCTGGAGACAATTCTATCTGACTAACAATTCTGTAATGCCATATGAACGCCTATTTGAAACAAGAGTCACATCCAAAATGTGACATACTTATCACTCCTGTGTGATATCCTCAGTGCGAATGGCCGAGGCCCAGATCAGGAATTTTCAGGTGCTTTCGCGAATGACCAGCTCCGGAGCAATAACCTGTCGCTCGGGGCGTCGCGTGGGCCGCGCCATACGCTTTTGCAGCAAACGGGCCGCAGCGGACCCAACCAGACGTGGTTTGGTAGCGATCGTCGTAAGCGCAGGGAAGGCCGCTGCCGCTGCCGCGAGATCGTCCATTCCTATGACGGCAAAACCGCCCTCGTCACGACCACCCACCCTGATCCCCCTTCGCCGAAGCTGGTTCATGAGCGCGAGGGCCATGATATCATTGTAGCATATGGCCGCTTCCGGCGGTTCGGGTGAGTTGAGCAAACTGTCGAGCCTGCGCTCATCATAGCAACTGTCTCTCGTCCCATCGATGACAGCCACGTTAGTGAGGTCCAGACGCGCACATGCCTCGCGGAAGCCCTGAACACGAGCCAGTGCGGCAGAATGCGTGTCCATATTACCAACATAGACCACGCGTTTTCGCCCCGTGCGCTTCAGGTGGGTGAGGGCGACATCAATCCCGGCGGCGTAGTCTACCGTAACATAATCTCGCTGTGCGCCGGGAATTTCACGCAAAACCTGCACGAAGGGGAGACCGAGCCGGTCGAGATCGGCAATCAAGCTGGCATCGCTGCCGATCGACGGGCAAATAATAAGCCCGTCAATATTATGTTCACGCAGGCGTTGGATCTGTCTGGATTGTCGCTCCGTAGACTCACCGCTATCAGCGATGAAAGAGACAATCTCCTGTATGTCGTTCACGTCCTCTATGCCAGCTGTCAGCGTGCTGAAGAACGGATTGGCAATATTCGACAGGACGAGACCGATGGTCCCCGTGCGGTTTTGCCGAAGATTGGCGGCACCCCGGTTATAGATGTAGCCAAGGCTCAGCATAGCGGCCTGGACCTTTTCCCGCGTAGCAGGAGCAACCAGCGGGCTGTTGCGCAGAACGAGGGAGGCTGTTGCACGCGAGACGCCTGCCTCACGGGCGACGTGCAGAAGGCTGACGGTGGTACCGCCATGGTCAGACCTCATTACACAAAGATCCTTCATTGTTTATAATGGCAAAATAACGGAAATATCAGCTAGATACCATTCGCCGTTAACAAAAAACGAACATGTGGGACAGAACATGACAGATCAACAACATTAGGAACTCTGCTTTCACGAACTCAATGCATCATAATATTCTTGTTTTCCAACTTATTTAACCGTGATATTTTTGTAATACTTTGAAAAGCTATGATATTCATGCAGTTTGTCACTGGACCACACTGCCCGCGTGTCATAGAAGCTGCCGAACCTTCAGCCCGGGTCGCCGCGACACTGATCATCCTTGTCCCTGCGGTGGCTTGATGGACAAACGGTTTTTAACGGTCTTTGCGCTCATCAGTTAATCACAAGCTGGCGGGTGTGCACATTTCGATCCAATGACGGGAAATGCGCCTCCCGTCTTAAGAGGTTTTCAGAGCGCGTAGAATAAATTGGGGGATTCTCTCTTGGCAAAAGCAGCCCGGTCCCGGACGACCACAGCACGTAAGAAAACTCAGCCAGACACCCTCGTTTCGGCCTCCGTGCAAAAGACGGTAGCTGTCTCTGAGCGCACGCTGCCGGCAGAGGCAACTGAAACCGTTTCTGGCCCCCTCGCCGGAGGGGAGAACCTCCCATCTGCACCGCTTGCAGAGAATGCTGCAGAACAGCCCCCCGAAGCAGATGTAGCGCAAGAATCGGCCTATCCCGCCGAGGCTCTGTACTTCGACGCCAACTGGTATCTCGCTGCTTACCCAGATGTCGGTGCTTGCGGGATGGATGCTGTCGAGCACTTCATGACCCATGGCTATCTCGAGGGCCGCGACCCCAACGGCCATTTCAGCGTTGCTGAATATATCGCTGCGAACCCGGACATTCCCTTGACGATCAATCCATTCCTGCACTTCATCATGCATGGTGCTGCCGAGGGCCGCAGGCTTCGACCCTGAGCGAGATCAGGGCAAGCACCATCTGGCAACCAGACAGCCAAGGATGACATTGGTGCTTACCCGACGCTCTATACTGGCCGCGACAGCGGCTGCCCCCTGCCTGTACGGGACCAGCCTTGCCGGAACGCTTGGGCATAAAGGCAGTGCCCATGCCCATAAGCAGGCAACGTCTGGCGTATCAGGTGGTAGTTACGCTGCCTTTCTCGATACCCTGCGCAGCGAGGCCATAAGCAAGGGAATCGCTGCATCAACTCTGTCACGCGCCTTTGCCCTGACGCGTGAGCCCAATGCACGCGTCATCAAGCTCGACCGGCATCAACCGGAATTTACCCTGACCTGGGCGCAGTATCGCGAACGTGTGATCAGCACGACACGCATCAGCCAGGGGCAGGCCGCTTATCAGCAGCGTGCCCAGATGCTTGAAGCCACGGGCAAGATGTACGGGGTCGATCCACGGGTCATCGTCGGCATCTGGGGTCTGGAATCAGGTTTCGGTCGCAAGATCGGCACATTCTCGGTCATCGATGCACTCGCGACTCTCGCTTATGACGGCAGGCGCGCCAGCTTCTTCCGTGGCGAGCTGTTCAAGGCGCTTCAGATTCTCGATCATGGCGACATTCAGCCAGAAGCAATGCTCGGCTCTTACGCAGGGGCAATGGGGCAGCCGCAATTCATGCCCAGCGCCTATCTGCACTACGCCGTTGATGCCGACCATGATGGCAGACGCAATATCTGGACCAGCGAGCAGGATGTATTCGCCTCTGTTGCCAATTATCTGCATGGCAGCGGCTGGGAGCCCGACGCTCCCTGGGGACAGGCCGTGACGCTCACGAAGGACATCCCGCAAGGGCAGCTCGGACGAGGCAACAAGCAGACGCTCGCCTCATGGATGGCGCTTGGCGTGCGCCGGGAAGATGGCTCAGCCTTCTCGCGCAGTGATGTAACGGGCGCTGTTATTCGCCCAGATGGTCCCGGCACGGACGCCTTCATGGTCTATCGCAATTTCGATGTGATCCGGCGTTATAACCCGTCCGATTTCTATGCTCTCGGCGTTGGGTTGCTCGGCTATGCGGTCGCTTAAGGGTAGCGCGGCGCTTGTGGGCGCAACAATCGGACTCGCAGGGTGCCATCATCATGAAACACCCAGACAGGCCGCACCCCATTACATGGTAGGCAGCGCCTGGCAGGGAAGTGACAGCTGGTTTTATCCTGCCGAGCATTTCGATCTCAATGAGACGGGCCTTGCGGTGATTGCCGCTGCGCCGAAAGGGGGCGTTACGGCAGATGGCGAAATCTGGTCGCCTGATGCCATGACGGGCGCGCATCAGACGCTTCAGCTTCCGTCTGTGGTCACGGTGCGCAATCTTGCCAATGGCCGCATGGTCAGGATCAGGCTGAATGATCGTGGCCCATCAAGCGCGGCACGGGTGCTCGCTGTCACGCCGCGCGTGGCGACCCTTCTTGGCATGGATACAACCCCGACGCCGGTCGAGATTGTTCAGGACGAGGCCATGAGCCGCCAGATTGCCGAGTCCAATCCGAATGCACCGAAACTCGAAATCAGCGCAGCCCCACGCGAGGCCATCACGGCGCAGTCGCTCGATGATGGCACAACGCAGACGCTTGGCATGAAACAGAACGACCGTGAGGCCGGACGCCAGACGCTTTATGTGCCCGACATGCCGCAAACGGTTATGCAGGGACAGGCCCAGATGCCCTATTACCGTGTGATTCTTGGCAGTTTCTCGGGGCATGCAGCGGCTGCACGTGTGGCTGCACAATGTGGCGCTGACATCAGCCAGACAGCGGGTGTGGCGGGATCATTGCCGTGGACGGTTGCGTTGGGCCCCTTCACCGCTGTATCCGAGGCGGACAGGGCATTAGCCCAAGCGCGCCAATGCGGTGGCACAGGCGCGCATATTGTGGCCAGGTAAGGTGTTGACGTGCGGACAAGACGTTTTCTGCTCTCGGGTGCGGCTGGGTTAGCCGTTTCAAGTCAGTTTGCTTTCGCGCGCCCGCGACGTGGCAAGGTAGCGTCCAGCGCTGCGGCGGCAGCCACCCCGACTGCTGCCACAGCCAGCACGGCCACACCGGCATCCACGCCGATCGGCCCGCTCGATACCGTAGCGCGCTGGGCCTGCATCATCGATTTCGATACGGGCGCAACCCTGCTGGAAAAAGCAGCGGACGAGCACATGCCGCCATCCTCTCTCACCAAGATGATGACCGCCTATATCACGTTCGGCATGATCCGGGCGGGCCATCTGAGCCTGACCCAGTCTCTGCCGGTCAGTGAGAAGGCATGGCGCACACAGGGCTCGAAGATGTTCGTGCCTCTGGGCCAGAGCGTGACCGTTTCGGATCTGATTGAAGGCATGGTCATTCAGTCCGGCAATGATGCCTGTATCGTACTGGCTGAGGGCATTGCCGGGTCGGAAGAGCAGTTCGTCAATCTGATGAATCAGACGGCCGCCAAGCTTGGCATGACCAACACTCACTTCATGAACTGCACCGGCCTGCCGGATGAGTCGCAGTATATGAGCGCACGTGATGTCAGCCGCGTCGCGATGCACCTGATCCGTGACTACCCCGAATATTACCATCTCTTCTCGGCCACGGAATTCACATATAACAATATCAAGCAGGGCAATCGTAACGTCCTGGTGGACAAGGGTCTGGCCGACGGACTCAAGACCGGCCACACCGATGCTGGCGGCTATGGTCTGTGCGCCAGCTCCAAGCGTGATGGCCGTCGCATCATCATGACCATCAACGGCACGTCCTCCATGAATGAGCGCGCTCATGAGGGCGAGCGCCTTCTTGGCTGGGCCTTCGCCAATTTCGAGAACGTCACCCTGTTCCATCATGGTCAGGTGGTCGATCATATGCCGGTCTATATGGGCGAGGCCGCCGAGGTCGCGCTTGTCGGCACCCGTGATATCGTGCTGACCCTGCCGCATGGCTGGCAGCAGCGCAGCAGGATCAGCGTGGAATATCCGTCACCCGCCATCGCCCCTGTCATGGCCGGACAAACGATCGGTGCGCTTGTGCTCCAGAATCAGGGGATGCCGGATATCCGCCTCGATCTCGTCGCCGCCAATGCTGTGCCGCGCCTCGGGCTGGTGGGCCGGGCCCTTGCACGACTGGGCCATGGCCCCAAAGCCGCGCCCCATAGCTGAGGCGTGAGCGGGCTATTCATCACCTTTGAGGGCGGCGAAGGGGCGGGGAAATCCACCCAGACCCGCCTTTTGCACGCGGCCCTGATTGCCGCAGGGCATAAAGTACTCCTCACCCGCGAGCCCGGTGGCTCGCCGGGGGCCGAGGCCCTGCGCGAACTGATCCTGTTCAACGAGGCGCCTCTTTCCCTGCGGGCGCAGGCTCTGGCGCATATGGCGGCGCGCGCCGATCATCTCGACAGCGTCATCCTTCCTGCCTTGTCGCGGGGTGAGATCGTGATCTGCGATCGTTTCCATGACTCAACCCTTGTCTATCAGGGCTATGGCCTCGCCAGAGGCGATCCGCCCACGCTTGCGTTCATCCAGTCCCTGCGGGCCCTGCTGGCCTGCGAGCCCGATCTGACCCTGATGCTCGAAATTCCCCCGGCAATCGGGGCCGCTCGCGTGGCTGCAAGGGGCGGGCGGCTGGACCGTTACGAGCAGGAACAGGAAGCCTTCCATACCCGTATTGCCGAGGGCTTTGCGTGGGTCGCCCAGCAGGATCCGGACCGGGTCAAACGGGTCGATGCCTCGCGAACCCCGGAAGAGGTCGCTGCCGGGATCATGGCTATCGTCGCGTCTCGTCTGATCGGCTCACCCATCGACACGCCACCCTGCGGTTCATGAGCGGCGCTGAGAACCCGGCTGCGACTGCCCTGATCGGGCATGAGGCGGAGAAAGCCTTGTTCCGGCAGGCGCTGGAATCCGGTCGCCTGCATCATGGATGGATGATTCATGGCGATTCAGGCGTCGGCAAGACAAGCTTTGCCTTCGACTGCGCCAGAGTGCTGCTGAATGGTACGGATCGGCAGAGCAGTGCCGGACGACAGATTACAGCAGGCACCCATCCCAATCTTTTGCTGATCACCCGGCGCATGGACGAAAAGCGCAAGCGCATGCGTCAGGAAATCGTGGTGGATGACGTCCGCCCCGTGCAGGATTTTCTGCATCATACGGCTGCGGACGGATCCTGGCGCGTCGTCATTGTCGATGCCGCCGAAACCCTTAACCGCAACGCGGCCAATGCGCTGCTCAAGCTGCTCGAGGAACCGCCCACCGATACGGTGTTTTTCCTGACCTGTCCGGCACCCTCGGCCCTGTTGCCCACCATCAGAAGCCGTTGCCGCCTGCTGGGGCTGGCCCCGCTAACCACCGAGCAGACGGCCGCCGTGCTCAGGGCCCAGGGCAGGAGCGTTGCCGAACTCCAGACCCTCGTCGCGCAGGCGCATGGTGCGCCCGGCCGCATCCTTTCTGCCGATCAGGGCACAGACAGAGCGGCCCGCGATCTCGCCACGGCGCTCCTGGCGACCGGCGAAACACCCGATGCAGACAGTCTTGCCGCTTTCCTGCGTCACGATGACGGTTTTGCCGTGCTCTGTTCTTTGCTAGGAGAGGGGCTTGCAGACCGCGCCAGAACACTGGCGGGGCAGGGGAAGCTTGCCGAGGCCAGCCAGGCCGCCGAGGCTTTCTCCGCCCTTCAGGCGCTACAGCGCGAGACCGAGCGGTTCAATCTGGACAAGAATCAGGCTGTCAGACAGGCAGCCGCCATAGCGAGTGCTCCATGACCTCACGTTATTACGTCACCACCCCCATCTATTACGTGAATGGCGCACCCCATATCGGCCACGCCTACACTTCCATCGCTGCCGACGTGCTTGCGCGGTTCAACCGTCTGGATGGCAAGGACGTGTTTTTCCTGACCGGTACGGACGAACACGGACAGAAGGTGGAACAGGCCGCCCAGACTGCCGGTATCGATACCCAGAGCTTTACGGATGGCATCGCAGCCGATTTCCGCAGCATGGCGGATGCGATGGGCATTTCCTATGACGATTTCATCCGCACCACCGAGCCGCGCCACAAGCAGGCCGCCCAGGCATTGTGGGAAAAAGTCGCCGCAAATGGTCATATCTATCTCGACGCCTATGAGGGCTGGTACGCGCTGCGCGACGAGTGCTTCTATTCTGAAGACGAGCTGACAACGCATGCGGATGGCCGCAAGACAGCCCCGACGGGTGCGCCCGTCGAGTGGGTGCGCGAGCCTTCCTATTTCTTCCGTCTCTCCGCGTTCGAAGACAGGCTGCTGGCGCTCTATGAGCAACACCCGGAATTCCTCGGTCCAATGGGACGGCGCAACGAGATCGTCAGCTTCGTCCGTCAGGGGCTGAAGGATCTCTCCATCAGCCGCACCAGCTTCAAATGGGGTATCCCGGTCCCGGGTGACGCCGATCATGTCATGTATGTCTGGTTCGACGCCCTGACCAACTATCTCTCGGCGCTCGGCTATCCCGATTTCAGCGCTGAGCGCATGAAATACTGGCCGGCCTCGGCACATATCGTCGGCAAGGATATCATCCGCTTCCACGCCGTGTTCTGGCCCGCCTTCCTCATGGCTGCCGAGATCGACCTTCCACATTCGGTTTTCGCCAATGGCTGGTGGACGATCGAGGGCGAGAAAATGAGCAAGTCGATCGGCAATGTCATCGACCCGCGTGATCTGGTGGCCAGCTACGGCCTCGACCCTGTGCGCTTCTTCCTGCTGCGAGAAGTCCCGTTTGGTGGTGACTCCGATCTCAGCAAGCGATCCTTGGTCAATCGCCTGAATGTGGAACTCGCCAATGATCTCGGCAATCTGGCCCAGCGCACACTGAGCCTGATCGCGCGGAATTGCGACGCCACATTGCCTGCCTTTGACGCGCTTAGCGAAGATGACAACGCGCTTCTGGCCAGCGCATCGCTACTGCCCGAACTCCTGCGCGGTCAGATGGGACGCTTCGCCCTGACTGACGGCCTGGAAGAAGTCTGGAAGGTTATCCGTGCCTGCAACAGCTATATCGACCGTCAGGCCCCCTGGGCGCTGAAGAAGACCGATCTTGTGCGTATGGCCACGGTTCTGCGTGTGCTGCATGAGGCCATGCGCCATATTGCCATCCTGCTGCAGCCTTACATGCCGGGGACCATGGACAAGCTGCTCACGCAGCTGGGTGTTGCTGAGACCGCACGCGATTTCGCCTCCCTTGCCACGCCGCTCGATGCCGGTATTGCGCTGCCCGCCCCACAGGGTCTGTTCCCCCGCTATGTCGAGCCCGAGACTGCAGCGTGACGGTCCACCCCATGACAGGCCTGATCGACTCCCATTGCCATCTGGACCGTCTGGACGACGTGCCTGCCGCGTTGGCACTGGCCCGCGAACACGGACTGGCAGGCATGGTGACGATTGGCACTCGTCTCTCACGGGCGCAGACGCAAATCGACCTTACCCGTTTTGACACGCCCGAATTGCGGGTCTGGTGCGTGATCGGCACCCATCCCGACCATGTGGGTGAAGAAGCAACGCCAGAGGTCGGGACGATCATCCGTCTCGCAGCGCCAGATCATGTCATCGGCATTGGAGAGTCAGGGCTGGATTACCTGCATGGCGCGCCGTCGGTGCGCGACGCGCAGGCCCATAGCTTCCGGGTTCATATCGATGCCGCCCGCCAGACCGGGCTGCCGCTGGTGATCCATGCCCGAGAAGCCGATGATGACGTCGCGGCCATTCTGCGTGACGAACATGAGAAAGGGGCTTTTCCCTTTCTGCTCCATTGCTTTGCCTCAGGAATGGAGCTGGCCCGGACGGCCATTGATCTGGGGGGCTATATCAGCTTTTCAGGGCTGTTGACCTTCCCGAAATGCGAGACCATCCGCGAGGTCGCACGCGCCTTACCTGAGGAGCGACTGCTGGTGGAGACCGACAGCCCGTTCCTTGCGCCTGTGCCAAAACGCGGCAAGCCGAACACGCCGGGCTACGTGGCTCACACTGCAGCGCGGCTGGCGATGGAACGCGGCATGGAGAATACCGCTCTAGCCGAACTCACCACACGTAACTTTCACGCCTTGTTCAAGCGTGCCGCATGAAAGTCACGATCCTCGGTTGTGGTGGTTCCGGCGGCGTCCCCATGGTTGGCGGCGCACAGGGTGAGGGGATCTGGGGCGCGTGCGACCCCACCAATCCCCGCAACGAGCGAACGCGCTCCTCCATCGTCATCGAGGCCGAGAGCGGCAAGCGTTTGCTGGTGGATTCAGGACCCGATCTGCGCGCCCAGCTCCTGCGCCAGAAAATCGGCGTGGTCCATTCCGTTCTCTACACCCACGAACATGCGGATCATGTGGCCGGGCTGGATGAACTCCGCGCCATCAATCGCATGCTCGATGCACCGCTTCCGCTCTATGCTACCGATACGGTCATGCACGAGCTTGAGGCGCGCTACAGCTATGCCTTCCGGCCGTGGAGCGGTACCGGGTTTTTCCGCCCTGTGCCGGAGCCGCATCTGATCACCCCCACCGACAGGCTGGCAATCTGCGATCTCGATTTGCAGCTCTTCGAGCAGCGCCATTACCGTATTCCGACGATCGGCCTGCGCTGCAGCGATTTCGCCTATTCGACCGATGTCGAGTATCTGAGCGAGGAATCGCTGGAGGTTCTCTCAGGCGTAAAAACCTGGATTGTCGGGTGTTTCCAGTATGAGCCCCATGTCGCTCATGCCTGGGTTAATCTGGTTATCGAATGGTGTGCACGGCTGAAACCTGAGCGCACAATCCTGACCCATATGGGACCTGCGCTCGATTACGAGACACTCCGCCAGCGTCTGCCTGACGGCATAGAGCCCGGCTATGACGGCATGGTTCTCACGGTTTAAATATTTCTTCGATTAACCGTTTTTTTGTTGAAGCGCGGCTCTACATCGCGATAGCGTCAGCATATCGGGTGAGTCCGGTACCAATTTTCATAGCGAGAATTCCCCTCAAATCCGGTCATTCCGGCCAGTTCCTGACCATGTTGGAGCATTTAGTGCTTCCGCACCCTTTGTCGTCTCTCAAAGCCTGACTTCCCGACTTATCGCCTGATTTCCTATCGGTGGGTGTGACCGTTTCGCCCCCGACTTAGTGGCAGGCCTCATCGGAGCATACGAGTCATGAGTGCATTCTCGGACGTCTTTACGCTGGCCTCTTCTTACCGTGAGGAACGCCGGGAAACAGAGATGTCACTGGCTTCCTATCTGTCTCTCTGCCGTGAAGACCCCGGCTGCTATGCCAGCGCCGCCGAGCGCATGCTGAAGGCGATTGGCGCACCGGTCATGCTCGACTCAGCACGCGACCCGCGTCTCAGCCGTATTTTCATGAACCGCACTGTGCGCACCTATCCGGCCTTTGCCGATTTCTATGGCATGGAGGACGCGGTTGAGCAGATTGTCGGGTTCTTCCGTCATGCCGCGCAGGGGCTGGAAGAGCGCAAACAGATTCTCTACCTCCTTGGCCCGGTGGGCGGCGGCAAGTCTTCGCTTGGCGAGCGCCTCAAGACCCTGATGGAACGTGAGCCCATTTATGTGCTCAAGGCAGGCAAGCAGATCAGCCCTGTGTTCGAAAGCCCGCTTGGTCTGTTCGACCCGGAGCGCTACGCGGACTCGCTCCAGGCGCAGTACAATATTCCCCGCCGTGTCCTGACCGGCATCGCAAGCCCCTGGGCGCTGAAGCGACTGGAGGATTTCGACGGCGATATCTCACGCTTTACCGTGGTGCGCCTCAACCCGTCGAAGCTGCGTCAGATCGCTGTCGCCAAGACCGAGCCCGGTGACGACAACAATCAGGATGTCTCCGCCCTGGTCGGCAAGGTGGACATCCGCCAGCTCGAAAATTTTAGCCAGAACGACCCTGACGCCTATAGTTTCTCCGGTGGGCTCAACCGCGCCAATCAGGGCATTCTCGAATTTGTCGAGATGTTCAAGGCCCCCATCAAGATGCTGCACCCGTTGCTTACAGCAACGCAGGAGGGGAATTATGTCGGCACGGAGAATATCGGTTCGATACCCTTCACCGGCGTCATCCTTGCCCATTCCAACGAGGCGGAGTGGCAGTCCTTCCGCAATAACCGCACCAACGAGGCCTTTCTCGACCGCGTATGCGTCATCAAGGTGCCTTACTGCCTGCGGGTGACCGAAGAGTCGAAAATCTACGAGAAGCTGATCCAGTCTTCAGCTCTGGGCGACGCCCCCTGCGCGCCGCACACTCTCGAGATGCTGGCGCAGTTTGCGGTACTTTCACGGCTGAAATCCCATCCCAACTCGACGCAGTTCGCAAAGATGCGCGTCTATGATGGTGAGAATATCCGCGAGACCGACCCCAAGGCCCGCGCCATGCAGGAATACAAGGATAGTGCCGGTGTGGACGAAGGCATGGAGGGCATCTCCACGCGTTTCGCCTACAAGGTCCTGTCCGCCACGTTCAACCATGACCCCTCCGAGATTTCGGCTGACCCGGTGCATCTGATGTATGTGCTCGAACAGGCCGTGCGACGCGAACAGTTCCCGGCTGAGGTCGAGGCGGCATATCTGGCCTCGCTCAAATCCGATCTGTCACGGCGTTATGCCGAATTCCTCGGCAATGAAATCCAGAAAGCCTATCTGGAGAGCTACAATGATTACGGCCAGAACCTTTTTGACCGCTATCTCGATTACGCGGATGCCTGGATCGAGGATCAGGACTTCAAGGACCCTGACACAGGCCAGTTGATGAACCGCGATCTGCTCAACGCGGAGCTCAGCAAGACCGAAAAGGCAGCCGGCATCGCGAACCCTAAGGATTTCCGCAATGAGGTGGTCAAGTTCTCCCTGCGCTCGAGGGCGAGCAATGGCGGCCGCAATCCGTCCTGGACCAGCTACGAGAAAATTCGTGATGTGATCGAAAAACGCATGTTCAGTCAGGTCGAGGATCTACTGCCGGTCATCAGCTTCGGCTCGAAGAAGGACAGCACGAGCGAGCGGAAACATGACGAGTTTGTCAGCCGCATGGTCGCACGCGGCTACACTGAACGTCAGGTGCGGCGACTGGTCGAGTGGTACATGCGCGTCAAGCAGTCTGCCTGATCTCTCTTTCACGGAGCGTTTCATGGAAATCATAGACAGGCGCCCGAACCCGCACGGCAAGAATACCGAGAACCGCCAGCGCGTCCTGACAAGGGCGCGCCAGGCGATACAGAGCGCCGTACGCGATGCCGCGGCACAGGGCCGCATACGAGAAATAGGCCAGGATAGTGCTGTATCGATCCCGGCCGATGTCCTGCACGAGCCCAGCTTTCATCGGCATTTCAGCGCCGGTGCCCGCCATATCGTGCTTTCAGGCAACAAGGAGTTCGTAAAGGGAGACAGGCTGCGCCGGCCGCCGGGTGGTGAAGGCGAGGGCGCGGGTGAGGGAAGTGGTGCGGGCGATCAGGGTGGAGGCGAGGATTCCTACCGCTTCGTTCTCTCACGCGAGGAGTTTCTCGATCTGTTTTTCGACGATCTGGAACTTCCCGATCTCGTCAAGCGCGAGATTGCCTCGACAACAACGCTCGCAACCAGCCGGTCTGGCCTGACAAGCGACGGCTCACCCTCACAGATCGATCTCGGTCGCACCATGCGCCGATCAATGGGGCGACGCATCGGCCTCAAACGTCCCAAGCCACAGGAGTTACTCGACCTCGAAGCAGAAATCGCCGCGCTGGAGGAGGCGCGTCCTCTTTCCGACGAGCAGTTCGTGCGGTTGCAAGGCCTGCGTGACGAGCGCGACCTTTTGCGTCAACGCCTCGCACGTATTCCCTGGGTCGATCCGGTCGATCTGCGCTACCGGCGTTTTACCCCTGTCCCGAAACCCACGACGCAGGCCGTCATCTTCTGCATCATGGATGTCTCCGGCTCCATGACCGAGAAGATGAAGGAGCTAGGCAAGCAGTTCTTCCTCCTGCTGCATGTTTTTCTCGAAAAGCGATACGAGAAGCTTGAGATCGTCTTCGTTCGCCATGCCGAAACTGCCGAAGAAGTCGATGAGGACGTGTTCTTTACCGATCCTCGGACAGGCGGCACAATTGTCTCCACCGCGCTGGAACTAATGCATCAGATCCAGGCTGAGCGGTACCCGACTGACAAATGGAATATCTATGTCGCCCAGGTCTCGGACGGGGATAATATTTCATCGGACATGAACAAGGTCAATCGCCTGATGATCGAGACAATACTGCCTGTCGTGCAGTACTTTGCCTATGTCGAAGTCAGTATGGGCGGTGCGTTACTGCGCAGCGAAACCGATTTGTGGCGTGGTTACAAAAATATCGCTGACAGCACACCACAGCTCGCCATGCGTCAGGTTCAGGACAGGCGCGATATCTTTCCGGTTTTCAGAGATCTGTTCGCCCGTCGTGCGGTCGAACGGGCAGGGGAGTAATTATGCTCTATACCGGCACCGACTGGACATTTTCGACGCTCAGGGATTGCTACGGCGAGATCGACCGTATTGCGAGCGAGGAATTACGGCTCGACACGTATCCCAATCGTATCGAGATCATCACCTCAGAGCAGATGCTTGATGTCTATACCTCGCACGGTATGCCGATCAGCTACCCGCACTGGTCGGCGGGTAAACGCTTCGTATCGCACGAGAACGCCTATAAGCGCGGCCTTATGGGTCTCGCCTACGAGGTCGTCATCAATTCGAGCCCATGCATCAGTTATCTGATGGAGGAAAATACGGCTACCATGCAGGCGCTCGTTATCGCCCATGCGGCATTCGGGCATAACCATTTCTTCAAGAACAATCGGCTTTTCCGAGAGTGGACCGACTCAACCCAGATCCTGGACTATCTGGAGTTTGCGCGTGGCTACGTGGCGCGCTGCGAGGAAAAATACGGCATCAAGGCTGTCGAGCGCATTCTGGATGCCGCCCATGCCCTGCAGGGGCAAGGGGTTGACCGTCATACAGGCAGCAAGCGCCTTGATCTGCGGCAGGAACAGGAACGCGCCCGTGAAAGGCGTGCGTATGAGGATGAGCAGTTCAACGATCTGTGGCGCACGCTGCCGGAGATACAGGGTCAGAACACGGGGAGCGGTGCCACAGATGATCAGTTGGCGAGCCTTGGTCTGCCCGAAGAGAACATTCTCTATTTCCTCGAAAAACACGCGCCGCGACTGGCGAACTGGGAGCGCGAGATTATCCGCATTGTGCGCCTGATCGCCCAGTATTTCTATCCGCAACCTCAGGCGAAGCTCATGAATGAGGGGTGCGCAACCTGGGTGCACAATTTCATCATGCATCGCCTGCATGACAAGAAACTGATCGATGACGCGGCTATATTGGAGGTCATCCATTCAACGAGCAATGTGATCACCCAACGTGGCTTCGATGAGGGGGGAGGGCCGAACTTCAACCCATACGCCCTTGGCTTTGCGATGATGAGCGATATCGCACGCGTCTGCACTGACCCAACGGAGGAGGATCGACGCTGGTTTCCCGATCATGCAGGAAACAAGGACCCTGTAGGCACGCTTCATCACGCCTGGGCTGAATATCGGGATGAAAGCTTTGTGCAGCAATTCCTGTCACCCAAGGTGATCCGTGACTTCCGGCTTTTCAGACTGGAGGATGATCTGAGCCAGCCTTATCTGCTGGTTGACGCAATTCATGATGACGGCGGATATCGAGACATCCGTCGCTCTGTGGCCGCATCCTACGATCCCGGCCTGCTTGCAGAGGAAATCGAGATCGTTGGGGCCGATCTTACCGGAGATCGCATCCTGCGGCTCGAGCATCGCACGCGACCGGGAAAGCTGTTGCAACCTACGGATGCAAGGCTGACGCTCGAGCATCTGGGCCAGCTCTGGGGCTATGGCGTGATCCTTAAGGAAGTTGATAGCCAGACCGGCGCTGAACTGGGCAGCTATGCCTTGGCCTGAAAACACCCAAGCAGCGCGTCGGCGGATGGAACGCCGGCGCGATGGGCTGTCGCGCAGACGAGTAAGGATAAAATTCGCGAGCGCGGCGGCGTAACATCAGGCCTTCACCCTGCGGACTGATATACGAGTTGGCATAATATATCTTATCGAACTTTCTTATATGCGAAAGAAGGGCTCTCTGGACACCATCTGTTCACCACCTCATATGGCTGCTGATTGAAGACGCTGGCGACCGCTGAATGCGGCATCCGCATTCCACATGGACCACCTTCGCGCCGGGGTCGTTTCCGGCACAAAGGCGAAGTCCGATCAGGAGTTCTTGGACGTATCCCTCTCCGCCTTGATAAGCTCTCTCGCCGGGATGAACGGCTCCTTGTCCGCGCCGAGCACGAGTGACAGGCGATGTCCGTCTGCAAGCCTCGCCTCTGCACGCTCGTCTATAGTCCGGCGTACGATTGGATACTCCTCAACCAGACGACGGAACAACGATGCCGGTATGGCGAGCAGATGACAGAACTGCAGAGTACGCACCGTACCCCTCGAGAACGTCTCGTTGATCAGCGGCGCCGCCCCGATCAGGTCCCCTGCCCCAAACTGCACATCCTGTTCCGCAATATGAACTTCCGCCAGTCCCGCCACGACAGCGTAGACCATCCTGATCTTGCCATTACGCTTGAGCAGGACCTCACCTGGCGAAGCGAAACGCAGCGAGATATTCATCGCGAGATCATGAAGAACGCCATCCGGCACGCCGCGAAACGCCGGAAATGACCGCAATCTCTGCTCAATACCGCTCTTGAGATTAAAGCGGAGCGGCTTTTCAAGGCGCTCCTGCCGCTTTTCGACATCCTTGAGCAGTTCGCGATGCAGCTCCTCGCTGACGAGGTTGTCAGAAAGAAGCTCGTCATACTCCTCTTCCTCGAGGCGCAGGGCGATCTGGTGAAGGATGCGGCTTTCCAGCGCCTCCGAATAACCCTGATAATGCAGGCGCATCATTTCCAGTGCGTCATCGAGCATACGACGCTGGCGGCCGAGCACTTCGGACACGATTTCACTGATACGCGTTCCAAGCGTTGGTTCGAGGCGCTGGTGCATGAAACGCATGAGTGAAAGCGAGACAAGATGCGCTATGACCAGCATCTCGAAACGCTCGGACATGCAGTGCATGAGCGGCTGATCGATATGAAAGCGCCGGTGCAACATCTGCGCCAGGCGAAACCGCATGGTGGGGCGCAACCGCCGTCGTAGGGCTCTTACATAACCATATCGACCTTCGAGGCGGGCTCCATCAACCATTGCCTCAGAAGAGCGCAGGAGCGTTTCCATCACCCGCCGCGACAGCCCACGTATACGGAACAGGTCGAGCAGAAGCGATCTCTCACGATTGGCGATGGTGATCAGTGCCAGCGTCACGCGTTGACGGTCGCCCAGTGCTGTATCGAAAGTGTTGGCCTCGCTCTCTTCCAGAGCGCGGCGTTCGATATGGCCGATGATCGTTTGCTGGGTCCCTGCCCCGAAACCAAGCTCGTCGGCGAGACTGTGCGTGCGCTCGGCAACCTGGGCCAGACCACTGCTAAGCACCTGATGACGCATCGCCTGATCGATGGCCGGCAGCTGATCAAGCTTGAGAAACACCACCAGATAGCGAAGCGTCGTGCCATTCACCAGCAGGGTGATCAGAACAAACCCTGTCGCGATGATCCCGATAAAATGGGCCGTTGATGTTGAAACACGCTGGTTTTCCGTCACTGCCAGCGCCAGCGCCAGTGTAATGGCGCCGCGCAACCCACCCCAGACCATTGTTGTCTTGAAGGGAGCGGGCACGGGCGGCGACAGCTTGAAGGCTGCGAGGATGGGCAGAAGGCCGAACACCACGGCGCCACGTGCCAGCAACCCGGCAACAGTCGCGATAAGGATCAGTACACAATCCCATCGCGTCATGCCGATCAGCAGGCGCGGCACCAGCATTGAGGCCAGAACGAACACCAAAGAGCCCGCCCAGAACACAAGCTGGACCCACAATTCGTTCAAAAAGCGCCAGACCTGAGGTCTGAAAGTTGAAGGTCCATAGACGGACATCGTCAGGCCGGAAGCTGCAGTGGCCACAACGCCTGAAAAGCCCAAGAACTCATCGCAGAGGATATAGACGATATAAGGCAACGCCAGTGTGAGCGTAATTTCCGCCGCCGCTGATCCACCAAGACCTGCAATCATCAGCAAGGTCAGGCGGCCAACCGCGACGCCGACTATCATGGCGCCACCAAACGACGCGAAGAAATCGATAACCGTCTCACCAAGCTCGATATGTCGGTGCGACGTGACCGAAGCGAGCAGGATCGAGAAAATGGCGATAGCCGCTGCATCATTGAGCAGTGCCTCGCCCTCAACCAGTCTGGTAAGGCGCGAAGCCGCTCCAATCTCGCGGAAAATGCCGGCGACAGCCGAGGGGTCGGTCGTCGCGACAATCGACCCCAGCAACAGACAGACCACCATTGTCTGGCCAGCAAAGGGATAGAGCGCCATGCCGATGGTCAGGGTCGAGACCAGAACTGCCACGACGGCCAGAAGCAACACTGTCGCCGTTTCATGCGCGAGGCGTCGCACATCAATGGCAAGCGCCCCCTGAAACACGAGGATCGGCAGAAAAATGAGGAGAAACGCCTCACTATTGACCGGGAAATAGAGCAGCGTCTCCGCCGCTCCATCGAAAATCTCGGTCAGGGATGAGCGCAACAACAGATCTGCCGCCGCACCAATGCCAATACCCGCCAAGGCAAGCAGGACCGTCTCGGACACTTCCCATCGTCGGGCGAGAGGCTGCACAGCGCTGATGAGAACCATCAAAAGCGCCAGCGCCAGAATAACGGCAGCCAGTCCCGTCACCATCATGGGTGGGTGTTCTCCCTCATTTCTGCATAGACAGCCCTATTATACGCGAAACTTCACGACTCCGCGAGGGCGCCTCGCCGAACATGAAGGAAATATTACTACATTGTGGTGTGGAACTCTTTAACCCGGTCAGATCTTACATGCCTCGAGCCAGCGCTTTACCTGCCCTTCGGGATCGGATGAGCCCGTGAAATCCGACACTGCGGCCACACTGTCTACACCGGCAGCGATGCAGGCGGGAGCACGCTCAAGCGTAATGCCGCCGATCGCGACCAAAGGCATATCTGGACCAATGATGCCACGCCATTCACGCAGCTTTTCGACGCCCTGCGGTCCCCATATCATTTGCTTGAGCTTCGTTTCCCATATCGGGCCGAGCGCTACATAATCGGGTGAGACCGAGAGCGCACGCTGCAGTTCCTCATGCGAGTGAGTCGAGATGCCAAAAGCAATACGTGCAGCCCTGATCTGATCCAGATCGGCCGTGTCGAGATCTTCCTGCCCAATATGAATATAATCGATGCCAAGTTCGATAGCGAGTTGCCAGTAATCGTTCAGAACAAGCCGGACATTGTGGCGTGCTGCCGCTTCCTGCGCCTCGATCACCTGGGCTCGCAGGATCTCGGGATCCAGATTTTTCAGGCGAAGCTGAATGAAACGTGCGCCAGCTGCGCCCAGCCGTTCGACCCAGCGCGGATGATCTACAACCGGGTAGATCGGGGATGGAAGTCGTGACGTCATGGTCAGAAACTCGCCTTGCCAAGAGTTGGTGTTGAGGGAACCGCCATGTCGCGTTCATCCATCGGATCGGCCCTGCGGGACAGAAATCCGACGTCGCAGGCCAGACGGAAGGCCTCCGCCATGACGACAGGATCTCCCGCTTTGGCAACTGCCGTGTTGATCAGGATCGCATCATACCCGAGCTCAAACGCCATCACGGCATGAGAGGGCCTGCCTATGCCAGCATCGATCACCATTGGTACATCGGGAAAATGCGCCCGCAGCGCACGCAGCCCGAAGGGATTGTTAAGTCCCCTGCCCGACCCGATGGGTGCACCCCAGGGCATCAGCAATTGACAACCCGCCCGCAACAGGCGCTCTGCCACGACCAGATCCTCGGTGGTGTAAGGAAAGACCTTGAAACCGTCTTCCGTCAGTATGCGCGCCGCCTCAACCAGCGAGAACACATCCGGCTGAAGCAGATCACCCTGGCCGATTACCTCAAGCTTGATCCAGTCCGTATCGAAAACCTCGCGCGCCATCTGGGCCGTGGTCACGGCTTCGCGCACCGTGTGGCAGCCTGCTGTATTGGGCAGAACAGGCACCTTCAGGCTGCGCACCAGTTCCCAGAAGGCCTGCCCCGCCTGCAAGCCGGCGGACTCACGTCGCAGCGATACAGTTACTGCACCAGGCTGCGCCGCCCGAACGGACTCAGCCAGAATGGCTGGGCTGTCATACAGTGCCGTTCCCAGCATAAGCGGCGAACTCAGTTCCGTGCCATAGGCCAGCATGGCTCAGCCTCCTTGCATGGGAGCAAGAATTTCCAGCCGGCATCCCTCGCTGAGAATACGTGATGCACGGGCAGATCGCGGAACAAATTGCCCGTCCAGAGCCGTCGCAACCTTCGTCTCACCATAACCGAGCTCGATAAGGGCATCCGCAAGCGAGTGGTTCTTGATGATCTTCGTTTCGTCGTTCACCAGAATCATCATGGTGAGTCTCCTGCACTATCTGGTATTCATGCCCGGCCCGGTTCGCACAAGCGCTCGTTTCTCGGTGCGTTGGGGGCATTACTGATCATGGTCCGGCTACCCTAGGCTGCCGGAGCGAACCCCTCAACCCAGCGTGGGGAATACGATTGCAGCCACCTCCGCTGCCCGTGCGGGGGACAGCAGAAACCCATGACGATACATGCCGTTCAGGGAAATCCTGTTTCCCTCGCAGTGTACCCTTGGGACATTATCGGCATAAGAAGGGCGTATGCCTGCATTGGCCTCAATAATTTCAGCCTCGGCAAAAGCCGGATGAAGCGTGTAAAGCGCATTGAGCAGTTCGCTCATGGCGCGAACTGTAATCTCGCGAGAATCGTCACTCTCTACCATCGTCGCTCCCGCCATGAAGACCTTGTTTTCACGCGGGACGATATAGATGGGTATGCGCGGATGAAGCATACGGATCGGACGGTGAAGGGTGACTTCCGGGCAACGCACGAGGATCATCTCCCCCCTCACCCCGCGCAAGCCGGCATCACTTTCCCTTGCTGCGATACCGGTACAATCGACCACCCAGTCGAACGTCTCTTCCATCGGGTCCGCATCAAATCTGAAATGGCCGCCCAGTTCCACCAGACGGGCTTCCAGCCCCTTCAGAGCGATCCGGGGGTCAACGTGCCCTTCCTCGGCAAAGAAGAGCGCACGGTCAAAACGCCCCGCCAGATCGGGTTCGAGCTGGCCGATACGCTCGGCATTTATCGTCTCGAAATGGCTGGTTCTCCTGCCAAACCGGGCAAGTTCGACCTGATCGCGAGGGGGGGCCACAACGAGGCTGCCGTGATGCACAACAGACGGTACATGGGCAGACCACCAGGAGAGCGAGCTGAGCGAGTCACGGGTCACTTCTTCCGGTGCTGACTCAGCCTCACACCAGGGTGCAAGCATGCCGCCCGCGAACCAAGACGCGCCCGAACCGATACGGGAGCCCGCTTCATGCAGCGTGACCTGCGCCCCACGTTCTGCCAGCGTCACAGCAGTAACCAGACCGGCAACCCCTGCCCCCTTGATCAGCACCTTCGGTCCCGGTCCAGTCATGTCGAACGCTCCTCGCTTCAGCTCAGGCTATTTTTTCGGCAAGCCTACTCCACAGTAACGGATTTGGCGAGGTTGCGCGGCTGGTCCACGTCTGTCCCACGGCGCAACGCCACCTCATAGGCCAGCATCTGCACAGGGATCGTGTAAAGGATCGGTGCCACGAAGGGATCGACCTCGGGCAGGATCACCATATGCTCGGCGATACCGCTCAGGCGCTGAGCCCCCTTCTCATCCGTAAAGGCCATGATACGGCCACCGCGGGCCTTGGCCTCCTGGATATTGGAGAGCGTCTTGTCGAACAGGATCGTCGAGGGCGCGATCACCACAATCGGCACATCCTTGTCGATAAGGGAGATCGGCCCATGCTTCATCTCGCCCGCGGCGTAAGCCTCGGCATGGATGTAGGAAATCTCCTTGAGCTTCAGCGCCCCTTCCAGAGCGACCGGGAAACAGATCCCACGCCCGAGGTAGAGCACATCGCGCGCCTCAGCCACCGAGGCCGCCATGGCCTGGATATCACTCGCCCGGGAAAACACTTCCGAGGCCCGCGAAGGAAGGTCGAGCAGATGGGCCAGCAAGTCGCCCGCACGCTTTTCGGACATGGTCTCACGGGCCCGCGCAATGGCAATCGTGAGTACGGCAAGCACCGCGAGCTGCGCTGTGAAAGCCTTGGTGCTCGCGACCGAGATTTCGGGTCCTGCAACCATGCCAAGAACCACGTCGCTCTCACGGCCCATCGTGCTGCCCTCAACATTGAGGATCGAGACGATGTGCTGCTCGCGTTCGCGAAGGCTGCGCAGTGCGGCAAGCGTATCGGCTGTCTCGCCAGACTGCGAGATCATCAGCGCCATGCCATGCGGCGTCAGGGGCGGATTGCGGTAGCGCAGTTCGGAGGCCACATCGATATCGACCGGAAGTCGTGCCTCGGCCTCAAGCCAGTAGCGTGCAACGAGACCAGCATAGAAGGCCGAGCCACAGGCGGTGATGATGGCGCGGGGCAGTTCAGCCAGATCAAAGGGGAAAGCCGGCAGATTGATCTCGCGCGTAACCGGATCGATGATGCGCTGCAATGTCTGGCCAATCACGACCGGATGCTCATGCAGCTCCTTTTCCATGTAGTGGCGATAGCCATCCTTGCCGACGGTTCCTGCAATGAGGGCAATCGTCTGCACGGGACGCTGCACGCGCTGGTTTGCGGCATCAAAGAACTCGACCTGATCGGGTCTGAGCACGCACCAGTCGCCATCATCGAGATAGGCGATTTTACGGGCGAGTGGTGCCAGAGCGAGGCTGTCTGAGCCGAGAAACATCTCGCCCTCACCAAAGCCTACGGCAAGGGGCGCCCCATGACGGGCGCCGATTATGAGCCCCTCATGCCCGGCAAAGATCATGGCGAGCGCGTAGGCGCCCTGAAGGCGCCCCAGTGTCTTGCTGGCGGCCTCGCAAGGAGAAAGCCCCTGATCGAGATAGAAATCGACAAGCTGGGCAACACACTCCGTGTCCGTCTCGGAGGTGAAGTGGCGCCCTACCGCCAGCATTTCGGCCTTGAGCTCTTCGTAGTTCTCGATGATGCCATTATGCACGATCGCCACACGATCTGTAGCATGCGGATGGGCGTTCGCCTCGTTGGGCAGCCCGTGGGTGGCCCAGCGTGTATGACCGATAGCGGTCGAGCCCTCGAGCGGCTGTACGTCGAGCACGGCCTGCAGATTATCCAGCTTGCCGGCCGCACGGCGGCGGGAGATACGCCCGCCTACCAGACTCGCAATACCCGCTGAATCGTAGCCGCGATATTCAAGGCGACGCAGCGCCTCAACAACGAGAGGTGTCGCGTTCTGATGGCCGACAACGCCACAAATGCCGCACATCAGCCATTCTCCTTTTTCGCGCGCAGAGCAGAGGCTATCGCCTGCCCACGCGTTGCCTTGTTGATCTGCCTCGACCGCCCGAGCGCGAGCGCGCCTGGCTCCACATCCTCGGTCAGCACGCTACCAGCGGCGAGCAGGGCGCCATCCCCCACGGAGATGGGCGCAACGAGAATGGAATCGGACCCCACGAAGACGTCGTTACCAATCGTCGTACGGTGTTTGAACACCCCGTCGTAGTTACACGTGATCGTACCAGCACCGACATTGGTACGCTGACCGATACGCGCATCTCCGAGATAAGTCAGATGATTGGCTTTGGCGCCGTCTCCCAGCTCGGTCGCCTTGAGCTCGACGAAATTGCCGACATGGGAAGCCCTGCCACAAATCGTGCCGGGCCTGAGCCTGGCGTAGGGACCAATCAGGGCCTCCTCGCCCACCACGCATCCTTCCAGATGGCTGAAGGCACGAATTCGCGCGCCACTGCGCACCGTCACCCCGGGGCCAAAAACCACATTGGGTTCAACAACGACATCAGGCTCGATGATAGTGTCCGCGCTGAAAAACACGGTCTCCGGTGCAATCAGGGTGACGCCCGCCTCGAGCGCTGAAAGACGCAGGCGCTTTTGCAGCGTCGCCTCCGCAGTTGCCAGTTCAGCCCGCGAATTGATTCCCGCCAGCTCCTCGGCAGGAGCTTCGACATGACGCACCAACCCTTCGCGTGCCGCCAGCGCCACCACATCAGTCAGGTAATATTCACCTTGTGCATTGTCGTTGCGTACAGCGCCAAGCCAGCGAGGCAGGTCGTCGGATGACGCACAAAGAACGCCCGCATTACATAAGCCAATGGCGCGCTGTTCCTCGGTTGCATCCTTGAATTCGATGACTTCTCTGACGGAGCCGTTTTCAACGATAACGCGTCCGTATTTCGCGGGATCGACAGGGCGCATGGCGAGCAGGGCAAGCGATGTCCCTTCAGCCCGCCGGGTGGAGAGCAGCGCGCGCATCGTGTCCGCTGTGATCAGCGGATTATCGGCGTAAAGGATCGCGACATCGCCCTCTCCGAACAGCGCTTCAGCCATACGGGCCGCATGGCCCGTACCAAGGCGTTCGACTTGCACCACACAGGGCCAGGGAGCGGCGGCCTTTTCGAGGGTTGGCATATCCGGGCCGACCACCACGACGATTCGTTCGAACACGCCACTTGCCGTCTCGATGAGATGGCTGATCATGGGTTGGCCACCGAGAGGGTGCAATGCTTTTGGCAGAGCAGAACGCATACGCGTCCCTAG
Organism: Asaia sp. As-1742; assembly: GCF_011753235.1. NCBI lineage: Bacteria > Pseudomonadati > Pseudomonadota > Alphaproteobacteria > Acetobacterales > Acetobacteraceae > Asaia > Asaia sp. As-1742. Next base: position 430,512 of record NZ_VWWA01000003.1, on the reverse strand, counting down.
CCCCGCAGCGAGGATGACGGCGGTCGTCGGTTTGTGATGGCTGACGGGCTGGCCGTCGGAAAAGGAAAATGATGTCATATCATTACGTGGCGTAGCCAACGCAGCGGAGCTCTGTCAAACGCCCGCTTTGTCACTTCGGATTGCTGTTTGTTGCAGCCTTCTGCATCGCAAGGAAAACCCACCGTGAGCACGGAAATTAAGACAGCTGTTTTCGATCTTGACGGCACGCTCATTGATAGCCTGCCCGATCTGGCCGAGAGTGGTATGGAGCTTCTGAAATCATATGATCTCCACCCACCGAGCATGGAAGCCGTGCGCAGCATGATCGGTGACGGGGCTAACCGGCTGGTGGATCGGCTGCTGATTTATGGAGGTGACGAAAAACGCATCGACCGTGACGAGGCTACCAAGCGGTTCCTGGAAATATACGAGCCGCGCTCAACCAGTAAAACCCGGCTTTTTCCTGACACTCAGGAGACGCTGACAACACTGCGTGAACGCGGGATTGCCTGCGTGATCTGTACAAACAAGCCGATCAAAGCCGCGCAAGATATCATCGAGACGCTGGGGATTGCCTCTATGATTGATGCGATAGGCGGTGGCGACAGCTTTGCGACCCGCAAGCCCGATCCTGAGCATATCCGCAACACCGTTCGACTCATTCATGCCGAGCCGGCTCGGGGAATTATGATCGGCGATCACCAGAACGATATCATGGCCGCCATGGGGGTTCCGATGCCGTCGCTCTTTGCCAGTTGGGGCTACGGTGACAGAAGCATGAGTGCCCACGCAACAGCCATTGCCGGTTGTGTGGCGGAACTACCGCGGCTCATCTACGATCTCTCACGCCCCTATTGAGGCACAACGGAAAGATGAGGCGCCGAGGCCGCTACAGGCGTCGGCTGACCGGTTCTCTTCCCGCTTCACCGTAGATCATTCCTGGTTCAATGCTGAACGACTGGCGTATGATCCAGCACTGCTACCATACGCCCGAGCTTGGGATGTTCAAATTCAATACGTACAGCCGTCAGTCCGGCGCCCGGGATGTCCTGAAACCAGGCGGCCCCGGGATGGGGCGCTTTCATGACAGCAAGATGCGAAGAGTCTTTGATAAAACCCGCCTGCTGCTGCCCGACAAAGTCGCAGCGCAGCGCTGGGCCGGTAGATTTCTGACTGAAGGTGTTCGGAACATCCGCCTTGACCGGTCCATGCGACGTCATGGCACTCAGACGCAGGCCATCGAAAACCTGCGCGTTACCATCGCACTTACCAGTCTGCCGGACATTTTCCAGCAGAAGCGCCATGGCACTTAACGTATCCAGCGCGTGATCGAGTTCGCCATCTGGCACAGACTCACGATCTGTCTCTTTGGGATCCAGAGTGACGATATGGGGCGTGTTATCGGCATAACGCAGGACGACGCTGCGGTGCTTGCCGCGCGAGTAGCCATTGCTTTCGTAGTCTACCGGCTGGACCCAATTGTGGTCGAAATGTCCCCGCGCCATGCTCTGGATATCCATGCGCATGAACCAGCTCATCAGTCCACCGGCATGCAGCGTGGTACGAATGCCGTAGCCTTGATCAGTCAGCGTATAGTCAGCCGTCGCATCTACAACATGCAACCCATGATTGTAGACACGATAGACAGCGGTCGTCTGGCCGCTATTCGCTGCAACAGCGGCATCGGTATTCTTTCCAGCATCTGCCGCACACGCTTGTCCAGCGAGGCCTAGCGCGAAGACGCTCGCGGCAAGGCCTTTCCTGACGAGATCAGACGTCAAGATTGGCGACCTTCTGGGCATTGCCAACAATGAAGTCGCGTCGCGGTTCAACCACGTCGCCCATAAGCGTCGAGAACACCTGTCCCGCATCTTCTACATCTCCTACCTTGACCTGCAGGAGAATACGCGTGGCCGGGTCGAGCGTTGTATCCCAGAGCTGCTCATTGTTCATCTCGCCCAACCCCTTGAAGCGGTTGATGGCAAGGCCCTTGCGCCCCTGCTGGAGAACACGGTCGAACACCATTGCAGGACCCGAAAGCTCGGCACCCTGACTGTCCAGCGACAGCTTGACAGGGCCTTCGAAATAATCGGCCACGCGGCTGCCCTCACCTGCCAGCCAGCGTGCTTCTGCCGATTTGAGCAGGGCAGCATCAAGCGCATAGACCTCGCCCACACCACGCACGCTGCGGGCCAGGCGCAACCCACCTTCCTCGGTGGGACCGACCATCCAGCCGCGCTCGTTGACGGGCGATGCCGCATCGAGACGAGCCTGCAATACAGGCGCACGCTCCTGGGCGTGATCGTGGCCGAGCGAGAGAGCCTTGGCCACATAGGCCTGTTCAAGCACCCAGACAGGAATCTTGCTTGCAAGGGCTGTCAGTGTCTTGGCCACCTGGCCCATGGCCTTGACGCGCTCCATCAGCACATCGCCAGCAACCACATCGCCGCCAGCAAGGGTGAGCGTGGCGTTGCTCAGCGCCTTGTCGAGCAGATACTGCTCCAGCGCGGCGTCATCCTTGAGATAACGCTCTTCGTTGCCGCGCTTGGCTCGGTAAAGCGGCGGCTGGGCGATATAGAGATAACCCTTTTCGATCAGCTCCGGCATCTGGCGGAAGAAGAAGGTCAGCAGCAAGGTGCGAATATGCGAACCGTCCACGTCAGCGTCGGTCATGATGACGATCTTGTGGTAGCGCAGCTTGTCGATAGAAAAGCCGCCCTGCTCCACATCGCCACGGCCAATGCCCGTCCCAAGCGCCGTGATCAACGTGCCGACTTCTGCTGATCCCAGCATACGGTCGAAACGCGCACGCTCGACATTGAGGATCTTGCCCTTGAGCGGCAGGATCGCCTGGAAACGACGATCACGCCCCTGCTTGGCCGTTCCACCTGCCGAGTCACCCTCGACGATGAACAATTCGGCCTTGCTGGCATCGCGCTCCTGACAATCCGCCAGTTTGCCCGGCAGTGAGGAGACGTCCAGCACGCCCTTGCGTCGCGTCAGTTCACGGGCACGACGGGCGGCATCGCGCGCAGCAGCGGCCTCGTTCACCTTGGCAATGACCGCCTTGGCTTCACGCGGGTGAGTCTCGAACCAGTGCCCGATGGAATCAGCGGCTGTGACGTGCACAACAGGTTGCACCTCGGAAGAGACCAGCTTGTCCTTGGTCTGCGACGAGAATTTCGGATCGGGCACCTTGACCGACAGCACAGCCGTCATGCCCTCGCGCATATCCTCACCCGTAAGCGATGCCGAATTCTTGGATGACCCCGTGTCAGCATACTTGCCAACAACACGCGTCAGCGCCTGACGGAACCCTGCAAGATGGGTGCCCCCATCACGCTGGGGAATGTTGTTGGTGAAGCACAGCATGGTCTCATGGAAGCTGTCATTCCACGTGAGCGCGAACTCGACCTTGATGCCACTTTCGGCGTGATCGATCGACCCGACGATGGGCGGGGTGACGATCGAGGTCTTGCTGGCATCGAGATACTCGACAAACGCGCTCAATCCGCCTTCATAGCAAAAGACGACTTCCTTGTTCTCGGCATGACGCTCGTCCCGCAGGACGATCTCGAGACCGGAATTGAGGAAGGCCAGTTCGCGCATACGTCGCTCGAGAATGGCAAACTCGAATTCCACCTTCGTGAAAGTCTGCTTGCTCGGCTTGAACGTCACGAGCGTGCCACGTGGCTCGTCACTGGCGCCGATTACCGCCAGAGCGTCGTCACGCTCGCCATGCTGGAAGCGGATGAAATGCTCGGTGCCATTGCGCCAGATACGGACTTCCATCCATTCCGACAGCGCATTGACAACGGCCGCGCCAACGCCGTGCAGACCGCCGGAGACCTTGTAGGAATTCTGGTTGAACTTGCCGCCCGCATGAAGCTTTGTCAGCACCACTTCTGCCGCGCTGACACCCTCTTCCTCATGCAGATCGGTCGGGATTCCACGCCCGTTGTCACGGACACTGACAGAACCATCACCGTTGAGCGTCAGGATACACCGTGTCGCGTGACCAGCCTGAGCCTCGTCCACGGCGTTATCGATAATCTCGAACACCATATGGTGCAGGCCGGACCCGTCATCCGTATCGCCGATATACATACCGGGGCGCTTACGTACCGCATCGAGCCCCTTGAGAACCGAGATCGAGGAGGCGCCATAATCGGCTTCGTCATCGAGGTTTTCGGGCAACTCGGTCGGACGGATCTGTTCGGACATGCTGGCGTGACGCTCCTACTCGCAACAAGCTGCCAATATAGCCTCTCTAGGGGGCTAGGGCTAGGGCGTTGGAACCGGACAAACGGACAGGCAGCCGCCAGCCACCCAGGGATCGGAAATGCCCCAGCCAGGCCCCTATGCGGCAAGCCTGTCAGAGCTTCGGGGCCGCTTTGCATAGCAACCCAAACCCGTCTCGCGACTTCTCATCCCGTGTCGGCTGACCGGCACCGTTTCCCCGACGCAAGCGAGATAAGCCGCCATGACCGATCCGATCGACAAGAAAACCCTCAGAACCATCACGCCTGAAGGGGCCAGCCCCGCCACCAACCGACGCAGCATGATGCAAGGGGCAACGCTTGGGCTTGCAGGGCTGGTTGCAGGGTCAAGCCGTGCGCAGGCTGCGCCAAATGCGCCTGCCGCCTCAGCACCGTTGGCCGACCCGCAGAAACTCTATCCCCACGCCCCGTTCGCGTCCCAGCCCCAGGAGTGGCCGGGCCTGCAATCGCGTATGCATCCCAAACCAGACTGCGGAGAGACAAGCTACAAAGGCAGCGGCCGCATGGCTGGACGCCGCGCCCTGATAACAGGTGGCGATTCAGGCCTTGGGCGCGCCATCGCCATTGCCTATGCACGGGAAGGGGCTGATATCGCGATCAACTATCTCCCGCAGGAAGAAGAAGACGCTCGCGAGGTTGTGGCCCTCATCCGCAAGGCAGGACGCAAGGCCGTTGCCCTGCCGGGCGATATTCGCGACGAGGCGTTCTGTCAGAAACTCGTGTCGGACGCTGCGTCACAACTCGGCAGACTTGATACGCTGGTAAACTGCGCCGGTCGGCAGCACTACCATGAGAGTATTCTCGAACTCTCTACCGAGGAATTCGACTGGACACTCAAGACCAATCTCTATGCGCTGTTCTGGATCATCAAGGCTGCTATCCCGCATATGCCACCGGGCAGCGCCATCGTGAACACAGCCTCTTCCAACGCCTATAACCCGTCGGAAATCATCGTTGATTATAGCCTGACGAAGGCTGGCATCGCCAACCTGACCAAATCTTTGGCCAAGCAACTGCTCCCCAAGGGCATACGTATCAATGCCGTGGCGCCTGGGCCTTTCTGGACACCACTTCAGGTCTGTGGCGGCCAGCCCATGTCTGCCGTCGAGAAATACGGGACCACGGTGCCGATGGGACGTCCGGGCCAGCCTGCGGAGATCGCACCGGTCTATGTCACACTGGCCTCCACGGAGGGTAGTTACATCACCGGGCAGATCTACGGCATCACCGGTGGTACAGGGATGCCCGGATAACGGTGACGACCATCTCGGGCAGCGCTCATCGAACGAAAAGGGGGCGCATCCAATGATAGGTGCGCCCCCTTTATTTCAGATACCTTTCTTTGCCATGCCGCTTGCCGAATGAACCGGCCTATGGGCATGGCAATGGCCCTGCGGCCAATCAGTTTAGCTCGGCCTGCTGGCCATTGATGACCAGCCCCTTGTCATTGGCCGAGACATGCACGGTCTGACCATCAAAGATCGTCCCATCCAGCAGCAGCCCTGCCAGCGTGTTCTGCAGGCTGCGCTGTATGACACGCTTGAGCGGGCGTGCGCCGTAAACCGGATCATAACCGGACTCTGCCAGCCAGTTATCTGCCGCCTGATCCAGATCGAGCGTGATCTTGCGGTCAGCCAGCAACTCACGCAGGCGCTTGAGCTGAATGGCGACGATACGGTTCATATCCGCCCGCTGCAGACGCGAGAACAGAACGATCTCGTCCAGACGGTTCAGGAATTCGGGGCGGAAATGGTTACGCACCACCGCCATGACCTGCGCCTGCACGAGGTCCGTGCTCTCCCCATCGGGCTGCTGCGCCAGAATATCCGAGCCGAGATTGGAGGTCAGGATAATGATCGTGTTGCGGAAATCCACCACACGCCCCTGCCCGTCCGTCAGACGACCGTCATCGAGCACCTGTAGCAGGATGTTAAAAACATCCTCATGCGCCTTCTCGACTTCGTCAAACAGGATGACCTGATACGGCCTGCGACGGACCGCCTCGGTCAGCACGCCACCCTCTTCGTAGCCGACATAGCCGGGAGGCGCACCCACCAGACGGGATACGGCGTGCTTCTCCATGAACTCGCTCATATCCACGCGCAGCATGGCGCGATCGTCGTCAAACAGGAACTGCGCCAGCGCCTTGGCCAGTTCGGTCTTGCCGACGCCGGTCGGACCGAGGAAGAGGAACGAACCGATAGGGCGATTGGGATCCTGCAAGCCTGCACGGGCACGACGTACGGCGTTGGACACCGCCTTGAGCGCAGGCTCCTGACCGACTACGCGCTCACGGAGTTCATCCTCCATACGCACGAGCTTGGCGCGTTCGCCTTCCAGCATCCGGTCCACCGGCACACCGGTCCAACGCGACACGACAGAGGCAATCCCCTGATCGGTCACAGCCTCGCTGAACAATCCTGCCTGAGCGGCATCCTGCTGTTCGACCTGTTGCGCTTCTTCGATCTGACGTTCAAGGCCTGGGATCGTCGCATACATAAGCTCGGATGCCTTGCCGAGATCGCCCTTGCGCTGGGCAATATCGACATCCGAACGCGCCTGATCAAGCTGCTCCTTGAGCTTCTGAACAGCGTTCACCCGGTCCTTTTCGGCATGCCATGCCGCGCTCATGGTGTCCGACTGCTCCTGCAGGTCGGCCAGCTCGGCTTCCAGCTTCACCAGACGCTCGCGGCTCGCGCTGTCCTCTTCCTTGCGGATCGCCTCGCGCTCGATCTTGAGCTGGATGATACGGCGGTCGAGTTCATCGAGCGCCTCGGGCTTGCTGTCGATCTGCATGCGCAAACGGCTTGCCGCCTCATCCACAAGGTCGATGGCCTTGTCCGGCAGGAATCGATCCGTGATGTAGCGATTGGACAGCGTCGCGGCAGCCACAAGTGCGCCATCGGTGATACGCACACCGTGATGCAGCTCGTATTTTTCCTTGATGCCACGCAGGATCGAGATGGTATCGGCCACTGAGGGCTCACCCACAAAGACCGGCTGGAAACGACGGGCCAGCGCCGCATCTTTCTCGATGTATTTGCGATACTCGTCGAGCGTGGTGGCACCGATGCAATGCAGCACGCCGCGTGCCAGTTCGGGCTTGATCAGGTTCGACGCATCCATTGCGCCATCGGAGCGCCCTGCGCCCACGAGCGTGTGCATCTCGTCGATGAACAGGATCACCTGCCCCTCGGCGCTTTCGATTTCCTTGAGAACAGCCTTCAGGCGCTCCTCGAATTCACCGCGATATTTCGCGCCGGCCACCAGGGCACCCATATCGAGCGAGAGCAGCTTCTTGTTGCGCAGCGCTTCAGGCACGTCGCCATTGACAATACGCAGCGCCAGACCTTCCACGATGGCGGTCTTGCCCACACCGGGCTCACCAATCAGCACAGGGTTATTCTTGGTACGGCGTGCCAGAACCTGAATGGCGCGACGGATCTCCTCGTCACGTCCAATCACCGGATCGAGCTTGCCCGATTGGGCCACAGCCGTCACATCCCGCGCATATTTCTTGAGGGCATCGAAGCCCGCCTCGGCATTGGCGCTATCGACCACGCGTCCCTTGCGCAATTCGGCCACTGCGCGCTCAAGGGCCTTCGCATCCGCCTTGCCTTCGCCAAGGGCGTGTCCGGCGCCAGTCTTGCTAGCGGCAAGCGCCACGAGCAGGCGATCCTGCGCAACGAAGCTGTCACCGGCACGCTGGGCATCCTGCTCTGCGCTATCGAGTACGCGCACAAGGTCAGGCGTCGCCTGAGGCTGACCGGCACCGCCGCCCTGCACCTTGGGGATTCGCGCCAGTGCGGCATCATTGGTCTTGCGCACCGTTTCCGGTGTGCCACCAGCTGCACGGATGAGGCCCGAGGCAGCACCCTCTGGATCATCGAGCAATGCTTTCAAAAGGTGCTCGGGCGTCAGTTGCTGATGGAAGTCGCGTAGCGCAATAGTCGAGGCGGCCTGAAGAAAACCGCGGCTACGCTCAGTAAATTTCTCAATATTCATGTTTTCGCAATGCTCCTATGCCCCGTAAAGGCGGCTGGTTACGACAACGGGAACCCCTGTCAGGCAGTTCTCGCTTCGTCATAACTTGAAGATGGGAACATCCCGGTTTTTTCCAAGACCGGTATGGAGCGATTCATGACCATATTCCGCATCAGGCCGATCCGCCCTGTTGCCAGGACGGATCGGCCCCCAAGTTGACCAGCGTGGTTACGCAAGCTCCCTGGATGACACCTGTTGCGCCTGAAACTCTTCAAGCGAGAAAGGACGGCCATAGATCTCGATCTGGTCTGTCTGCAGATAGACCTGCGTGCCCGGAATGGTCAGACGGACGAAACGCCCCACCACCCCGGCCTGATCCACCCAGTTGAAAGGTGTGCCATCGAGTCCACCAAAGACAGGGCCGTTTTTCCTGTCGATAATCTTCGTCCAGAAGAAACGATCATGCGAGACCTCGACCGTAAAGCTCGAAAGGCGCTCCATCACGCCATCCAGTCGGTTGAAGATCATGATTTGGTGTATATGGCTCAAAGCGCCGAGGTCCACCATCCACCAGGGATTATCCTCAAGGGCGGTGTGATGCTGCGGGCGTCCCGTCAGATGACCTGATACAGCGCGGCACGCGTCATCATCTCGTGATCCCTCATGCAGGGTGGAACTCTGTGTGGCACGCTTTCCCGTCGAAAGAAGTTCCCACGCGGAGCACGGCACAATGCTCGACTGCCACCCTTCGTTAACAAGAGATGACCAGTAATCCGAGAGATAAGGGTCGAATACGGCATTTGTGTCAGCATGGTAGGCTGCACGCTCCTCCTCGCTCTTGTTCTGCCAATGCGTCTGCGCGAAAAAGTCACCAAGACACCCACGCGCCACACGGCGTGCAAAATCCTGGTCTGAACGAATATTGAAGTGCGCAATGTAGCCGGCCTGCACAAGACGGCTGCGGCGGCTCTCGGCATTGAGGAACGCCCAGGCATGCTCCGGGAAGTTGTCGTAGTACCCTTCCATCGACTCACCGAGCATATTGCAGGCGCGCAGCGGCGCCCCAAGGGCATAGAGATCGTGATGGATCGCCACGTGAGGGTTCTCATAAGACAGCCTGTATGAGACGACGCCTGCCTTCGCGAGGATTTTGGTGAACGGCGACGCTCCGCTTTCACGATAACGGTAATGGCGCAGGATGCTCCCCGAAGGCCGCTCGGCATGACCACCATGCCCGTAACCGCACCAGTTGAGATAGACAGCATCGTAATGAGCCCCGAAACGCTCACTGACGCTGCGGATATCGTTGCTTCCAGGAAGACAGACAAACTCATCCACATCCAGGAACATGAGCCAGCGGGTCTCATGCACATAATGGCGCAGGAAATGGCGATACATCTGGAACTGCTCACCGACATACCGGAAATGATGGAATGTCACGAACGGTTTGTCTGCCATGATGAAAGGCATCACAGCCTCATAGAGTGCGCCTGGATTGTCATCATTGCAGTAAAGGTAGACATGGTCGAAGCCGATAGAACGGTGATAGGTCAGCCATTCCGCAATGCTCTCGGCCTCCCAACGGGCACAGGCCACCAGTACATGCTGGTACTGCGGTTCGGGCCAGATGCCCTTGTTGCGGGCAACTGCAAGCGGAAGCTTCCCAAAACCCTGCAAATCAGTCTGTGGAGAGGCTGATGACTTCAACGTCGGCATTTTTTTATTGATTTCCTGGCGAAATAAATCTGTCGGTACGGTACATTATCCTGCCACAATAGGACCCGTCCGCCCGCTTCCATAGTGAATTCTTGTGACAGACTTGCGGTCGTCTCGCTGGAACACTGTCTGGCAGGCCGGTCCGTCCTCGAAATCCGTATGCTTGGATGCCTCCTTCCAGCCGGGCGGAAGGTGAGCAATCTTCTGTCGCGCAACTCCCCTCGCTGCCGTGCGTGATCATCGTTGTTCATGCAATGCAAAGCCGTTTCTCGGCTGTAAACGGGACAGTCTCGATGACCGATCTTCTCTCGCCCATGCTCCTGCCCGAAACAAGCTGGGTGCGTCGCTCCGCCCATCGCCTGTGGCTGGCGGCCGAGGGCCGCAGGCTTCTCAGGTTTGCCATGGCATCACGCATGGAAGGTGGTTTTGGTGCGCTCGGGCGTGATGGCACGCTGCCCGAAAACGCCCTGCCAGACGGTATTTTGACCGCCCGTATGGTCCATGCTTTCTCTATGGCAGCCCTTCAGGGTATCCCGGGCTGCCTCCCGCTTGTGCGTCATGGCGTCAAGGCACTCCTCGGCCCGCTGCACGACAAGGAACATGGGGGCTGGTACGAATCACCGGCAGCGCGCGAGGGCCGCAAACAGGCCTATCTCCATGCCTTCGTGGCCCTGGCCGGCTCGTCCGCAACCCTGTTGGGTGTTGAAGGAGGTGAGAAACTTCTCAGCCTGGCGACCGAAATTCTCGAGAACCATTACTGGTCCGAAGATGAAGGCGTCATGCGTGAGAGCTTCGCCTTCGACTGGAGCGACGAGGAGGACTATCGCGGCGCAAATGCCAACATGCACTCGACAGAATCCTGTCTTGCCCTCGCCGATATCACAGGGGATGAGAAATGGCTCGATCGTGCCCATCGTATCGTACACCGCTTTGTGCATGAGATTGCGGGCAATCACGATTACTGCATGCCAGAGCATTTCAACCGGGAGTGGACACTCCTCAAGGACTACAACCGGGAAAAGACGACTGACCCCCTGCGCCCCTACGGCATGACACCGGGCCATTTTGCAGAATGGGCCCATCTCACCCTGAAGGTAGAGGCCGCTCTGCTGCGACGCGAGGGGACCGCCCCCGGCTGGATGCTGCATGATGCCCGCGCCCTGCTGGACTCAGCGTTGCGCTTTGGGTGGGCACCCGATGGCGAACCGGGCATGATCTATACGATCGACTGGGACCATAAGCCGGTGGTCACAGTGCGGGCTCACTGGGTACAGGCGGAAACCGTCACCGCCGCAGTGAACCTGCTCAAGCGCACGGGCAGCCCTGCCTATGAAACATGGTATCGCAAGGTCTGGGACTATATCGCCAGCACACTGATCGACCATGAATTTGGTGGGTGGCGTAATGAGGTCGACGCGCAGGGCCGTTATTCAGGCGAGGTCTACCCGGACAAGGCAGATCTGTATCACGCCTTCCAGGCAACGGTTGCGCCCATTCTCCCCCTGTCGCCTTGCCTTACACTCGCGTTGCGTGAGTCAGACATCGTTTGAGGACATCACGCGATCGATAGCGCCCCAGCGGGTCGTATTAGAAATGCCGGATGGTAGCGCCACCCGGCATTTTCCTTATCGAGACATAAGCTGAACCGCTGAGGGGACCTTATTCAGTGCCTCCGGGCGCCTCGATCTGATCGTAACCCGCCGATCCCGGCGGAGCGCCGCGCGGGACGAGCGGTTCATCTGAAACATGAATAGCCTGCAGCCTGTCAGGCCCAAGACGCCTTGCCACGACAAGCTTGCCATAGGCGGTCTGATAGCCGTAACCCTCGGCATAGATCGGCGCCCCGAGACGCAGGAAAGAGGTACGGGCACCGGAGGCAGGCACACGCAGCACGGTGCCATTATCGAGCAAGGCCCCGTTCAGTGCTCCATCACCGTCATGCAGCAGCCGCGCGATCCGGCCCTGCGTGCTGGCGGGGGGCGCTGCCGTCACGAGCTCCGGCATGGGCGAGGCACAAAGCTCCTGCCCGTTGCTCAGCGCAAAGGCCCGAACAAGACGAAGCGATGGAGCGGCAAGCCCGCGAACGGTAATGGTCGCCCCCGCACGCATGTGGTGATCCTGCGCGGCCAGACCGGGGGGCATTTCGATTTCGGTGCCATCCTTGAGCAAGGCACCCACGGCATCACCCTGCGTGCCCGGCAGCAGGCGATCTATCTTTCCAGAAAAACGGGGGAGACTTGTCAGATCGAAAACACATCCCGCCGGGAGTGAGCCGGGAACTGCCTGCGACATGGTCCCCTGAGGCATCGTATCCCCTGAAATGGCAGGCTGAGCAGCGGCACGTCCAGCAGGCGCAACCACCAACGCAGCAACAAGCCCTGCCAGCAAACCGGTTCTGATCTTCATGTTTCCCCCCTCCGTGAGAGCTATCTCAGCCCTGTCTTTCACAACCGACTGATTGACGCCCCGTTACCCGGTGCGACTTCAGTCCGAGGCACCGGGCAATCGGGAAAGCGACAACGCAGACTAGTTTCAATGACGGAAATGGCGCATACCGGTGAATACCATGGCAATGCCAGCTGCATCGGCAGCATCGATCACTTCCTGGTCGCGAATGGAACCGCCCGGCTGGATAACGGCGATGGCACCGGCTGCAATCACGCTCTCAAGGCCGTCAGCGAAGGGGAAGAACGCGTCAGACGCCGCGACCGACCCTTCTGTCAGTGCCACTGTCTCACCTGCAGCTTCGGCTGCGTCGAGACTCTTGCGCGCCGCGATACGCGCTGAGTCGACGCGTGACATCTGCCCGGCTCCGATGCCGACCGTGGCGCGATCCTTGGCGTAGATCACGGCATTGGATTTCACGTGCTTGGCAACGCGGAAAGCAAAAAGCAGATCGGCCATTTCAGCGTCGGTCGGTGCCCGCTTGGTCACGACACGCAGATCGGCTTCGGTCACCTGACCGGCATCACGGCTCTGTGCCAGGAAGCCGCCTGCAACCGATTTGAAGGTCATGCCCTCAGCCGTGGCGGAAGGCACGCCACCTGTCAGGAGCAGGCGCAGATTCTTCTTGCGGCTTAGCGCCGCGCGCGCGCCTTCGGTGGCATCAGGGGCCACAATCACCTCGGTGAAGATCGTGGCAATCTGCTCGGCTGTCGCCTCATCGAGTGTACGGTTCAGCGCGACGATGCCGCCGAAGGCCGAAACGGGGTCACATTTGAGTGCAGCTTTCCATGCCGCCTCGAGCGTCTCGGCGCTGGCCACACCGCAGGGATTGGCGTGCTTGACGATCACCACGCTCGGCTTGTCGAACTCGGCAACAGCCTCAAAAGCCGCATCCGTGTCGTTCAGGTTGTTATAGCTGAGCGCCTTGCCCTGAATCTGCGTTGCCGTCGCGATACCGAAACGCTTCTCACCGGTGACATAAAAAGCGGCCTGCTGATGAGGGTTCTCACCGTAACGCAGGGATTCACGACGCGTGCCACTCAGCGTCATGGTTTCTGGCAGGGCGTCGCCGCGCTGGCCCGCAAACCAGGTGGCAATCATCGCATCATAGGCACCCGTATGGGCATAGGCGGCACCTGCCCAGGCCGTGCGCTCGGCCAGGGTGGAACCGCCCGCATCGAGCGATGCCTTGAGCGCATCATATTGTGCGGGCTCTGTCAGGATCACGACATGGTCATGATTCTTGGCTGCTGCGCGGATCATGGCAGGGCCACCAATATCGATATTCTCGATGCAGTCCTCAGGGCCCGCCCCCGACGCAACGGTCGCGGCAAACGGGTAGAGGTTGACGCACACGAGGTCGATCGGCGCAATATTGTGTTCAGCCATCTGGGCCTTGTGAGAGTCCAGATCGCGACGGCCAAGAATACCGCCATGGATCTGCGGTACCAGCGTCTTCACGCGACCATCCAGAATTTCGGGAAAGCCCGTGTGATCTGACACGTCCGTCACGGGCAGTCCGGCATCACGCAGGGCCTTGGCCGATCCGCCCGTCGAGAGAAGCTGCGCGCCATGTGCGACCAGCGCCTTGCCCAGATCGATCAGACCGGTCTTGTCTGAGACGGAAAGAAGCGCCCGGCGGACGGGCAGGCGATCGGGAGAGGTCATGACGGGCTCCGGAATGGCTGAATTTCAAGAGGTGCTCATAGGCGTCCGAGCTATTTTAAGCAATAAAAGCCATGTGACGCGGTTTGGCCGCATAAGGCGCAACGAATACACGATGCCCGGTCGGCGGCATTTGGCGCGACAGAAAATGGTAAGTCACACTGCCCAGCAAGCCGAGTGTGGCAATCAGGACCAGATACTCGCGCAGACTGCCCACTTTGGCGTAAGGCCACAGCGAGAGCCTGTTTCGGGATAATGGGTAGAGTGCCCAGCAACCACCCGTCACTAGGTCGCCCGCGATATGGCTGATATAGCCGATCAGGAAACTTCCCAAGGCTGTGTGAACGCTTTGTGTCCCTAGAAAATAGGTGAATGCCAAGGCGAGAAGCAACGGAACCGCGAGCGAGTGGGTGACAGTCCGATGACCCAGGCGACGTGAAATCAGGCGCGAAAGCCGTGGCAACCGACACCCGATCATGGATCGCTCCGTATCGATATCGGGCATCAGGCTACCCAGCGCACCCATTCCCAGAGAGGCCACGGAGAACGGCACATAGCCAGCCGCCGCAGCTGTTACGACGCAAGCTAGGCCCAGAACGATATGAGAACGTCCATTCATGCGGCCTTATGACATCACCTGAGCGTTGTCGTCTATCCCTATGATTCTAAAGAAGTCATGAGCCGGGAAGTCTCCGCCAAACGTATGTCCGCATTCGGTGAGAGCAGCCGGGATTTCGGCCCTTGAGACGAATCCCCTGCCGACCAAGGGGAATAAAGTGCAAAAATAGAGGGTTATACAGGACTGTTGGCGCCACGTATTAGCTAGAGAGGTGTTAAGCCCGCGTCCCAGCTTTCCATGATAACAATAAGTTTTTACGTCTTTTCATTTGAGAAGGTCGGATACTCCCAACCTCCACCCAAAGCTCGATAAAGCGACACGAATGCCGTAGCAATCTGGATACGATTTGCCGAGAAACTCGCTTCCGCGGCCAGTGCTGTTGCTTCCGCCGCATCGACTTGCAAGAAATCGACCGCTCCCTCGCGGTATCGCTGCTGAGCCACCTCGACTGCCTTTCGGCTCTCTTGCCAGGCCGTTTTGGTCTGGACGAGGCGTTTCTGCGTCTGGGCGTAAGCCGTGAGCGCGTTATCAACTTCGTTCCAGGCCGTCGTCACTGTCTGATGAAAGGAGAGCGCCGCGTCTTTCTGTTCAGCCCGCCGGAGGGCCAACGTCCCGCGCAGGCGTCCACCCTCGAAGAGTGGCACTGACAAGGTCGGTCCCGTCGCAAACTGCCGGGATGGCAGAGAGAAAAAATTTGCCGCGGACAGGGTCTGTGTCCCCATTTGACCTGTCAGGGTGATATCCGGGTAAAACGCGGCGATAGCGACCCCGACACCGGCTGTCGCCATATGAAGCCTGGCCTCAGCTTCGCGGATATCGGGACGCCTGCGCACCAGGGCCGAAGGCAAACCGATCGGCGCAGCAGGAACAATGATCGGCATCGTGCCATCACGTTGGGCCAGTTCCTGTGCAAGGCTTCTTGGCGGCTCGTCCAGAAGCAGACCAATGGCATTGATCAGCGCACTTTCAGAGTTGCGCAGGGTCGGAAGCGCCGAGGCTGTATTGGCCTGCTCCGTGCGGGCCTGCGCCAGATCGAGTGTGGTCGCAGCGCCATTGCCAAAACGCGACTGCACAAGGGCCAGATCATGATCGGACACAGCCATATGCCGCTCGGTAATCGCGATCTGATCCTGCACGCCGCGGAGCTGCATATAGCTGTCAACCAGTGACGCGATCGTACTCAGGGCAAGGCCATGGCGTGCCTCGGCTGCAGCCTCCTGCGCCGCGTGCTGGGCTTCGACAGCGCGGCGTATCTGCCCAAACAGATCCAGATCCCACGATGCGCCGAGCGTATTCTGGAAGAAGTCATATTCATTGGGCGCGCCATTGCGCGGCTGAACAAGTGAGATAAACCCCGTCTCGCTCTGATGGGTGCGGGTATAGGACCCAGCCCAGTTCAGGCTTGGCAATCCCTGCGAGGCAGCGATACGCGTTTGTGACCGGGCTTCGGCAATACGTTGCATCCCACGTTGCAGGTCGATGTTCTGTACTGCCAGCCGATCAATAAGGTGGTTGAGTTCCGGGTCATTGAATTGTTTCCACCAGGCGACATCAACAGGACCGCCATAGGTTGTCCCTGCAACATCCTGCGGCTCAGTCCCGAACCGGGAGGGCGAGATCACATCCGGCCGCTGGAAATCCGGCCCCATCGTGCACGCTGTCAGCGCACTTATGAGGCAGCACAACGATGTCCCGCCGCGCAGAATGGCCACCCGTCTGATCATTCTCATCGTGCGGTAATCCCGTTCGCGCTATGCCGCTGCTCATCCACGACATTTTCGAGACGGGTATCGACCGTCGTCTCAACAGAAAAGCCCATGCGCAGCAGCTTGGCGAGGGGCTGGTTGGGCGCCACGACAATCTTCACCGGGAGGCGCTGGACGATCTTGGTGAAATTTCCCGTGGCATTTTCCGGGGCGATCGGCGCGAAGGCGGCACCGGAAGCCGGGGGAATACTGTCAACGATGCCGTCGAGATCCACGTCATACGCATCGACATGGATACGGGCATGCTGTCCAGGACGCATATGGCGCAGCGCAAGCTCACGATAATTGGCCATGACCCAGAGCTGATCCATGGGTACGAGGGCCATCAGAGCGGTACCGGGCGAAACATAATTTCCTGCCTGAACCGTTTTTTCGCCAACCATCCCGTCGAACAGCGCACGGATCTCGGTATAGGAAAGATTGAGCTCATCCTGTCGCACGATGGCGTGGTCAATCTTGAGCTTCCTCAGTGCCGCCTCATGCCGGGCTTTGAGAATTGGCACTTCGTCTTCTGCCGCTGTGATGCGCGCCTTCATGCTGCGAAGATTGGCTTCCATTTCGCGCATCGAAGCATCGGTGAGCTGACGCTCCTGTGCTGAGCCCGCACCCGTTTGAGCGAGATTGTGATAACGCTGCGCGTTCTGCCTCGCATAGACCAGTTGCGCCTCAATCCTGCCGGCTTCCGCCTTGCTCTCCTCAATCATGCTTGGCTGACGATCCACCGCAGCTTCAGCGTCCAGCACGAGCGCCTCGTCCTGGGCAAGCTGGGCACGACTGCGCGCCAAGGTTGTCTCGTAATCCCGCGGGTCCAACCGCGCCAATACCTGCCCGGCCTTTACGCTTTGATTGTCGTCAACCAGAACCTGGACCACCTGCCCCGGCACACGGGGGGCAATGGTTGCATAGTGAGCCGTCACATAGGCATCATTGGTCCAGACCTTGCGATTAGGCACAAAAATGATCGCAAGAATAATCCCGCAAAACACCACGAGGATGAAACCGGTCACAAGGAATGGCCACGTGGCAGGACTGCTTTTCTGGTCGTCTGAGGCCATGATTCAGGTTTTTTTCTTTACGAACATGAGACGTGGAGGATAGGTGCGCTGTGGCAACAAGATGACCCATGCCATCAGAAACACAGTTATCCCGGCGATGATAAGGTAAGCATCAGACAGTTCCAGCACAGTTGTCTGATGGGCCAGCTGGTACTTGAAAGTGGGCAAAGCGTCAGCGCTACGCGGAGTTCCATCCGGCAGGAGCGGCGCGGGTCGTTGCAATGGAATGCTGTTCGCCTGGAACGTGCGATACCGATCAACGCCGATACGGTCGGTAAGGCGGTTCGAATGAAGCCCCCCGCGCCAGCGATGGATCAGCTGGAGCATCCAGACACCAATGGCCTGAGACACGGCGCGCGGCGTATTGACCATTGCCGCCGCATATGGCCCCTCGGCAGGCACGAGCGAATTCGTGGACATCATCAAAAGCGGCATGACGATCATCGCTTCGCCGGCCCCCATGAAGATCTGCCAGAGATAGAACTCGTTCCGGTTCCATCCAACGGTCAGAAAGCTGTCACCGATACACGCCATACAGATCAGACACATGCCCAGCAGGCTGACCACCCGGCTATCCACGGCCTTGCTGTTTAGCACCACCGCCATAAGCGGCAGCATGACGAGCTGGATACAGGCGATCTCAAGCGTCACGGGATAGATCTGCTCGGGACGATAACCGGCGACTTCCTGCAGGAATGTTGCCGGAAGCGTTGACGACGCCAGCGAAACGACAAGAAAGATCAGCAATGTCGTTGCACCGTAAGCGAAGTTGCGACGACCGAGGAGCTGAAAACGAAAGAGCGGCGTACGTTGCTCCCACTCATTGACAACCAGAAGCGGTATACAGACGCCGGATATAAGCGCCATGACGCAGATCGCGGGGGAGTTGAACCAGTCCAGCCGGTCTCCCTGCTGAAGCATGGTCGACAGCGCTCCGAACCCGAACAAGATCAGCAGCGCCCCTCTCCAGTCAAAATCCCGGAAACGTTTGTAGTTCGGCTCTTCGGGCGCGATGCCATACCATAGAAGCGATATTGCGAGACTGCCGAATGGCACAGCCTGCCAGAATACGAAGCGCCAATCGACCAGATCGGTCCATAAGCCGGCCAAGGCAGTACTGAGATTCGGGAAGAAAGTCGCCGTTAGCGAATAGGCCGCCAAACCATAAAGCCTAACGGGCGGTGCCAGCACACGCAGGGCCACCAGCAGCAGCAACGGCACAGCAAAGCCACCGGCCAGCCCCTCTATCAGGCGCAAGCCATAAAGGAGCGTCAGATTGTGATTGAAGGGAATGCAGGCTGCCGACAAGCTGGCGATAGCTGCAACCACAACGGAAAACCGGCGCACGCCGAAAGTAAGGGCCATCCACGGCGCGAGCGACATGCCCATGACTTCGGCGGAGAGATAAAGGCTGTTGAACCATGTGCCGGGGTCATGACTGATACCCAACCCGCCCAATATATCGGGGAGGGATTGCGACGAGACCTGCTCGTTGAGTTCGGTCGTCATCGCAAGCACGATCACGCCGGCCAACCCGAAATAGGATCGCCCCTGCTTTGTCATGAATGCTGCTTGACGCCGCCGAGATCCGGGCAAAAATCTGGAGCTTGCATGGCTTTGTCTATCAGACAAAAGACTTCAGTTTGGCAATGATCCCGATATTAAATTTTGAGTTACAGTGATCATCCGCTTGTTGGAAATAGATCAACAGGCACGATACTGGTTGATCGTCGCGTCATCGCTGCGAGCGCTCGATAACACGGGTTAGGGTCGACGTGGCGGATTTCCATCGCGGGTCAACATACAAGCTTTCGTTTTTGCCAAGGACATATACGTCAGGCGGCACGGAAGATCGGATGGTACATATCACCATGCCCGGAACGGCTGGGCAGAGGCGTTCAGGTCCTCTACCCGCCTCCCGTCAGCCCGCCATTTGCGCAGCTTTGCGGGCTCGCGCCTCGATCTCAGCAGCATTGAAAGGACCGGCCGTTAGCCATGAACCGCCGACGCATGTGACAGCGGGTTCGGCAAGCCACGCACTGGCATTGTCTTCTGTGATCCCACCGGTGGGGCAGAAACGAGCCTTGCCGAACACGGCGGCAAGCGCCTTGAGCGCGGGCAGCCCCCCATTAGCCATGGCGGGGAAGAACTTGAATCGGCTCAGTCCAAGGTCGAGCCCACGCATGATGTCACCGGCATTGGCCACGCCCGGCAGGAGCGGTACATCGTGACGCTGGGCGGCGGCGGCCACTTCTGGCGTCAGACCGGGGCTCACGATGAACTGCGAGCCCGCATCGACCGCACGTGCCAGATCGTCACCGTTCAGCACCGTGCCTGCACCGACATGAGCGCCTTCAACCTTGGACATTTCCCTGATGGCATCGAGTGCGCACTCGGTGCGCAGCGTTACCTCAAGCGTGGTCAACCCGCCCGCGACCAGCGCCTGCGCGATCGGCCGGGCCAGGGACAGGTCCGGTATGACCAGCACCGGAATGACCGGACAACGCGTCATGACCGAGTCGAGCAGAGTCGTGTCGAGCATCGAAAAATTCCTTGTCGAGTTCGGCAGCGTGAAGGTCCATCGTGTCTTCGAGAGCGGCAAGCATGGCTGAGCCCCCTTTCTCCGCCGTATCGGACCGGCTGCGCATCAGTGTAAAGAGTTCGCGCCCCGTACCCAGTCCGGGCAAGGGCGGCAAGGCGGGTTGACGCGCCTGCCAGATGGCGGGCTCGACCAGCGCCTCGATCTGCCCGCGTCGGGCGCAAATGCGCAGTATGTCGCCATCCTCGATCAGGGCAATAGGCCCGCCGGATTGGGCCTCTGGGCAGATATGGATGGCGGCTGGCACCTTCCCGCTTGCGCCAGACATGCGACCATCCGTGAGCAACGCCACGCGATAGCCCTTGTCCTGCAGGACTGCCAGAGTGGGCGTCAGGCGATGCAACTCGGGCATGCCGTTTGCATCCGGTCCCTGAAAACGGACCACCACAATGACATCGCGGTTCAGCTTGCCTGCCTTGAAAGCGGCGATGACATCTTCCTGACGGTGAAACACTGCAGCCGGTGCCTCGATGGTCTGGCGGTCATCATCGACGGCACTCGTCTTGTAAATGCCACGGCCGAGACTGCCCTGAACCAGACGCATCCCGCCATCCTGACGGAACGGCTCGCGTGTATCGCGCAGCACGCTGCGATCGGATGACGCACGCGCTGCACTGTACAGCAGGGCCTCTCCCTCCAGTCGGGCACGGCAGGCGTAATCCGCATAGCCACCCTTCGAGACTGTCAGGATGTCCTGGTGCAGCATCCCGGCCTCGCTCAACGCTGCAATCAGTGTCGGCAGTCCTCCGGCCTCCTGCATGGCATTCACATCAGCCGAACCATTGGGATAAGCCCGCGTGAGCAGCGGCACGGCCCCGGAGAGCGCATCAAGATCGCTCCAGTCGATGCAGATACCTGCAGCACGCGCAATGGCGGGCAGGTGGATGGCGTGATTGGTTGAACCACCCGTGGCCAGTAGACCGACCGCCGCATTCACGATCGCCTTTTCATCCACCATCTGCGCGAGGGGGCGATGATCCGAGCCTGGCTGTGAGATCTCGATAAGGCGATGCACTGCCTTGCGGTTGAGCGCCTGACGGATGCGGGTACTGGGGTTCCAGAAAGCAGAGTCAGGCAACATCAGGCCCATCATCTCCACCATCATCTGATTGGTGTTGGCCGTGCCATAGAAGGTGCAGGTTCCGGCACTGTGATAGGAGGCAGCCTCGGCCTCCATCAGGGCGCTCGAGTCTACCTTTCCTTCGGCATAGAGCTGCCGCACGCGCTGCTTTTCCTTGTTCGGCAGCCCCGACGTCATGGGGCCAGCCGGAACAAGAAGCGCGGGCAGATGGCCAAAACGCAACGCGCCCATCAGCAGACCGGGCACGATCTTGTCGCATATGCCAAGAAGCGCCACGCCCTCGAACATGCCGTGACTCAGGCCAATGGCCGTCCCCATGGCAATGTTGTCCCGCGACAGCAGAGAGAGTTCCATACCCTCCTGCCCCTGCGTAACGCCGTCGCACATGGCCGGCACACCGCCGGCCACCTGCAGCGTTGCCCCCTTCTCACGCGCGAAAAGGCGCATCTGGTCCGGATAACGTGCGTAGGGCTGATGCGCCGAAAGCATGTCGTTGTAGCTGGTGACAACACCCAGATTCACCCCGCCCCCACGCATGAGGCGCGCCTTGTCCTCACCCGACGCCGCAAGGGCATGAGCCAGATTGCCGCAGGCGAGGCGTGGGCGCGAGATCCCTTTCTGACGGTTTCGCTCCATGAGGGCGAGATAGCGACGCCGCGACACGGCGGAGCGCTCGATAATGCGCTCGGTGACGGAAGCAACGACGGGATGAACGGTCATGGCGGCTCGCTGGAAGCTGTTTCGTGCTCGCGTTTTCGCGAGCTGCGCCGTTGTAAAGTTTCCGTGATCGACGCGTCAAGGGTGCCCCAGCAATAAGATTTCCTATCGGTTGCTAATTTTGCAACTTCCTAACAACAATCATGCAACAAGCTGTTGCATCAGGAACACATCGCAATGGAAATGTCACAATGACGAGGGGTGACACTACATTACGACATTGAAACCCTCGATCACCATGTGCCATTTGCGGCGCCAATTCGGCGTTCCTTCCGCCTTCAATTCCTTTCGCGAAAGTGACCAATGGCCATTTCCCGCATACGCCTCTGCCGCGCTTCAATGCTGCTTGGTGCGACGATCCTCGCTGGCGCCAGCATCTCGGCAAAAGCTGCCACAACGGCCGCTACGCCTCACAAGGCCAGCCACAAGAGCAGCAAGCGCACCATGCGTACCCCGGCTCACCAGGCCGCCGCAGGAACCCTAGTGCCCTCCGCAGCTGTAACAACGGCAGCGCCGGTCAGCGCACGTCGCAGCAGCCTGACGTCGCTTTCCAGCCCGGCCCCGGCTGGCAATGAAAGCATCACGGTGGTTGGCTCGGCGCTCAGCACGTCGAACAACACCAACGCAAACCCGGTGCAGATCATCACCTCCAAGCAGATCGCCCAGACGGGTGTGAACAACCTTGGTGATTTCTTTGCCCGCCTGCCTTCCGTCGGCTCCAGTGCCACGACAAACGCTGTCACCAATGGCGGCGGCGGTGTGTCCTGTACCGATCTGCGCAACCTCGGCACCAACCGCGTTCTCGTGCTGATCGACGGCAAGCGCACGACCATCAATGGCAACTCGAACTGCGTCGATCTCAACGCCATTCCGCTTCAGCAGGTGGCTGGCGTGGAAATCCTGAAGGATGGCGGTTCTGAACTCTACGGTGCCGATGCCGTGTCGGGCGTCATCAACATCAAGATGCGTCACGACGTGAACACCGGTAACATCACGATGCGCGGCAGCATCTCGCAATATGGCGACGCGCCCGAGGGCATGCTCTCAGCGTTCAAGGGCTGGAACTTCGACCATGGCAAGGGCAACATCACCCTGTTCGGTCAGTACCTGACCTCAACCGGTGTGATGCAGCGCAACCGCGCCTGGGCAAACCCCGTGGCGCTGACAAACCCGGTTTCAGGCCAGCCGACCTACGGCTCCTCCTACAGCACGAACGGCGTATTCTATCCCGCCAGTGGCGACGGCGCGAGCTACACGACCCACGACAATGGCCAGACGGTTGTGCCGTTCACAAAGGCAGATCGCTATCCCTTCAATCGCGATTCCAGCCTGACCAACAACTATCAGGATTCGTCGCTCTCGGGTGATGCACATTACGATGTGAACAAGCACCTGACAGTCTATGCGAACGTGCTTTACAGCCACCGTACGACGAACAGCTTCATGGCACCCGAGCCCATGTCCGGCTCGATACCGCCCAGCACCCTTGCGAATACCGTCAATGTTCCGGGCAATTATCCCGGCAACCCCTTTGGTGAAGATACGACCGTCTATCGTCGCATGGGTGAATGGGGCCCCCGCCGTTACGAGCGCGCCTCAGATACCGTGACCGGCATGTTCGGTGCGAAGGGCGAGATCACCCATGGGTGGATGTATGATGCATCCTATACCTATGGTGTTAACCGTGAGAACGTCCGCAGCCTGAACATTGGCAATTATGCCAATCTGCTCAACACCTGGGGTCTGCGCGCAACCGATCCTGGCAACCCGGACACAAGCCTCGTCTATGATCCGAGTGTATGTCAGGCATCGGCAGGCTGTGAGCTCTCCTCACCGTTTGGCAAGCTGACGCCGCAGGGCGCTGCCTACACCAACTATACCACAGTCGAGAACATTCAGTACCAGTTCCGCGACACTAACTTCCGTGTGCATAACAACCACGTCGTTTCGATGCCCTGGAAGAACGGTGGCGAGCTCGGTATCGCTCTCGGCATGGAACATCGCAGCGAGCAGATGAGCGACAGCCCCGACCCGCTAGTGGCACAGGGCCTCACGCTGACCAACACCCAGGCCTATACCGGTGGTGGCTTCAACGTTTCCGAAGGCTATCTTGAAGGCAAGCTGAACCTGCTGAAGAATGCCTTCCTGGCCAAGGATCTGACGATCGACGCACAGGGCCGTTATTCGTCGTACAATACCTTCGGTGCAGCGAAGAACTGGAAGGTTGCGATCAACTGGGCGCCAAACCGCGATATCCGTTTCCGCGGAACCCTGGGCACGTCCTACCGTCAGCCCAACATCTTCGAGCTCTTCGGTGGTCAGCAGCTGAGCTACGAAACCGCCTATGATCCCTGCTCGCAGATGGGCAGCTATGGTGCGTCTTCTCCGACGGTTGCCGCCACATGCGCTCGCCAGGGCATCGGCCCAGGGTTTGAGATGCGCAACTCGTCGCAGGTGCCGACCCTTCAGGGGGGCAACGCCCAGGTCAAGCCCGAGACGGGTCGCACCTACACATTCGGTACGGTGCTGACGCCGCACTGGGTGCCGGGCCTCTCGCTCTCGGTCGAGTACTGGCACTACACGCTCAAGAACATGATCAGCGTTATCGGGACGCAGTATCTGCTTGATCAGTGCTATACCGGCGCAAACACCGGCTATTGCTCGGCAATCGTGCGTAACGCCCAGACCCAGCAGATCCAGACTGCCACCGCCATGTATGAAAACCTTGGTGGCCTGCATACGAGCGGTATCGACTTCGATCTGGACTATACCTTCCGTATCACGCGGCATGATCGCCTGAACCTGAGCAACAATTTCCAGCAGCTGGTCAGCTACCAGCAGCAATATGTGCCGGGTGGTCAGTGGTACAATTATGATGGCCGCCTGCTGTACAACAACAGCACAGGTCAGCCCCGCGTGCGTGACTACGCGACGGCAACATGGCGTCATGACGATTTCAGCTTCATCTATATGATGAGCTACACGGGCGGCATGGTCTGGAACAACCAGTCTCAGGACCTCGTGAAGGGCACCGTTGGTCGTTACAAGACACCAGGCATCTTCACGCATGACATCACGCTGGCCTATCAGCTGAACCGCTGGAACTTCCAGACAGGCGTGCGCAACCTGTTCGACAAGAAGCCCCCCTACGTCGTTGATGGTGGCTCGAACAGCAACGTTTACCAGTACGGCAATCTCTTCATGGGCCGTAACGTGTTCGTCCAGGCCGGGGTCAATTTCTGATCCTTTCTGGCAAACATAACAGGCTATTGACCCGGCATCTCAAGGTGCCGGGTTTTTTTGTGCGATATCTCATACATATTGAGACAGATCACACGCATTGGTGAATTGCATCCCAGAAGCTGAGTGGGAATATGACGAATTCGTAAGAGTTTGGATGGGTCCCCATGGAAGTTGTTATTGGCGTCGATGTCGGCACAGGCAGTGCACGCGCCGGCGTATTTTCCCTCACCGGAGAGAAGCTCGCTTCCTGCGTGACCCCCACCCGTACCTGGCGGCCTGAGGCAGATTTCATCCAGCAATCCTCAACGGACATCTGGGATGCCATCTGCAAGAGCGTCCGTACTGCGATGAGCGAGCTTGAGGGCAAAAACCCTGTAGTGCGCGGCATCGGGTTTGACGCTACCTGCTCGCTCGTCGTTCTCGATCGCGAGGGCAAACCCCTTTCTATCGACCCCAAGGGCGCTTCTGAGCAGGACATCATCCTCTGGGCCGATCACCGCGCGATGAAAGAAGCTGAGGAAATCAACGCCGGCCAGTATGAGGTGCTGCGTTACGTCGGGGGCACCATTTCTCCCGAGATGGAAACACCCAAGCTGCTCTGGCTCAAACGTCATATGCCGGAGACCTTCGCCAAAGCCGGCTATTTCTTCGATCTTCCCGATTACCTGACATGGCGCGCAACCGGCGCAGACTCCCGCAGCTGCTGCTCAACAGTGTGCAAATGGACCTATCTCGCCCATTCCAAGGGCTGGGATGAGTCCTACTTCAAGGCAATCGGTCTGGGCGAACTGGTTGATGAAGGCTACCAGCGCATCGGCAAGGATGTGCGTTCGCTGGGCGAGACCGTCGGAAACGGCCTGAGTGCCGATGCCGCGCAGGAACTCGGGCTCGAAGCCGGTATCCCTGTCGGTGTATCCGCGATTGACGCCCATGCCGGTGGCATCGGGGTGATCGGCTCCGCATCGGGTGAAACGGTTGATGATGCCGCACTCGACCGCAGCCTTGCGTTGATCGGTGGAACGTCGAGCTGCCACATGGCCGTGTCGAAAGAGGCACGTTATGTGGATGGGATCTGGGGCCCTTATTCCGAAGCCATGATCCCTGGCACGTGGCTGAACGAAGCCGGTCAGTCTGCCGTAGGTTCACTCGTGGATTTCGTGATTTCCAGCCATGCCTATGGGCCTGAGCTGGCCGAAAAGGCCAAATCAGAAGGTCGTACTGTTTACGAGCTGCTCAATGAGCGCCTGGCCGAACTCGAAAAGGGCGCCCTGCCCGGTTCGCTGACAGCCGAATTCCACGTACTGCCAGATTATCACGGCAACCGGTCGCCCCACGCCGACCCGACCCTGCGCGGCATGGTGAGCGGGCTCAGCCTCTCGGCCGGGTTCGATGACCTTGTGATGCTCTATCTCGCGACCATTCAGGGCCTGGCCTATGGCACGCGCGATATCATCCGCGCGCTCAACGCCAAGGGCTACGCAATCGACACCATTTTCGCGACAGGGGGCGGCACCAAGAACCCCGTGTTCCTGCGTGAACATGCCAATGCAACAGGATGCCGTATCATGCTGCCAAAGGAGCCCGATGCTGTTCTTCTTGGCTCGGCCATCCTTGGCGCTGTTGCAGGCGGTGTTTACAGCGACATGCGCGTGGCCATGTCGCAGATGACCCGTGTCGGCGCGGAAGTCGCGCCTGATGCGAGCACGTCACGTTATCACAACGCCAAATTCGCCGTGTTTCAGGCGATGCATGACGAGCAGCTTCACCATCGTGCCCTGATGGCCGAAGCCCTCGCTCACTAGACCTCAAAGCCCCCACCTCACGTGGGGGACATCATCCGGACTGCCCACAAGACACGCTGAACTTTTCCCTTACAGCCAGGACGAGCGGCCTTACGCTCGTGGAGCTTGCCTATGGAAGCTGTCATCGCCACACCAGAGCGGGTGAAGCGCAAAGCGGGAGCAGGTGTATTCCTCTCCCCTGCGGTCATCATCCTGCTGATCTGGTCTCTGATCCCCCTCGTCCTGACACTCTGGTATTCGTTCCAGAACTATAATCTGGTCGACCCGACCCTCAAGGGTTTCGCCGGGTTCAGTAATTACGTCTACCTGCTGACTGACCCGGATTTCCTCTACGCGCTGCTGAATACCGTTCTGCTCGTGCTCGGGGTTCTTGTCATAAGCGTTGGCGGCGGCGT
Source organism: Asaia sp. As-1742 (assembly GCF_011753235.1). Lineage (NCBI taxonomy): Bacteria > Pseudomonadati > Pseudomonadota > Alphaproteobacteria > Acetobacterales > Acetobacteraceae > Asaia > Asaia sp. As-1742. Next base: position 403,145 of record NZ_VWWA01000003.1, on the reverse strand, counting down.
GCTACTGGCCGTGCTGTATGACCAGGATTTCTTCGGGCGCGGCATCGCGCGTGTGCTGGTCATCTCGCCGTTCTTCGTCATGCCCACAGTGTCAGCCCTGTTGTGGAAAAACCTGATGCTGCACCCAATTTATGGCGTCTACAGCGCCATGATGCGGGCAGTCGGGCTACAACCCATCGACTGGCTTGCCCATTATCCCATGCAGACAGTCATGATGATTGTTGCCTGGGAGTGGCTGCCTTTTGCCGTGCTTATCCTGCTTACGGCGGTCCAGTCGCTCGATCATGAGCAGAAAGAAGCGGCACGTATGGATGGTGCGGGGCCGATCGCCCGGTTTCGCTACATCGTCCTGCCGCATCTGAGCCGCGCCATCACGGTCGTGATCATGATCGAGACCATCTATCTGCTGACCGTGTTCGCCGAGATTTCGGTCACAACCTCAGGCGGACCGGGCGTTGCCTCCACCAATCTGGCCTTCCTGATCTATGCACGCGCCCTGCTGCAATTCGATATCGGGGGTGCCTCGGCCGGTGGCGTGATTGCAATCATCATCGCCAATATCATTGCCGCATTCCTCGTTCGTGCGGTCGCCCGCAATCTGGAGGCATGAGATCATGGCCCGGAAAACGCAACTCCTCCCCAAAATCGCGCTTGGTGTCGTCGGCTGGGCCGTCGCGCTGTGGATCTTCTTTCCGATCCTCTGGATGGTCCTTACCGGCTTCAAGAGCGAGATGGACGCAATCTCGACACCGCCCCATCTGATCTTCAAGCCGACGCTGCAAAGCTATCACGACGTCTTTGCCCAGGAGAATTACTGGCACTTTACCTTCAACACCGTGTTCATGTCGGTGCTTGCCACTGGCGGCGCGCTGCTTCTTGGCGTTCCAGCAGCCTATTCGATGGCGTTTTTTCCCACCAAACGCACACGTGGCACCCTGCTCTGGATGCTCTCGACGCGCATGTTGCCGCCTGTCGGCGTGCTCGTGCCGGTCTATCTGATCGCGCGGTCGACGCACATGCTCGACACGGTGATCGGTCTCGCGATCATCAATCTGCTGACCAACCTGCCGATCATCGTCTGGATGCTTTACACCTTCTTCAAGGAAGTGCCGGTGCCAATCCTCGAGGCCGGACGTATGGACGGGGCCAATCGCTGGCAGGAGATCAGCGTCGTGCTGCTTCCGCTCGCCCTGCCTGGCATTGCCTCTACCGCGCTGCTCTCTCTCATCCTGTGCTGGAACGAGGCCTTCTGGTCGCTCAACCTTACCTCGTCGCGCGCTGCCCCTCTGGCGAGCTTCATCGCCTCGTTCTCGTCGCCCGAGGGACTGTTTTTCGCCAAGCTCTCCGCCGCCTCCACGCTTGCCGTCGCACCGATCCTTGTCTTTGGCTGGTTCAGCCAGAAGCAGCTCGTACGTGGCCTTACGTTTGGCGCCGTGAAATGACCCTCTCTGAAATGACCTTCCCTTTCGGCTTCTCACGCTCTTTCGGAGTGAACAATGGCTAAAGTTGAACTGCGCGATATCCGCAAGACCTATCACGCCGAAGAAATCATCAAGGGCGTCTCCCTTGAGATCAATGATGAGGAATTTGTGGTTTTCGTTGGCCCCTCAGGCTGCGGAAAATCCACTCTTCTGCGTATGATCGCCGGACTGGAAGAAATCTCTGGCGGTGACCTGCTGATTGACGGCAAGCGCGTCAATGATGTCGAGCCCGCCAAGCGCGGCCTCGCGATGGTCTTTCAGTCCTATGCGCTCTACCCGCATATGAATGTCTACCAGAACATGGAATTCGGCCTGAAGCTGGCCGGCATGCCCGAAGCCGAACGTCGCCAGAAAATCACCGACGTGGCCAAGACCCTGCAGCTCGATTCCTATCTCAAGCACAAGCCAGGACAACTCTCGGGCGGCCAGAGGCAGCGCGTTGCAATCGGCCGGGCCATCGTGCGCAACCCCAAGGTGTTCCTGTTCGACGAGCCCCTTTCCAATCTCGACGCGGCACTGCGTGGCCAGATGCGTGTCGAGCTTGCCACCCTGCACCGTCGCCTCAAGGCAACGACCATTTACGTCACCCATGATCAGGTTGAAGCCATGACAATGGCTGACAAGATCGTGGTCCTGCAAAAGGGTGTCGTGGAGCAGGTTGGCTCACCGCTCGAGCTCTACCATCACCCCCGCAATCTGTTCGTCGCGCGCTTCATCGGCTCACCCCCAATGAATTTCCTGCCCGTGACCGTGCGCAGCATCGGTGAAGAAGGCATGACCGTTGCCCTCGATCACGGAACGCCCATCACAGTGCCCGTGCTTCCGGGTGAGTCCGCTTCTGCCGAAGCCATGACACTGGGTGTTCGACCAGAGCATATCGTGCTCGACCCACATGGCGAGATCTCAGGTGTGATCCGCATGGTCGAGCGGCTTGGCGCCCTCACGCTCTTGCATGTCGCGCTTCCGGATGGCGCGTTGATTATCGTGCAGACAGATGGCGATCACGGTGGCGAAGTGGATGCTACCGTCGGTCTGCGCCTGCTCTCGGAAAATTGTCACCTCTTCGACGCAAGAGGGATGGCGCTGACAAAGCTCGTGCGCCACCGTCTCGCCGGTTAACAAGAAAGTCACTCCCCATGTATATGGAAAAACTTCGCCTCGATGGTCGTGTTGCAGTGGTCACGGGCGGCGCGCAAAACATCGGTCTGTGCTGTGCTACCGCGCTAGCCGAAGCTGGCGCCCATGTGGTCATCGCCGACCTTGACGCGGCCAAGGCAGCTGAATCGGCCAAGAGCCTGACCGATCAGGGTATGAAAGCCTGCAGCGTCGCGATGGATGTCACTTCCGAGAGCAGTGTCACCCAGGCCGTGGATACCATTGTCCAGCGTCATGGTCGCCTCGATATTCTGGTCGCTAATGCCGGTCTGTGCATCTCCGAGGTCAAGGCCGAGGACATGACGGAAGATCAGTGGCTCAAGCAGATCAATGTCAATCTCAACGGCGTGTTCCGCTGCTGCCAGGCCGTTGGACGGGTGATGATCAAGCAAAAATCGGGCGCGATTGTTGCAATCGGGTCGATGTCCGGCCTCATTGTCAACCGTCCGCAGGAGCAGGCTGCCTATAACGCTTCGAAGGCAGGGGTGCATCAGTACATCCGCTCACTGGCCGCCGAGTGGGCCCCGCATGGCATCCGTGCCAATGCCGTTGCCCCCACCTATATCGAAACCACCCTCACCCGCTTTGGTATGCAGAAGCCCGCGCTGTACGACCGCTGGGTCGATGGTACCCCGATGGGCCGCGTTGGACAGCCTGAAGAAGTGGCTTCGGTTGTCCAGTTCCTGGCCTCGGATGCAGCAAGCCTGATGACCGGCTCAATCGTCAGTGTCGATGGTGGCTTTACCGTCTGGTGATTTGACGGGAAACGGGCCGCAACCCGCTCTTTGCGACCTTGAGCATGAAAAAACACCCGGTACCGTAATGGCACCGGGTGTTTTTCTTTGAGGCAAGAGTGGAAGCAAACCGAATGATGCCGTCCAACCATCTGAGCTTTCAGGACTTCACTTCATCTGCACGCGCCAGGGCACGCTGTGTGGCCGGTCGCGCCTCGATGATCTCGCGCCAGGCTTTCACCGCAGGGAAGGCTTCGATATCGATCCCCTGCTCTTTCCAGGTGCGTGTCCACGGATAGGTCGCCATATCGGCAATGCCGTATTGCTCCCCACTTACGAAGGCGCTTTCTTTCAGGCGTGTCTCCAGCACCGCATAGAGGCGCTTCGTCTCGTCCTGATAGCGCTTGATGGCATAAGCGATCTTCTCGGGGGCATAGAGCGTGAAATGATGGTTCTGTCCCAGCATGGGCCCGAAGCCCCCCATCTGCCAGAACAGCCACTCGAGGGTCTTGATCTTCTCACGTGGCGCGGAAGAGAGGAATAATTCGGTTTTCTCGGCCAGATAAAGCAGGATCTCGCCGGACTCGAACACGCTGACCGGTTCACCGCCGTCAGCAGGCGCGTGGTCGACGATCGCTGGCATCTTGTTGTTGGGCGAAATCTTGAGAAATGCGGGAGCGAATTGATCGCCCTTGCTGATATTGACCGGAATGATCCGGTAATCCAGCCCGGCCTCTTCAAGGAAAAGCGTTATCTTGTGGCCATTAGGCGTTGGCCAGTAATACAGATCAATCACGCGTCGAACTCCTGATCACAGTTGATCAGGTGGCAACGTCCCCCAGCACGTAACGTTCGAGCCCAATCGCAAAGCCCTCTTCCTCACACGAGGTTGAGACATAGGTCGCCGCAGCCTTGACCGTGTCATTCGCCTGCCCCATCGCAATCGACATACCCGTCTTTGCAAACATGAGCATATCGTTGGGCTGGTCTCCCAATGTGACCATCGACGCGGCCGGAATGTCGAACAACGCTTCGAGCGTCGTCACCACGCCGCCCTTGTTGGCCTCGCGATTGGTTACATCAACATAATAGGGCTGCGAACACGCGGCCGACGCTGTCTGGCCGAGCGCTTCCTGCAGGTCACGCTCGAGTTTCTGCATCAGCGTAGCATCGTCACTGACACCGGTAATCTTGACGACGTCGTCCAGATGACGGGAGACGTCATCCACTCGAGGCGCGAACTTCACCGTCCATTCCTCACGCGAGACATGGGGCGCATCGTGGTCATGAACAAACCAGTCCTGGCTCGTATAGACCCAAGGGTCGGCCCCATGATCGGTGATGATCTTGAGCACCTGCTCCGCCTGGGCATGAGTCAGGCGTTTGGTTTCGAAGACGCTCCAGTCCGGATGGACCAGAACGCCACCATTGAAACCGGCAATCGGCATGTCGATTGCCAGCGGCTCAATCAGCATCGCCATGCCGCGAGGCGGTCGCCCGCTTGTCACGGCAAATCGTATACCCTTCTCCCGAAGGGTATGAACGGCGCGGATGGCGCGGGGTGTCAGGATCTTGTCCCTCGTCACCAGTGTTCCATCCACGTCGGCGAGGACGAGTTGAACCGCTTGCTTCATCAGCCCCGGCTTCCCTGCCACTTCCAGTTGAGGATCTCGGGCATATCCTCACCATACTGGGCGATGTAACGCTTATGCTCAACGAGCTTGTCATTGATCATCTGCGTGACATAGGCGGCATGTCCCGACAGGGCCGGAACACGGCGAACGGCGTTCAGCACGATGTGGTAGCGATCGAGGTTGTTGCGCACGGTCATGTCGAACGGCGTGGTGGTGGTGCCTTCTTCGCGGAAACCGTGCACGTGGAAGTTGGCACGATTGCTGCGACGATAGATCAGACGATGCACGAGCTGCGGATAGCCATGGAAGGCGAACAGTACTGGTTTGTCCTTTGTGAAGAGGTTGTCGAAAGTCACGTCGTCCAGACCATGCGGATGTTCGCTGGGTGATTGAAGTGTCATGAGATCGACAACGTTCACGAAGCGCACCTTGAGATCAGGCGTATGCTCGCGAAGCAGCTGCACAGCGGCGAGTGCCTCGACCGTGGGAACGTCACCCGCAGAAGCAATGACCAGATCCGGCTCGGAGCCCTTGTCATTGCTGGCCCACTGCCAGATGCCGATACCCTGGCTGCAATGCGCGATGGCCGCATCGATATCAAGCCACTGATGTTCCGGCTGCTTGCCAGCCACGATCACGTTGATACGATCCCAGCTTTCAAGGCAGTGCTTGGCCACATAAAGCAGGGTGTTCGCATCAGGCGGCAGATACACGCGGGCGATATCAGCCTTCTTATTCACCACATGATCCATGAACCCCGGATCCTGATGGCTGAAGCCGTTATGATCCTGACGCCAGACATGCGAGGTCAGCAGATAGTTGAGTGAAGCGATCGGACGGCGCCACTGAACTTCCTTCGCCGACTTGATCCATTTCGCATGCTGATTGACCATCGAATCAACCAGATGGACGAAGGCTTCGTAGCATGAGAAGAAGCCATGGCGCCCGGTCAGCAGATAGCCTTCCAGCCAACCCTGAATGGTATGCTCACTCAGAATTTCCATGACGAGACCATCCGGTGCCAGATGATCATCATAGGAATACGTTTCCGCTGTCCAGGCACGGTTTGTCACCTCAAGGACGTCATTGAGGCGGTTCGAGTTGTTTTCATCCGGCGACAGCACGCGGAAATTGCGGCTCTCGAGGTTCATGCGCATCACATCACGGAGCCATGCTCCGAGAATTCGTGTGCTTTCGCCCTGCACAGCGCCCGGAGATGGAACGGTAAGCGCGTGAGTCTCAATCTCAGGCATGCGAAGGGGACGACGGAGCTGGCCACCATTTGCATGGGGGTTATCGCTCATACGAAGGGCACCTTCGGGCGCCAGTGCTGCGATTTCAGCGTGGAGACGACCGTTCTCGTCGAACAGCGTCTCAGGCTTGTAGCTGCGCATCCAGTCTTCGAGGATCTTCAGATGGCCCGGCTTTTCCAGATCCGTCAGGGGGACCTGATGGGAACGCCAGTAGCCCTCGCAACGCTGGCCATCGACTTCCTTAGGGCCAGTCCAGCCTTTAGGCGTGCGCATAATGATCATGGGCCAGGTTGGACGATCCGCGCTGTTTTCGCTGCGCGCGTGCTTCTGGATCTCGGCGATCTTGTCGAAACAGGTGTCCATGGCCTTTGCCATGAGCTGATGCACGGTGTCACGATCATCGCCGGCAACGATCACCGGATCGTAACCATAGCCGCGGAACAGGGCCAGAAGCTCTTCCTCGGGGATACGAGCCAACACCGTCGGGTTGGCGATCTTGTAGCCGTTGAGATGGAGGATCGGCAGCACCGCACCGTCATTGCGCGGGTCCAGGAACTTGTTGCTATGCCATGAGGTTGCGAGCGGGCCAGTTTCGGCTTCACCATCACCAACAACGCAGGCCACCACCAGATCTGGGTTGTCCAGCACGGCGCCATAGGCGTGAGAAAGCGAATAGCCGAGTTCACCACCCTCATGGATTGAGCCAGGTGTTGTCGCAGCGACATGGCTCGGAATACCGCCGGGGAAAGAGAACTGCTTGACCAGACGGCCAACACCTTCCACATCTTGCGACACCTCCGGGAAGTACTCGCTATACGTCCCTTCGAGATAGGTCGCAGCGACAACACCCGGCGCGCCATGGCCCGGCCCCGCAATGAACAGGATGCTCTTCTGGCGCTCCTTGATGATGCGGTTGAGGTGCAGATAGAGCAGCGTCAGGCCGGGTGTGGTCCCAAAATGCCCTAGCAGGCGAGGCTTCACGTGCTCAAGCTTGAGCGGGTCACGCAGCAGTGGATTGTCGAGCAGATAAATCTGCGCAACCGAGAGATAATTGGCAGCCTGCCACCACTGGTCGAACAGGGCGATCTGCTTTGCAGAGAGCGGACCTTGAATGGTCATGATCACTGTTTTCCTTTCATTATTCTTTTTGTTTGACGGAAGATCGTTGCTTCTTCATCCGCAGGGATGACCAGAACAGTCACCCTGCCCGATCTCTGACTAATTGTGGGGCGTCCGGCGAGATTGGCATCTTCACAAAGCTGCACATCGAGCCATTTCAACCTCTGACATACGGTGCGCCTGAACGACGCATCGTGTTGTCCGATCCCCCCTGTGAAAACAATAGCGTCCACACCACCCATCTGGGCAATCAGACCACCTGCCTGCTGAACGAAACGCTCAACAAACATCTCAAGAGCGAGCTGGACATTCTCGTCAGCATCATGCTCTCGCAGAACGCGCATATCGCTGGATAGCCCAGATACACCCTTGAGGCCCGACCGGTAGTAGAGGGTGTCCTGCACCTGAGCCGGCGTCATGTTTTTCTGCTGCAACAGGTAGAGGATAGCGCCAGGATCAATCGTCCCGCACCGCGTTCCCATCATCAGACCGTCGAGAACGGTCAGTCCCATTGTTGTGGCTACGCTGCGACCGTGCATCAGCGCGCACAGGCTGGCCCCGTTGCCGATATGCGCAATGAGGACACGCTTCGAGGCGATCGCCGGAAAACGTAGCTCGAGCTCACTCGCGATATAATCGTATGAGAGGCCATGAAAACCGTAGATCCGCGCTCCATGATCCAGAAGATCCTCAGGCAGCGGAAGGCGGGTACGGACCGTCGGAATGGTATGATGGAAAGAGGTGTCGAAGCAGGCAACCTGCAGAAGCTCGGGCTTTTCCTCCAGCAGCAGTTTCATTGGTGCAATGCTGGGCGGCTGGTGCAAGGGCGCGAGAGACACCAGCTCTTCGAGACGACCGAGGACCTCGGTGTTGATCGCCGTCGGCCCCTCGAAATAACTGCCGCCATGCACGACGCGATGTCCAACCGCCCCGATCCGGTTACCGCCATCATGACTTTCAACAAAATTCAGAACATGGCGGATCATGTCTCCATGGGCCGAGCCATGTTCCCCCGCTGACTCTATGACCATGCGCTTGCTGACCCCATCGGGGGTTCGCGTCGTGAGTACGGCTCCACCAGGCTGATATTCAACCAGACCGGTCAGAAGGCGCTCCGCCGAGCTCTCTTCGTCGAACAAGGCAAACTTGATGCTTGACGAGCCGGAGTTGAGGGTAAGGATAATTCTGCTCTGGGACACGTGGGAACCTCGGGTTGCCTGGCGTCATTGCCAGCATCCGAAGTGTTAAACCGCGTAATCACCCGATGGTTTTAACATAACGTGGCGGTAATTAGGGAGGAGAATAATCCTGATTGCGAAAAATCCAAGTATTTCATCAGATTTTCGCTTGGATTGAGGTCAATCACACACGAATATGTGAATTCTCATGGCCTCTATGCGAGATAAGCGGCAGAAACTTGAGTGCCAACGTGTATATTTTGGCCCGATTTCACACAGATTTCTGACCAATCTTGTCTGATTTCCTGGAGTGTTCGACACCCCTGCCCCAACCGTATGGCCGACTGGGGAACGGTTCAGTTTGGAACGTGATACGCCATGACTCCACGGTCAGACGCACCCTGGCCCATTTGGGGCGAGGTGCGAACCGGATGCAATGACCACCAAACCCAAGTCGCAGCATCACATGATACGAACGGGCTCGATCCTGATGGAGCAAACTGAACTGTAGCACCTTGCTGGGTGGCGAGACATAATTGCCTCTTAAGGTCACCCTAGCCCACCCTGATCAAGTTCTCAGCGAGGACGCGGCGAGCGATTGCCAGAAGGTTTGCCACCACCACCCTGGCGCGGAACGCCGCCAGGACGTCCACCACCACTCGGGCGCTGTCCACCACCCGGACGACCGCTGCCACCAGCGCGCTGGCCACCGCCACGCGGCTGATTACGTCCGCGACCGCCACCTCCCAGTACGGGTGGGCGCATCGTGGAATTCTGCGCTTCTTCCGAATGATAGGGATGGTCGGTCACGACCGGTACCAATTTACCAATGAGCTTCTCGATGTCACGCAGCCAGGCGCGCTGCTCTGCATCGCACAGCGAGACAGCCCATCCATCACGCCCGGCGCGCGCAGTGCGTCCAATACGGTGGACATAGCTCTCAGCGACATTGGGCAGATCGTAGTTGAACACGTGGCTCACGTCGTCCACGTCAATGCCGCGCGCTGCGATATCAGTGGCTACGAGGACCTTGACCGATCCATCACGGAAACCTGCCATCGCACGCTCACGTGCACCCTGCGACTTGTTGCCGTGGATTGCCTCGGCACGGATGCCTTCGGCGTTGAGGAAGTCGGCCACCTTGTTCGCTTCATGCTTCATGAGCGTGAAGACCACCGCGCGCTGGACCTTTTCATTCTTGACCAGCAGCAGCGTTGCGGCGCGCTTGTCCTCGGCCTTGACGAACATCACGGCCTGGCGAATGCGGTCGACAGTCGATGATGGCGGGGTTACCTCAACCTTGGCCGGGTCACGCAGAAGCGAATGCGCGAGCTCTTCGATGGCCTTCGGCATGGTGGCGGAGAACAGGACCGTCTGACGCTCCTTGGGGAGCAGTGCCACGATGCGGCGAATGTCGCGCACAAAGCCCATATCGAGCATACGATCAGCCTCATCGAGCACCAGCATCTCGAGATCATGCAGATCGATATGACCCTGACCGATCAGATCGAGCAGACGGCCAGGGGCCGCAGTCAGCACATCGACGCCCCGACGCATTGCCTCGACCTGCCGCCCCTGACCGACACCACCGAAGATGACAGCGTGGCGCAGCTTCATGTGGCGGGCATAGGCCTTGAAGCTGTCGTCAATCTGGGCTGCCAGCTCACGGGTCGGCGCAAGCACAAGGACGCGAGCGCTTTTGGGTGTCAGGGGACGATGATGCGTTGCGAGACGATGAAGGGCGGGAAGCGCAAAGGCTGCGGTTTTGCCGGTACCTGTCTGGGCCAGCCCCAGAAGATCGCGACCCTGCAGCAGGTACGGGATGGAGCCTGCCTGAATTGGCGTCGGGTTGGTGTAACCCTCTTCACTCAGGGCACGCTGAATGGGCATGGCGAGCTGAAGATCGGCAAAACTGGTCATGGTCGAAAACGCCTCCTTGGGCACGAGCGATGCCAACGGGGGCAGGCTCACAGGATGACGTCTCTTGGCCCGGACGTCGTCAGGATAAGTAAAGATCCAGAAACGACGACGCAGGAAACACGGCGGCTGCCATAAGCATGACAGCCGGGCCACCTGGATCAATCTGGACCGGGAAGAGCCCATATAGGCAGAGGCTTGCTTTCGTGCAAGCCATCACGCTCATCAAACCGTGATCGGAACCAGATGATCTACAGAGCTCTAGTGCTAGGCCAGACCTATCAGCCAAACCGATTATGGATAATGGTTTCCTCCAACGGCAGATGGCCGCCATGCGGGGGATAATCGCCAGCCTTTTTGCCTATGGCGACGAACATGACAACCTCATGATCCTTGGGCAGGTTGACCAGTTCACCTACGGCCTTGAAGTCGAATCCATCCATGGGGCAACTCTGATATCCATGGGCCGCTGCGGCCAGCATCAGGGCATACGCCGCCATGCCACATGACCGGATACCCTCGTCGCGCTGCATCTGCTCGTTGCCGCTGTAGAACTTCTGGATCATGCCCTCATAGGTCGCCTGCATCTTCTCAGGGGCTTCGGCCCAGTAACGCGCCGGGTTCTTTTCCCAAGCCTTGAAATCGGCGCAGAGCACAATAAGGGCACTCGCCTCTTCCACCTGCGGCTGGTTCCATGAAACTGCCCGGATTTGCTTGCGTAGCGCCGGGTCTGACACGACGACAAAGCGCCAGTGCTGGATGTTGAATGCTGTAGGCGCATGACGCCCGGCATCAAGAATGGCGCGCAATTCATGCTCGGGAATCGTCACATCCGGCTCGAAACGCTTGGTCGCTCGACGTTCGGCAATGGCAGTCAGAATGTCTGTCATGAATAACTCCGCTATCCTGAGAACCCCGGCAGGGTTGTGAACTCTGGAAACGCGTGATGCAAACACAGGGTTCACGCCGACGTAAAGCGATATTTCGATTAAATTCGTAATATGCCGTTGCGAAGGGTGCGCCCGCTCAACGCTTGCGCAAAAGAAAGAGCGCCTGTTCGCCAAACAGATTGGCCAGACGGATCGACCGACGCCACGGCGCACGCTCTCCGGCCTCATCAATGGCCAGCCAGCGATCAATCACATAGCCTTCGCTCTCACAGAGCTCGAGAAAGTCCTGAATGGTGCATGGATGGATATTGGGTGTCTCGTACCAGGGCGTATGCCACACCTTGTTCATGGGCATACGCCCACTAAGCAGGATCTGCAGGCGCAGGCGCCAATGGCCGAAATTCGGGAAGGAAATGATTGCGTGACGCCCGATGCGCAACATCTGGCGTAGCACCTCGCGCGGCTTCTCGACCGCCTGCAGCGTGCGTTGCAATACCACATAATCGAAGGCGTCATCGGAGTAGTGGATCAGATCCTGATCGGCATCACCATGCATGACCGGCAGGCCATGCGCGACCGAGCGCGTTACCTCGCGCATGTCGATTTCGATGCCGCGCGCATCGCACTGGCGGGTGCGAAACAGATGGTCGATCAGGGCGCCATCGCCACTGCCGACATCCAGAACGCGCGTTCCGGGCTCGATCATCTCGGCGATAAGGTGCTGATCAAGGCGCATGGCTTGCCTCCATCACTTTGTCGATGAGTCCGGCCTGTTCAGCCGCGCCGTTGATGAAGCCGCGCATGGTGCGATCGAGATCGGGCTCCTCCAGCAGAAATGCGTCATGACCCCGGTCGCTCTCAATCTCTACAAAAGAGACATTCACCCCCGCCCGGTTCAGGGCGCGGGCCAGAAGCCGCGACTGCGACGTGGGAAACAACCAGTCGGAGGTGAAGGAGATGATACAAAAGCGCGTCTTGCAGTGGCGGAAGGGTGCCGACAGATCGCCATCGTAATCCGCGCTCAGATCGAAATAATCGAGAGCACGCGTAATGGTGAGATAGGAATTGGCATCGAAGCGACGCACGAAGCTCGATCCCTGATGACGCAGATAACTCTCGACCTCAAAGATCTCGCCAAAAAGGGAATTCCCTGACGCAGCAGGCTCCTGCGAGGGGATGGCATCACGCCGCGTGCGACGACCGAACTTCTGGGTCAGGGCCTCTTCGGACAGATAGGTGATATGCGCCATCATACGTGCCACGGCGAGGCCCTTGGCGGGTATCGTGCCATGCGCCCAATAGCGACCACCGCACCAGTCGGGATCTCCACAGATCGCCTGGCGACTTACCTCATTGAACGCGATGTTCTGGGCGGAATGAAACGGCGCCGTTGCGATGGGCATCGCGGCACCGACACGCTCGGGAAAACTCGCCACCCATTGCAGCACCTGCATGCCCCCCATCGAGCCGCCAATGGCGGCGAACAGGCGCTCTATCCCCAGATGGTCCAGCAGCTTCGCCTGGGCAAAGACCATATCCCTGATGGTGATGGGCGGAAAATCGGTACCCCAGGGTTCGCCATTGTCTCTCACGGTACGCGGGCCCGATGACCCCATGCAGCCGCCGAGCACATTGACGCAGAGAACATAGAACCGTTCGGTATCGATCGCGCATCCAGGCCCGACAGCACGGTTCCACCATCCTGGCTTGCCAGTCACAGGATGGGTTTCCGCGACGTACTGATCACCCGTCAGGGCATGGCACACGAGAATGACATTATCCCGCTGAGGCGAGAGCGTTCCATAGGCGCAATAAGCAATATCAAGCGGAGCAATATGCGCTCCGCATTCGAGCGTCATCCCCTGATCAAGCCTAACCTGAAACGATGTCGGAGAGATATTTTTCACTCTCTCCGGTGCCCTGCCGTGCTCGCCCCCCGCGGACGTCTCTACCGAAGGGTTGCTACCGGGAGGCTCTGCTTTCGCGTCAGCCCTGGCACGATCGTTCGTCAGGCGCACGGCGGGGTCAAGATGATATTGCATGGCTCCATGTTCCGCCCCGGCCCGCCAGAACACGACGCTGCCTTTCGACGATTGCTGATGGTGACAAATGCTTCCTGTCAGTGCCGATAGCCTTCCAGGCCCGGGCACCGCACGAAGCACAAGATATGGCACCGGATTTGTCCGGCTGCAATTCCACTGCGCCACCTGTCAATGCCCTCATACCTTTTCCTGCGGAAAGCACGGGCATGCTCACAAGAATGCGTGGCGAAGAGTCAGAATCTGGTTTAATGTTTTTTTAACGAATCGCCGGAGAGAAAGAGATGCCAACCATCCTGAAAATGATCGGACATTCCGGGCTTTTCGACACGGCATTTTACCTCTCCCGCAATCCTGACCTGCGTGACATCGGCAGCGGCGCCCTTCTTCATTACCATGCCACTGGCTGGCGCGAGGGGCGCAAGCCAAACGCCTTTTTCGATCCTGCCTGGTACCTGATGACGAACAGGGATGTCACCGAGGATCCTTTGATTCATTATCTGACCAAGGGTGAATATGAGGGGCGACGCCCCGTCGCCTGGTTCGATCCTGTCTGGTACCGCCAGGCCAATCTGGTTCCTGCCAACACAAATGCTCTTGCCCATTACCTTGCCAATCGTCAGTCATTGCATGTGCGGCCCATGCCAGAGTTCGATACGGCCTTCTATCTTCGCACCTATCCTGACGTGGCGGCATCCGGCATGGATCCGGTCGAGCATTATATGGTGCAGGGTTATCGTGAAGTACGCCGACCATTCGAGGGTTTTGACCCCGCATTCTACCGGATGCGCTACCTGCGCCATCAGCCCGACACAAACCCGTTCCTGCACTGGCTAGCCCACCGCCACGATAATGGCGTTTTTCCTTGCCTTCCTGAGCATGAGACAACGATCGCTCGCGAAGTCAGGCGACGGACCCAGCCCGGCCCGCAGTTCGAGACCCATCATCCGCTACCGGATGCGGCCATACGTCGCGCGCGCGTGCTCGCCTATTATCTTCCCCAGTTCCATCCCAATGCCGACAATGACACCTGGTGGGGAAAAGGCTTCACCGAGTGGACAAATATCGCACGTGCCCTGCCGCGCTTTGCCGATCACTATCAGCCACGTATCCCACGCGATCTGGGCCATTACCGACTGGATAACGAAGCGCCGCTACGCGAACAGGCGAAAATGGCGCGAGAAAGCGGCATCGAGGGTTTCGTCTTTTACCATTACTGGTTCAGCGGCAAGAGGCTGCTCGACACGCCCATGGAAACGCTACTGCGTTGCCCGGATATCGACATTCCCTTCTGCCTGATGTGGGCCAATGAAAGCTGGAGCCGTCGGTGGGACGGCAGCGACAAGGATGTTCTTATCTCGCAGGACTATTGCGAGCATGACGACGATGCCATGATTGCCGATCTTGCTCGCCATATGGCGGACCCGCGGTATATCAGGATTGATAATCGCCCTCTCTTCATGATCTACCGCCCCGGCACCATCCCCGATGCATCCCGTCGCATCGCGAAGTGGCGCAACCTCTTTACAGAGAGCCACGGCGTGACGCCCATCGTGATCATGGCTCAGGCCTTTGATGATCATGACCCGAGACAGTTTGGCCTGGACGGTGCGATCGAGTTCCCTCCCCACAAGCTGACACTGGACTGCACGCCCATTGAAAGCGGGTTGCAGATCCTCGACGAAGACATGACGGCGCGCGTGTACGATTATGCCGAACTGGTCGATAAGGCGCTGGCCGACCCCGAACCGGATTTCCCGCGCATACGCACAGTGAGTCCATCATGGGACAATGATCCCAGACGCCAGGGCGCAGGCCTTGTCTTGCACGGATCGAGCCCGCGGCTCTATGAACGATGGCTGGGGGAGACGATCCGCCAGGCCCACGCTGCGCCGTTTTTCAACGAGCCCATCGTTTGCGTAAATGCCTGGAATGAATGGGCCGAAGGCGCCTATCTCGAACCTGACGTCCACTTCGGTGCGGCCTATCTCAATGCGACAGCACGTGCCGTAACTGGCTTTCACAGCTGTTTTTCACCGCACCGCCTGCTCCTCGTTGGTCACGACGCGTTTCCTGCCGGAGCGCAAATGTTGCTCCTCGCGATCGGCGAGACGCTGCGATGCAATCATGGGATAGAGATTACGTTCATTCTCCTTGGTGGCGGTGATCTCCTCGGGCGATACCGTCAGGTTGGCACCGTCGAGATACTCAAGCCAAACACGCCTGCGGGACGTGAGCGCCTTCAAACGCTCAGGAATGAGGGCTTTACCGCTGCTCTGGTCAATAGCGCGGCCTCGTCCTGGCTGGCTTCTGACCTCACCGGCGCCGGGATCGACTTCACCCTTCTCGTGCACGAACTCCCCGGCATGATAAGGCAGCACGCCCTGGAAGCACCGCTTGCCGCAGCGCGCCTCGTGGCAAGATCGGTTATCGTGCCCGGCGCTCAACTGACCCGGCTGTGCCCCGAAGCCATTATCCTGCCACAAGGGCTTTATCATCCCGTGGTTTTTTCGGATTCTGACCGCCGCCGCGTGAGGCTTGCCTATGGTATCGGCTCGAACGATCTTGTTGTGATTGGCGTTGGATATGGCGACATACGCAAAGGATTCGATCTGTTCCTGCAACTCTGGCAGATGATCAGAAGCCCGGCATTTCAGCCGACAAATGCTCCGGTCGCTGGCATACCCGACCCCGGTGCGCGCGGTGCGAAAGCACCCGGTAGTTCACGGTCCATTCATTTCATGTGGTTGGGTGCCATTGATGAAAGCCTCACACGGGCGCTCGCTTCAGATATCGAGGCCGCGCAGGCGACCCATTTTTTTCATTTGCCCGGTCGTGTTGAGGATGTCGGTCCCTTCCTGGCGGCAGCCGACCTTTTCACTCTCACATCCCGGGAGGATCCTTACCCCTCAGTCGTGCTCGAAGCCCTTGCCTCAGGTCTCTCCTGTATGGCGTTTGCCCGCAACGGCATGATACCCGATCTGCTCGATGAACTCAGGCAGGAGGGTGACAACGCTCACGCAGTAATCGCACCCGGAGATCTCCCAGCCACCGCAGGCTGGATTTTATCCAGCCCCGCCATCAGCAAGGCTGCACTATCGGAACGTAAGCAGCGCGGTAAATCTTTGGGAGAACGCTTTTCATTTGATCGCTATGTGCAGCAGCTCCTCACATTGGCAGTGCCGGACCTGCCAACGATCTCGGTGGTGGTTCTTTCATACAACTACGCACAGTATCTTGCTGCAAGGCTAGCGACGATCTTTGCCCAGAACTGCCCCGTGATAGAAATCATCGTTATCGACGATGCATCATCTGATGGCAGCGCAGAACTTGCTGAAAAGACAGCTTCCTCGTTCAACCGGACGATCAGGCTTGTCAGACAGACCAGGCAGAGCGGCTCTGTCTTCAATCAGTGGCAACTGGCTGCGCAGCTGGCGCAAGGCGAATGGCTCTGGATCGCCGAGGCTGACGATTTGTGCGAACCAGAGTTCCTGAGTGAACTTGCAGCCGTGGTAGGCCAAACACCGCAATTGAGCATGGCATTCTGCGACAGCCGGTCGATAGACCGGGACGGTGTTTCCATCTCGCCTGATTACAAGGGTTATTACCACAGATATGTTGGTCATGATTTCGACCGCGATCTGCTGATGGATGGCGAACATTTCGTCCGTCACTGTCTCTCGAGTTGCAATCTGATCCTGAACGTGAGCGCAGCCCTTTTCCGACGCTCGGCGTTCGAGGTCGCCATGGCAAACTGCCGGGCCGATCTGGATAACTTCCGCCTAGCTGGTGACTGGCGCCTATACATAGAGCTTCTGCTACAACCCGGCGCCCAAATAGCCTACCTCGCCAAGCCCCTTAATATCCATCGCCGTCATGCGCGCTCGGTTACGGGCGCCCTCGATCTGACCGAGCATCTGGACGAGATCGAGACCATGCATGATCTCATCGGGCGAAAACTTGGCCCCGGCAAGGCGCTGGCGGCGAGACAGGCTCAGTACCGTGCGGAGCTTAGGGCACAGTTCGGTCTCCGCACACCCGCAAGGAAAAAGCGCTTGAGACTCTCCTGACCCGCCTTTTCCTCAGACTATCTTTCAAGCAGACGCGGCATGAGCTCCACGAAATTACACGGCTTGTGCCGGCTATCGAGCTGGTGAACAAGGATATCATCCCATCCATCGCGCACGGCGCCGGTTGAGCCTGGCAAGGCGAAAAGAAAAGTACCTCGCGCTACGCCAGCCGTGGCGCGCGACTGAATGGTCGAGGTCCCGATCTTGGCGTAGGAAAGCATACGAAAGAGCTCGCCAAAACCGGGGATTTCCTTCTCGATCACTCGAGCGAAGGCTTCAGGTGTAACGTCCCTCCCGGTCACGCCAGTCCCGCCGGTGGTAATCACGACATCCACATCATCGCGGTCGATCCACTCCCGCAGACGCGACACGATCAGTTCGAGATCATCGGAGACGACGTCACGCGAAGCCAGCTCATGCCCAGCGGTCTGCACGCGTTCGGCGAGGATCGCACCTGAGCGATCCGATGAGAGATCGCGCGTATCCGATATGGTGAGTACGGCAATCCGACAAGGTAGAAAGCTGACCTGTTTTTCTGCCTGGCTCATGGCTGGAAGCACCTTGCTGATGGAGTTCGAACATCCGGGATAGCGCCAACCGTACCGGGCCGCCAAGGGTAACGCCTGATGGCGCACGAAATGTATGGCGCGACACCCTGTTGCGGTGTCGTGCCGGGCCCGTTACTGTCGCATTCTCCTTCTGCGTTTCCCCATTGGAATGGACAGATCGTTGCTTATTGTCAGGTTAGCTCAATCGACCCTTGTACAGCGGTGTGTGGCGCTGGGATGACCCTTGCACCCACGCCCCAACGCTGGTTCAGGCAGCCGCCACAACGTATCGCTTTCCTTGCCTCCCCCACCGATATTGCGCAGAAAACCCGCCAGCGATTTATCGAATGCCACGGTGATTGCGCTATCGAGCAGGCGGAAGTGGTGGTTTGCCTGGGTGGCGATGGCTTCCTGCTCGAGGTCCTCCACAAGGTCGCCGAGCACGGCATTCCAGTTTATGGACTGAATTGCGGTTCTGTCGGCTTTCTGCTCAACACGATCTCCGACGAAGACCTGATTTCACGCCTGACGCGAGCACAGTCCTCAGAACTCCACCCTCTGCGCATGAAAGCGACAGGGCGCGACGGAACATTGCATGAAGGTATCGCCTTCAACGATGTCTTTCTTTTCCGACAAACACGCCAAGCCGTCAAAATCAGAATTGAGGTTGATCAGCGCGTCAGGCTACCCGAACTTATTTGTGACGGCGTAATCGTCGCCACGCCGGCAGGTTCAACGGCCTATAATCTCTCGGCACATGGGCCAATCGTCCCGCTCACGGCAAATCTTCTTCCCCTCACCCCCATTTCGGCTTTTCGGCCGCGGCGCTGGCGCGGTGCCCTGCTTCCATCATCCGCGATCGTGCGCTTTACACTGCTCGAGCAGGATAAGCGCCCCTGCGCTGCCGTGGCGGACTTTCTTGAGGTCCGTGATGTTGTGGAGGCTGTGGTCTGTGAAGACCGCTCGATAACTGCAACAATTCTGTTCGACCCCGATCATGGCCTTTCCGAGCGGATCATCGCGGAGCAGTTTGCAGAATAAGCGCAGGCAAAATCGGTATAACAAGCAAGAAGGCGCAGCCCATGAGCAGTCCCGTCATAAAACCGAGTTTTGACCCTTACCCCGATACGTTGGTCAGCGCAGCGCACCGTCTGGAACGAGGAGATGTTTCCAGCCGCTCCCTGGTCGAGCATTGCCTCGAGAAGATCGAGACCTGCGAGAATGCGCGAGCCGCCTATACCAGCGATTTCTCGCCCGAAAGGGCACGTCAGTATGCCGATGCAGCGGACAGGGTGAGAGCAAAGGGCTATCACGCCTCACCTTGGGCCGGACTGCCAATCTCGATCAAAGATCTTTTCGACATCCGGGGTCAGATAACACGTGCTGGGTCGCTCATTCTGGCAGACAGGCCCCCGGCCCTTGCCGATGCGCAAGCCATCGAGCCTCTTCGCGCTACGGGGTTTCTCTTCATCGGTCGTACGCAGATGACCGAGTTCGCCTATTCCGGGCTCGGGCTTAATCCTCACGCCCCGCAACCATGGAATACGCTGGTTGATGACATGAAGGCCGTTCCGGGTGGCTCCAGTTCCGGAGGGGCCGTCTCTGTGGCCACGGGGGCCGCTCTTGCGACAATCGGGTCCGATACCGGAGGGTCATGTCGCATACCCGCTGCCTTGAATGCGTTGACCGGTTTCAAGCCCACGGCCGGTCGCATCAGCCGTGCGGGGATGATCCCTCTCTCACCCAGTTTCGACAGCGTGGGCAGCATCGCGCAAGATGTCACCGATTGTGCATTGCTCGACCATCTCATGTCGGGAGGGACGCCAGCAGAATGGAACCCTCCGGAGCCTGTCGACGGAAATCTTCGGCTGCTCCTGCCCACCTCTTTCATTCGCGATGATGCCGATGCCCAGATCCTGGCGGTGTTTGAGACTGTCCTGCGTCACCTTGAAAATGGCGGGATCACAATCGTTCGCCAGCCTCTCCCGTTACTTCAGGATATCGCAGATCTCAACATTCAGGCTCAGGTCGTTGCTGCAGAGGCATTTCATTTTTTCCATGATGATCTTATCCATCATGCAGGCCAGATCGACCCACGCGTCAGCGAAAGAATGATGACCGGCGAGCACATCGGCGTGCAGACCTTGCGACAACTCTTCATCGAACGACAAAGGCTGATCGCACGCTTCAACGCCGACATGACAGGGTTCGATGCCATGATCTGCCCGACCAGCCCGGTTTTACCACCCGCCATAGAGGCTTGTGCGAATACCGACACCTATGCGCGCTACAATCGTCTCGTTCTGCGCAATCCATCGCTCGCCAATCTTCTCGACGGCTGTTCCTTCAGCCTCCCCCTCAACTGGAAAGGGCTCCCCGCAGGAATCATGCTGACAGCATGCAATGGGCAGGACAGGAAACTGCAATGCATTGCCCGCCGATGCGAGACCCGGTTGAAGGCCTGAGAGATCAATGTTGAGAGCGTGATGTCACGCAGGCCCTTCAAGATCGGTGGCTCGCCTTGCGCTGTATCGACACGGTGATGAACAGATGAAATCCCTAATCGGCGCATCTCTTTGAAGGATAACGGCGTGACCTGACGCGTCACCACAGCGTTATTTGAGTGGTACCTGCAGAGACGTTAGCGTCATTTCCTTTCAACGGCACCGCCATATCGATCGATCGGGCCCGCTGGGCGGTTAAACACCCCTCTTGCCCACAGGTTAGCGAAGGGCGCAGCGTTCAGGGGAAGCATGCGATGAGCAGACAGAGCCACAAAGTTTGCACAAATTGCGACTCTATCGGGCGAGGTGACGCGGCAGACGGGACGGACCAGCGTTTTCTGCCGTTTCTCACCATAGCCCTCCTGCTGTCCTATATGGCCGTTGCCATGCCGCTTGCCGTTATACCGCCCTTCATTACTTCGTGGCCCGGCTATGGGAACGCCCTGGCTGGCATTGCTGTGGGATGTGCCTTTGTCTCGACCATTCTCACGCGCACCGTCGCGGGTAGCTTTGCCGATCGATGTGGCGGCCGTACCGCCATGCGGTTGGGCCTCTGCCTCTATGCCGTGGCAAGTGCGATCTGCCTGGTTTCGGGGTTTGGCTTTTTTCCCCGTCCGCTAGGTTTTGGCCTGCTGATCGTCGGCCGACTGCTTCTTGGTGTTGGAGAAAGTTATACGCTTGTCGGTATGCATGGCTGGGGTATTGGTCTGACGGGAGCCACGGGCGCGGGGAAAGTCCTGACATGGACCGGCGCAGCCATGTATGGAGCGTTTGCGTTTGGCGGACCGATAGGGCTTGAGATCTATCACTTTGCGGGGTTTATCCCTCTCATGGCCGCGTCTGTTACGCTACCATGTCTGGGGCTCGCCATTGTCCAGAGCGTACCTTCTGCTCCCGTATTATCGGGCGAACGGGACTCTTTCTGGCCGGTTTTGGGCGTTATACGCCCCTATGGCACCATTGTTGCCTTACAAGGCGTCGGCTTCGCTGTTCTCGGCGCTTTTCTCTCGGTTTATTTCCTACACGAGCATTGGCACTTTGGCAGTCTGGGCTTGACCTGCTTTGGTCTGGCCTTTGTCGCTGGCCGGATTTTCTGTGGGCATATGCCAGATCGATTGGGTGGACTTAACGTCGCCATGATCTCACTCATTGTCGAATGCATCGGTCAGGCATGTATTGCCCTTGCACCTGCGCCAGCCCTTGCCCTGGTTGGCGCCGTTCTGACGGGCGCCGGTTGCTCGCTCATCTATCCGTCGATGGGTGTTGAGGTCGTAAAGCGGGTATCCGGCACGATGCGCGCCACGGCTCTCGGCGGCTTTGCCGCCTTCCAGGACCTCTCTTATGCCGTGAGCGGCCCTGCGGCAGGTGTGATATCGGATTGCCTCGGCTACAAGGCAATCTTTCTGACGGGTATGATATGCGCTTTTCTCGGCCTCGTCCTGGTGATCAGACTACGCCGGAACGAACCGCAAGGAAGAAGCGATCAAACCCCGTGCTCGACATGAAATCGTGAAAATTCGAGGTTGCTGAAAAGATCATGCGCAGGCTCCTGACGGGGCAAACGACGGGTCGGGATCGGTATCTCGCGCATGCCCTGCCCTTCTCGCCCCTCCGCCGCTGCCTCGTGATCGACAGGTGCTGCGACTGGCTCGTGAACCATCTCGGGAAGGACATTGGAGACGTTTTCAGCCCCGGCGGATATCGTGGGAGATCCGGTATCATCTGATGACTGCAGGCTCGGGAGAAACGCCAGGAGAGCCTCGAAATCAACCGTATCAAAGCCGGATGGCCGCTCACCGCGCGCGCGTTGCGTCAACCAGCCATCAAGGGTCGTCCGCATATTCTGAAGCGCGCTATCCATTGCCAACCCAGCTTGGCCGGCCACCAGGCGGGTCAGAAAATCGACATCTTCATCTGCAATACGACGAGGCGAGGCATCAGTGTCACGCTTGACGACCCAACCCTTCGTGTAAGCTGCGATATAATCTGCAAGCATTGAGATGATCTCCTTTTTTAATAGTTCCTTTAGCATGATTTCTATTCAGGGCACAGGTGGCCAAACGCAAACATAGGGCATTTGATCGTGATTGTGATTCCTGGTTCGCGTAGCCATCCTGATTCCATATTCCACTACCCGGCCATGTTTTCGTCAGGGATCGGGCGCAGGGATGTGACATGCTGGAAATTAACATTGCGAAGACGATCGTTTCCTGCTCCCTGATATGAGACTTGCGGTCATCCGCATTGCAAAAACTCCGCTATCGCATAACTGGACCATGCCTGTGCCGCCCAAATCCCGAAAAATGCTCCTTTCGCCCCGTCGAAATGATCTGCTTTGTGGCGTCTGCGGGCTAGGGCTGTGCATCGCTCCAGCTCCCACTCTCGCTGCAGACGCATCGATAGGGAGTCATAAGGCTCAGGCGACGCGAAACACGATGACGCGCAGGCCTGAGCAGATTACGGTCAAGGCCACAGAGCCTGAAAAGCGCGATGCCGAACGCGGCGGTGGTCTCATCCATCCGCAGCACGGCATCAAGGCAGTCAGTACGGTCGATAGCACCTTCATTGCCAGACAGGCCCCGATATCGAGCGCCTATCAGCTTGTCTCCATGTTGCCAGGGGCCAATGTAGCCTCGTCCGACGCGATGGGGCTTTCCCCCCAGACAACAATCTCGGTGCGTGGGCTGAATACGGATTCCATCGGCTATGTGCTTGAGGGCATGCCTCTCAATGATCTGGCATTCTATTCCGGCTATCCGAGCCAGTTTGCCGATAGTGAGAATTATCGGCAGATCGCCCTTGCCCAGGGTGAGGCGGATCTGGACAGTCCCGTGCTCAACGCCGCGGGCGGATTGATGAGCCTCGATTTTCGCGATCCGGCGCACAAGGCCGGGGGGACGATGTCGGCCTCCTATGGCTCGTACAACACCAACCGCGAATTCATCCGGCTGGATACGGGAATGATCGGGCACACAGGGCTGCGGGGCTTTGTTTCCTATTCCCATACCAGCGCCGAGAACTGGCGTGGCCCCGGCCATGACATGCGCCACCATATCGACTTCAAGCTCGTGCGTGACATCGGAGAGCGTTCCCACGCAGGACTTGTCGGCAGCTTCAACAGCACGATCACCAGTTATTACCCGCAGGTGTCGAAGGACCAGTTCAGGGAATATGGGGTCTCGTCGGGCAATGCGCTGGCATCGCGCTACGACCCGCAGGACCAGGAAGCTGGCCCCTATTATCAACGCCTGTGGCGTGCGCCCGAACGGACGCTCTACATGGGAGCGCCGGTCTCGCTCGCGCTCACCGATCACCTTACGCTAAAGGCCACACCCTATGCGCAGGGCGCCTATGGCAATGTGCCGGGCGGTTCGACCCTGCCGCTAAGCGGTCTCTATACCGGTACGCAGGCTCTTACGGACACGCTTACCCTCCCCAGCTCTGATGATGGTTCGGCCATCGTACGTGCCAATTATACCCAGCGCAGCTATCGCTCAGGATTCACATCGGAGCTTGCCTGGAAACAGGGATGGAATGAACTTTATGCCGGCTACTGGTTCGATTACGGCGATGATCACGAAATCCAGTCCTTCTCACCCGTGAGCGAGAACGGCGCTTCGGCCAACATCTGGGGCAGCGGTACCGGCAATTTCGTGCGGCTGAGCAACGGGCGCATCTATCTTGCAGGCGACACGCACACCATCAGCATGGCGAATGCGCTCTATGTGGGTGACAGGATGCATTTCCTGTCTGACCGCCTGCTCGTCGAGGCCGGGTTCAAGGAGGTTATGGTCAGCCGCGTTGGTACCAATGCCGTCCCCGGACCGCAGTATCGTGTTGCAAGCAATAGCGCAGTGCCGCTCCCCCGTCTGGGTTTGCGCTTCCAGATCACGCCGACGCATCAGATCTTTTTGAACGCCACGACCAATTTCCGCGCTCCGGCTTTCACTGCGCTGTACAATGTTTATGACACCAGTTCCGGCGACATCAGTACGACTGGCACGCATAATCTGCGCAACGAATATTCGATCTCTGAAGAAATCGGTTATCGCTATACCGGGCCACTCGTGACTGGAAGCCTGACTTTCTTCAACTACAACTTCACCAACAGGCAAATCCAGACTCAGGTGCTGGTCAACAACACGCCCATCCAGTCCACCATGAATGCCGGTGGCCAGACATCGCGTGGTGTGGATATCGAGCTTGGATTGAAACCCTGGCATCATTTTGCGCCATATCTCTCAGGCGAGTACCTCCATGCAACGATCGACAACGATATCGCGAGCGGCGGTGACCTGCTGCCCACCTCCGGCAAGACAGCCGTGCGCAGCCCGAAACTCCAGGCTTCAGCCGGCCTGACTTATGATGACGGGCACGTTTTCGGTTTTGCAGCGGTTCAGTACACGGGACGCCAATACGCAACGTTCATGAATGACGAGCGCATAAGCGATCATACGACTGGCAATCTCACGGTCGGATATCGTTTCTCGGATCTCTCCCGACTTAAGGCACCGTCTCTGCGGCTCAACTTCATCAACATCACCAATGAGCATTACCTTTCGGGGATTGCCGACCCCACACTCAATGCCCGCGACACGACAGGGCGGTATGGATCGACCATCGCAGGATCATCGCCGGATTATTATATCGGCGGAGGGTTTTCGGCCCTGGCCACTGCGACCGCCGGGTTCTGATGACAGAGCCGGGCGCGTCAGAACAGATCGGGCAATTCGGCCTCTGGGGTAAGGAGGCACAGCGCGACTGGCCGCTCATCACCAAGGATGAGGCAAAGCACGTCCTCGCAGCTTTCGGACTTGAAAGCAAAGCGCCGATCTCGTGGCATAGCGCACGGCCCTTTTCTGCGGTCGCGCGTGTCAGCAATCCGGGCGGTCAGGTATGGTTCCTCAAGCGCCACCATCATCAACTTCGTGACAGGGGGGCGCTGGCGGAAGAGCACCGTCTGATCTCTCACCTCTCACGGAATGGCTTGCCGGTCGCCTGCCCCCGCGAATGCGCGAACGAAAGCGCAGGGTCACGCAGCACAATCCTTGTGAGCGGCGCATGGTGCTATGAATGTTTCCCCGCCCTCAACGGGCTGGACGTCTACCGTGACACCATGTCATGGGAGCCCTATCGCAGCCCTGACGAGGCTTTTGAGGCAGGGAGCGCCCTCGCCCGGTTTCACCGCGCTGCGTGCAGTTTCAAGGCATCCTCGCGTTCGACACGCCCACTGGTTTCTGCCCTCACCCCTTTTCTCGGAGAGGCTGATCCCGAGATAGCCTTTCGCGGCTGGATCAAGGCTCAACCTGCGCTGAGCGAAGCGCTCGACCGGCAAGGCGGATTGTCCCCGCTGATTGCAGCGCTCACGCCCGCCATCACGCAGGCCCGACCGTTTCTCAAAACGCCGGCCCTGCATTGGGGGCATGGCGATTGGCACGGGTCCAACCTGATCTGGGACAGCGAGGCAGGAGGGCAAAGCCTGCCTGACCGCATGATCGTCAGGGCACCGTTCGATTTCGGGATGGCCGATCTCACGACCCGCGCTTTCGATATCGCCGTAGCCCTAGAACGCAGCATGGTTGACTGGATGAACCCGCACGCCGTGTTGCGAACCCGCGATTGCGACGCTGGGCAGGTGGAGCAGTCGGTGGATTATGCCACAAAGCCCGATCACACGGCCGCTTTCCTCGCCGGATACGATCAGGAAGAGGGGCTAAGCCTGCGTGATCGGGAGGAAATCGCCGCCATGCTCCCTCTTGCCCATGTCGCCTTCGCCTGCTCGGAGGTCTGGTATTACGACACGCTGCTGCGCGCTCCTGATACCGCACGAGTGACGTGGGAGACCTATCTGATCGGTCATCTCAGCTGGTTTGCTTCACCACCCGGTCGTGATCTTTGCAAGCTTGTCGCCACGCCTCCGGCGAGAGCCTGATGTCCCCTCTCGAAGCCATTGCGGCGCTGTTCACCGTGGCGGGGATCTGGCTGACTGGCCAACGCCGGGTGTCAGGGTGGCCAGTTTCCCTGATTGCGGCTCTGCTCTATCTGCTCGTCTTTGCCCAGGCACGACTTTGGGCAGATTCGGCCTTGCAGCTTGTATTTTGCGCGTTTCTGCTTCGTGGCTGGTACGCATGGTCTTACGCCCCCCGCGAGCAGACTGGCGTGCGTGTGGAAACACACCGTCATACGGCGTTGGCACGAGATATTCTTGTTGGCCTGATCGCCAGTGCGGCACTGGGCTATGGTCTGGCTCGCTGGACGGATGACCCGGCCCCATTCACTGATGCCGTGCTGAGCGCGTTGAGCCTCGTCGCGCAGATCTGGACCGCCCGGCGAATCATGCTGTGCTGGCCGCTCTGGGTTGCCATCGATACCGCCTACGTGGCGCTGTTCCTCACACGTAGCCTATGGGTCAGTGCTGGTCTTTACGCCATACTGGTCGGGCTGGCTGCCAATGCCTGGTATCACTGGCAGCGTACGAGCAAAGGGCAAGGACAGGATACGACCTGAGCCCCTGTTGAGGGACGGCACCACCCCGGTCTTCCTGCCTGCATCTCAAAGCGGCGCCTGCCGAGGCATCCGGGGTGCCGCGTGGAGCGCAAACCTTGACGTGTTTTCAGAGATGAAAAGCTTAAGCGACCCTCCCGCCTTCGCTTGCATCCGGCACTCAATGGCCCTACCAGCTTGACCCCGATTTCATGATGGGAAAGGCATACGCGACGTGCTCAAGAAACGGATCTTCTATCCGCGCGCGCCGAGGCAACTCATCGCACAGTTCATGCGGTTCGGTATCATCGGTGCAATGGGGCTTGTCTGGGACATCCTGATTGTTACCCTGCTTCGCCCCGAACTCGGCCTGACAGCCGCCACATTGCTGTCCTATTTTCTGGTGGCCAGTCTCAACTGGCTGCTCAACCAGCTCTGGACATTTCGCAGCGTCGCCCATCGCGACCACCCCATACTGCAATGGCTGCGTTTTCTGGCAGCCAACAGCTTTGGGTTCCTGCTCAATCGCGGGACGGTCTACGCGCTGTGCTTCACCATTCCGTTCTGTGCGCAGCACGTCGCCCTGCCTCTGGCGGCGGGGTCCCTCATGGGGCTGATGGCCAATTTCAACCTGTCACGCAAGCTTGTCTTTCGGGCCAAGGTTCCTGAAACGCCCATGGAACTGGCGCAGATGGCGGTCGATCTGAATGTCGACCCTGCCGATCACGATCTGGAATCCTGAGCCGACACGCGCAAAACATTTCCTTTGCAGTCTCTTTGCTCTAGTGGAGATGCCATCTTCACGCCGCAATCGGGATTTTCTGCTCGCGCCATGACCACACCGATCCATAACACCACCACAAATGAGCTGCGCAGCGCGTTTCTGAAGTATTTCGGAGACCAGGACCACAAGATCGTTCCCTCGGCCTCGCTGGTGCCGCAGAACGATCCCACGCTGCTCTTCACCAATGCTGGCATGGTGCCGTTCAAGAACGTGTTCACCGGGCAGGAAACACGCCCCTATACGCGTGCAACAACGGCGCAGAAGGTCGTGCGCGCAGGCGGCAAGCATAACGATCTGGACAATGTGGGCTACACGGCTCGCCATCTGACCTTTTTCGAAATGCTCGGCAATTTCTCCTTCGGTGACTATTTCAAGGCCGAAGCGATCGAATTTGCCTGGAACCTCCTGACCAAGGGCTACGGTCTGCCCAAGGAAAAGCTGCTCGCGACGGTCTATGCCGAGGATGAAGAAGCGGCTGGCCTGTGGCGCAAGATCGCGGGCCTTCCTGAAGAGAAGATCATCCGTATCCCGACGGCCGATAATTTCTGGCGCATGGGCGATACGGGTCCCTGCGGTCCGTGCTCGGAAATCTTCTTCGATCATGGCCCAGATGTCTGGGGCGGCCCTCCGGGCTCGCCCGAGGAAGACGGCGACCGGTTTGTCGAGATCTGGAATCTCGTTTTCATGCAGTATCTCGAAGGTCCTCCGGGAACGCGCGCGCCGCTGCCCCGCCCTTCGATCGATACCGGCATGGGGCTTGAGCGCTTTGCAGCCGTGATGCAGGGCAAGCGCGACGTGTACGACACCGATGTGCTGCGCAGCCTTGTCGAAGCCACGGCAAACGCGCTCAGCACCGATCCTGATGGGTCGCTGCGCGCAAGCCACCGTGTCGTGGCCGATCATCTGCGCTCGACAGCCTTCCTGATTGCCGATGGGGTGATGCCGTCCAAGGATGGTCGTGGCTATGTGCTGCGTCGCATCATGCGGCGCGCCATGCGCCATCTCCAGCGTCTGGGCGCGACCGAGCCGGTTTTCTATCGTTTGCTCCCTGCCCTGATCCGGCAGATGGGATCGGCCTATCCCGAACTCGTGCAGCATCAATCCCTGATTGCTGAAACCATGAAGGGCGAGGAAGAGCGCTTCACCGCCCTGCTGGAACGCGGCATGTCGCTGCTTGAGGACGAAACCGCTCGGGTGGCCGAGGGCGGCGCCCTCCCCGGTGACGTGGCCTTCAAGCTCTACGATACATTCGGCTTCCCGCTCGACCTTACGCAGGATGCGCTGCGCGAACAGGGCCGCACTGTCGATGTGGCCGGTTTCGAGGCCGCCATGGCAGAGCAGCGCGCCCGTGCCCGTGCGGCTTGGGTGGGCTCTGGCGATGCCGCTGCGGAAACCATCTGGTTCGATGCCCGCGAGCGCTTTGGCGCCTCGGAATTCCTCGGCTACTCGTCGGAAAAAGCCGATGCCGAGGTCGTACTGGTGGCCAAGGCCGGAATCGAGAGCGAAAGCGCGTCGGCCGGTGATGAGATCGCCATCCTGCTGAACCAGACCCCATTCTACGGCGAGAGTGGCGGCCAGGTAGGCGATCACGGCGTGCTGGTTGGCGAGAATTTGCGCATCGAGATAACCGATACCCAGAAGCGCAATGGCGATCTGCTCGTGCATTATGGCCGTGTGATCGAAGGCGTTGTACGCTCTGGAACATCGGTCACAGCAGAGATCGATCATACGCGCCGACAGGCTGTGCGTGGTCACCACTCTGCCACTCACCTGCTTCACGAGGCGCTGCGCCGCCAGCTTGGCGACCATGTGGCCCAGAAAGGCAGCCTGAATGCGCCGGAGCGCCTGCGCTTTGACGTGTCGCAGCCTCGCCCCATCACGGCAGAAGAACTGGCGCTCGTCGAGCGCGAGGTAAATGCCCGTATCCGTGAAAACAGTGCTGTCGAAACGCGCATCATGACCCCCGAAACCGCGGTCGCTGAAGGCGCCATGGCATTGTTCGGCGAGAAATACGGTGATGAGGTCCGCGTGGTCTCGATGGGGCTGGGCGATGAGACGCGCGGAGCCTATTCCATCGAGCTTTGTGGTGGCACCCATGTGGGTCGCACGGGCGAAATCGGGCCGTTCCGCATTGTCTCGGAAAGCGGTGTTTCGGCTGGCGTGCGTCGCATCGAGGCCGTTTGCGGTGTTGCCGCAGACCGTCTGGCCATTGAGGCGGATGAGCGTCTGCGCCGTATGGCCGATCTTCTTAAGGCCACAATTGCCGAGGCCCCGGATCGCCTCGCCGCGCTGGTCGAGGAGCGTCGGGCACTGGAACGTCAGGTTTCGGAGCTTCAGAAGCGTCTGGCAACGGGTCAGGCCGATTCGGCCAGCGAGTCCATCAATGGCGTAACCTTCGTGCCGCGTGATCTGGGTGACGTGGCACCACGTGAGCTCAAGAACATGGCCGAGGCCATCACCAAGCAGATCGGGAGCGGTGTTGTTGCCCTGATCTCGACGGCTGAGGGCAAAGGCAGTGTCGTCGTCGCTGTCACGAAAGACCTGAATGACCGTTTCAATGCGGTTGATCTGGTCCGTCTGGCGTCAGCCGAGATGGGCGGCAAGGGCGGCGGCGGTCGACCGGATATGGCGCAGGCTGGTGGTCCGCAGCCCAACAGCGAGGCCGTGTTCGATTCACTCAGAAAAACGCTTTCAGCCTGAGCGTTCATGACAAAGGGTGAACCATGCCGTTCAGGCATGGACACCTAATCAAAACCACGGCATCCGAGTCATCTGAGTTCCAGGTGTGGCGCAAAACTCACAGCAAGCCACACCCCTTTTTCAGATGAGGTCACGATGAAAAGTGAAATCGAAAACAGCCTGGTTGCCCTTCTCAAGGGCGTACAGCATTTCGACGACGAGGTTTATCAAGAGCACCGCGAGCTCTTTGAAAGCCTTGCCGATGGCCAGTCGCCTTCCACCCTGTTCATCACCTGCTCCGACAGCCGCATCAATCCGAGCATGATCACCCAGACATCGCCGGGCGATCTCTTCATTGTGCGCAATGTCGGCAATATCGTTCCTCCGCATGGCGAAATGCTCGGTGCCGTCTCTTCGGCTATCGAGTACGCAGTGCTCGTCCTCAAGGTGAAGCACATCGTTGTGTGCGGTCACTCCAATTGCGGTGCGATGGGCGCCCTGTGCGACCTGAACAACCCGAAATTCGATGCCATGCCAACGGTACAGCGCTGGCTGCGTAACGCCGAGGCGGCCCGCGCCGCGCTTGGTCCCCTCAAGGCCGAAGATGCTGGCCCCGAGACGGTCAAGGAGCTGGCACAGCAAAACGTTCTGCTTCAGCTAGCCCATCTGCGTACCCATCCAGCCGTGGTGGGTGCCCTTGCCGCTGGCGAGATCGCATTGCAGGGCTGGTTCTACGATATCGGGTCGGGGCAGGTCGTGGTAATTGACGAGCAGACCCGTCAGGAGCGAACCGTTCGTGACGTTCTGGGCGACCTTGGCGTCAAGGTCTGATCGCTCACGACTCGTCTTTCTGGTTGTCTGGGCCTTCATCCAGACAGCCAGTGCGGCACCCGGTACATCGGTCAAACTCGCCACCGGGAATCTTGACTGGTTGACCCTGCTCCCAGCGACCAGTCCTCTCCTTCCCGACGATGTGCCCCGTCGAAACACCGATGACTGGCGAGCCCTGCGTGAGTACGCGACCCGCCTGGACGCCGATATTGTGGCGATTCAGGAAGTCAGTGACGAGACAGCCGCAAAAAAACTTTTTCCTTCCTCTGCCTATTCGATCACCCTGACCGATGCGCCAATTGCCCAGAACCTCGGGCTTGTCCTGCGCGCACCCTGGCATGTCGAGAGTGCCGCAAGCCTGGAGGCGTTTGATCGTTCATCGGCGCATGGTGGGCATGCACTTCGTCCCGCCATGGATGCCATTGTCTCCAATGGTCGGGCAAAGCTGCGTTTGCTGGTCGTGCATCTCAAATCAGGATGCTGGGATCGCAACTGGGTCGAGCACGACCATGCATGCCCGATCCTGCGCGAACAGATCCAGCTCGTGGCTAACTGGATAGAAGAGCGCGAGGATGAGAACGAACCGTACATCGTTCTGGGAGATTTCAACCGGCGCATGACGCTCACTGATCCATATTTCCGGCATATGGTCGACGCGCATGATCCAACTCTCACCACTGCGGGCCGGGCAAGCCCCTGCGAGGGGGGCTCTTACTTCATCGATCATATCCTGGTCGGTGGGCCAGCGCGCCCCTGGCTCGTTCCCGACAGCCTGCGTGTCATGACTTATGCCGGCGACACGCAGCACCTTCTTTCAGATCACTGTCCGGTATCGGTCAAACTCGCGCTGCCGTGAGACGTGTAACGCAAGCCGCTGCCTTGATCACTCGGCGAACCGGAATGTGGCCGGGAGCAAAGCGTGAACCACGCATTTAGCTCCCGCAAAGCACCCTGTTCCCGATAAGGTGAAGGGCCGGCTGGGATTGCCGTAAGCCCTGGCATTGAGCGTGGCACCACTTGAGGTAAATATCTCGATAACGCTGCCATCGACATAGATATCAAGGGAGGCACTCGGCATTTTCGGTAGAGGAGCATGATCCTCATTGCAGGAAAATTCGCCATGCGGTGTGGTCGGGTCGAAATCCAGATGCAGATAGCGATCAGTATGCGCAAAGACGATACTGCCTGGGGTCATCGCAGCGAATTGGACACGTATCCTGACCTGCGGGCCGTCGACATTCATCCCATCACTCAGGGTGCCATCGAAAATTTCCTCACCGAGCAACGCCTCCATAGCAGGATGAAGGCTGGAAGAGACCTTCCCCTCTTGGTCTGCGGTCAGGACGCGCGGGTAGGACATCACACCACTCCATCCACGTGCGGCGGCTTCCCCCGCCTGCCAGGGTTTCTCAGGAAGCCATCCCCACACGGTGCGACGCCCCTTCGCGTCGAGAAAGCTCCTCGCGGCGTAGAATCCGCCATAACCGAGCACATCCTGACGCGCTGGTATGAACTGCCCCTTCGCGTATCGACCGGTGATGACATGCACGACGGAATTGATGGAAAACACCAGAGCGTGGCAGGTACCGAGGTCAAAAAAATCAGGGCACTCGAGGACATCATCCCCTCCCCGCAGATCGGACGGCCCGTAAAAGATACGTTTGAATGACCATGTTTCCAGGTCCGCGCTCTCGTATCTGAAGATGACCCCGCCGAGACCCTCGATCTTGCTGCCTACCAGCATGACCCAGGTCTCACCCTCCTTCCATAGCTTGGGATCACGAAATCCGCCGATCTTGAGATGGTCGGGACCATTCGCCAGGAGCGGTTTTGTGCGCTGCCGCCAATGAACCATGCTCAGATCGGACGAGGCCACGCATTGAAGCTGGGGTTGGGCACGATCAAAACGAAAGCCTGTGTAGATCGCAACCGCCCGGTCCTGATCGACAACGACATCGCCAGTGAAAACGCCGTCCCTGTCGGGACCCTCTCGCTGGGGAGAGAGCGCGACCGGTTGATAGACCCAGTTGACCAGATCGTCGCTGGTTGCATGCCCCCAATGCATGTTGTCCCAGATCGCCGCCTCGGGATTCCATTGATAGAACAGGTGATACACGCCGTCTGACCATATCGGGCCACATGGATCATTCATCCAGCCTCGCGGCGCCACGAAATGACTGATGGGTCGGAAGGGGTCCGAAGCGATCATGTGATCTGGCGGAAAGCGCTGCGCCGCTACAGCCTTTGCCAGACTCCTGCCAGCAAGAAAAAAGGTCAGACCACCAATAAACGACCGGCGACCAGGCAAGTCAATATCGCAAATCCGCGAGCGACCCCGGCACAAATTTCGATCTTTCGTCTCTACATGTTCTATCCGGTCGTCCAACGTGCTTGTCTCCACCAGTAAAATATTTGACTATTAACGAACAAATACCATGGAGCCCGGACATATACCCCATGACTATCGTACACGAAGGTGACATCACGCTATCCAGATCTTACCGAACCCTCAGGAGAGGGTTTTTATCGGCCCTTGCCGCCATGAGTTTCTGCACGGGTCCGAGCGCCCATGCCTCTCCTGACACATCGCTGAACGCTTCAGGTCTTCTGCGGCTCCCGATGAAGGCCGAACTAACGAAAAGAACAACATCGTTTCAGGTAAAGAATCTCTACGCGTTCAGATTACCAGACAGTCTATCGCAAGACGTTAACTTCAGGGGGATTGTCGGTACTCTTTCGACAACAAGCACAGCGAACCCCAGTTTGCATGGTGCCGTCAATTCCGAAACCCTGTTTGGCATCGCCTATACGACGCAAGGGAACTGTCCGGTTTCAGGCCAGACGATCGGAAGCTATGCCGAGATCTATGCCCGGTTTCCTAGCCAGGGTTTGGCAGGGCTGATCGTCAAACAGGCGCGCCCAGGCAAGCAAACCTTTCCTGTAGCACTGGTTCTGCCAGAAAGGCTGCCCATGCATATCAAGCCTGGGGGATGCATCTTTGTGAGCTTTGACGGCACCGACTTCGCCAACGAGCCCTATACGATGAGCAGCGATCTGCAGCTCCTCTATGACACCGGCGCCCCACGCTGGCCTGACCAGACCTATACAGGTCTCGACTCAGAATTCATCGTTTCACCCAGCACGGCCCACGGCCCAGTGCTCAATGCCTACACGGTGCTACCGGTATCGGCCAAAGGCCCAATATATCCCGGCAAGCTGATCAGCCTTTATGGCAATGTTTCAGCTACGGCGCCTCCCGAATTTGCCAATATCCCCCACGGGCAAGGTGAATGGAGCGTGCGCGATATCGTTGCCATCTACCAGCATGGCAGTTGTGAGCGCGCTTTTCCTCACCACTCGGCTAACAAGTTCATGTGGAACGATCGGAGCGGAGGAGGAAATGCCCCCAACCCGAGTCTTGTATTAGGCCCCGACACGACCAGACTTCTCGATATGACTCTCACTGGTGACGGTCTCGACTCAGTCATGACGCAGGCGAACGCGATCAAGACGGTTCCGGCCACAGTTACGGAAGGAGACTGCGTAGCCGTTGCGATCCTTCCGAACTCGGTCAATGCGGCCATCAATGGAGCGGTCAACGTCGAGATACAGATCAAGGTGGTTTCGTCACCCTGATTCCCGTCCTGCGCAAATCCGGCCATCATCCCACCATGAGCCCTCGCGGCCGAAGAGGAAAAGCTCCACGGGACCAAATATAACTGTCCGTGGAGACGCAATCGAAAAATACAGTGTGAGACGTACCCGCTTCCCCATTCAGTTATGACAGAACAGGGAAGCACATTTATATTTCTAACCATGTTCACATCACGTGAAGGTGTTTCATCATAAGTAATGTTCCTGAACTTGCGTGATAAGCGGGCCCAGTGCTTTAATCCTCGGCACATAGAAACACTTTCCCTTCACCTTCAGAAGGGTTTGGCGCGTTCGTGTGCTCATCAGGGGAAGAGGGTCCTGCTTTATGAACGGAATATCCGGTGTCGCCACTATCACGGCAAGCTCGCATGGCTCTCCGCGCGCGGCCGGCGGCTTCAGGTCAGGCCGGCAGTGGTTCCCCTGGTGGCAGATCGACCTGGCTGAGCAAACGTGTCTTGATGGTTTTTCCCTGAGCGGATTGCAGGGCGATGAGCGCCAGCCTCCCCTGTTCACGATCCTGATTTCCGATGACGGAGAGCAGTGGTTACCCGTGTGGACCCAGGCTCTGCACGAACCCCACAACGCGCATGATTTCCAGGCGACCTTCAACCGGATTTTCGCTACGCGATATATTCGTGTGCGAGCGGACAGCTACGGGCAACTGGCTTTCGACACTCTTGCCT
Organism: Asaia sp. As-1742; assembly: GCF_011753235.1. Taxonomy (NCBI): domain Bacteria; kingdom Pseudomonadati; phylum Pseudomonadota; class Alphaproteobacteria; order Acetobacterales; family Acetobacteraceae; genus Asaia; species Asaia sp. As-1742. The sequence goes on along the minus strand of NZ_VWWA01000003.1, from coordinate 367,509 downwards.
TCTCTACATGTGAGCCGAACGGTCATGAGCGCCCTGTCGGCGCAGCCATCGCCCTCTATCAACGGCAAGCCGCTGATTCCGTGGTCGTGTTTTCGACCCTTTTCAATGAGTCAGATGCTTTTCTAAGCCGGTATATCGACAATTTTCTCGCCTATACGCCTGAGAATGTGTGTCTAGCCCTGAATTTCCCGCGTGACCGTCAAATCCCCAGGGACGCGTGCACACGCAGCCCCCGCATACATATCTTCAATGGCCAAACCCAGAGAGAGAAATGGGGGCACACGCTCCTCATAGGGCACATCGAGGCATACGAAGAGGCCAGATCGGTATTTCCTGAATTTCGCTACTTTGCGACAATGGCTTCGAACAGCCTGCTCGTCAGACCATTTGATGTCGCTGCGGCCATCATGCAGCTGCCCCTTGCCTCCCATGTTCCGATCGCATGCGAACGAGCCTATGAGCTTGACCAGGATGTGGACCCGGTTAATCCCACCTATCATGGCACCTGGATGTGGCATCACCTCAGAAACAGCGAGGGGCTGGGTCAATACCTCAAAAACAGGCTCGAACTTGACCGTATATCGGTGACGCAGATTGAAGGCCTGTTCGCCAGGCGCGAAGAGTGGGAACAGATTCAGGAGAGACGCAACCTCATTACCGGTCTTGAGTCATTCATCTCTTTCGAAAACTTCATGGCACTTGAGGAACTTCTCCCGACCTCGATCTTCAACAGGTTTGGTAGCGGCGAATACACGCATATCTGCAGGGTACTCTGGTCGGGAACCCGCCAGACCACTGTTGAAGATCTGATAGATGTCGCACCTCATCTGCCGTCCCATCTATGCGCCATGAAATGGTTCGATCGTGCGCCAATCGCGCAGTCGACGGTGGCAGTTACCACAGACTGGGGGCGTGCCCTCGTCTCAAGGACGCATGATGAGCACACTACCCTGGCACGTTTCCAGGAAACAACACTTATCACGACGCTCCTGAACAAGATAACAAAGTCGGAACATTTCGGTCCGATTACCGACAAATGGTGGAACACGGATGCTCAAGGCAAGAGCGGGTTTCACTGGTCGATGCGTGATATTGCCTGCGAGCGTCAGCAGATCTTTCCCGAAATTCCGGGATTGCAGAGTTCGCGCGTCTCACCCGCGATCCTGTTCATGGAAGCCACGGGTCAGCTCGTCTCACTCTCCGTGTCGATGCATGAGAACAAGGAGGGAGACACAACACTGCGCATGTCCTGCAGTGCCGTCTCGAAAGATGGAAGCCCTGTTTCTGGTGTGCACCTCCAGGGCTATCTCTACCTTTCCGGAATGCAGGGTGGCTCAGTGTTTCGCATGACGGTACGCAAGGACCGCTGCGTACCGCACGACATCCTGTCCCGTACCGTGTTTTACGACGAATTCGGGTACACGGTTGACTACTCTGACCGGTTGGAACGCGATCACGAACTCGAGCGGCATTACTTCGTCCGCGAGGCACGCGGAGACGGGCTGCAGGTCTGGATTGGCCTGCCAGTATTCTGCAATGCAACGGCAGAAGTGTCCCTCGCAGTGGGACCCGACTTCAAAACAGGTCGCGAAAAGCTGAGCTGAGAGACACAACAATGAATAAAATGATCGATCTCGCGCTTGGTAGACCAGCGACGCAAAGCTCGAAACACCCGGATTTCGTGTTGCCCCTCGAGCAGATTGCCAGCGAGGGCGTCTCACGGGACGACGAAAATTCGAGCTTCCACACGGCTGCCGAATGGTTCCCCTGGTGGCAGGTCGATCTGGAGCGGCCCTGCTCGATTGACAGGATCCTGCTGATCAACACGGATTACTGGCCTGTCCGTAACCGCATGTTCACCATCCTCGTTTCGATGGATGGAAAAGCATGGGACGAAGTCTTTTCCAAAACTGATCACAGGCTCTTCGGAAGCAGTGCAGAAGAAGGCTTTGAGGTCATTCTTGATGCGACGGTTTGTGCCCGTTTCGTAAGGGTGAGGCTGGACAACTGGGACTATCTGCACTTGAAGAGCGTACGCGTGTTCGGCCAGGAACTGGATGGCGAACATCGATATCTCTCAGCAGCCCAACCTCCCTTGGCCGCTGCGCCAAAGGTGGTTTTTGCAGCCAACTACAACGAGGAGGATGAGTTCCTCCCCGTTTACCTCCAGAACTTCCTGAATTTTACAGACGAGAACTGCTTCCTCGTTGTCAATTTCCCGTCCGGGCGCACAATCCCTCCGCACCCTTTGCTGTCTCATAATCGCATCCATGTTTTCAATGGTCGCGTCGAACGCAAAAAATGGGGTGGTACCCTCCTGCTTGGACATATGGAGTCATATGGTGAAGCGCTCCATATCTTCAGCGGGTTCGAGTATTTCTGCACCTGTGCCTCGAATGGGCTCTTCATACGTCCTTTCGAGGCAGCCAAGGCCGTACAGCATGTTGCCACAGGTGCGCTCGCACCCGTTGGTATGACACGACATTATCTCATCGATGTCCCTCTTGAAGATATCCCCAGAGGCGAAGCCTGGGTTTGGGATAATCTACAGGAAGCTGAGCCCTTCAGGCGTTACCTGATTGACGAGGCCGACATCTCCCTCATTTCGATCAACCAGATCGAAGGGTTGTTTGCAGATCGCGAGGAATGGGACGCACTTTATCAGCGCATCTCAGTTCTCAGGCGTTGTGATGGCTATTTCGCAAACCCGACACAGAAAACGCTGGCGCTGGAGGAATTCCTGCCCGTCACGTTCTTCCGTCGCTTTGCCAAGGGGGAATTCACGAATATCTGCCATATGTTGTGGGAGCCAATCAGGGAATTAACCTTCCCGGACCTGCTCGAATTTACGCAGAAACTCCCCGCCCATATGTGTCAGGTCAAGTGGTTCAGCAGAAATCCTGACTCGATGCCTACCGCTGCCCTGTCCAACGGATGGAGCCGCGATCTGCTTGCTGATCTGGCGAGGGAGAAGGTTTCAGGACAGCAACACAACCGCATTCTGAACCGCGCTCTCACAGCCCATTACAACGCGGCGCTGCGAGCCCTTGAGACCTATACACCGTTGACACGCGCCTGGCGCAGTGATGCGCGCTGGGGAAGGGTGCAATGGATGGGCTCCCAGATAATCACCCATGAAACAGATCGCATCATCAAAGGCGCCGATATCTTTTCAGGCCTCCCCCTGACCGCGCACGACAGGGGCGCCGCGTGGGTCCGGATTGCTCCCCGCGTGGAGCGTGAAACCCGCATAGAGGCCATGCTCGCCGAGGACGGTGCCACGACGACACTTCATCTTGATGCCGTGCCTCAATACGGTCACCCGGGCGAACATGGGTGGAGCGAAGCTTGGGCGGTCCTCTTTCTATCTGCCCTGCAGGACGACAGGGCAGAGGTATTCCGGATCAGCCTCACCAGACCCTTCGAACACAGTCACGAGCAACTGCTGATGAACGTCCGGCGCTCGAATGGCTCCAATGATGAAGCATGGCTACCCATTCTGCAGGAAGACGACGGCGACAAACGTCATTTCTATTATCTGCGCCCAGAATGCCAGAAAGGTGAGATATGGCTGGGTATACCGATGTTCCATAGCACCTCCATCAAGCTGGAGCTGAGTTTCGGGATCGCGCCAGTCTGAGTACGGAAACTACTCTCCCTTCGGGCATCTATCGGCCCGAAGGGACTGCCCTGAATCAGTTGTGTACCGCGGCCTCGCATCACACGCTTCGATCCTGCCACTACCGCGAGCTCACTACTGTGAGCCACTCCGGGGCAGCGTATGACGGACCTCACTCATGCAGCACACTTCCGTACAGATCGCAGTGACCGGGCCTGTCGAACGGATTATGCTGCCGCCGGATCAAGCCGCAGGAGTCTCGTATGCGCTATCGCAGTCTCGGCCGATCGGGCCTCATGGTTTCCGCCCTTGGCCTCGGCTGCAACAATCTTGGCGGACGCATAGACCAGAAACAGTCAACCACGCTGGTTCACGCGGCGCTCGATCAGGGTGTGACGCTATTTGATGTGGCCGATGTCTATGGCCGTCGCGATGCCTATGCAGGCGCGTCCGAAGAGGCTCTGGGCAAGGCCCTGACCGGCAAGCGTTCCCAAGCCATCATCGCCACAAAATTCGGCATGAAAATGTGTTCGGGCGATGATCCGTCTGCCCAGCACTCCGGGGCATCGCGGCGCTATATTCTTGAGGCGGTGGAAGCCAGCCTGAAACGCCTTGGGACCGACTGGATCGACCTCTATCAACTCCACTCTCCTGATCCACGCACCCCGCTTGAAGAGACGCTTCACACACTCGACAGCCTCGTGACGGCGGGCAAGATCCGCTATGCTGGCGTTTCCAACCTGCCGGCGTGGCAGGTGGCCGATGCCTGTCATATCGCAAGGCGGGATAATCTGGCCGGTATCATCAGCTGTCAGGACGAGCTGTCGCTCCTGGCCAGATCGGCCGGGAAAGAGCTCCTCCCTGCCCTGACGCATTTCGGTCTGGGCCTGCTCCCCTACTTTCCCCTGGCTTCGGGCATGCTGACCGGAAAATATCGCAGGGATGCACCACCACCTGAAGGATCACGTCTGGCAGCCTGGACCTATCTACAGGAGCGCTATCGTGATCCCGCCACATGGTCCCTTATCGAGGCACTGGCAGAGCTGGCAGCACGTCATGAACGTTCGATGGCCGATCTCGCTTTCGGCTGGCTGCTGCACAAGCCACAGATCGGCAGCGTGATTGCAGGCGCCACATCAACGGCGCAACTCGAAGCCAACATAGCGTCCTGCGCAGCCCCTCTGGACGAACCGCTGCTCGAAGCCCTCGAACATCTGCTCGAAGAACACGGAGCACCCTCATGACCAGTGCCAGACACCCGGTAGACGCTCCCTGGAGCGTCACCGCGCTCTTACCGGACATTCAGGTAACCTGCCACGAGGCCCCGACTCTGGTCGATCCCGAGCTTGAGATGGGCATCGAGACAGTGTGGCAAGAGGCGTTGAAGAAACACCCCAGGCTCTACAATGGCCGCGTATTTTGCCTCTCGCAGCTGCAGCACGACCGGTTGGACGGGTTCTGGTGCGAATATCGCTGGGTTCTGGCCCAGATGCGCGCGCCAGAACTGGCCGTCAGGCTCCAGCTGAGATCGCTCGCCGTCACCGGGCTCCTTGTCTGCCGCGACGGCATCGTTCTGGGCCGACGTAACCCGAACTCGCTTTATCTGCCCGGTTTCTGGCAAGGTGTGCCCGCCGGCAGCGTCGAGGCCCGCAGCGAAAAGGATCCGATCGACCTTCGCGCCCAGCTCCTCGCCGAACTCGAGGAAGAAATCGGCCTGACCGACGCGGTCACTCTGTCCGGTCCGTTACTGGCCTGCGAACATGACACCACCCATATCGTCGATCTCGGCTTTCGCATCGATACTAATCTCCCCTTCGAGGCCATTCGCGAGGCCTGGCAGAAAAAGGCCAATGACGAATACGACCAGCTTGAATGTCATGCGCTGGATCGCATTGATCTGATCAGCCCGCAGGTATTGCCGACAACCCGCGCCATGATGGAGCGCCTTGCCCAATGAGCACCTATCGCCCCCTCACAGCGTCAAGCCTTATCGATTATCTCGCGACACACCCTGCCCTTGCCGCCCGCCTTGGTGGTGAGGCCGCAAGCTGGACTGCCCGCGAGGTCAGTGACGGCAATCTCAACACGGTGTTCATCGTATCAGGGCCGGCTGGCAGCATGTGCTGCAAGCAGTCCCTGCCCTATGTGCGCGTCGATCCCGCCTGGGCCATGCCACTTGAGCGAAATCTCTTCGAGGCGCGCTGGATGCAGAGCGTCACGGGTGCGGTGGGTCATCAGATACCGGCGCTCTATCATCTCGATGAAGGGCTTTTCCTGATTGTGATGGAAAACCTCGCGACGCATCACGTCCTGCGTACCGCCCTGATTGCCGGTACCGCACCGGCCGGTTTTGCCGCCCGTATTGGCGAGTTTGTCGGTCGTACCGGCTTTGCCACGTCATGGCGTGCCCTGCCCTTCGAGGACGTGCACGCCTTGCGTGATGTGTTCTCCCGCAATCTGGCCCTCACGCGCATCACGGTCGATCTGGTGCTGACAGACCCCTACCAGAATGACTGCGCACGCAATCGCTGGCTCAGCCCGGAGCTCGACGACGTTGTGGCCTCGATTCAAAGCGACGCCAGCCTGCATGCAGCGGTCGAACGCCTGCAGGAGCGCTTCCTTTCGACGGGGCAAGCCTTGCTTCATGGTGATCTGCATACCGGGTCCGTCATGATCAATGGCGACGATGTCCGTGTGATCGATGGCGAATTCTCGCTTTATGGCCCGATTGGCTTCGATATCGGGATGTTCATCGCGAATCTGGTGATGAATGCCTGCGCGCAACCCGAGCATGATGAGTGGATGCGCGACGAGATCACCCTGCTGTGGTCCGGATTCAAACGCGCCTATCTGGGGGCATGGAAGGCACCGGGAGCGAAAGGTGATCTTGGCGCATTGACAGGGAACCAGCCTGAAAGTGCTGAATATGCGCGATTCTTCCAGCAGGTCATGCATGATGCGGCTGGTTTTGCCGGTCTTGAGATGATCCGGCGCACCATAGGCTTCGCCCAGATCGATGATTATGACTCAGCGCCGGACCGTCAGAGCCAGGTCGAGGCCAGGCGACGCGCCCTGACGACTGGCCGAGGCCTGATCCAGCGCGCAGGGCAGACCGGGACGATCGAGACGTTCCTCGATCATATCTGACCGCCAGATCGTATGGTGGGCCAGAACAGGGCCCACAGACGAACCGAATACTCTCGATCAGGCCTTGCGGTAGGCGCGGTCGAACCAGACGAGACCTGAGGCCTCTTCGCGTGCAAACTCGGCGCAGAGGGGCTCGACGAAGAAAACGCTATGCGTACCGATTTCCTGTGTCAGGCTGATGCGACATTCCAGTGTGACCAGCGCCCCTTCAAGAAGTGGCATGCCGAGCTCGCCTTTGCGCCACGCACCACTGGCGAAGCGGGTCTCCATGTCATAGCGCGAGCTGCCGAACAGGGTTGAGAGCGCTTCCTGCTCGTGAGCCAGGATATTGATGGCCAGCATGTTGTGACGCACCAGATGCGCATGGGTCGACGCCGAACGATTGACGCATACGAGCAGCGTCGCCGGGTCATCGGACACGCTGCATACCGCAGAGGCCGTGAAGCCGTGACGACCATTCTCGCCGTCCGTGGTGATGATGGTCACGGCACTGGCCAGTCGCGCCATCGCATCGCGGAATATTTCTTTGGACAGAGGGGCACGATCCGGCATCGTTCTGGCTCCTGGAATGTTTGTGTGAACCCGTATGCGGCAATTTCACGTGGCTGCAAGGGGGCAGAGCAGATTTCCACGGCCGGGTCACGGTTTGATGCCTTGCCCCCGAAGTGGTTCTCTGAGATATAATTACACGATCAGCGTGGATAGTTTATAAACCACGCCAGTCTCAGTTCAAGCAAGGCGGAATGGTGGATGAAACGGGCGATACGCATAGGCGCCGGAGAAGCTCTGGTGCTGACAGCTAACAGATTGCTGGATGGCCACATCGTATGGCGTGATGCCAGCGGCGCCTGGCAGCGTTCCATCGCCCATGCCGCCATTCTTGCCCCCGAGAACTACGAATCGGCGCTCGAAAACGCCATACAATCGGCACAGAACGATGGTGTCGTCGGTGTTTACGAAGTTGTCGTGCGCCCGGCGAAGGTCGCTGAGCCAGTGAGCGTGCGCGAGCGTATCCGGGCCTTTGGCCCCACGGTTCACCCCCAGTTTGCCACGGAGTTGGACGCATGAACGCGCCTGTCGGTCTTTATCAGTATCAAACGGCTGATCGTGAGTTTCTCGCCTCCCGCATCGCGGAATTCGAAGGGCAGGTGCAACGACGCCTGAGTGGTGAGCTGAGCGAGGATGAGTTCAAGCCGCTTCGTCTCATGAACGGGCTCTATCTTCAGCTTCATGCCTATATGCTGCGTGTCGCCATCCCCTATGGCGTGCTGGACTCCCGCCAGATGCGCAAGCTGGCCCATATCGGCCGTCATTACGACCGCGATTATGGCCACTTCACCACGCGACAGAACATCCAGTTCAACTGGATCAAGCTGGAGAACACGCCGGAGATCCTGCGTCAGCTTTCCGATGTCGACATGCATGCCATCCAGACCAGCGGCAACTGCATACGCAACGTCACCTGCGACCAGTTTGCCGGCGCTGCCGCCGACGAACTGATGGATCCACGCGTCCATGCAGAGATCCTGCGCCAGTGGTCCACGCTGCATCCCGAATTCACGTTCCTTCCGCGCAAGTTCAAGATCGCCATTTCCGGAAGCCCTCAGGACCGGGTCGCGGCACGCTTCCACGATATCGGCATACTGGCACGCCCCGGCGAGAATGGCCCCCTCTTTCGCATCTTCGTCGGTGGTGGTCTGGGGCGTACCCCGCTGGTTGGGCATGAACTGTTCGATGCCGTGCCCGAAGCGGATCTGTTGATGACCCTCGAAGCCATTTTGCGCGTCTATAACGCCTATGGCCGGCGCGATAACATCTACAAGGCCCGTATCAAGATACTCGTGCAGGCGCTGGGTGTGGATGGCTATCGCGATGCCGTCAGGCAGGAACTGGCCCGCATGGACCCCACCCATTATCGTCTTGCCCCGGAAATTGTGGCGGCCATACGGGCGCGCTTTGCAGCCCCCGATCTGACGGTCGCGCCAGGTGGAGAGGAAACACTCAGGCAGGATCGCGCCAATCACCCGGATTTCGATCGATGGGTACGCAGCAATACCATGCCCCATTTCGCCCCCGGGCGGATTGCCGTGACAGTTTCCATCAAGCCGGCTGGCGGTATTCCGGGCGACGCAACCTCGGACCAGATGGACCGTCTGGCTGACCTCGCGGACCAGTTCTCTTTCGGTGAACTCCGTATCACCCATCTGCAGAATGTCGTGCTGGCCCATGTGGCGCAGGATCGGCTGCTCTCCCTGTGGCAGGCGCTCTGCGAGATCGGTCTGGGCGATGCCAATAACGAATTGATCGGCGATATCGTGGCCTGCCCCGGCCTTGATTACTGTGCACTGGCCAATGCCCGCTCGATACCGATCGCACAGAAACTCAGTGCTCGTTTCGCCGACAATGCCCTTCAGGAAGAAATCGGCAAGCTGCGCATCAACATTTCGGGCTGTATCAATGCCTGCGGCCATCACCATGTCGGGCATATCGGCCTGCTTGGGGTGGATAAACGCGGTGAGGAGTTCTTCCAGATCACCCTTGGCGGGCGCGATGACGACAAGTCGCGCACGGGCGACATTCTTGGTGCGGCCCTGCCGGAAGACGACATGGTGGATGCCATCGCACGTATCGTCGATCGCTATCTCAGCGTTCGGGAAAAAGGCGAGCAGTTCCTCGACACTCTGACCCGTCTTGGTGACGCCCCCTTCAAGGAAGCGGCTTATGAAACTGTTTGAACTGGCCCCTGCGCGCCACCCGGCCCCCAGGACGCTCGATATCATCCCGGTAGCGGAGATGACCGAATGCACGCGGGCCATCCGACTCTCACCGGAATTCGACGTCGAGACGCTTGGGACCGCCATCGATCATCTTGATCTGATTGTCATCACCTTTCCCATTTTCAGGGACGGACGCGGTTTCACGCAGGCGCGCGCCCTGCGCGAGTATTTCGGTTTTGCGGGCGAGATCCGTGCAGAGGGTCATCTGATCCCTGATCAGGCCCAGTTCCTGCGCAGTTGCGGCGTGGACAATGTGCAGCTTGCCGATGACGCCGACACGACACCGTGGCTGCGGGCGCTCTCGCTCTTTCCTGTGACCTATCAGGCCCGCCTCGGCCTGCGCTGAACACGATGCTGCGCCGGGGGAGGATCGCTCCCCGGCGCGCTTTGAGAGACTCGTCCCGAAGGCGCGTGGTTGTCAGAAGCGGTAATTCGCCCAGCCAGCCACGAAATCCGAGCTGGTATAACCCGCCCGTGTCAGGGCAGGCCCTGCCTGACGATGCTCATAACGCCCCGTGAAGCTCAAACGGGGTGTCCATGTCCAGACGGCCTGAGCGCGGGTGGACTGCGCCACGCGATAGGCCTTCGTGTTCTGCGTTCCTGCGAAAGCCGAGCCATTGGCCCGATAGACGGCATCGTTCAGGCTCGCTTTCCAGGCAAACTGATGCTCAAGCGTGAGACGCAGGCTCTCTATGGGTGAGACCGTGACGTTCGGCGCCAGCGCCACCAGATTGGTGGGCGTCAGGAAGAGCTGGTAGCTGTAATAGATATTGTTGCCAAAAGGTGCGAGCGCACTGCGCAATGTGCCTTTGCCATAGGCCCCTCCGCCACTTGCATAATCGACGTGAAAGCCGATTCTTGGCGCGGTAGGCTTCGCCCCGAGACGCCATGTCTGCGCGAGAAAGAACTGCCAGGCTGCAATTGTACGGCCATCATAATGGCCCCCCTGATAATTCCCCACCCAGTCGATGGTCAGACGCTGGACATCTCCCCAGAGCCTCATGCCATAATACATCCGGTCCTCACGTGCGGGGGCGCCCCCCAGACAGCGCGCCGGTTGCGCAGACGCCAGACAAACGGATCGAGATAGAGCTTCGATTTCCCCAGGAAATCATGGGGGATGACAAGCCCTCCGGTCCCCCCTGAGAAGCGTATGCCGCGATCAATCACATCGTCTCGCGCACCGCCCCGGCCGAGACTTGTGTAGCGGAAATCAAAAAAGTCGCCGCGTATGATCTTGCCGCGCACCCAGAACCGCGTACCGTTGAGGACGAAACGCAGCGTGTTGTTATCGCGCTGCGAGGTCATCAAATTGGCGCCATCGGTAAATTCCTGCCGGCCATAGCGTGCCCCCAGATGAACACGGGACAGCGGCACATTCGCCTCGGCGAAATACTGCTGCAGCAGAAGCTTGTTACGCATGCTGGCAGCCGGCACGCCGATATTGGGCCCGGATATTCCGCCATGCGCCAGCTCGCCAAACGCACGGAAATAACGCGTGACATGCAGATCGGCCCCCCCCACCAGGCGCATAATATCCTGTCTCTGCAGAGGGCCCTTCTTCAGATTAGGGTTGCTGGTCTGGTTGAGCCGAAGGCGCATTTCCCCCGACAGGGTAAGATAGATAGTCTGGGCAGGGTTAAGGGGCAGAAATTTCAGACGATCCAGCCAGTCGCGCCGGTTTTTCGCATAGCGCATCCGGCTCCAGTCCTCAGCCCAGCGCGACAGGTTGTAGCCCGAGGTCGTCAGCCCATCGCCCGCTGCGGGAGCAGGATAGGTGGTCACGGCAGGCTCGGCCGGTGCGCGGGTCTGGAAGGGGTCAGGTGCCGGGTTATAACCGACAGAGAGCGCCTGCATGGAAGCTTTCGGCGAGGATGTTTGACCCCACTTCGCAACCTGTGCGCCAGCCGACGCCTTTGCCTGCGGACTTACCGGCGAAACGGGCCCCGAACTGCCCGCATTGGCGCTATCAGGATGCAATACCCTCCCGCGCGCTATCATGGGCCCCTGCGGCTGAGCCCCCGCCAAGGCAGGCTGCACGCAAAGCGCCGACGAGAGACAAAGCAGGGCCGGCAGACAGCGTCTGTTAAAGCTAACGCCTAGCATCACGGGGACAGTCCCGGTCAGTCGGTGAGCGCGGGGGAAGCGTTCGCCGACCCTCCACCGGGTTTGAGCGCCTCCGCCAGTTTGGCATCATCCACCACGCCCTCCCATCGCGCCACCACGACCGTCGCAACAGCGTTTCCGATGAAGTTGGTGAGGCTGCGGCACTCGCTCATGAAACGGTCGACGCCGAGAATCAGCCCGATCCCGGCCACGGGAATGGACGGCACAATCGAGAGCGTTGCTGCGAGCGTGATGAACCCCGCCCCCGTGACCCCCGCCGCTCCCTTGGATGAGAGCATGGCCATGCCGAGCAGCAGGACCTGCTGGCCGAGACCCAGATGGATGTCATAGGCCTGCGCGATGAAAAGCGCCGCCAGCGTCATGTAGATATTCGTGCCATCGAGATTGAACGAGTACCCCATCGGCACCACGAGACCGACAATGGCCTTGGGGCACCCTGCCCGCTCCATCTTGGCCATAAGGCTCGGCAAGGCGCTCTCGGACGATGACGTACCCAGCACGAGCAGAAGCTCTGCACGCAGATAGGCAATCAGCCGCAGGATCGAGAACCCGGCGAGACGGGCCACAACACCCAGAACCACGACAATAAAGACGATTGCCGTCAGGTAGAATGTCAGAACAAGCGTGGCAAGATCTGCCAGGCTCGATGCGCCGTATTTGCCCACCGTATAGGCAATGGCGCCAAACGCACCGATCGGCGCGGCTTTCATCAGAATACCGACAATCCGGAATGCCACGGCCGAAATTTCGTCAAGCACATCGAACATGCGCGCGCCGCGCTCACCCATCAGGGCAAGGCCGATGCCAGTAAGAATGGCAACGAAAAGCGCCTGCAGGATATTTCCCGTGGTCAGGGCTGAAACGAAGGTGTCCGGAATGATGTTGAGCACAAAATCGACAAGACTGGTCTCGTGAGCCTTGCCAATATAGCGCGCCACGCTAGCCGTTCCGGCAGATGACGTATCAATCGTGGCATGGAGCCCAGCTCCCGGGCGGATGACATTGGCTGTTATCAGTCCGACCACGAGGGCGAGCGTGGAGAAGAACAGAAAGTAGGCGAACGTCTTCGCTGCTACGCGCGCCACCGCCCTCAAGTCACGCATCCCCGCAATACCCGTCACGATAGTCAGAAAGATGACAGGAGGGATGATCATCTTGACGAGACGGATAAACCCGTCTCCCAGAGGTTGCAGGGCCTGCCCTGTCTGAGGGGCGAAATGACCGATCAGCGAACCGACGATGATCGCGACGAGAACCTGCACATAGGTATGCCGCCAGAGCGGAACGCGCCTGGCGTGCTCATGACTACCCTCGTCGCCGTTCAGCCCGTGTTGAGCCGTACCCGGGGTACTTGCGATCGAATTGGGCTTCATCATGTCTGGTGTCCGTGGCAAGGCGGCGGTGCAATTCAATATTACACGGATGTAATCAGGACAGAACTACGATATCTTGCCACACAAGCAATGCACAAATTCTTGACATAGAATGACAGATTTTTGTGCAGGAAAACGATCACTCTGTGCAGATGCGACCGAGACAGCGATTACTCCCGCACTGTCGACGAACATTCATCCTCGCGCTTGACCCACGCTGTGTCTGAATCAGCCCCCCCCTGACGGCGGAACAGAGCGCATGGAGAATTCTACTCCGAGGGCAGACTTCATGATGCGCCCTGATCGACCGGGCGCATCACGTAAACTCAGAGTGAGGGATGGTCCGAGGCGAAGGCAGCCGCGGCACCGAACAGGCCGGGTTGAGGGTGAGTGATGATCTTGACCGGCATATCGCCCATCATGCTCTCGAACCGCCCCTTGGCAACAAAACGCTCGGCGAAGCCGGAATGGGGCAGACGGTCAGCCACGCGCAGGCCAAGGCCGCCAGCAATGACAACACCCTGGGCGCGATGGGCCAGGGCCAGATCACCCGCCACGGCACCGAGAGAGAGGAAGAAGCGCTCAAGAGCAGCGGCCGCCATCGAATCACGGCCTTCCATGGCCATCTCCCAAAGCGCCTTGTTGTCGCGCATGGTGATGGGCAGACCCTGCATCTCTGCGATGATTTCGTAGAGATTGGTCAGGCCGGGGCCAGATACGATGCGCTCGGCCGAAACACGGCGGAAACGGCGACGCAGCGCACGCAGGATCTTGTCCTCGAACTCGTCGAGCGGTGCGAAATCGATATGGCCGCCCTCGGTCTCGATCACAAAATACTGGCCCTTGCGGCGCAGCAGACAGGCGGCGCCAAGCCCCGTGCCCGGACCAACGATGGTCGTTGTGCCTTCAGTCGGCAACGGGCGATCGGGGCCACAGAGATGTTCGAGATATTGCTCGTCGATCTGGGCCACGGCATGACCGACCGCCCCGAAATCATTCACGAGCGTGAAGTCTTCCAGATGCAGACGCTCTGCCAGCATGGAGGGCTGGATGATCCACGGGTTATTGGTCATCTTGAGCGTCTCACCCTGGATCGGGCAAGCGATGGCGATGCCCGCGTAACGGGGCAATTCACGACCGAGGGTACGGCCGAAAGCCTCCCATGCCAGAGCAAGGCTCGCATGATCTGCCGTGCGCAGGGTCGTGGCTTCACCCAGCTCGACCACACGCCCCTGATCGACCTTGGCGATCGCAAATCGTGCGTTCGTGCCTCCAATATCGACGGTGACAATATCCTGCATTGCTTGCTCCAGTTTCCGGGGGCGATGTCCGATCCGGCATGGGCCCGCCCCATCCCGAACCCATCCTCAAACATTTCGTGAGGAAGCAGTCGCAGGCTATTATCCCTGCGTCAACACCCTTGCAAAAACAGCTTTAGGCAAACACCCGATACGCGCACGCGTCACGCAGCAGCCTGCTTGACTTTAGCAAGCCGCAGCAGACGATGCGCGATGGTGCGGGGTACAACGGCAGAAAGCAGCTTGAGCAGCAGGAAGATACGAGGGAACACCAGAACCGCATCGCCGCGCGCAACGGCGGCAGCGATGAGGGCCGCAGCAGCGTCAGGCTTTACAAGAAAGGGTCTCGCACCCTCAAGCCGTCGGCTCATAGCCGTATCGATATAACCAGGCTCGACGAGAGTGACGCCCACCCGGTGCGGTGCCATGGCCGCATGCAGACAGGTCGAGAAGCGCGCGAGACCCGCCTTCGAGCTACTGTAAGCGGTTGCGAAAGGCAGGTCATGATGCGCAGCAACTGACCCGATCATGACGATACGCCCCCGCCGACGAGGTGCCATTCGCGCTGCTGCTTCCGTGGCCAGAATGGCAGGAACAGCATAATTCACAAGAGTGGCCTCGCGTACGGCGTCTGTCGTCTCTGTCAGGGCGCCAGCAGGACGTATATCTGAAACCCCGGCATTCAGCACAAGCACATCAACCGGTATCCCGTCGTCGCACTGCCTGAAAAGCTCCAGCGCATCATCAATCGCCGTCAGTGACAGCACATGGACATGCACGACGCTGCCTCGCTGCCTGCAAGCCTCTGCAACCGCAGAAATGCGGGATTCGTTTCGACCCCACAATGTAAGCACGATACCCGGGCCAGCATATTGCAGTGCCAGCGCCTGGCCCAAACCACCCGACGCTCCCGTAATCAGAACATGCCTGGGTGCAAACTTCAGCTTTGCAAACCGCTCTGGACGTGACATTCAACGCGCTTTCGTAAATTAAACGGAAACCCGGTCGTGCCATGGGGGCGAACCGAGCAGACCGCGATTGAGAGTGAGCCTTGTCGGAAGCAGAAGATATCCGCCAGTATGATGCCGGACTGACCGGTTCCGCACAGGCCGATGCCCACCGTGTCATGGCAGAGCGCAGATCAACGGCGGCGCCTCGCCCCACTCATGATACACCATCTTCTTCTGACTCATCTCCTGCAGGCAACAGCCTGAAGAGCGGCACCCTGACGATACGCCCCGTCATCTCCCGCAAGGATATGAAACTCTTCATCCGGCTCCCGCGGATACTCTACAAGGGGCGCGATGGCTACGTCCCTCCGCTCGACATGGAGCAGAATGATCTGCTCAATCCGTCCAAGAACGGCATCTATCGTCATGCTTCCGTGCGGTGCTTCATTGCATGGCGCGACAGCAAGCCTGTCGGGCGCGTTTCAGCCGTAGTGGATGGCAAGGCCCTCGAAGTTTGGGACGAAAAAATCGGCTGGTTTGGCGCCCTCGATGCCGTGTCCGAAACCGACGTCATAAAGGCGCTGCTCGATACCGCTGAACTTTGGCTGCGTGATCAGGGTATGGTGCGTATGCGCGGGCCTGTCACTCTCGGCTATCATGGTGAATCGGGCCTTATGCTAACCGGTCAAAGCGAGTCGCCTATGATCGGCACTCCCTGGCATCCCCCGGAACTACAGGGCCTGGTCGAAGCACTGGGTTTCGCGCCCACCCGCGACCTTCTGACCTTCAAGCTGGATCTGACAGAGGATCTGGATGAGCGTCATATCGTGCCGGGCGCTCTGAAACCGGGCGAGGGGAAGCTGGGCGATGTCACGGTCTCGCATCTCTCCAAAAAGCAGATTGCCGCACAGGGCGAAGTGCTGAGGTCGCTCTATAACGATGCCTGGGCCGGAACCTATAACTTCGTTCCGCTACAGTCCTACGAGATGGAAGGCCTGATCCAGCAGCTCAAGCTGGTGCTGCGGCCCGAGCATTACGTCCAGATCGACCACGCGGGCGAACCCGCCGCCATGGCGCTGGTGGTCCCTAATGTGTTCGATATCGCCCGAGGCATCGACGGGGCACCTTCACCGCTCGGCTGGGCGAGACTGGGGGCGAGGCTGCTGGCCCATCGCTTTGACTCGGCCCGCGTGATCCTGCTTGGCGTGTCTCACAAGGTGCGCGGCACGCTTCTCGGTGCCCTCATGCCTTCACTCGCTATCGACGAGCTCATCCGCCGCCGTGCAACTCTGCCCTATAAAACGGTGGAGCTGGGCTGGATCCTCGACACCAATACACCGATGCTGAACCTCGTGCGTCGCCTCGTGCCTGAGCCCAACAAGGTCCATCGCATGTACGAAAAAGATATCGCTCAATAAGCACTCTTGTAGCGTACCCCGGTTTGACCGGGGTATCCAACCGCCCGAGCGCTCCTGAGCGGTGTCTGAACACATCACGGGTCCACGCCAGAAGCGACCGGCATTCAGGCGTTACCGCGCCTCAGAAATGCTGCCAGCCCGTACGGGACAGGCGCATCTCCTTACCCTCTCCATCCAGAACCGCTACGCCGGAACCGGGGGTTACGCGCCCTATGCGGGTTGCCGGCACCCCTGCCTGCCTGGCTGCGCTCATGATCGCGTCTGTCTGCGACTCATCGGCCGTGAAGAGAAGCTCGTAGTCATCGCCTCCCGTCAGACAGGTTTCGAACCATGCCTCCCCGGCGGCGCGAGCCTGAGGAGAACGTGGAACCGCTGACGCATCGATTTCCAGATGCACGTCGCTCTGTCTGGCAAGATGGCCGGCATCCTGAACGAGACCATCGGAGATATCCATTCCAGCATGGGCGAAATCACGCAGAGGAAAGCCCGTGCGGGGTTGGGGAATACGGTAGCGCCCCGCCAGATAGCCATCGGGGTCCGGCAGTTCGCCCAGAAGGGCCTGAAGGCCGAGGGCAGCATCACCGATAGTGCCAGTAACCCATAAAACGTCGCCGGGCCGGGCGCCTCTCCGACGGACAGCCTTTCCGCGCGGTACTTCACCCAGGATGGTCAGGCTCAGTACCAGTGGGCCACGCGTGCTGGTTGTATCGCCCCCCAGCAGATGGACATCGAAAATGGCCTGATCCTGCACGAGCCCCGCGCTGAAACTGGCAAACCACTGATCGTCGAACGCCGCAGGACGGCTGATATTCATAAGATAGCCGCGCGGCCTTGCGCCCATCGCTGCACAGTCTGACAGGCTGACACGCAGCAATTTGCGGCTGATCGTCTCGGCCGGGTCGTCAGGCAGGAAATGGACGGCCTCGACCAGGGTATCGGTCGAGAGTATCAACTCGCGGTCCGCAACCAGATCGATCAGCGCCGCATCATCGCCAAGCGCCAGAGCGCCCTCACCCGCCAGCGGACGAAAGAACCTGTCGATGAAGTCGAACTCGCCGCCGCTCATTTCAGACCGGTTCTGATCCGTCATTTGCGGCATCATCGCCTTCCGCATTGTCCTGCACGGGGGCAGCCGGACGTGTCAGCGCATCGAGCACGCCATTGACCAGACGGGCTTCATCACCTGAGAAGAAACCGTGCGCCACATCGAGATATTCGTTGATGACAACGCGCGCCGGGACATCCTCACCGAGTTCCCAAGCGCCCGCACGCAAAAGGGCACGCAGCACGGGATCCAGGCGGTTGAGCGGCCAGTTGGCGGGCAGAGCTGCCGCCAGCGTCGTATCGATACGATCCTGGGCGAGCGTCACGCCTTTGACGATCAGACCGAAAAGGCGGAAATCGGCGTCCGGCACGTAGCCATCTTCAAAGCCGCTGCCCCGATCATCGGCCAGACGATGACGCTGGAACTGGCTGATGACCGTCTCGGCATTCTCTCCCCCCTGTTCGCACTGGAACAGTGCCTGAACGGCGGCGACACGGGCTACGGTGCGCGAACGCTTCGGTTGGTTCTTGGTCTTGATCTCATCAGTCATCGTCATCATCCCTTGTCTTTTCCGCGCTTGACCGGCGGGAGCGGCAGTTCAGCCTCCTCACCGGGACGCATATCCGTCAGCAGCTTCGAAAAAGCCTCAACCTCTCGAAAATCGCGATATACACTTGCAAAGCGCACATAAGCGACACCGTCGATGCTGTGCAATGCATCCATTGCCAATTCGCCGATACGCGCCGAAGAAATTTCCGCTTCACCCGAGGCCTCAAGCTGGCGCACCAACCCGTTGACGATCCGCTCCTGACGCTCCTCCTCCACCGGGCGCTTACGCAGGGCGATACGGATCGAGCGGGCCAGCTTGTCCCGATCGAAAGGCACCCGTCGACCGTCCATCTTCGTCACGACCAGTTCACGCAACTGTACGCGTTCGATGGTCGTGAAACGCTGGGTGCAGGCAGCACAGACACGTCTGCGCCGGATTGCCGCACCATCGTCAGTCGAACGACTATCCTTGACCTGCGTATCTTCATGGCCGCAGAACGGGCAGTTCATGAGAGTTTCCCCCTGATGGGCAGATGATGGCACGGGCCGGCCAAACGAGCCGGGCGCAGAAAGGAGCGTATCAGTGAAAAGAGTGCAAGCTATTCCAGCACTGCTCATGACAGTTTGCGTGACAGGGGCGCTGCTTTTCCCGGTGGGCGCACAGGCCCAGACGGATGACACCAACATTCCCGGACAGAAGAATGCCAATCGCGATATCACCATCGAAGGATGGATACGCCGGGCCAAGCATTATCCGGGGCTGGCCGCCGCCTATTTCACTGTCGTCAACAAGGGGCATGAGGCCCACCTGATCTCAGGCGTCACCTCGCCTGATTGCGCTGCCATTGAAGCATTTCATAGCGAGCAGGAGGTGACGAGTCACACCGCCAACCTGTTTTCGCATTTTACCATTCCGGCCGAGATGACAATGGTTTTCCCCGAGGGAGGCTACCATCTGATCTGCCGCAATTTCCCCGACACGATCAAGACAGGCGAGACTGTCCCGCTGACCTTCAAGTTTCTTGGCGGCACGTCAACGACGGTGAATTTCATGCTCAAGGACTAAAGGTGACAACTCGGGCTTGGTGACGAGGAGCAAGAGTGAGGGACACAACCTCGCGCAATGCCCTCCCCACCCGGGACCGGATCGTGGGTCCGCGTCATCAGGGCAGTCATGGAGCGGTCGTACCGCGATTGCCTTCAGTCGCCCTCCAGCGCGGCGATCACGGCATCGCCATAGCGCTTGAGCTTTGATGCCCCTACGCCCTTGATGTCTGCGAGGGCTTCGACTGAGTCGGGATTTTCCCGGGCGATCTCGGTCAGGACCGCATCGTGGAAGATGACATAAGGCGGAATTTCCTGCTCACGGGCCTCCTCACGTCGCCACCGGCGCAGAGCCTCGAAACGTGCACGTTCCTCCTCGTCCAGCGCGTCCACAATCGACGCAGCCGGCGCATTACGCGCACTGAAGCCTTGCGCCTTCATGGGATCGCTGCGCAGACGCAGCTTTTCCTCGCCACGCAGGATCGGGCGAGCCGCGTCGACATCCAGCCCTAATGTACCGTGCTCGCCACTCATCCTGATGGCCCCGCGCGCAATGAGCTGCCGGATCACACCGCGCCACCACTGTTCCGAATGCTCCTTGCCGACACCGAACACGGTGAGATGCTGATGGGCATGACGCTCAATCGCCTCAGTCAGCTTGCCACGGAGAACCGTCGTGAGATGAACAGCGCCAAAGCGCTGGCCGGTGCGGTAGATCGTGGAAAGCACTTTCTGCGCGGCCTCAGTGCCATCAAATGTCTCCGCAGGCGTCCTGCAATTGTCGCAGTGTCCGCAGGGTGTTGGCAAGGCTTCACCAAAGCAGGCGAGCAAGGCCTGCGTACGACAGCCGACGGTTTCCGTCAGTGCGATCATGCTCTCAAGACGCGCCTGCATGACACGCTTTTCTGTCTCTGGTGCGTTCGACTGCTCCAGCCAGTAACGCGCCCGCGCCATATCCTCACCGCCATAGAGCAGGAGAGTATCGGCGGGTGCCCCATCGCGCCCTGCCCGACCGATCTGCTGATAATAGGCCTCGGGCGAAGCGGGCATGTCCAGATGAACCACACAGCGGACATCCGGGCGATCGATACCCATACCGAAGGCCACTGTCGCGACGATGACCATCGGCTCGCCGCTGCGAAACCGCAGAAGCGTTGCGTGCTTTTCCTGTGGCGACAGCCCGGCGTGAAACGGCAGGGCGTTGAAGCCTCTCTCACGCAGGCTTTTCGCCATGCGCTCCGTCCGATTGCGGCTGCCACAATAGACGATCGAGGCATCGTCGCGATGCCGGGTGAGTGCATCCTGCACCTGCTTCGTCTCGGAGCCCTTGGGAGAGGCCGCAAGGAACAGATTGGGACGATGGAAACTGGATGTGAGGCGACGCGCCTGCGGCATGCCCAGCGCCAGCAGGATATCATCCTGCGTTCGTGAGTCGGCTGTGGCCGTCAGGGCTATACGCGGGACCCCCGGAAAGATCTCTGGCAGATCCGCAAGGGCCCGATATTCGGGACGAAATTCGTGGCCCCATGCCGAGACGCAATGGGCTTCGTCAATGGCAAGGACCGATACCGGGTTGCGCGCGAGCCAGCGCGCCGTACCGGGTGATACCAGTCGCTCAGGCGAGATATAGAGGATATCGAGCCGACCATCACGCAGATCGCTGCGTATGCGCTCAAGCCGGTCAGGATCGAGCTCGGAGTGCAGGGCCGCCGCATTGACACCCAGCTGGCGCAATGCCGCCACCTGATCGTCCATCAACGCAATCAGGGGTGAGATCACGATCCCCATGCCCGGTCGGCACAGGGCAGGAACCTGATAGCAAAGGCTCTTGCCGCCGCCTGTGGGCATGATGACGAGCACATCCTCGCCATTCATGACCGCTTCGATGACCTCTGCCTGCTGCCCCCGGAAACTCGAGAAACCGAAAACGCGGTTCAGTACCGCGTCGGGCGTTTCGCGCTCGTCGGAGACGATTGAGGAGAGGTCAGTCAAATCCAAGGTTCAGGTGGAACTTCTCAATGCGTGGAAGGATCGACTTCGATTGTCACCACGCGCGACGCTACGGCTGCATCCTCGTTGTTCTTGGGCGGACGCGCCATCTGGGTGATCTGGGCAGCGCCGACACCGGCCTTTGTCAGGGCTGCTGCGACAACCTTCGCTCGCTCGACGGACAGCATTTCATCAGCAGAGAGATTGCCGTGGGCACCGGCATGACCAATGACTTCAATCGTCTTGGCCTGCGTGTCGCGTGCGTCGGCCGCAGCCTGATCGATGATGTTCTGGGCACTTGCCGAAACAGTGGTCGAGGCCGGTTCGAAGAAAACAGGGTAACGGTCGCGATCTGCACCGCCATTACAGGCAGAGAGACCCGTCAGGGCGAACACCGACAACATCACAGGCAGACGACGCATCTTTATTTCCTTCTCGAATCGCCGTGACATCCACGGAGCCGTGACGATGTCACTGCCTCGTGGCTTACCGCCCGTCAAGCAGACGCCCCAACTTGCTCCCTAGAGCGGCAAGGGCGTCAGACTCCCGGCCTCGATACGCCAGGCACGATCGAGGTTTTCCAGCCCGGTCAGACGATGCGCGATGAGAATGACGGTGCGCCCCTGCATCGTGCGACCCAGCGTCCGCAGGAAGGCGCGCTCGGTCACGCTGTCGAGCCCCGTCGCAGGCTCGTCGAGAATCACAATCGGCGTGTCACGCAAGAGAGTCCGGGCCAGAGCGATGCGACGCCCCTGCCCGCCTGACAGCCGTGTTCCGCCCTCGCCCACCCAGGAATCAAGCCCATCGGGCAAGGCTTGCACGGTCTCGGCCATTTCGGCGCGCTCCAAGGCCGCCCATAGGGCCTCATCGCCCACACCCTCACGACCAAGCAGCAGGTTATTGCGTATGGTATCGGCAAACAGGTGGGTCGATTGGGACAGCCACCCGATCTGTCCGCGCAGGCTCGTCGTATCGATTGTTGAAAGATCGTGGCCGCCGAACAGGATTTGTCCGGATTGCGGGTGCGCTACCTTGAGCAGCAGCGCCGCTAGACTGGATTTCCCTGCGCCTGAAGGCCCGACCAGAGCGATATGCTCGCCTGCCCTTATGGTGAGATTGATGTCTCTCAAGACAGGCGCACGTGCCGGATCCCACCCGAAGGTCACATCGCGCAGCACAAGGTCGCCAGCCTCAGGCGCCGGGCAGTGAGTGCCTGCCGCGCTCGGTTTCGCCTCGGCAACCTCGACAACACGCTGGGCCGCCTGCCCAACCTGCGTCGCCAGCACACTGGTACGCGCCAACGTGCCGATGCTCTCGAAAATCATTCCGGTAAGGAATATGAGCGCGATGCCGGAGAGGTAATCGAGCGTCAGCTTTCCGAACCCGGCAAGACCTATAAGGATCAGTACAAGCGCTGCCTGACCGCATAGATAGGACACAGCCCCTGCACCAGCCATGGCGCGCGCCTGATCCAGCTGGGCATCATGAAGCCGCGCCTCCTCGATCATCAGACGCTCTGCAAGACGGCTCTCACCGCCAAAGGCCCGTGCCTCGCGCAGGCCAGTTGCCAGATCGACCGCTGCGACGCGCAGGGACGATTCAGCGTGAAGAATGACTGCACTGCGTGATGCAGCGCGCCGAGCGGATACGACCGGTACGACACCGGCCGCGACAAGAAAGAGACCGGACAGCGCCAAGCCAAAACGCCAGTTTGCATAGCCTGCAACGAATGCAATGACCGGCAGGGACAGCGCGATACCCAGCATGGGCATGGCAATACGCAGATAAAGATTATCGAGCAGTTCGACATCGCCGACGAGACGATTGAGCAGATCACCTGCGCGCCGAAAGCCGAGACCTGCCGCAGCGCCGGAAGCGAGATTGCGAAAAAACCACACCCGGAGGGCCGCCAGGGCGCGGAACATGGCATCATGGGCAAACAGGCGCTCGGCATAGCGCAGCACGATACGCGCGCCACCGAACGCCCTCAGCAAACCGAGCCCAGCGCCCATTCCGAGCGCAAGCGAGGTCACTCTGGCCCCTGCATTCCACATCAGCGCCATGCCGCTCAGCAGGGCGAGTGCGGAGAGGATCAGGCCAAGTAGCAGACGGCCGCCATAGGGCCGCCAAACCCGAAGAATGACCCCGAGAGCCTTCCCGACATCTGGCGTAGAAGAAGGCGAAGAATGAGACGATCTTGTCGTCATGCCGGTACCTCCGATCCTACGCGGACCGTGGAAGCGCTCGGTTTCGTTACTGAAGGTGATGGGCCGAGGCGCAGCCTCTTTGTCGCGAAAGCCTGCATGGCAGCAGAATGACTGCTGAGAATGACCGTCCGTCCTTTGGCCAGATCATGAAGGGCCGCGATGATACTGCGTTCTGTGTCTGGATCGAGATGCGCCGTTGGCTCGTCCAGCAACAGGAGCGGCGCATCCTTCAGATAGGCTCGCGCAATGGCCACACGCTGGGCCTGCCCTCCGGAAAGGCCGAAACCTCCCTCGCCAATCTCGGTATCCAGCCCCATCGGCAGGTCCTGCAGGAAAGCGTCCACTGCCGAAGCTTTGATAGCCTCATCCAGCTCTGCCTGATTTGCGTCAGGTCGGGCGAAAAGCAGATTGTCGCGCAGGGTACCGGCGAAGATGACAGGCTTCTGCCCAATCCAGGCAAGATGGCGGGCGATATCTGCCCCCCGCATCGTCGCGATATCCTCCCCGTTGAAAAGGATCGCTCCATGATCGGGCCGGATGAAACCAAGGATCAGTTCGATGAGGGTCGATTTACCAGCGCCTGAGGGCCCGTCGAGTAGCAATGTTTCTCCCGGCTGCACCGTGAAGGAAATATCGTCGAACACCGCGGGCCGATCGTCGGCCCAGCGATAGCCCAGATGCTGCGCCTCTACCATAAGAGGCCCCGGCACAACGGCGTTGGCAGCGTCCTGAGCCCCTTCAGAGCTTTCCCCATCCAGTCCATGCATCGCCTCAGCCGCGCCAGCAGCCTGGGCCCGATCCTGATAGGCCAGAGCCAATCCACGGAAAGGCGCAAAGAATTCCGGGACCAAAAAAAGCGCGAAAAGGGTCTGGGCGAAATGTGGTGAAGGTCGAACATGACCCGTCGAAGGCTGGTCCTGAACGCCGGTGACGAGATGGATGAAATGACCCTGCGTCAAAACGATCAGAATGATCGCCACGACCATCGCCACATCAATGGCCGCCGAGGAAAAGAACGCCACGCGCAAAATCCTGACCGTGCGCCGGCGCAACTCATCGGCTGAGCGTGCCAGAGACGCGGCTTCGGCGTCCGTTGCGTTTGAGAGAACTATGGTCGCGATACCGCGAACCCGATCGAGAAACCGTGCCTGAAGACGCACCATCGCCAGAAATTGGTTGCGTGACGCGAGTGCGGCACCGATGCCGAACACAGCCTGCGCTACCGGAACGAGCGCCCCGCATATCGCGAGAATCAAAGCTGCACGGGCGTCTACCGCCAGCACCGCGACGAGAACAATGGCCGGAAAGACCATCCATGTCATCGAGGCAGGCAACCAGCGGGCAAAATAGCCATCCAGCGCTTCAATACGATCGACCAGCAAGGCCGCAATCTCGGCCGAGTGCTGACGGCGCAGCAAGGCTGGCCCGACATTGAAAACCGAATTCAGGGCCGATCGGCGCAGCCGTTCGCGCGACTTTACGCCTGCACGGGCCGCATAATGCTCCTGCGCAAACAGACAGATTGCCCGCAGCAGGGAAAGCACGGCGAAGGCCCCGATAAGACCGGGAACCGACTGGTCGTAACCAACCAGAAGACGGCCGATTGTCGATGCAAGAAACCAGGCCTGACCGATACCGACCAATGTCGAGAAGCAACCGATCACTACGACGGGCAGGGCCGCACGTTTGGCTGGCCCCGCATATTGCCGCACCCAGGCCCGCACCAGTTTTTTATCAACACCGCTCATGATGGGGGCATATAGGCAATGCAAACGACGAAACATAGGGTTTCGAGAGGCAGATTGCAGAACATTTAGGCTGCGGCCTTGCCTACGACAGAAGCCCCCCCAATCGTCGGGGCTGATCGCAAGGCGCGCAAACACGGCAATAAAAAACCCTGCCTCATTTGAGACAGGGTTCAAGAGCCTCCGCACCAGAACGGGCAGATGTATCAGAAAAGATTCATCATGCCGAAATGGGCGGGAAGCCGCCATTCCTAATCATGCCACTCAGACCTCACGCCTGAACCACGAAAAGGAACGCTGGGTCAATTACTGACCCGAAGACGCCGGCATCGTTGAAGCAGGCATCTTCATGTTGTTGTCCATCGGCATGGGAGCCGGAGCCGGTGCTGTGGCATTGGCCATCGGCGCGGCAGCCGGGGCGGTTGCCGGGACAGGGGTCTGGGCCTGCTGCAGGCTGCGCGCATTCAGGTCTTCGGTAGATGCCGAGCCCTTGTCGGCCTTCTGGTGGTGCATGGCGGTCTTGCTGGCATGAGCCTTGTGGCCCGTGTGCTTGGCAAATGCCGGGGTTGCAACAGCAAAGGTAGCGGCCATCAGCGTGGCGCCCAGAGCAGAAATCTTCATCGTTCGTCCTTCCTTGACACACAGATATCGGGGCCGGATTTGGGTATCGCGACGCAAACCACACCCGTCTCTAAGCAGGAAACGTAACGAAGGCGTTGCAGTTGCGGTGAAATCAAAAAACGTCCGCGTGATTACTGGCGGATCACAGCACCGGGCTGCGACGATACCCCGTAAGTATCACGCGCCCGTTTGATGAAGGCTGATACCATCAACCGGACGCCCTCATTGAACACCACCCCTATTGCATTCTGCAGCAGGCGTGAGCGGAACTCGAAATCGACGAAAAAATCGACAAGGCAGCCCCGTGGCTCAGGCGTAAAGGTCCAGACATTATTGAGATATCTGAACGGGCCTTTCTCATACCGCACACGTATGCGGTGCGGTCTTTCCAGCGAGACACGGCTCGTGAACGTCTCGCGAAATGGCCCAAAACCAACAGTGAGATCCGCGACAAGCTCGTGTTCGGTGCGTGATTTGATGACTGCCTTGACGCACCAGGGCAGGAACTGGGGATAGGCACCCACATCGGCCACGAGATCGAAAAGCTGCTCAGGACTGTAAGCGATCAATCGTTGCTCGGCATGGGTGGGCATTATTGTTTCTCCGGCTGGAGCGCATCCTGCTTCAGCCTGTTCTGTCGCGCCTCACGAAGCGCTGCGAAATCGGAATCGGCGTGATAGGACGAGCGTGTCAGCGGGCTTGAACTGACCTGAAGGAAACCCTTGGCGCGAGCCATGCGGGCAAATTCCTCGAACTCATCGGGCGGCACGAATTTTGCCACGGCAGCGTGTTTGGGCGTTGGCTGCAGATACTGGCCCATCGTGATGAAATCGACATCGGCGATACGGAAATCGTCCATCACCTGTGCCACCTCCATCTTCTCCTCACCAAGACCCAGCATCAGCCCGGATTTGGTAAAGATCGAGGCATCGAGCGACTTCACGTCATCCAGCAGACGCACGGATTGGAAATAACGCGCGCCCGGGCGGATAGACGGGTAAAGCCGGGGGACGGTTTCGATATTATGATTGAAAACATCAGGCCGAGCCCGGACGACGACCTCAAGCGCGCCGGGCTTGCGCAGGAAGTCTGGCGTCAGGATCTCGATTGTCGTTTCCGGCGAGGCTTCACGTACCCGTGCAATCGTCTGGGCAAAATGCAGCGCGCCGCCATCGGCCAGATCGTCACGATCGACGGAGGTGATGACCACATGACGCAGCCCGAGTTTGGCCACCGCTTCTGCCACGCGCTGTGGCTCGTCGGCATCCAGCACTTTAGGCATGCCTGTCGTGACGTTGCAGAACGAACAGGCGCGTGTGCAGATCTCCCCCATGATCATCATGGTGGCGTGGCGCTGTGACCAGCATTCACCGATATTAGGACACGCTGCTTCCTCACAGACTGTCACCAGCCTGTTATCGCGCATGAGCTTGCGCGTTTCCTGATAGACGGGGCTGTTGGGCGCCCTCACCCGTATCCAGTCCGGCTTGCGCTGGATCGGGTTGTCCGGTCGGTTGGCCTTTTCAGGATGGCGAAGCGAGCCTGGCTTGCGATGATCGATGGTAATGCGCTGCATGGTCATGACTAGAAGTGGAGTGCTCCACCCCAGGCTGCAAGGACTGACTCATGCATCGTTTCCGAGATTGTCGGATGCGGGAAAACCGTCTCCTTCAGCTCGGCCTCGGTGAGTTCGGATGTGCGGGCGATCACATAGCCCTGAATCATCTCCGTCACTTCAGCGCCGATCATGTGCGCGCCGAGCAATTCGCCGGTTTCAGCATCGAAGATGGTTTTGGTCAGGCCATCCGGCTCGCCCATGGCCAACGCCTTGCCATTAGCGAGGAACGGGAACCGGCCAATCTTGAGCTTGCGTCCGGTTGCCTTGGCTTTTTCCTCGGTCAGCCCCACCGACGCCACCTGGGGACGGCTATAGGTGCAACCCGGAATATTGAGCAGATGAAGCGGCTCGGGATCGTGGCCTGCTATCTTCTCGACGCAGATCACACCCTCATGGCTGGCCTTGTGTGCCAGCCATGGCGCACCCGCCACGTCTCCGATGGCCCACAGGCCCGGCTCGCCGGTGCGGCAGAACTCATCGACAATGATATGGGTCTTGTCGACCTTGACCTTGGTCTGCTCGAGGCCGAGGTCTTCCACATTTCCGACGATACCAACCGCCAGAATGACCTTGTCGACAACAAGATCGGTCGTGCCCGATGCTGTCGTGATCCGGGTCGAGACGGTGCCATCCTTCTTGTCGAGCGGGCCAACCTTGGCACCAGTCAGCACCTTGATGCCCTGCTTCTCGAAGGCCTTCTGCGCCATGGCGCTGATTTCGGCATCTTCGGCAATCATGATACGATCGGCCACTTCGGCAATGGTCACTTCCGCGCCCATATTGCGATAGAACGACGCGAACTCGACGCCAATCGCCCCGGATCCGATGACCAGAAGACGCTTTGGCAGTTCCTTGGGCACCATTGCCTCGCGATAGGTCCAGACCAGTTCCCCATCAGGCTCGAGCCCGGGGAAATGGCGGGCGCGGGCACCTGTAGCCAAAATCACGTCGGGCGCAGCAATACGACCGGTTTCCTTGCCATCCTTGCTGATGGCCACGACATGTGCCTTGCCATCGCGACCGGCGAGCTTGGCGCGGCCATCGTAAACCTTGACCTTGGCCTTTTTGAGCAATCCGGCAACACCGCGCGACAGCTGACGCGACACGGCGCGCGAGCGCGCCACCACTTTCTCGATGTCGAAGCTCACCTTTTCGGCGCTGAAGCCGAACTCGGCAAGATTGTGCAGCTGATGATTAAGCTCGGATGCCCGCAGCAACGCCTTGGTTGGGATGCAGCCCCAGTTAAGGCAGATGCCCCCCAGATGGGTGCTTTCGACCACAGCGACATTCTTGCCAAGCTGCGCGGCGCGCAGGGCAGCGACATAGCCGCCCGGCCCGCCGCCCACGACGATCAGATCGAATTTGTCCATGGGTCAGATCACCAGTCGATAGGGGTTTTGCACGATGTCACGCAGGGCATTGAGCCATTTCGCACCGAGTGCTCCATCGACCGCACGATGGTCAACAGAGAGGGTGGCTGTCATGACAGTGGCAACCGCAAGCTGATCGCCACGCACGACGGCGCGCTTCTCACCAGCGGCAATGGCCAGAATACCGGCCTGGGGCGGGTTGATGATGGCGGCGAATTCACGCACGCCAAACATGCCCATATTGGAAATCGAGAACGTGCCGCCCTGGAATTCTTCCGGCTTGAGCTTGCCGTCACGGGCACGCTTGGCCAGATCACGCGCCTGCTCACTGATTTCACGCAGGGTCTTGCGATCGGCCTGACGGATGATCGGTGTGATCAGACCATCGGGAATCGAGACTGCCATCGAGATATCGATGTCGGGGAAATGCAGCGTTTCGGCTTCGGTGAACTGGACGTTCAGGCCGGGGCAATCGCGCAGGGCCAAAGCCACAGCCTTGATCATCATGTCATTGACAGAGATCTTGAACTGCCCCTCGCCCTCGCTGGGTGATGCTGCATTGAGCTGGCCACGCAGGGCAAGCAACGCATCAAGCTCGATATCGACCGAGACATAGAAATGCGGAACGTTCTGCTTGGACTCACTGAGACGACGCGCAATGACCTTGCGCATGGACGAATTCGGCACGCGCCTGGCTTCAGCCGGAGCGGAACCCCCAGCCGTCACCGTTGCCGGAGCCTCAACAGGCTTCGCGTTCTCGACGTCGCGGCGCAGGATACGGCCGTTAGGGCCTGACCCCTTCAGCGCAGCAAGATCGATACCCTTCTGCGCGGCAATGCGACGTGCCAGCGGTGAGGCGAAAACGCGCTTGCCGTGAGATGCCGCCACCGGCGCGGCCTGAGGCTGCGCGGGCGCAGCCGAGACTTGGGCGGGAGCCGATTGCACGGCGGTCTGTGAGGCCGTCTCGGGGGCAGGTGCGGCTTTCTGCGCCGGCGCCGACTCAACGGCGTCAGGCACAGCCTCGCCTTCCTCAACCAGAATGGCGATGGGCGAATTGACCTTCACCCCTTCGCTGCCTTCTGGCACGACGATACGGCCGAGGATCCCCTCATCGACCGCCTCGACTTCCATCGTGGCCTTGTCGGTCTCGATCTCGGCAATCAGATCGCCTGACTTGACTGTATCGCCTTCCTTCTTCAGCCAGCGCGAGAGCGTACCCTCGGTCATGGTCGGAGAAAGAGCGGGCATCAGGATATTGGTAGCCATGGTCGCAGCCCCTCAGAACAGTTTGCGAACCGCGTCCACCACCCAGTCAGGCTGCGGAAGCGCATGTTTTTCGAGATTGGCGGCGTAGGGCAGCGGAATATCCAGACCACAGACGCGCGCAGGCGGGGCATCGAGATAATCAAACGCCTGCTCACAGGCCACTGTGCAGATTTCGGCGCCAATGCCAGCGACCGGCCAGCCTTCCTCAACCGACACGATACGGCTTGTCTTCTTGACGCTGTTGATAATCGTCTCGGTATCGAGCGGACGGATGGTGCGCAGGTTGATCACCTCCGCCTCAATGCCCTGCTCGGCCAGCTTGGCCGCGGCTTCGAGCGCCACACCGACCATGATCGAGAACGCCACCAGTGTAACGTCCTTGCCCTCGCGTTCGATCTTCGCCTTGCCGATGGGCAGGATGAACTCCTCATCCACCGGGCACGGGAATTTCTGTCCGTACAGGATCTCGTTTTCAAGAACGATCACCGGGTTCGGGTCACGAATGGCGGCACGAAGCAGGCCCTTGGCATCCTCTGACGACCAGGGGGCAACGACCTTCAGACCGGGCACATGGGCGTACCAGCTGGCATAGCACTGCGAGTGCTGCGCACCCACACGCGCTGCTGCACCGTTCGGGCCGCGGAACACGATGGGACAGCCCATCTGTCCACCCGACATATAGAGCGTCTTGGCGGCGGAATTGATGATGTGGTCGATCGCCTGCATGGCGAAGTTCATGGTCATGAACTCCACGATCGGCTTAAGGCCTGTCAGAGCGGCACCGACGGCCATACCGGTGAAGCCATGCTCGGTGATCGGTGTATCGATGATGCGACGCTCACCGAATTCGTCGAGCAGCCCCTGACTGATCTTGTAGGCGCCCTGATACTGGGCGACTTCCTCACCGAGCAGGAATACATCGTCATCACGACGCAGCTCTGCGGCCATCGCATCACGCAGGGCCTCACGCACCGTGATAACCGAGGTCTCTCCCCATTCGCGGTCCGGTGTCGCCACCAGTTCCTGCGGCTTCTGGGGAGCCTTTTCCTCAACTGCGGTCTGAGCCGGGGTCGTCTGGGCGGGGGCCGGGCCGTTTTCCAGCGCCGAGATATCCTCGCCCTCTTCCGCGATGATGGCAATCTGCGTGTTCACGGCGACGTTCTCGGTGCCTTCCGGCACGAGGATTTTTGCCAGGATACCGCTATCGACCGCCTCGACTTCCATCGTGGCCTTGTCGGTTTCGATCTCGGCAATGACATCGCCAGAATTGATCTTGTCACCCGCCTTGCGGGTCCATTTCGAAATCGTGCCTTCGGTCATGGTAGGCGAAAGAGCCGGCATGAGAACAGGAGCGGCCATAACTTACGCCTCCACCAGAATATCGGTCCAAAGTTCAGAGAGATCAGGCTCGGGGCTGTTCTGCGCGAACTCGGCAGCGTCATTGACGATCTGCTTCACCTCGGCGTCGATCTCCTTGAACGCCTCGTCTGTCGTACCCTTCTCGGATAGCAGCTTGTGCAGCGCCTCGATGGGATCACGCGTGCGGCGCATTTCCTCGACTTCCGAGCGATCGCGATAACGCGCCGGGTCGGACATGGAGTGGCCGCGATAGCGATAGGTTTCCATCTCGAGCAGGAAAGGCCCCTTGCCTGCACGGCAATGCGCTACAGCTTCCTGAGCCGCCTCATGCACGGCAAACAGATCCATGCCATCCACCTTGCGGCCCGGAATCTTCCAGGGCGCTCCGATTTCGGACAGGTTGTGAGCCGCAGCACTGGAACGCTCGACGCTCGTGCCCATACCATAGCGGTTGTTTTCAATCACATAGATGCAAGGCAGCTTGTGCAGGGCGGCGAGATTGAAGCTCTCATAGACCTGCCCCTGCTGGGCGGCACCTTCGCCGAAATAGGCGACGCCCACTTCATCGGTCCCGCGATACTTGTTGGCAAAGGCCAGACCGGTGCCGATGGCCACCTGCGCGCCCACGATGCCATGACCGCCATAGAAATTCTTCTCGCGCGAGAACATGTGCATGGAGCCGCCCTTGCCATGCGAATAACCGTCCTTGCGTCCGGTCAGCTCGGCCATCACACCGCCGGGGCTCATGCCCATCATCAGCATATGCGCGTGATCACGGTAGGAGGTCACGATCTTGTCGCCCGGCTTCATCGCCAGCGACATACCGACGATGACCGCTTCCTGACCGATATAGAGATGGCAGAAACCGCCAATCAGACCCATGCCGTAAAGCTGTCCGGCCTTTTCCTCGAAGCGGCGCAGCAGAAGCATATCGCGATATGCCGTGCGTACGGTCTCCAGTGGCAGGATCGGTCCGTTGTGATCGGCGAGCGGCTGAGCCGCTCCCTTATGGGCTTTGCCGGACATGCTGAGTATCTCCTGGGCCAGATCGTTGTGTCATGCACAACTCAGGGACCGGTATTTACCAGTCCCGTTGAGCAAGTCCACAACCCGGGCTGTTAATATGTGCGTTAGAGCGTGCCGAGCAGACGGCGGGCGGCGATGCCAGGATCCTGCTCGCGCAGGAGACTTTCGCCAACCAGCACGCCGCTGGCCCCTACTTCACCCACACGCGTCACATCTTCGAGTGTGCGGATACCACTCTCGGAAACGAGGATGCGATCGGGCGGCACCAGCGGGGCCAGCTTGGCTGTCGTATCCAGATCGGTCACGAGCGTGCGCAGGTTGCGGTTGTTGATTCCAATGAGCGAGGTGTCGAGCGCAAGCGCCCGGTTGAGTTCGGCTTCGTCATGCACCTCGCACAGCACGTCCATATCAAGACCACGGGCAAGGGCGATGAGTTCGGCAGCCTCGGCATCGGTCAGGGCCGAGAGAATGATCAAGATGCAATCCGCACCGATCAGGCGGCTTTCATGCACCTGCCAGGGCTCAAGAATGAAATCCTTGCGCAGGATCGGCAGCGGGCAGATTTCCTTGACCGCCTTGAGATCCTCGATCGACCCATGAAAACACGAGCCTTCGGTCAGGATAGAAAGGCAGATCGCGCCTGCCGCCTCGTAAGCCTTCGCAATGCCAACCGGATCAAAATCCGGCCGAAGAATTCCGGCCGAAGGCGAGGCTTTCTTGATTTCGGCAATCAGCCCGACACGCCGATCGGCCGCCATCTGCTTGAGCGCCTGACCGAAACCACGCGTAGGTACACTGACCTCGCGGGCGCGAGCCGTTATTTCCTTGAGCGGCATGATCTGTGAGCGCTGTTCGACATCGATGCGCGTCCGGGCACAGATACGCGCCAGCACATCCGGCATGTCCACGCCGGAAACGGGCAATGCGGTCTCTTCCTGCACAATGGTTCCGGGCACCTGAACATCAGGAAAGCCGGCGGGCGTGTCATGCGTGGGAGTGGACGAATGATCGGTCATTTCAAGCCTGACGTCTGGATCAAATGGGAGGGGTACACCGCAACGGCAGAATCGGGCGCCTGCTTCTGCGCCTGAACGAGAGCCGACAGGGCCAGCCCTGTATCGATGGCATGTGCGGCGACCTCGACATTCCTGCGAAGAAGAGTGGGGACGATAGACGCGTTTTCAAGAATGGGGAAACGGCCAGAGACATGCAGGGCGACAGCCGTGTTGAGCAGCACGGTATCACGATACGCGCCCTCCTGGCCGGAGAGCATGTCGAGCAGCTTGCTTGCATTATGGGCGGGGTCACCGCCCGCAATCGCTGCGATGGGGCGATGCGGCAGTCCCGCCATATCCGGTGTCAGGACAAGATCAAGAAAGCGCCCTTCATCCCAGGCATGGATATGCGACTGGCCCGCGAGGGTGATTTCGTCACTCCCGCCAAGATCGGTCTCGCCATGCACGGCCCACACGCACTCTGCACCGAGCGATGCCAATGTCTCGATCACGGGACGCAGCCAACGCTGATCGTAGATACCGATCATCTGTCGGCGGACTTCAGCCGGATTGCAGAGCGGCCCGATCAGATTGAAGATCGTGCGAAAGCCAAGTGCCCCCCGGACCGGCGCGGCATGGCGCATGGCCGGATGATGCAGAGGGGCCGCGAGAAAAGCCAGACGGCCCTCACGCAGGCGGCGCGTCTGCTCGCCCAGATCCTCGCACGGGGCGATCCCCAGCGCCATGAGCGTGTCTGTTGCTCCCGCCCGGGACGACAGGGCGCGGTTGCCGTGTTTGGCCACCGGCACACCGAGACCTGCAAGCACGAAAGCAACGGCGGTGGAAACATTGAGCGTGCCGAGTCCGTCCCCCCCTGTGCCGCAGACATCCATTGCCCCTTCCGGAGCATTGGGCAGGGCTGTCATGCAGGCTCGGACGGCACGCACCGCACCGCTCAGCTCGTCGACAGTCTCGCCACGCAGGCGAAGCGCCATGAGAATGGCTGCAAGTTGCTCGCCGGGCACTTCGCCCTGCATGATGAGGGTAAAGAGTGCTTCGGTCTCTTCCCCCGAGAGACGCCGCCCCTCGGCGAGCCGACCCATGACCTGTTTGAGACGACCAGACTGCATTGTCATTCAGGCTGCTTGCGACTTCTGGCGAGCGGCACGGGCGATGTTGAGAAAATTGGCAAGCATCATCTGGCCATCTTCCGAAGCGATGCTCTCGGGATGGAACTGCACGCCATGGACTGGCAGGGTCCGATGACGCACGCCCATGATCACACCATCCTGCGACCGGGCATTGACGATAAGGGTGTCGGGTATCGTCTCGGGCGCCAGGGTAAGACTGTGATAGCGCGTCGCCTGCGTCGGGCTGGCCAGACCATGAAACAGGCCGGTGCCGTCATGGCGTATGCCGTCAACCTTTCCGTGCATCGGCACAGGCGCACGAACAACCGTCGCGCCAAAAACCTGCCCGATCGCCTGATGTCCAAGGCAGACACCCAGCACCGGCACATGCGGCGCCGCAGCTGCGATCAGGTCACAACAGATACCGGCCTCGTTGGGCGAGCATGGGCCGGGAGAAATCACGATGGCTTCCGGGCGGAGGGCAAGGGCCTCCTCAACACTCAGGGCATCGTTGCGACGAACGTCACAGGCCTCTCCCAGTGCCCCGAAATGGTGGACAAGGTTGAAGGTGAAACTGTCGTAGTTATCGATCAGCAATATCATGGCACTAAGATGGCGATGTCTCGAGTGAAGGTCAAATTCCGTTACAATGCCTGACTTTCCGGCGGTTCTGCCCGTCAGCCACCACCCCTGCTGGCCTGGATCACGGCCAGCTCCGCCGCACGGAAAATGGCGCGTGACTTGTGTCGCGTCTCCATCTCCTCACTCGCGGGATCGCTATCGGCCACGACGCCACATCCGGCCTGCACATACATCCGCCCCTTGTGCAGGATCGCCATGCGAAGGCCGATACAGGTATCCATATCGCCATCAACGCCGACATAGCCGATGCAGCCCGAATAGGGACCACGCCGGGTTACTTCCAGTTCGTCGATGATTTCCATGGCGCGGATCTTTGGAGCACCCGTCAGTGTTCCCGCCGGGAAAGCGGCGGACAGCGCATCCAGCGCGTCACATTCGGGACGAATCGTACCCTGCACCGTGGAGGAGATATGCATGACATGGCTATAGCGCTCGACCACGAAGGACGACGGCACGGTGACCGACCCCATGCGTGCCACACGACCCACGTCATTACGCCCCAGATCGATGAGCATCAGATGCTCGGCACGTTCCTTGGCATCGGCCAGCAACTCGGCTTCGAGGCGTTCATCTTCCTCGCGATCCGCGCCCCTCGGACGGGTTCCGGCGAGGGGGCGCACGGTCACGACCTGATCACGCAGCCGCACGAGAATTTCAGGAGATGAACCGACGAGCGAGAAGCCATCCATCTCGACAAGGAACAGAAACGGCGCAGGATTGACACGCCGCAGTGAACGATAAAGTGCCAGTGCAGGCAGAGGAAACCCCGCCTCGAAACGCTGGCTCGGTACGATCTGGAACGCATCACCGGCTGCAATATAATCCTGAGCCTTGCGCACCTTGTCCATGAACGCATCTGCCGTCATGGTCGAAACCGGAGCGTCGAGAACGCTGCCTTCGGACAGCTCAGGTGCTGTGTCGAGAGGCGCTGCTATGAGCGCCCTGCTGGCACGCTCAAGCAGGTTCAGACCTGCCTCGCGGCTCATCCCACCCTCGCGCAAGGGCACGGCAAGGTGCAGCTCGTCCCGCACCGAGTCGAACACGGCAAACAGTCCCGGACGCATCATCACGCCGTCGGGCAGGTGCAGATCATCCTGCGGCGCATTCGGCAGCGTTTCCATCTGCCGGACCATGTCGTAGCCTAGATAGCCGAAAATGCCCCCGATCATGGTGGGCAGTGAATCCGGCAACTCGGCACGGCTCTCATCGATGAGACGACGCAGGGAAACCAGCGGCGCCTCGTCAATCTCGGTAAATACCGACCCTGCGTCGTGCGGCGCAGTGTTGATTGAGACAACGCCATGAGCACAACGCCAGACGAGATCGGGCAACAGGGCTATGACCGAATATCGCCCACGCGCGGCGCCGCCTTCGACACTTTCAAACAGCAGGCGATATGGACGCCCCTCACCGCCACCCGCCTGAGCGGGCACCAGCGAGGAAAGCTTCATGAAAGCCGCGACCGGCGTCAGAAGGTCGGCAGCCTCGATACGCGTAAGAAATTCGGTCGTCATTCCTGTCCGGTTCCCGCCTTGAGCGCCTGCTGAAGCACCGGCATGTTCGGCACTGGCTTGATCTGCCCTTCCAGCGAATGGACGAACACCACCGGCACGTCAGTGCGCAGTGTGTCCTGCAACTGGGACTGCATGGAGGCGCGAAGCGCCTTGGTGCTCTCAGGGCTTGCGGGCCTGGTCGCCTTGACCGTGAACACATACAGCGCGTCACCATCGGCCATCATGCCAGTCTTGCCAACCGGGGTCGAAAAGATCTGCGACAGCAGGGCGGATGGCAGGTTACCATTCTGCATGCGCGAGATCATCAGATCCTTCTGCATCTGCGCCTCATCGGTCGTGCCGGCCACTGCCTTGTCGAGACCACCCGATTTGCGGGCTGCCTGCATGAGCGTGGTGGCACGCTCGTCTGCCATATGCATCTGACGCTCGCGAAGCCAGTCATGCCCCACCTGCTCACGCACGGTGTCATAGGGCTTCACATGGCCGGGCTCGATCTCGTCCACGAGCACAGCAAAAGCGCTCCCGTCCGGACCGTTGACCAGCGAGGGCTTCTCGCCCTTCTTCTGACTGAAGATGCGCGCGATGATGGCCTTGCGGACGGCATCGTTCCCCGGCAGAGGCGCAACCTCACCATCTTTCGTCAAGCCCTGCGCATCGAGCGACCCCTGAGCCGGCACGGCGCCGATATCGGTCGGTATCTGCTCGAGATCCGCACTGCCCGCTATGGCATCCTGCAGCGAAGCCACGCGTCCACCGAGGATTTGCGGGGCCTGCGAGCGGGCCACTTCATCACGGATGCCGGCTTTCGCATGGTCGAAATCGGTCTTATGCGGTGCATTGATTGCCGTGACGCGGAAAACAATCCAGCCTGCGGGGCTCTCGATCGGCCCTTCGATCACGCCGGAAGGCGCTTCAAAGGCAGCCTTCGCCAGTTCAGGGCTCGGGATATCGGCCTTGCGCGCATTGGGGAAGGCAACAGCTGCTGCGGCCGGATTCTGCTTCTGAAGAGCGGCGTAATCGCCACTGGCTTTCCAGGCTGCCAGAACGGCCTCGGCAGCCGCCCGGCCCTGAAGCGTCAGCACCTCGAGACTACGCGTTTCCGGCACGTCGTATTTCTGGATCTCGAATTCGTAGAAACGCTTGAGATCGGCATCAGGAATGGTGAGCGTGCGGGCAATCGTGTCTGCCGAAAGCAGGACAAGCTTGGCATGACGATATTCTGCCGAACGATAGAGCCACGGATGCAGATCATAGAAGCGGCGAAGCTGCGCCTCCTCGGGGGCTACCGGCACGGCCACAGAGGCGCTGTCGAGACGCAGAAGGTCCACCTGATGCGCAAGCGTATTGTAGGACAGAAGCTGATCAAGAACCGAACCCGGCACCTTCATGCTATTGCCGAGACCTTCGAGCAGGTTACGCGCACCGATATCATCACGCACCTTCGCCAGAAGATCGCGCTCCGTGATATGAATCTGGCTCAGCTTGCTATTGAAGAGCTTGCGGTCGAATTGCCCGTCCGTGCCATGAAACACGCTCATGCCGAAGATCTCGTTACGAACGAGGGCATCAGGCACTTTCATCCCGTTGCGGTCCGCCAGAGCCAGAACCTCGTTCTGGGCCAGCATGCGCTGAAGCACACCCTGGGCGACCTGCTCACGCACAGCAGGGGTCAGTTGTGATGGGTTGCTCAGCCCCATCTGCTGCGCAACACGCGGCATTTCGTTCTGAATGGCATTGGCGAGATCCTGGGCCCCGATCTGTCGGGTCCCGATCTTCACGGCAATATTGGCCTGATCACCGTTATAGCTGCCGACCATATCGCCGACGCCCCAGCCAACAAAGGCCAGAAAAATGAGAAGCGCAATGATGCGCCCAAGCCAGGAATCGACAACAAGATGCCGCAAAGTCGAAATCATACGCGTCCAGGATCCGCAATTCGCCAGGGATTGATTGGCAGGACCATAGTCTGACACGCTTCACTTGACCAGACGGCGCCCTTGCCCGGGAGACATCAAGCGCCCATTCCCGGTGCAACGCTTGTCATTCATCTGACGATAAGATGATGGAAAGATGACGGACAATCGCCGTTCCCCCCTGTCTCCGGTCCGAAAACTTCCGCTAAGCAGGAGCATCGCTCGCCGGTTAATGCAGGATCGTTGAAGGATACATGATGCGCCAGATGATCATGGGCAACTGGAAGATGCATGGCCTTCGCGGTCGGGGTTCGGAACTCGCTGCCGAAATTGCAGACGCAATCGAGCCCGTTCTGGCTGAGCGCGATGTCGTTCTGGCCCCGCCCTTTACCCTGACAGCTCTCATTGCACCCATCCTGCAATCCTCTGGCATCGGGCTTGGCGCGCAGGACTGCCATGCCGAAGCCGAAGGAGCCTATACGGGCGATATCTCTGCCCCCATGCTGGCAGATCTTGGCGTCAGACACGTGCTGCTTGGTCATTCCGAGCGACGAGAACATCATCACGAAGATAACACCCTCATCCGACGCAAGGCCGTGACGGCACAGAAATTCGGTCTTTGCCCGGTTATCTGCGTGGGAGAGAGCGCGACCCAGAAACGCGATGGACAGGCAGAGGCTTGGCTGACACGCCAGATCGTGGAATGTCTGCCCAGAACGTTCCAGGGCATCGTGGCCTATGAGCCGATCTGGGCCATCGGCACGGGCAAGGCGGCAACCGAACAGGATATCGAATCCCGCATGACGCTGATTCATGAGGTGCTCCGTCGTCATCTGGAAACGGATGACAAAACACCACGGGTCCTGTATGGCGGCTCAGTCAAGCCCGAAGATGCCGCGTCCATCCTCGCTGTTTCCGGTGTGGGGGGCGTGCTCGTCGGCGGGGCCAGCCTGTCTGCCGAATCCTTTCTCGGCATCGCGAAGGCAGGTCTCTCGTCGGCGTCCTGACGGCATATATATTGCGTTTACATGAAAGCCGGACATGACCACGCTGCTGCTCGTTCTCAATTTCCTTGTGACTATCGCCCTGATCGGCGTGATCCTTATCCAGCGTAGCGAGGGCGGTGGTCTTGGCATTGGCAGCAGCCAGGGCATGGGATCGTTCATGACGGGACGCGGCACGGCCAATCTGCTTACGCGCACCACTTCAGTGCTCGCAGGCGTTTTCATGGTGCTGTGCCTTTTGCTCGCGGTACTGAACCGCGGCGCCTCGACGAACGCAGGCAGTGACATTCTGGCGCAGCCCCCTGCTCCGACGGCGCCTGCCGCACCGGCCACCAGCGCGACCACCCGGGCGCCCGCCACAACACCCGCTCCGGCGGCGCCTGCGAAGCAGTAACGCAACAGAACGAAAAATTTCTTCCGCCCGGGCCATCGGGCGGCATTCTTCTCGTTCCCTCGGAACACGATCCGGTGTAGGAGAGCCTTCCATGACTCGGTTCGTATTCATCACCGGTGGCGTGGTTTCCTCTCTCGGCAAGGGTATCGCTTCTGCGGCTCTTGCGGCTCTCCTCCAGGCGCGCGGCTACAAGGTCCGCATGCGCAAGCTCGACCCCTATCTCAATGTGGATCCGGGGACCATGAGCCCCTATCAGCATGGCGAAGTGTTCGTAACCGATGACGGGGCCGAGACCGATCTCGACCTCGGCCATTACGAGCGTTTCACCGGGGTTCATGCCCGAAAGGCCGATAACGCCACGACGGGACGCATCTACTCGGAAGTGATTGCCCGCGAACGACGTGGCGATTATCTCGGTGCGACCGTGCAGGTCATTCCCCATATCACAGACGCCATCAAGGAAGCCGTCGTGGCTGGCACCGATGGCTATGATTTCGTGCTGGTCGAGATCGGCGGCACTGTGGGCGATATTGAAAGCCTGCCGTTCCTCGA
The DNA here is from genome assembly GCF_011753235.1 of Asaia sp. As-1742. NCBI lineage: Bacteria > Pseudomonadati > Pseudomonadota > Alphaproteobacteria > Acetobacterales > Acetobacteraceae > Asaia > Asaia sp. As-1742. The sequence continues at coordinate 326,817 of NZ_VWWA01000003.1, read as the reverse complement.
ATCGATCCGTCAGTTGCGCAACGATCTGGGCCCGGCGCACACCATGTGCGTGCATCTTACCCTCCTGCCCTACATCCCCGCAGCCGGTGAACTGAAAACCAAGCCGACCCAGCATTCGGTCAAGGAACTGCAGAATGTCGGCATCCAGCCGCAGATGCTCATCTGCCGCTCTGACCGCGAGATCCCGACCAATGAGCGTCGCAAGATCGCGAGCTTCTGTAACGTGCGTCCCGAGGCCGTGATTGCTGCGCTGGACGTCGACACCATCTATGCCTGCCCGATTTCCTACCACAAGGAAGGCATGGACAATGAGGTTCTGCGCTATTTCGGCCTGCCTGTGAATGGCGAGCCCGATCTGAGCCGCTGGACCAAAATTGTCGAAACGCTGCGTCATCCCGATGGCGAGGTCCGCATCGCCGTGGTTGGCAAGTACACCGCGCTTCTCGACAGCTACAAGTCGCTCATCGAAGCGCTGCTGCATGGTGGCATTGCCAACAGCGTCAAGGTTCGTCTCGAATGGGTTGAGTCAGAGACATTCGAGAAGAATCCCGAATCGATCGCAGCGCTCGGTCGGGTCGACGGCATTCTCGTGCCGGGCGGATTTGGCGAGCGTGGCTCCGAAGGCAAGATCGAGGCCGTGCGATATGCCCGTGAAAACGGCGTGCCCTTCCTTGGTATCTGCTTCGGTATGCAGATGGCGGTTATCGAATGCGCCCGCTCCCTGGCTGGTCTCGATAAGGCCTCTTCCACGGAGTTCGGCCCGACCGACGAGCCGCTGGTCGGTCTTATGACCGAATGGGCACGTGGCAACGAGATGCTGCGCCGCCGTGAGCATGGCGAAATGGGTGGCACGATGCGCCTTGGCGCCTATCCGGCCAAGCTCAAGCCCGGTTCACGCGCTGCCGAGATCTATGGCACGACTGAAGTGCGTGAGCGGCATCGCCACCGCTACGAGGTGAACGTGCACTATCGTCAGCAGCTCGAAGCCACTGGCCTCGTGTTTTCGGGTATGTCGCCCGATGATGTTCTGCCGGAAGTGGTCGAATATCCGGATCATCCGTGGTTCGTGGGCGTGCAGTATCACCCGGAATACATGTCCAAGCCTTTTGCTCCGCATCCGCTCTTTGCCGGCTTCATCGAGGCTGCCGTCAAGAAGGCCCGCCTCGCATGAATGATATCACTCTTGGTTCGCTCACCATTGGCAACAAGCAGCCCTTCACGCTGATTGCAGGCCCCTGCCAGATCGAATCCCGCGCCCATGCACGCGATATGGCAGCTGGTCTTGCCGAGATCTGTGGCGATCTTGGCATTGGCTGGATCTACAAGAGCTCGTTCGACAAGGCTAACCGGACGTCTCTCAAGGCGCAGAGAGGGATCGGCCTTGCCGAAGGGCTCGATATTCTGGCGGGCATCCGTGAGGAATTCGGCTGTCCGGTGCTGACCGACGTGCATGGTGCAGAACAGTGCAAGCCTGCTGCCGAAGCAGTCGATGTGCTGCAGATCCCTGCCTTTCTGTGCCGTCAGACCGATTTGCTGCTCGCGGCTGGCGAGACGGGTCGGGCTATCAATGTCAAGAAGGGTCAGTTTCTCGCCCCCTGGGACATGGCCAACGTTGCCGCCAAGATCGCGTCGACTGGTAATGAGAAGATCATGCTGTGCGACCGCGGCACGAGTTTTGGCTATAATACGCTGGTGAGCGACATGCGCGGCCTGCCGATCATGGCTTCGACCGGCTATCCGGTTGTTTTCGATGCCACCCACTCTGTTCAGCAGCCGGGCGGCCTTGGCGGTGCGTCAGGCGGGCAACGTGAATTCGTGCCTCCCCTCGCCCGTGCCGCTGTGGCTATCGGTGTTGCCGCCGTGTTTATTGAAACGCACGAAAACCCCGACCAGGCGCCAAGTGACGGCCCGAACATGGTGCCACTTTCAGAGATGCGCGAACTCCTGAAAACGCTTCAGGCTTTCGACAGGCTTGCCAAGTCCAATGGGTTCTAAGCGACACGTCTATTCGGTTCAGACCGAATGGACCGGCAATCACGGGCTCGGCACGCGTTCATGGCATGTCTATAGCCGCAACCATGATATTGCGGCCGAAGGCAAACCCATAATTCACGGCTCGGCAGATCCCAGCTTTCATGGTGATCCGACGGGCTGGAATCCCGGTGAACTGCTCCTCGCCTCGCTGAGTGCCTGCCACAAGCTCTGGTATCTCGGTCTTGCTGCAGGTGCCGGCCTTGTTGTTACGGCCTATCGCGACGCCGCCGAAGCCGTGATGATGGAGAACCCGCAAGGGGATGGTGAATTCGAGAGCGCTGTTCTGCGCCCCGTCATCACTCTGGCGAGCGGAAGTTCGGTCGAGCAGGCACAAAGCCTGCACGATCAGGCTCATGCCCATTGCTTCATTGCCCGCTCGGTAAATTTCCCCGTGATCTGCGAGCCTGTCTTTCAGATCGTGTAAGGCTGGAGCGGTGCGCTGAGGCAGGCGGCCAGACAAAGCACCACGACAGCGGTTAGCAGGGCGCGGAACGGGAAGTATCCAGCAGGCAGGGCGCCCTTGCGATAGGCAGCACGCTCGGCCATCAACAACAGAACAAAGCCGATCATTTCCATCAGGATACCGCCGCGCGGTGCCCAGACGACGCCTGCATAGATGGCGATCCAGCTCCAGAGCGACGGCATGACACCGAGGAACAGCCTGCGTCGGTTGATCGCTCCCATGCCCTGTGCCGGCATGATGGCAGGCTGCTCAAGCGCCAGCCCCCAGTGAACCGCCCCCAGGAACGACAGGATGCAGCCGCCATAGGCCAGCATCGCCACGCCAATATGGGTGACTGGTCCGAGACTACCCCAGAACAAGGCCGCCATAGCGAGGGTGATAAATGGCACCAGACCGGCGATACCAAGGAAAATGACGAGCGGTGACAGGGGTCTCACGGAATATCCATCCTCATTTCACATAACGCCAGTTGACAGCGCCGGTGTCTCGACGCCTTGTGATGCCCGAAGTTCGAACGTTCAAACAGGGAGCCCCCAAATGAGCGCCATTATTGATATCATTGCTCGCGAGATTCTGGATAGCCGTGGCAATCCGACTGTAGAAGTCGAGGTTGAACTGTCCTCGGGTGCCAAGGGCCGCGCTGCTGTTCCGTCCGGTGCCTCCACCGGTGCCCATGAGGCCGTCGAGCTGCGTGACGGCGACAAGTCGCGTTATGGTGGCAAGGGCGTTCTCAAGGCTGCTGCCTTCGCTGAAGGCGAGATCCTTGACGCCCTGCAGGGCGCCGAATCGTCCGATCAGATCGCCATCGACGAAGCCATGATCGAGCTGGATGGCACGCCGAACAAGGCGCGTCTGGGTGCCAACTCGATCCTCGCCGTCTCGCTGGCGACCGCCAAGGCGACCGCGCTTGAGCTGGATATCCCGCTCTATCGCTATGTCGGTGGCGTTTTCGCGCACACCCTGCCCGTGCCGATGATGAACATCGTCAATGGTGGTCAGCATGCCGATAACCCCATCGACATCCAGGAATTCATGATCCAGCCGGTCGGCGCACCGACGATCATGGACGCTGTGCGTATGGGATCGGAAATCTTCGCGCACCTGAAGAAGAACCTGCATGCAGCGGGCCACAACACCAATGTTGGTGACGAAGGCGGCTTTGCTCCAGGTCTGAAGTCGGCAGACGAAGCACTTGGCTTCATCTCGAAGTCGGTCGAAGGTGCTGGTTACCGCCTCGGTGAAGACGTCACCTTCGCGCTCGATTGTGCCGCCACCGAATTCTATCGCGATGGCCGCTACAAGATGGACGGCGAAGGCCGCGATCTCGACTCTTCGGGCATGATCGACTACCTGGCCGATCTCGCAGCACGTTACCCGATTGTTTCGATCGAAGACGGCCTTGCAGAAGACGACTGGGAAGGCTGGGCAGAACTGACAGCAAAGCTTGGCCACAAGCTGCAGCTCGTCGGGGACGACCTGTTCGTGACCAACACCGAGCGTCTGGTGCGTGGTATCGAGAGCAACACGGCCAATGCCCTGCTGGTTAAGGTCAACCAGATCGGCACGCTGACCGAAACGCTCCGCGCCATGGAAACCGCGCATCGCGCCGGCTACAAGTGCGTCATGAGCCATCGCTCGGGTGAGACTGAAGATTCGATCATCGCTGATCTCGCCGTGGCGACTAATTGCGGTCAGATCAAGACGGGCTCGCTGTCACGCTCGGATCGCACGGCAAAGTACAATCAGCTGATCCGCATTGAAAACGAGCTGGCAACCGCTGCCCGTTACGCAGGCCGCTCGATCCTCCCGCGCGCCTAACCTTTTTTGCACTACGCAAGCATGAGGGAGAGAGTCATTCTCTCCCTCATTGCGTTTACACGATTGTCAGCGGTGGCGAGCTAGGGCTAGTCTTGAGGCGTTACACCTTGCCTGAAATCGTGGAGTTCCCGTGCAGATCGTCCGAGCCATCCGTCGTTTTGTACGCGCCGTCGTCCCGCCGGCTCTTTTTCTCGGGCTCACGGCCTATTTTGGCTGGAATGCGCTACAGGGCGACCACGGAATCAAGGCCTATCATCAGCAACTCAAACTGATGGACCAGGCACTTCAAGCCCAGAAAGACGCGGACGCTGAACAGGCCGTCTGGAAGCGCAGGATCGGTAGCCTGAACGAACGCGCTCTGGATGCCGATATGCTCGATGAGCGCTCACGCGCGATGCTCAATCTGGCCCGCAATGGCGATACGGTTATCCCGTATGGCCCTCATGAAAAGCTTTATTGAGAGCCTGAGAGGCGAGCCTCTTCCGTACAGGAGTTTTTTGTCAAGAATCTCAAGAGCGGGCATTGTGTCACGCTGCTACCTCGGGCTGAAATAGCTCCGCATCCTCACGCAGTGCTGGCAGTCAGTCTCGCTTAAACGAGCGCACTGGCATTCAGGCTGAACACTACTGCCTCACCTGCGCTCCCCTCCCTGATCTCAAAGTAGAAGATTGCGCGGCGGCTGTGCCTTGGAAAGGCTGGATGCGCCTTCGTCGCCAAGCGGGCCGGTCGCCAGCCGGATCACACATTGATGAAGCGAGGTACGACCCTGCATAAGATCCGCACCGCGGGCCTCTCCCTTCGGGAGCAAGCGGGCACAAAAAAAGCGGCTCGAAAGCCGCTCTTTTCCGTCACGTCAGCCGATCTTACTTGATCTTGGCTTCGCGGAACGCAACGTGCTTGCGAACGACGGGGTCGTACTTGCGCACTTCCATCTTGCCGGTCGCCGAGCGGGCGTTCTTCTTGGTGACGTAGAAATATCCGGTATCCGCGGTCGAAACGAGACGGATCTGGATGACGTTGGTCTTGGCCATTGGGTCCTCGCAAACTGATCTGTCGCTGCGCGCGACATGAACGGCAGCGTTTTCAAGCTGGGCGCATAAATGCTTGCATTACGCCCGCGGGTCAAGTGTTTCCGCTCAAACGGTGGATAATTTTTGATGTTCCGGGGAAAAAATCTTGAAGAGATCGAACCAAGAACCTAATAAGAACATAGTGATTCCGTGCAGTTGCGGTTTCGTACCGCCCTCGCCACGGAGAGAGGAACCCCATGCTGACACGCAAGCAACACCAGCTCCTGCTTTATATTGACGGCTATCTCAAGCGGACAGGGTTCTCGCCTTCATTCGACGAAATGAAGGACGCGCTGGAGCTACGGTCGAAATCCGGCATCCATCGCCTCATTTCTGCACTTGAAGAGCGCGGCTTCCTGCGGCGTCACCATCACCGTGCACGTGCTCTCGAAATCCTGCGTACGCCGGTCATTGAAGGTCAGTCGCTCCCTGCTGCTGCCAAGTCGGGTGACGCAAGCCACCTGCATCTCGCCCATAGTCAGGATGAGAAGCCGACACCTGCATTGCCAGACGCCAGAAGCCCAGTGGTTGGTGTGCCCCTGTTTGGGCGCATTGCTGCAGGCCTTCCTATCGAAGCCTTCCGGGATCAGGGTGAGCAGATCGACATCCCGGCAACTCAGCTCACGAATGGTGAGCATTACGCCTTGCACGTCTCCGGTGACTCCATGATCGAAGCCGGCATTCTGGACGGCGACATCGTGATCATACGTCAGGCCGAGACAGCCGAGAATGGCAAGATTGTCGTGGCTTTGGTCGATGATCAGGAAGTGACCCTCAAGCGCCTACGCCAAAAGGGGCAGTCTATCGCCCTCGAGCCTGCCAACCCGTCCTATGAGACACAGATATTTCCTAGGAACAGGGTAAGGATTCAGGGTATCCTGATCGGACTTTACCGACAGTATGGCTGACGTATCGGAATATTCCTGCGCGAGCCGCCCTGTCGATCACGGACTATTTTATAAGTAGGGATGTATCGGTGAGCCGCGCAAATACAACCAGGTAACGCGCCGGCCAATGCAGTAACGGACTACGGTTCCGGAGCCAGACCAGATCATCACCGCTCCCAGCCACGGCGGGTGAAGACCTACGCACTGGGCGTATTCTCCAATGCAGCCGCTCTCAACAACGTTTTTCGAGTGCGGCCGTGACGGCACGAGCCTGTCGCAAGAGGCCTTGCCTCTAAATCAACTCGAATAGAGATGATGCGGCTCTCACCGGGGTAGTAGCGAATGCCGAGGGGGCGTCAATATTTTACCGGTTCGCGAACGCGCTTCAACGCTTCGCGCCCCCGGTATGAGGACAGAGTTGCCATTCAGTGCGCCGCTGGATTTGCGGGGTGAAAGGGCCTCGGCGTTGTGCCTCATCCTATCGCCTTGATGCCACCCTTCGGGAGAAACAGGGATTCCGTCACTTCGCACGGTGTGACCTTAAGGGTAGCCTGGCTACTGCGTTCTCCGTCCAGGATTTGTGTAAATGCCCCCTTCCTCTGCTCTGGCCTGAGGCAAGCGCGCGCCCTTACATGAGCGTCCGAGCAAGTAAGTACGACCATGCCCCCGGCTCTCGACACGCTGACGCCACTCGCCCGGTTCACGTGCAGGTATTGTCTCGATACCCGTGGAACGAAACGGGCCGAGCCTTCGCCCTCGAATCGGATTCAGTCTGGGGCGCCGCACAAGGCCTGTTGCCAGCCATAAGAACCAGTCGGTGGCATGATGCCTGTTATCTCCGAGGAGATAGCGTTCAGCGGCATAAACGGCGATTTCAGCCTGGCGGACTGCTTATTCCTGAGGACGGAAAACACGGTGCTTGTCGACAAATGATGCAGGGATACATCGCGCGTCCGTCACTTCCCCCCACTTGCCTCGTGCGAGCGACTACGAAAAGGGGCCTTGATATAGGCCAACCCGAGAACGACAAGTGGTGATATCGCCAGGATGAAGGGCCGGGCCTGACCCTGATACTCACCAGACGTAGGCGCTTGGGGCGGCCCACAGGATCAGTGGCCCGATTTTTCCTTCTCCACGCGCACCGTGCCATCCGGCGCAATAAGTGTGCTTGTTCCATCCCCATTGGGTATCACAATGGTCCCGTTATGGGTGGGAGCGAGGTATTTATGAGCGTTATCCTCGACTGACGACGATAGCGAGGGACGCGACGACTGATGCACCCCGTTGACCACACCATCATGCTCGCCAATTTCGATCTTGCCACCATCACCCAGCTGGATGCTGCTATCATTGCTGGCGCCATGACTTTTGGTCATGGATCCGAAATAGCTATTCGTGTCAGCAAGAGCATCGCGCAAACCGTTTGGCGACGCCATCACGTCACGAAGGGTGGGCAGAGGTTGAGGGGCGCCGGGCCAGATGTTTCCGCCTTCAGGCACAATGGGCATTGCCATATAGCTATGCCCTCGAACCTTCTCCATGTTTTCCGAAATGCCCTCAGGCATGTTCGGGTTGGCCCCCGGAAAGGTCGCGGTGTCATGCAGCGATTTCCCGAGCCCGGAACAGCCACTCAATAAAACAGGAATCGCTAAAAGAGCGGCCTTTCTCATCATCTACTCCAGGGATGTGTATAGGCCTCTTTTAGGGCGACCCATCGCACAACACCAGATACAGAACATGTATAGCGCACAATACTAGTGCGTAACCTTTGCCGATGACCGGTTTGCGTCTGTACCGAGCATCCTTCCAAAGCCGGTGACGAGGTAACCCCATCCACTCATCACCGTAGGCACCACGGATATCCAGAGCATGATTGCACCGACATGGATGAACGAAATCCCCGCTATCCCGATCTCGCGGGGCATGTCATTCCCCGCCAGCAGGCAGCCGATTGCAACCATCTGGATTCCTGTTTTCCATTTTGCGAGCCGGGTAGATGGCAAGGTGGCCCGCTGGCTGGCCATAAACTCGCGCAAGCCACTGACCATGATTTCACGCACAAGGATGATAATCGCAGCGAACAGCGCACCGTCCACCAGGCGGCCATACCCTGCCAATGCGAGGAGCAGGGCGCCCACAAGCAACTTATCCGCAATCGGATCCATCATCCGACCCAATTCTGACCCCTGCTTCCAGCGGCGCGCCAGCATCCCGTCCAGATAGTCGGTAATGCACGCCGCGATATACAGCACGCAGGCAATCCCGTCCGTCCAAGCATTATTGAACGCAATCAGGGCGATCAGCACCGGGATCGACGCGATACGCAGCAGGGTCAGGATATTGGGCAGATCTGTCAGCATGAATCTTTCCCGGAGCTGCCTTCAAGTCAGAAAACACATGGAGATGAAATTGCGCACCATGATAGGACGCTCATGGTGGTTCTTCATAGCTTCTCAAGCATCATTGCGGGTGAAAAAACTCGTAAATCGTGCGGGCAGTCTCTGAATTGATTCCCGACACCGAGACAAGCTCCTCCAGACTGGCACTACGGACGCCACGCACCGAGCCGAACCGCGTCAGAAGGGCGCGTTTGCGCACGGCACCTACACCCGGCACACTATCGAGTTCAGAAACCTTGATAGCCTTGCTGCGCCCTGCCCTGTGCGTCGTAATGGCGAAGCGGTGGGCCTCATCCCGCAGGCGCTGCAGGTAATAGAGAACAGGATCATTCGGCGGCAACTGGAATGGCGTGCGCCCCTCCTGAAAGAACCACTCACGCCCGGCATCGCGGTCCGGCCCTTTGGCAATAGCCACGATAGGAATATCGCGCACATTCAATTCTGCCAGAACGGCCCGGACAGCGTTGAACTGCCCCAGCCCGCCATCGATCAGCAGGAGATCAGGCCAGTCTTCCGGCCGGGCCTCCGGTGCTTCCGGATCACGACGGCCGAAGCGACGCTCCATCACCTCGCGCATCATGCCAAAATCATCACCCGGCGTGACGGGCCCCTTGATGGCGAATTTGCGATAGGCGCGCTTGACGAACCCTTCCGGCCCGCCCACGACCATAACGCCGTAAGCGTGCTGCCCCATGATATGCGAGTTATCATAGGTCTCGATCCGCTTGGGCGGCTCTGCAAGCCCGAAGACGCTTGCCACACCATTGAGCAATTTGCTGACACCGGCGCTCTCTGCCAGCCGCCGCTCGAGCGCTTCGCGGGCATTCGTCTCGGCGTGGCGAACCACGTCGCGCCTCTCGCCACGCTGTGGCTGAAGCAATTCCACCTTGCGCCCGCGCTTGAGACTCAGCGCCTCCGAAACAAGGTCGAGCTCCGAAGGGTCGCTGTTAAGCAAGATCTGGGGCGGTGGTGGTTTGTCGTCATAAAACTGGAGCAGGAAGGCTGCAAGAATGTCTGCCGCGCTCTCTTCCTCCGCGTGATCAGGGAAGAAAGCACGATTTCCGTTATTGCGGGAATTACGGATGAAGAAAACCTGGATGCAGGTTCGTCCCGCCTCCTGCCAGAGGGCAATGATATCAGCATCGCCAATCGAGGCCGGGTTGATGATCCCCGATTCCTGCATGCTGGAGAACCCTCGGATGCGATCACGTATGGCCGCCGCGCGCTCAAATTCGAGCGCCTCAGAGGCTCTTTCCATCTCCTCGACAAGCGTCTTATGCACATCCGTGCTCTTGCCTGAGAGGAATTGTTTCGTCTCATCCACCAGCTCGGCATATTGCCCCGGGGTCACCCTGTCTACACAGGGTGCGGAACACCGACGGATTTGGAACAGCAGGCAAGGTCGTGTACGTGACGACAAAACGGCATCGCTGCAGGAACGCAGCAGAAAACTGCGCTGGATCAGGTTCAGGGTCTGATTGACGGCCCAGGCTGAGGCAAATGGCCCCCAATAGGTGGCATTTTTGACCGGGCGGCCACGCTGCTTGGTAATCTGCGGAAATTCGTGCCCTTCGGTCAGCATGATCCAAGGATAGGATTTGTCGTCGCGCAGTAGGATGTTGAAGCGTGGCTTCATCTTCTTGATATAGTTGGCCTCAAGAAGCAGCGCCTCGGCCTCGGTGCGCGTCGTCACGATCTCCATCGATCGCGTCAGGCTCACCATGCGGCGTAGCCGCTCTGGCAACTGGTTGAGCCGGAGATAGGACGACACACGCTTTTTGAGGCTCAGCGCCTTGCCAACATACAGCACCTCCCCCTTCTCTCCCAGCATGCGGTAGACGCCGGGCGTGAATGGAATGGTTTTCAGAGCCTCCCGTATGGCCTCTGCGCCCTCCTTGCGGGTAGGCAGTTCAGTGGCAGTAACGGTCTGATCGTGATGAACAGACGGGTCAGCCTGCGTGGTCTTCATGACGGCACACCATTGCCCAGGTCGCGCACAAGTTCATCCACGGAACATGTGGATAAGTCTGTGGGGCATCGCGTGACAAATTCATGACGGGCGCAGTTTGGCGCGCTTTGCGACGCTTTGCCTAATTTTTGGGCATTTGATGCTAAGATGTTGAAAATCAACAATTTTGCCTATCCGGATCGAAAAAACAGCGCCAAGACGTTGGAAATACAGGGAGTCAATCCCGGAACCGCCCTGAAAGTGGACAAATTTTCGGGTCGTCCTGGCTAGAACGATCCTGTTTTGTTCGGAGTTGCCTTTAGACGCGTTCGGCCTGCGCGAGGACGCGCAGGAAATTGCCTCCCCAGATCTTCGCAAGTTCGGTTTCACTGAACCCCTGACGAACAAGTGCCTCAGTCACCGCCGGGGATTGGCCTGCATCGGCCCATCCCTGGATGCGCCCGCCGCCATCGAAATCGGAGGATACGCCGACATGGTCTACACCAATCAGATTCGCAACATAGCGCACATGACGCGCAAGATCGGCAACATCCGCTTTGCCGGTGGCAGCGGGAACCAGAAACGAGGACATGGCCGTGATCTGGATCACGCCACCCGTATCGCGCAGACGCAGAAGCTGCTCATCATCCAGATTGCGTGGATGGTCGCAAAGGGTGCGGGCACAGGAATGGCTCGCCACGATCGGCAGAGCCGAAATTTCGGTCGCCTGCATCATGGTCGTCTTGGCCGCATGGGAGACATCCACCACAATCCCATATGCGTTCATCGAGGCAATGGCTTCACGTCCCAGGGGTGAAAGTCCGTGATGAAGGCTCTTGTCATTCCCTAAAGCCGGCAGGGGAATGGCTGCATCCGCCAGATCGTTATGTCCGTTATGGGTGAGCGTCATATAACGTACCCCCAGTGCCGCCAAAGCACTGATCCGGGAGATGTCACCACCCAGCGCATGCCCGTTCTCCACTGCGGGCACGATGGCGACGTTGCCTGAAGAAACAGCGTCCTTGACGGCTGCTGCCGTCCGGCAAGCCACGACGCCTGGGCCCGAAAGACCGTTGATCACGCCAAGCATGGCCTGAGCCCGCTCCCAGGCAGCCTGCCGCTCCGCCGGCGCAAGCACAGTCTGCGGAATATAGGCGGCCAGACAGACAGCCTTAAGACCGCCCTCGCGCAGCTTTGGCAGATCGACCTGGCGATCAGGTGACCCGGTGGCGAAATCGCCCCGGTCGGGCCACGGAATATCGATGTGAGAGTCGAGCGTCAGGAGAGATTTGTGAATCGCAGGTGTCATGCCTGTTTAAATGGTTTATTGCAGCCGCACAGCAAGAGGGTTTGCTGCACTTCCTGCCAAATTGAAGGACACTGCGCCATGCGGCTGATGACGTGGAATATCAATTCGTTGCGCCTGAGGCTGCCCCTGCTTCAGCGCCTTGGTGAGGAACAGGCGCCCGATATCATCTGCCTACAGGAGACAAAGGTCCCTGACGCCTTGTTTCCGGCAGGTCCCTTGCGTGAGCTCGGCTACGATCATCAGCATTTTCTGGGCATGAAGGGATATAACGGGGTCGCCATTCTCTCGCGCCATCCCATCAGGCCGATCGAAGCGACGCCCGACTGGTGCGGCAAGAGCGATACACGACATATTGGCGTCGTCATCGACACCACAACCGGCCCTGTCATGCTCCATGACTTCTATGTCCCCGCAGGCGGCGACATTCCCGACCCGGCGGTTAACGACAAATTTGCCCATAAACTGGATTTTCTCGATGAGGTGACGGCCTGGTTCCGGGAAAACCCGCCGATACGGTCCATCGTGGTTGGTGACCTGAATATTGCCCCGCTCGAACATGACGTGTGGAGCCACAAGCAGCTCTCGACCGTGGTGAGTCATACGCCACCCGAGATCGAACGCCTCAATGCCTGGGCGGCGACCGGGTTTGTCGATGCCATGAGGCTGGTCGTCCCGCCACAGGAAAAACTCTATACGTGGTGGTCCTATCGCAATCGCGACTGGAAGCTTTCAAACCGGGGGCGGCGCCTCGACCATGTATGGCTGACGCCAAATTTGCAGCCAGCTCTTACGAACCTCAACGTGTTGAGAGATGTAAGAGACTGGGACAGCCCGTCGGATCATGTGCCGGTGGTTTTCGATCTAGATCTGTCTGCCGCGTGACCCAAGGATAACCGATCGGGCCTCCCTCGTGACGGGGATGCCCCTCGTATAACACAGCCCATGATTCACCAGCGCGTTCAAACAAAAACCCCGGCCTTTGCAGGACCGGGGTTTTGGATCACGCGTCATGCAGACAGAGCTTTCAGCCCATCAGCGCATCACTGCCTTCCGGGTTCAGACGGTAACCACCGCCCTCAGTCAGCAGCAGCGACGCGTTTGCCGGATCGGGCTCGATCTTCTGACGCAGACGATAGATATGCGTCTCCAGCGTATGGGTCGTGACAGCCGCGTTATAGCCCCAGACCTCGTTGAGAAGCACCTGACGGGCAATCGGGCGATGCCCGGCGCGATACAGATATTTCAGGATCGCGGCTTCCTTCTCCGTCAGGCGAATGCGGCGGTTCTTGGCCGGCTCCTGAAGGATCTTGGAGGAAGGACGAAACAGATACGGCCCAATCGGGAAAACTGCATCCTCGCTGTTCTCGAACAGACGAAGCTGGGCACGCAGGCGAGCCAGCAGCTCAGCGATACGGAACGGCTTGGCCACATAGTCATTCGCGCCCGCATCGAGGCCGCGCACCACATCGGCCTCGTCATCCGAACCAGTCAGAATGATGATCGGCATACGGATACCCTGGCGGCGAAGCTCTGCGCAGAAATCGCGACCATCGCCATCGGGGAGTGTCACATCGAGCAGAATTGCGTCGACACGCACATCAGGCACGCCGAGCTTTTCCTTGGCATCGGCAACGGATACCGCCTGGATCGGTTCGAACTCGCCTTCGAGCTTGAGCTGTTCGACCAGGAGTTGGCGAAGCGTATCGTCATCGTCAACAATAAGGACAGGACGCGGACCAGGCATGTATAACCTTCTCTCTCCAGCTGGGGACGACACCCCTGAGCCAAGACCTGACTTCTCAAGGAAGAAAGACCCTTGTTTTGCCCGTGAGCCTTACACGGATATCGTGATAACGCCAATCCGATCAGACACCTCCCCCGGCGTGATACCGAGCTTTAGACGGTAATTAATCATAAATTAATGTTCAGACGTGAGGTTTGTGACATGACTGTCATCCTGCGACACGCAAACGGGTCGCGCGCGACCCTTCTCCTCGACGGAGAGCCCCTCCCTGCCCTGATCGGCGCTGCCGGGACGAGGCGGGATAAAAGTGAGGGTGACATGGCAACGCCTGTAGGCTTCCTTCCATTCAGGCACGTCTTTTATCGGGCCGATCGCGTTGCAAGGCCTGCCACTGCGTTGCGCACCGAGGCGCTCTCGCCCGATGATGGCTGGTGCGATGATCCTTCTCATCCTGACTACAACCGTCAGATAACGCTGCCTCACCCGGCGCGGCATGAGAGGCTGTGGCGCGAGGATCATTGCTACGATCTCTGCGTCGTACTGGGATGGAATGACAGCCCGGCTGTTCCAGGCCGTGGCTCGGCGATTTTCCTGCACCTGCCCCCCACCAGCGGCGCGACGGAGGGCTGTATCGCCCTTGAGGAACGCCTGTTGCGCCGCGTTATTGCCTCTGGTCATGCCGGCATCGAGGTCCGATCGGATTAGGGCCCGTTTCGGCCCTGCTTATCACAGGGCCGAAACGTCATGCGGGTAGCGGCGTCCCTTCGACTGGCGCGGCAAGGGGCTCCGCCTCGGCAGGCGGTGCAGGGGGTGTCATGAAGACCAGCATGTCACCAATGGCGGGACTGACGGGGAACTCATCTTCCGCCGAGCGTATCGTGATGGACTGGCCGCGACGTATCGACAGGAAATCGAGACGGTTCGAGACGGCGCCGAAGCTAGCCGCGCTCGCCTCGTCGGCCATCGCCGTTGCGAACCGCCACCCCTTGTCAAACAGCATGTCGATCAGGGTGAAGTTCCATGAGGGATCACCCAGCAGCTTGCCTCGGGCGTCACGTGAGAGGCCGTGATAGAAATCGAGGCGCGCCACGCCGGGGCTGATCTGGAACACGCGCTGACGTCCCATATGGGGCGCCATATGAGCACAAACCAGCCCGTTATAAATGGCATCGGCCGTGGTCGAGATCAGATAATCCGCCGGGCGCTCCTCCAAAGCCTCTTCGCCATACTGTGAGAGCAGCTCTGCGCGCAGAACCGGCACTCCCTGACGCATGGCGGGGATAAGCGTATTGGAGCGATTATCGACCAGAAGGATCGGAATACCGTTCTTGCTCAGGCATTTCGCCAGATCGATCGACCAGGGCGAAGCCCCCACGATAGCCAGAGCCGGTTCATTGGAGAGCGTGAGCTTGAGATAACGGGCGATCGGCCGAAGCGAAAAACCATGAAAAATCATGGTCCCGCCGATAATGGCGAACACGGCGGGCATGATCAGATCAGCACTGTGATACCCGGCATCGGTCATACGATACCCCGCAGCACCAGCCACAGCGGCGGCCACAATACCGCGCGGCGCGATCCAGGCGACAAACAGCCTCTCCTGCCATTTGAGCCCCGTCCCGATGGTGGAAAGGAAAATGGCAAGCGGCCGCACGCCGAACATGACAGCTGCGGTCAGCAGGCAGATTGGCAGGGACAGATGCGCGAGCACCTCGCGATGCAGGTCCGCGGTCAGCATGATGAACAGCACGGCCACCACCAGAACCACCAGGGATTCCTTCATGCGTCGCAGCTCGGACAGGCCGGGAACATGCAGATTGGTGAGCGCCATACCAAAGACGGTCGCGCCCACAAGGCCTGCGCCCTCCATGCTCATATTGCAGATGCTGAAGATCAACAGCGCCAGCGTGAGCAGCAGAGGCGTCTTGAGCGGCTCTGGCATGAGGTCGCGCACAAACAGATAACGCACCAGATAGGCTGGCAGGATACCGACAGCGAGGGATTCCGCTGTCGAGGCCAGAAGATCGGGTAGAACCGTGGTGAGAAAGACATCCGTGCCAATCGGCACGCGTGTCGCCACCACCTGAAGCACGACAGCAGCCAAAATGGCGCCAATCGGGTCATTGATGATGGCTTCCCAGCGCAAAAAGGCGGCGACACGGGGTTGCAGCTTGTTATGCCGCAGCAGTGGCAGCACAACTGTCGGGCCGGTGACGGTAATGATGGCACCAAACAGCGCCGCCACTCCCCATTCCATATGCGCAATGTAATGCGCTGCCGTCCAGCCCAGAACCCAGGAAATAGGCAGGGCCAGCATGGTCAGGCGCGTCACCCCCTCGCCTGCCTCGCGCAGCTGGCGGAAGTCGAGGAGCAAGCCGCCTTCGAACACGATGATGGCAACCAGGAGGGACACCAGCGGACGGAAAATCCATCCGAGAGCCGCCGAAGGATGAAGTATCCCAAGCCCCGGCCCGAAAATGAGGCCAAGGGCAAAAAGGAGCACGATGGCGGGAAGACGAAACTTCCATGCCACCCACTGAGCCCCGATCCCGGCCCCCAGTGTCAGAAGCAGCCCGACAAACATTGCTAGCGCCATGATAACCCGTTCACCCCTGCCCGGTCGTATAATGAGACGATCTGGAAAACCCTAGCCGGCCCTGCGCTGAAGCACGGCAGCAAAGAAGCCGTCCGTCTCGTCGCGCAAGGGGGTCAGGGCAAAACCGGATTCACCGCGCAGCTTTTCGGGAAGCATGTCACCCCCCGCAGCGACACGCTCGAACTGGTCATTGCGCGCCAGAAACGCGGCAACCTGCGCTTCGTTTTCCTCGGCCAGCAGCGAGCAGGTTGCATAGACCAGACGCCCGCCGGGTTTGACCAGTGTCGAGGCGCGATCAAGAATATCGGCCTGCTTGGCCTGCAATTCGATGATATCCTGCTCCACGAGCCGGATCCGGGCATCAGGGTTGCGACGCCAGGTCCCTGTGCCCGAACAGGGGGCATCCACCAGCACACGATCAAAGGCGCCGGCACGGCGCTTGACCCATTTATCGCCGCTGGTCAGCAGATGACGTTCGACATTATGGACGCCCGCACGACGCAGACGCTTGACCGCGCCCTCAAGCCGGGGTGCCGATACGTCACAAGCTACGATCTGGCCCTTGTTCTCCATGCCCATGGCGATGGCGAGCGTTTTGCCACCCGCGCCTGCACAGAAATCGACAACGCGCTCGCCCGGCTTCGCGTTGAGCGTTCCGACGATGAGTTGGCTTCCCTCATCCTGTATTTCGATAATGCCTTCACGGAAGCTCTGCGTGGCGGTCACGTTCTGGCGCCCCGGCAGGCGAAGTCCCCAGGGAGAAAGCGGTGTGGGTGACGCCTGGATCTGCTCGTTTCTGAGCGCCCGGATGGCCTCGTCGCGATGTCCCTTGAGCAGGTTCACGCGCAGATCGAGCGGGGCCGCATTGTCGAGCGCAGCCATTTCCGCCTCCAGCGTCTCGCCGAAAGCGCGCTCGAGATAGGGCTGAAGCCAGTCAGGATATTCCAGACGCACTGGCTGGGGCATATCGGGGTGATTGAGCTCCCGCCCGCCGAGGGCAGCCAAGGCGGCATCCTCACGTGATGTCAGGTGTGACTGGGCAAAGCGCTCACCGTTGAACAGGTTGCGCACGGTGCCGATTTCCTCACCGCCGAGAATGAGCGACGCCGCGCAGAGCGTGCGGGGTGACGGGCCACCGGGGATGTCGCGCAGATGCCAGTGCAGGCGGCGCCACTGTCGCAGCACGTCCCATATGCGGGCTGAGATGACCCGGCGATCACCGCCACCAATGTAGCGGCGTTCGCGGAAATAGTTATTGGCCGTTGCATCGGCAGGACGGCGGGGGGCAGCCTCGATGGCGCAAAGCAGATCGATGGCAGCAGAAAGTCTGGCGGCGGGAGTCATGCTCCCGCGCTTACAAGCTTTTGTCAGTCCTGGCGATAGTTAGGTGCTTCACGCGTGATGGTCACATCATGGACGTGGCTTTCGCGCAGGCCAGCATTGGTGATGCGCCGGAACCGCGTACGCACCTGCAGATCGGCCACGGTAGCCGAGCCGGTATAGCCCATGCCCGCCTTCAGGCCACCCACGAGCTGATGCACCACGGCCGCCATGCTGCCCTTGTAAGGCACCTGACCCTCGATCCCTTCCGGCACAAGCTTGAGCGAGTCCTTGACCTCGGCCTGGAAATAGCGATCGGCCGACCCACGCGCCATGGCCCCCAGCGAGCCCATGCCACGATACGCCTTGTAGGAGCGTCCCTGATGCAGGAACACCTCGCCTGGGCTTTCCTCACAACCGGCCAGCAGCGAACCGATCATAACCACATCCGCCCCGGCACCAATGGCCTTGACGATATCGCCCGAGGTGCGGATGCCACCATCGGCAATAGCGAAGATACCGGCTTCGTGGCAGGCGGCTGACGTTTCCATGACGGCTGAGAACTGCGGCACACCTACACCAGCCACAACGCGCGTGGTGCAGATCGAGCCAGGACCGATACCGACCTTGACGCAATCGGCGCCGACATTGGCCAGAGCAAGGGCAGCCTCCGGGGTGGCGACATTGCCAGCAATGACCTGGATACCGGCATGGCGGGATTTCAGGGTGGCCACCGTGTCGAGCACGCCGCGCGAATGACCATGCGCGGTATCAACAATCACGATATCCACGCCAGCCGAGACCAGCGCTTCGGCACGGGCCAGCCCGTCGGCGCCGACACCAATTGCGGCGGCGCAACGCAGGCGGCCAAACTGATCCTTGATTGCGAGGGGATGAGCCTCGGCCTTGTCCATATCCTTGACCGTGATCAGACCGATGCAGCGGTTCTGGTCATCCACCACCAGCAGCTTTTCGATGCGATGGCGGTGCAGCAGATCCTGAGCCACCGCGGCGTCAGCCCCGTGACGGACGGTCACCAGATTCTCGCGCGTCATCATGTCACGCACGGGCGTGTTCAGATCACTCGTGAAACGCATGTCGCGATTGGTAAGAATACCGACGAGCTCACCACTGCCCGGCAGCACAACCGGCAGACCGCTGATGCCATGCTGGGCCATGATGGCATGCACATCGCGCAGGGTCTGTTCAGGCCCGACCGTGACAGGGTTTACAACCATGCCGGATTCGAAGCGCTTGACGCGGCGCACATGCTCCGCCTGCTCCTCGACGGACAGGTTCTTGTGGATCACGCCCATGCCGCCCTGCTGCGCCATGGCAATGGCCATCGCATCCTCGGTCACGGTATCCATGGCCGAGGACAGAAGCGGAATATTCAGTTCGATCGACCGCGTGAGGCGGGTGCGTGTGGAAGCCTGGGCAGGCAGCACGTCCGAAGCGGCAGGCTCAACCAGCACGTCATCGAAAGCGAGGGCTTCGCGGATGCGGTCATGAGACACGCTGCGCGAAGCAAAGTCACCAACCCGTTCGCCAGCCATTCCGGTCGGTGTTTCATTGGTCGTGGTCATGTGCCGCAGCCTCCCCGCATATCAATCAGGAAAGCCCGCGGCTTTCCCACCGTTGGCGCGTCCTCTTAGACCAAAGCGGTCCGTGTTGAAAACAGGAGAATGCGTGAGCCTTTGCAAATTTAACCTGTTTGCCATCGACGACACAGCATGCCGGCAGCTCGATCGACGGCGCACCAGCCCGGATTCAGCATGGTTGATCCATAGTCATGCGCCGGGCCAGGTTCAGGCGGCCGCGATGGCACCTACCGGCGAAGCCTCGCCACGAAGAAAGTCCCGGATCGTCTGTGCAGCTCGGAAAGAGGCGCCGCGTCGGGGCTGCGAGCCAAAAGTCTCCTGTATGACGCGTTCCTGACGCGCCTTGTAGAGCGCATGACGCGATTCCGCCTGTGCCAGTGCCTGATAGATGTCTTCCGGGCGCTCCACCACGTCCCCCAGTGTCCAGTGACGAAAATGGGGATTGTTCCGCCACGCCACCCCATGGGGGTTGAGAAAAACACAGGGTCGCGGGGTGATCAGGAACTCGTAAACCTGGGAGCTGACATCACCGATATAGAGTGACGCCCGCGCGGTGTGGGTCATATCGAGCATTGAGGAAGAAGCTGTATCGAGCCGCACCCTTCCTCCCACAACTTTCTCAAACTGCCGGCGCCGCCGCCCAAAATCCTTGTGAAAAATCTTCACATGGGGTGCAACAAGCAGGTCGTATCGGTCGAGACGATTGACGGCCTCAGCAAGCGGCGCGAGATAATCCCGATAGGACGAAAGTCCCTTTTTGTAATGGGGATTGTAGAGGGCCAGTGGTCTCGCGCTGCTTTCCGAGCCGCGAACGATCCGATCACCATTGACCGCATCGAATTTTGGGTAGCCGATGATGCGGGTCTGTGCTGCCGTCGCAAGCTTCTTGGCGAGAAACGCCTCAGCGATTTTAGGTCCGGAAACAAGAGAGAGATCAAACTGGCGGATAAGGTGCTCGTCATTGACCTCACGATCGCCCGCACCATGCTGGATCAGGATCAGAGCGGGTCGCTCAAGCCCCATTTCACGCAGTAAGCCTGCCGAGTATTCTGTCGCGACAACGGCATCGAAAGCTTCCAGCTGGGCGACATTGGCGCGCATGACGACTTCGCGTTCAGAATCGAGACGGCGTAGACGGCGTAGCAGCGAGGCTCGTGCGGGCACCCTGAGAGTGCCGCGAACAATATGACCACCGAGTTGGTTCGTCTCACGTATACAGTCGAGATGCTGCGCGGTCTCGGGGAAGCTGACGAATTCCGTCACCTCGACATTGGGAAGCTGGGACAGGGCAGAGGAAACAGCGGCTACGTGATAGCATTGATAGGGCTCAGCCACGTAAAGGAACGCTATTTTCATCCGGGGCCTCAACTCCTCTGGTTCTTACAATACCCGCCTTTCATACGTCAAAAATTTATAACAATGAGTAACAATGTAATTCTCGAATTGACCAGATTGTGGCAATCACGGCAAAATTACAATGCTATAGTCTACACAAGTGGAGTATATCTCAAAAACTTCAATTATTATTTTACTGAACATGTAGTATTTTTATTATTTATTATATGGTTTTTGTTTTTGTAGTTCCAAAAATCCGATGGTATTATATTTTTCCATATATATAAGTATCTTCCTCTTTGGAAATATAAAGCACCACTTTAATCAACGTTAGGACTCATCACTTCTGTTACAGTTACTCATATCTTGATTTGCAAATTTACGCCGCTCTGGCGCGTGACAGCGACTCACTGTTACAATTCTGTGACAAAACAGGTGCCCAGTCAGGCGGTAAACCGGCCTTCAGCCACGCCGCGATAATCAACTTCCGAACCCAGCGCGGCAAACTGCTCACGGTCCGTCCCGGTCAGAAAGACCTCGAAGTCCCGCTCACGCAGATAATCCAGCAAAGCCTCCCGCCGCCGTAAATCAAGATGATTGAGGGGCTCATCGAGCAGGATAAACGGGGCCCGGCCCGTCCGAGATGCTATCAAACCGGCATGGTTGAGAATGACATGAACCAGCATGGCCTTTTGCTGACCACTGCTGGACAGGGCTGCCGATCGACCACTGGCGGCATCCTGAAGGCCGAAATCGGTCTTGTGCGCGCCGACACTTGTCGTGCTGCGCTGTGCATCTTCGCTTCGGGCTGCATTCAGCTTTCCCCGCAGGCCTTCCTCAACCACGAGCGCCGGCCTGCGATGCAGTTCAGCCGCGATCTCGCAATCCAGCCCCACACGTGCGACTGGGAACCCCGTGTCATCTGTCAGCGCTGTCGCGTTCATCGCTTCCGCCAGCGCCATGCGAGATGCGGTCAGCGCCACCGCGTGGCGCGCGATACTGTCCTCGAGAGCATCCAGCCAGCTCTTCTGATCCGGACGAGTCGCGAGAAGCCGGTTGCGTTGGGTTACGGCACGCTCATGCGCTGCGCTCTCGCGCGCATGATTGGGATCGAGCGCCAGAACAAGGCGGTCGAAGAACCGTCGTCTCCCGGAAGCCGGGTCGCTGAACAGGCGGTCCATCTGTGGGGTCAACCACGTGACTGCGCAGTAGGGCGCAATCTGCCCCTGATTGCGGATCACCTCGTTATTTAGGCGGAAAACACGTCTGACCGGATTAGCCGGGTCGGTACCGGTGGCGAGGTCCATGCCCTCACCCGCCACATCATTCAGGCGGGCCACAACGCCCCATGGGCCACCATCCTGGCGCTGGATCTGAGCGTTGGAAGCTGCCCTCAATCCACGCCCTGGGGCAAGAAGCGAGAGCGCCTCAAGCAGATTGGTCTTACCCGCCCCGTTCTCACCCGTGAGCACAACGAGGCGGCTTTGCGGCGTCCAGACCAGACGCTCGTAATTGCGAAAATTCGTGAGAACGAGCCTGTTGATACGCAAGAAGGCGGCCCGCTCCCGAATCAGACGCGCATGGGCATCAGCACGTAAAGCGCTGTCGGCAGGTTGGTGTCGCGCACGAGGGTCGGTGCCGCACTGTCGGCGAAGGCAAACTCGGCCTCGACGTCGATCTGGTCTGTGATGTCGTTGAGATAACGCGCCTGAAAGCCGATCTCCAGCGTCGGGCCATCATAGGACACGCTTGTCTCGTCCAGCTCTTCCTTGGCCATGCCCTGGTCAGGGCTGATGGCGGAAAGGGTCAGCAGGTTGGTCTGCACGGCAAGCTTGACCGGGCGAGAGCGCTCCTGACTGATCGCCGCGACACGAGCCACAGCGTCTGCAAAGGCCTGCTTGTTCACCTTCAGGAAACGGTCATTGTTTTTGGGAATGACGCGCTCGTATTCCGGGAACGTTCCGTCAATCAGCTTCGAGGTCAGCATCACAGCGCCGACACGAAACTGGATGCGGGTATCGGACAGGCTGACCTGCACCGTGCCAGCGCCCTCATCGAGAAGCTTTCGGAGTTCGGCCACGGTCTTGCGCGGAATAATGACGCCCGGCATATCGGCTGCCCCGGCAGGCAGATCGGTCTCGACGCGGGCCAGACGATGGCCATCCGTTGCGACAGCACGCAGCTTGCTCGTCTCGCCATCCTTCGCGACATGGAAATAGATGCCGTTGAGATAATAGCGCGTTTCTTCGGTCGAGATAGCGAAGCGGGTACGATCAACCAGCCCACGCAGCACCGCAGCCGGAATGGAGAATTCGCAGGGCAGATCACCGGCAACCATTGAGGGAAAATCCTCAACGGGAAGCACATTCAGGCTGGTGGCATAACGTCCGGCGCGCAGCGCCAGCGGGGCGTCACCGCCACCGTGATCAAGTTCGACCACCGAGCCGTCCGGCAGCTTGCGCACGATCTCGTAAAGGACACTGGCCGGGGCGGTCACTGCACCGTCACGGGCGCCTTCGGCAGCCACTTCCTCGACGACCGCAATTTCCATGTCGGTAGCGGTCAGACGTAGGAGATTGCCCTCGATGGAGAGCATGACATTGGCCAGGATGGGGATCGTGTTGCGCTTTTCCGCAACGCTCTGGATATGGGCAAGGGCACGGATCAGCGTTGTGCGGTCAGCCTGGAATTTCATATGATCGTAGACCCTCGAACACCCGAAAAACAAAAAAACAGTCTAGCAGAGCCGCTTGCCGCGGCAAAGATCAGCCCTCAAGCATACGACGCAGCAATTCCACGTCTTCTGCAAAGGCAACATCACGCTCCATCAGTTCCTGCACGCGTGAGACAGCATGCATGACCGTGGTATGGTCACGGTTGCCGAATTTACGGCCGATTTCCGGCAGGGAGCGGCTGGTAAGCTGCTTGGCAAGAAACATGGCGACCTGACGCGGTCTTGCCACGGCGCGTGCGCGACGGGCCGACGACATATCGGTCAGGCGGATATTCCAGTGCTCCGACACCTTGCGCTGGATCTCCTCAATGGTCACACGACGGTCATGCGCCTTGAGAATGTCATGAAGCACGTCCTGCGTGCTTTCCAGCGTGACAGGGCGGCCAAAAAGATTGGCGTGGGCAATCAGGCGATTGAGGGCCCCCTCAAGCTCACGCACGTTCGAGGTGATCTTGTGGGCCAGGAATTCGAGCACCTTGGCAGGGACGGCAACTCCCGAGGCAAGCGCTTTTGCTTCCAGAATGGAGATACGCAACTCGAACGTTGTCGCGTGGATATCGGCCACCATACCGCAACCGAGACGGGTACGCAGGCGATCCTCCAGCCCCGACAGATCGGAGGGCGACTTATCGGCACTGACCACAATCTGACGTCCCGCATCGACCAGGGCATTGAACGTATGGAAGAACTCTTCCTGCGTATTGTCCTTGCCGATCAGGAACTGCAGATCATCGATCATGAGTACATCGACCGAGCGCAGCTGCTCCTTGAATTCCATCGTCGATTGCGAGCGAATGGCCGCAATGAAGCGGTACATGAATTTCTCGGCCGACATATAGGCGACTGAGACACGCCCACCGCTCGTCAGTTCCGAACCAATGGCGTGCATCAGGTGCGTCTTGCCCAGACCGACACCGCCATAGAGAAAAAGCGGGTTGAACCCGGGGCTGGATGGCTTTTCAGCCACACGGCGGGCACAGGCATAGGCAAACTCGTTGGGCTTGCCCACAACGAAGCTGTCGAACGTAAAGCGCGGATCGAGTGGCGCTGCCAGATCGTGTCGCGCGTCCTGCACAGCGGCAGCCGGAGCCGCCGGGGCCTCGATCTCGACCACTGGGGCCGCAGCCTCGACGGCTACCGGCGTTGCGAGCCCATCGCCAACGCGCTGGACCTGAAGCTCAACGTGGTGAACAGCGCGGTTCTCGTTACGCCATAGCTCCTGCAGGCGGTCGCCATACTGGCCACGCACCCAGTCACGCAGAAAGCGCGTTGGCAGAAAGAGGGTTATTTCATCCTCTTCCAGCGGGCCAAGCACAATCTGTTGCAGCCAGGTGCGGTACTCAACGTCACCCACCTCGACGCGCAGTCTTTCGCGTACCTTGACCCATTGGGAAGCAAGGACAGGATCGGTTCCACTGGTGCAGGAAACCGTTTCCGTCACTGCAGGAAGATCCGTATGAGACCCTTCGTCTGCCATCACTCCCCCGAGTTGTAACAAAAGACACGACAGGAGCCATCACGTGCAATGAGGCATGACCTTCCTGATCCCCGGCTAAAGGGCGGACAGAATAGGGCAAACAGCGCGCGACAGGCAAGCTTAACCGGATGTCATAAAGCGGGACGACCGGCGAAAAAAAAGAACGGATATGGTCGCGTGACCACACCCGTTCTTTCTGTAGGCTCAGACCGGGGAGCGCCTCAGAAGAGGCACTACCCTGTTATCTGATCAGGCCGAAGCCAGAGCCTTGATGCGAGCCGAAAGGCGCGACAGCTTGCGGCTGACGGTGTTGGCAGCGAGAACGCCCTTGCCAACAGCGCGCTGCATTTCCGGCTGGGCAGCACGCAGAGCGTCGTTTGCTGCAGCCTTATCACCTGAAAGGATGGCGCTCTCGACCTTCTTCACGAAGGTACGGACGCGGGACATGCGGGAAACGTTACGCTCACGGCGACGCTCGTTCTGACGGATGCGCTTGCGCGCAGAGGCGGTGTTAGCCATTTCTACTCTTCAGCCCTGTTCTGTTCGGCTTGTTAGGTCGTCTTGCAACGACAATAAAGCATACCGGCCAATCATCTCTAAAAGAGACGCAGAGCCAGCGGAGGGCTCGCCTTTAGTCCAGTTTCACGCTGCCAGTCAAGCGTCCTCTAAAGAAAGTGGCAGCTGACGCCGCGGACAATAGAAGCTTGACCGCCCTGCCTGCACCAGACGACGGATTCCCCCGCATGCCGGAAAGCCCGGACATTCGGGACAGGGCTCCCCTTCGCGGCCATAAACCTGATGCAGATCCTGAAACGCCCCCTTTTTGCCTTCGGCATCCACATAATCGCGTAAGGTGGATCCCCCTGCGCCGATCGCCTCAAGCAGCACGGCGGGGGTGATCTCTGCAATACGGGCAATCTGCGTTTCATCCAGAGACGAGGCCAGACGTTCGGGATGAATCCCCGCGCGATACAGGATCTCACATACATATATATTGCCAAGCCCGGCGACGACATGCTGGTCGAGCAAGGCGGTCTTGATGGGCGCGCGCTTGCGATGAAGCTTTTCATGAAGATAGGCAGCATCAAAGCCGGGTTGAAGCGGATCAGCGCCAAGCTGTCGCAGCAGGGGATGCTCGCGCTCCCGCCCTGCATCGGCCAGCAGAAAGCAACCGAAACGCCTTGGGTCGACAAGGCCGATATGTGTCCCGTTATCGAGCATCAGCGTGACATGTTCATGACGCTGGGGCTGATAGGCCCTGCCTTTGGCTGATCCGGGCGTGATCCTTATCCTCCCGCTCATGCCAAGGTGTATCAGCAGGGTCGGCCCACGCATGAGGGTAATCAGCATGTATTTGCCCAAGCGCACTGCATCACGGATCTTCTTGCCATCCGCCCGGATCGAAAGATCATCGGGCACCGGCCAGCGCAGATCGTGACGCACCTCGGTGCTGATGATACGGCGACCGGCAAGCGCCGATCTTAATCCATTCAGGATGGTTTCAACTTCTGGTAGCTCTGGCATCTTGGGTGCCGACACTATATCCAGAGAGACATGACCGACAACGCATCATTTCCCCCTCCCGAATCAGCTCACGCCGACAGGGACGAAACCACCGATTTCGGCTATCGCTCTGTCCCGCGGGCTGAGAAGAAACCTCTGGTGCGCGCCGTGTTCGACAGCGTGGCGGGTCGCTATGACGTCATGAACGATGTGATGTCGCTTGGTATCCACCGCGTGTGGAAGCGCATTTTCATCAACACGCTCGCACCGCGCCGGGATCTGAAGCTGCTCGATCTGGCCGGAGGGACCGGCGATATCAGCTTTGGCTGGCTGCGTAGCAATGGCGGCCCTGTCCTGCTGACGGACATCAACGCCTCGATGCTCGAGGTTGGACGGTCACGCGCTGCCAGCAAGGGATATCTGACGGATATCGAGTTCTCGGTTGTCGATGCCGAGGCCATTCCCCTGCCCGATCGCAGCGTCGATCGTGTTTCGATCGCTTTCGGGCTGCGCAACTGCACCGACAAGGATGCTGTCCTGCGCGAGGCCCGTCGCGTCCTGCGTCCGGGTGGCAAGTTCTGCTGCCTCGAATTCTCCCATGTGCAGGTGGCGGCTCTGGCCCCGATCTATGATGCCTGGTCGTTTGGCGTTCTGCCCAAGATGGGTCAGATCATCGCCAAGGACTCCGAGAGCTATCAGTATCTGGCGGAAAGCATCCGCACCTTCCCCGAGCAGGAGGTGCTTGCCGAGATGATGCGCAATGCGGGCCTTGAAAAAGTCAGTTACCAGAATCTCTCTGGCGGTATCGCAGCCATCCATTCCGGTTGGAAGCTCTGATTTTCCATGCGCGCCCGGGTCATCCTGATCATTGGCGGTGGTATTGCTGCCTATAAATCACTGGAACTGATCCGGCTGCTGCGCCGGAGCGACATCGCGGTCGAGTGCGTATTGACGCAATCGGCCACGCATTTCGTAACGCCGCTCGCTGTGCAGACTCTCTCGGGGGCGCCGGTGCATACCGAGCTGCTTTCCCTGGCCGAGGACAGCCAGATGGATCACATCGCGCTATCCCGCAGCGCCGATCTGATTGTCGTCTGTCCTGCAACCGCCAATATGCTGGCCCGCATGGCGAACGGTCTGGCGGATGATCTCGCCACGACACTACTGCTTGCCACCGATACCCCGGTGCTGGTCGCCCCGGCGATGAATGTGCGCATGTGGCAACATCCGGCCACACAGCATAATCTAGCCACCTTGCGTCAGCATGGCTGCTTCTTCGTCGGGCCGGACGACGGCGAGATGGCCTGTGGCGAGTTTGGTCCTGGTCGACTGAGCACGCCGGAGACCATTCACGCGGCGATCGAGGCCGCATTGTTTCCCCATACGCCGCTCACCGGCCGTCATGTGCTCGTCACGGCGGGGCCGACCCATGAGCCGATCGATCCCGTACGGTTCATCGCCAATCACTCATCGGGCAAGCAGGGCTACGCCGTGGCAGAGGCCTGTGCGCGGCTTGGTGCGCGGGTCACGCTCGTCAGCGGGCCCACAAACCTGACCTGCCCCGCCTCTGTGACACGCATCGATGTGCAAACAGCACGCGAAATGCTGGCGACTTGCGAAGCCGCCCTGCCAGCCGATGTCGCAATCTGCGCGGCTGCGGTGGGCGACTGGCGCATGGAAGACATCGCCACGCAAAAGCGCAAAAAAATACCCGGCCAGCCCCAGACACTCGCCCTTGTCGAAAACCCGGACATACTGGCGACACTCTCGGAGACCAGACCGGAACGCCCGGAACTTGTTATTGGCTTCGCCGCCGAAACAGAGCACCTCGAACACAATGCCATCAGCAAACGGGCGCGCAAAAACTGCGACTGGCTGCTGGCCAATGATGTTGGTGCGGATCACAGTATCTTCGGCGGGGATCGCAACAGGATCCTGTTCCTTTCCAATGCCGCGCCCGATTACTGGCCCGAAATGACCAAGCGCGATGTCGCAGCGAAACTCGCCGCTCTGATCGCCGACCATTTTTCCTCTGCCTCAAGGTAAGGTTTCATGTCTCCGCTTCCCGTTGAACTCGTCAGGCTTCCTCATGCCGAGGGGCTCGACCTCCCCCATTATGCCAGCAGCGGGGCTGCGGGCATGGATCTGCTGGCCGCCATCGACTCGGATATGATTATCCGCGCCGGGGAACGCGCCCTCGTGCCGACAGGTCTCAGGATCGGCCTGCCCGCTGGCTATGAGCTGCAGATACGCCCGCGATCAGGTCTTGCGCTAAAGCATGGCATTACGCTGCCCAACACACCCGGTACGATCGACGAGGATTATCGTGGCGAGATCGGGGTGATCATCCTGAACACTAGCCGCGAGGATTTCGTCGTGACACGTGGCATGCGCATTGCCCAGGCCGTTCTCGCTCCCGTCATTCGTTTGACATGGGTCGAGGTTTCCGAGTTGGATGAGACGGCACGTGGCACCGGGGGTTTTGGCAGCACAGGTATCCTGCGCACACCCTGACATCACCAATACGCCTCTGACGCGAGGAAGGAGAGCATGTCGCCATTTCAGGCGCGACGCGGCACACGCGGGCCGGATCGTAAGGCAGGACTGACAGCATCGCTTGTCGGTATCCTCGTCGTGGTGGCGGCGCTGGCCCTCGTCTCGCGCCTGGTTCCCGCGCAGCTGGCGGCCTTCCAGCATCACAGCATGACAACGCCCCATTTCCGCTCTCTGGCCGGGCTCGGGGTATTGCTGGGCGATCTGGGTCATACGACGCTGCGGATGATAGCGGCCACCGTAGTCGGCGCCCTGCTGGGTGCATGTCTCGCCCTTGCCGCAGCGAAGACCCCGCCTGTGCGCGGTGCAGTGCTCACCGCGCTGGGCGGTATGCATATGGTTCCGCTTCTCTGCCTCCTGCCCTTTCTGCATCTTCTCGGCTTCGAGGTTTCCGCTATCGGAATCACCGCGCTTTGCCTCGCTGCCCCTATTGCCAGTGCAGCCCTGGGCGCCTGGAGCACGATTCCCCGCGCGCTCGATGAAGCGGCCAGAGGGCTTGGTCTGACAAGCTGGCAGCGTCTCTGGCGGCTCGAAGCCCCTTATGCCATCCCGGATTGTGTGACGGCCCTTGCCCGCACCATGCCGCTGGCCTGGTCGCTTCTGATGGCTGCCGAAATGCTGCCGGTAAACGGCACATTGCCGACACGCCCCGGGCTTGGCACCCACGCTGCGCAGGCCGCGGCTCTGGGGTCGTTCTGGGAGTGCCTGCTGGCAGCCGGGCTTATCGGTGTTCTTGCCTTCCTTTACGATAGCTGCCTTGTCTTTCCCTGGCAGATCTGGGCGGATCGTTATCGCCTGCGCCCGGTTTTTGAGCATATTGCCGATCCCTGGATGCTCAAACTCTGGCGCCGTACCCGCCTGCTCAAGATCGCCGGTGAACATATGCGGCGCTGTCTTGCATGGCTGGGCGATATGCCGATCGGCCGTCGTGGCTTCCGCCCTTCCGGCGCGACACACACGGCCTCACCACTGATCGGGCTCTCATCGCTCGCTTTTGCCCTGCTGATCGTGATGGGCTTTTTCTACCGCCATCATGCGCTAGGGCTGCATGATCTCGTTGTCGTGGCCGAGCAGAGCCTTGTCTCGGCCCTGCGCATGACGCTCGTCCTCCTCCTTGCTCTCGCGCTGTGGCTGCCGCTGGGTGTCTGGCTCGGCCTGACGGCACGGCGCGCCGAGATCGCGCGCATGGTGACGCGCTTTCTGGCGCTCTATCCAAAGAACATCCTGTTCCCGCTGCTGTGCCTCGGCCTGACATTGCTTGGGTTGTCGCGCTTCGTCTGGCCGCTTGTTCTGTGCTTTTTCTTCATCCAGTGGCTTTTGCTGGCCCAGATCCTGCGCGGCATGAGGAGCTTTCCGGTGGATCTGCTGCAAGCCGCCCAGAACATGCAGATTCGCGGCTGGCTATGGTGGCGCAAGATCATTCTTCCCGGCATCGCCCCCATCCTGCTTGAGGCCGTCAGCGCGGCCTCGATGACGGGATGGACCATTCTGATCCTTGCCGAACGTTCGTCCTGGGCCCTTCATGGTGAGGATGGCGGCGGCATCGGGGCTTATGTGGCCAGAGCCATCGAGAATGGCGATCTGCCACGCGTCGTGCTTGGGGCTGCCGTTATCACCCTGTGCATTGCGTTGGGCGAATTCATGGTCTGGCATCCTATCCGCCTGCAGATCCGCCGCCGTATCCCGTCATCCCTGAGCCCGCCCGCCAAATGAGCATGGAGCCCGTCATGCAGGAAAGCCTGCTCTCGATCCGCAATTGCCTGCAGGTTTATCAGAAGGAGAGCAGCACCGACCTCCCCGTGCTTGAGGATGTCAGCTTTGACCTCCATGCGGGTGAAATCGTCGGGCTCGTCGGGCGTTCAGGCTCCGGCAAATCCACGCTTTTGCGTATTGCCTCAGGATTGATCCCGCCCAGCGCTGGAGAGATTCTCTGGAAAAACCAGAAGCTAACCGGGCCGACACCCGACATCGCCATGGTCTTTCAGTCCTTTGCGCTGTTTCCCTGGCTTACCGTCCAGCAAAATATCGCGCTTGGGCTCGAAGCCAAGCGTCTGCCGCGTCTTGAATGTGAACAGCGCTGCGATGACATGATCGATCTCATCGGCCTCAATGGCTATGAGAACGCGTTGCCCAAGGAGCTTTCCGGGGCCATGCAACAGCGCGTGGGGCTCGCCAGGGCTTTGGTCATGCAGCCAGACCTGCTGCTGATGGATGAGCCTTTTGCCTCGCTCGACATGCTCACCGCTGAAAATCTGAGGACGGACCTGATCGAGCTCTGGTCGGAGAAAAGACTGCCGACACGCGCCATGATGCTCGTGACCCATAACGTGGAAGAAGCCGTATTGATGTGTGACCGCATCCTGCTTTTTTCATCCAACCCGGGGCGAGTCTCGCATGAGCTGACGGTACCGTTTCCCCATCCGCGCAACCGTGACGACGCCGCATTCCGGCACTTCGTCGATCATATCTATACCCTCATGACACGCAGGGCGCCCCTCATCTCGGAAGCCAGTCTTGAGAGCGGCACCGCTGCGCCGCCCCCCCATCCCATGGCGCTGGTCCTTCCGCCCATCCCCATCAATGTCCTCGTCGGCCTGCTCGAATCGCTGGCAGCCGCCCCGCTCAACGGTCGAGCCGATCTGCCCCACTTAGCCGAGCGCCTTCAGATGGCGCTCGACGATCTGTTTCCGCTTGGTGAGTCCCTGCAGCTTCTTGAACTGGCCGAGCTGGAAGATGGTGACATTCTCATCACCGAGGCGGGCGCCCGTTTCGTACTGGCCGATCAGGATGAGCGTCGGGAAATCATGCGCGCGGCGCTGCTCCATCATATCCCGCTCATCCGTTCGATACGCGCCGTGCTGGATGAGCGCTCCGGGCATCGCACCGGGGCGGATCGCTTCCGGGAAGAGCTGGAAACCACCATGTCGCCGGGCTACGCCGAGCAGACGCTCATGACAGCCACCAACTGGGCGCGCTACACCGAGTTGTTCGATTTTGACGAGGAAGCCGATCAGTTCATGCTTGATCGGGAGGCCACCGGGTACTGAACGACCAAAATCTGGTTGGTTTCAGCGACATCCGGCGCCGTGACGACTTACCGCTTGAGGCCCGCAGTACAAGGCGCCGGCCCGGCCCGCCATGATACGCGGACCGGTTAACACAGATGACCCTGATCAGGCCTTCAGGCGATCGCGATACATCTTGCGGGCTTTCGCGACCTTCGGGGCAACCACAGCGCTGCAATAAGCTGTCTCGGGATTGCGCGCGAAGTAGTCGTGATGCTTTTCCTCGGCTTCCCAGAACACAGCGGGGCCGGCAATTTCGGTCACGATCGGATCTGGCCAGACTCCTGAAGCCTCGATTTCCTGCGTAACCTCGCGGGCAATGGCGTCCTGTGCCTCATCCAGCGCAAAAATGACCGAGCGATACTGCGTTCCGATGTCATTGCCCTGACGGTTGAGCTGGGTCGGATCGTGAGTGGTGTAAAATACGCGCAGGATGTCGCCATAGCTGATTTCCTGCGGATCGAACACGACCTCCACCACTTCCGCATGGCCTGTCGCGCCTGAGCACACCTGCTCGTAACTCGGGTTCTCGCGTCGGCCGCCGGCATAGCCGGGCTGAGCGGACTTGACCCCGCGCAACCCGGTGAAGATCGCTTCGGTGCACCAGAAGCACCCGCCCCCGATCAGGGCTTTTTCCACAACTGCCTCGCTCATGCGCGCCTCACTGGTTTACAACTGGAAGATAGATGCTGCTGGCCTGAGCCCCACCGTGAGAGATGGTCTGCGTTGCAGTCTTGTAGTCTGCCGCCTTGGCATCGAAGATGTTCGAGACATAGGTTTGGGGGTTGCGATCGTAAAGGGGGAACCAGCTCGACTGGATCTGCACCATGATACGATGGCCCGGCAGAAAGACATGGTTCACCGCAGGCAGGGTGAACTTGTATTCCTCGACCTTGTTCGCAGGGATCGCCTCGGGATGCGCAAAATCGTGACGGTAGCGACCACGGAAGATATCCATGGAGACCGCCAGCTCGTAACCGCCCATCTCGGGACGATCCGCCGTGACGCCGGGATAGACATCGATCACCTTCACCACCCAGTCGGCATCCGTCCCTGTTGTTGCAGCGAACAGATCCGCTGTCGGCACGCCTGATACACGCACCGGATGATCCAGAACCGGCGTCTGATAGGTCAACACATCGGGGCGGGATTCCGCAAAACGCTGATCGCTGACCAGCCAAGGCTTCCAGCGCGCGCCATCGGCAAAGCTGTACGGCCGCGTCATGAATGGCACCGGGTGGGATGGATCGGACACATAGCTGTCGGTACCGGGCTTGGCACGCTCGAAGCTCAACCCGTTTGCCTCGCCCAGATAGAGGCGCTCACCCGTACCTGCGCAGCTCTCACCGCAATTTCCCAACCAGCCGCGCAGGTGATCCCAGCGGTTATCACCCGTATTATAGATGATGGCGTCATCAAAATTGACCTTGGCACTGCCGGGCTTGAGATACTGGTCAAAGAACGGACGCATCACATGGCTGCGATACCAGAGCGCCGTATCGCCGTTGAAATGCAGCGGGCCGAGTGTCGAGCCATCGTAATTCACACCGCTATGGCGCCACGGCCCCATGACGAGGATATTCGGCACCTTGGGGTGGTCCTTGCGCAGCATCATCCAGCTATGGATGGCGCCCCACATGTCCTCTTGGTCCCAAAGCCCCTGCTCCCAGATGGTCGGTACGGTGAGAGGGTGCTTTGCCAGAAGCTTGTCGAGCGCCTGATCCTGCCAGAAGGCGTCATAGGCCGGATGAGCCTTGGTACGCTGCCACCAAGGAAACTGGTCGAGCCCCGCCTTGGTCGCAAAAGCGCCTGCCGACCCGGCTTCGAGGAAGTTCGTATAGTCATCGGCATTCTGGCGGGGGATGCCGTCGCTCTCGCCCTTCTTTGTCATCTGCATGGTGAAGTAGTCGAAGCTGCCCTGACGGAAAGCGCCGTAATGGAACCAGTCATCACCCATCCAGCCATCGACCATGGGGCTTTCAGGGGCAGCCACCTTGAGCGCCGGATGGGGGTTGAGGAGCGCCATTACCACGGTCCATCCTTCATAGGATGACCCGGTCATGCCCACACGGCCATTGCTCTGCTTCACGTTCTTGATCAGCCAGTCGATCGTGTCCCACGCATCGGTGGTGTCGTCGGTCTTGCTGGGGTTGAGCGGGCCGATGGGCGGGCGCGTCATGACATAGTCGCCCTCCGATCCATATTTGCCGCGCACGTCCTGAAAGACGCGGATATAGCCGCCATCGACAAAGACGCCGTCACCCTGTGGCAGCACGTTGCGCATTTCGGCAGCGCCCGAGACACGATCAGCGCGCTCGGAAGCATGATAGGGCGTGCGCGTCAGCAGGATCGGGGCTTCATGGTCCCTGGCTGCTTTCGGAATGACGATAACCGTGTGAAGCTTCACACCGTCACGCATCGGGATCATGACATCCTGCTTGATATAGTCGCGCGCCGTCTCTGGCATCTGGACATGGGCAGGAATATCCGAGCCGCGCTGCACCATATCAGGCGTGACAGGAAGACCGTTTCCTCCCTGGGCCAGGGCTTGCGAGGCCCCTAGCAGACAGGAGGTCACAAGAAGCAGGGATCGGGTCAAATGGCCAACGCGCACGCGGTTTTTCCTCTGGTTCAATGACAAGCGGCGCGATGATTGAACAGACTTCCCCTTGCGGCAAGCGATTGGCCACGTTATTTCGCACAGGGTAATAAAAATACTCGTGCGGGCTCGTTGCTATTGCATTTCATGCGCAACACGCCCCCTCACTCCAGCTCTCCCGGATCAGTCTCATGCCTGCCTATCGTTCCCGCACCACCACCCACGGCCGCAACATGGCCGGTGCCCGCGCGCTCTGGCGTGCGACGGGCATGACGGACAAGGATTTCGGCAAGCCCATCATCGCGGTCGCCAACTCCTTTACGCAGTTCGTGCCCGGTCATGTGCATCTCAAGGATATGGGGGCGCTGGTCGGTGGGGCTATAGCTGAAGCCGGTGGCATTGCGCGCGAGTTCAACACCATCGCGGTGGATGACGGGATCGCCATGGGCCATGGCGGCATGTTGTACAGCCTGCCCTCGCGCGAGCTGATCGCCGATTCAATCGAATACATGGTCAATGCCCATTGCGCCGATGCGCTGGTGTGCATCAGCAATTGCGACAAGATCACGCCCGGCATGCTCATGGCCTCGCTGCGTCTGAACATCCCGGTCGTGTTCGTATCGGGCGGCCCTATGGAAGCCGGCAAGCTGGATGGCCCCGGCATCAATCGCAAGCTCGATCTCGTGGATTCCATGGTTGCCGCCGCCAACCCGAAAGTATCGGATGCGGAATCGGAAGCCATCGAGCGTTCCGCGTGCCCGACCTGCGGGTCCTGCTCGGGCATGTTCACCGCCAATTCGATGAACTGCCTGACCGAGGCACTCGGTCTTTCCCTGCCGGGCAATGGCAGCCTGCTGGCTACCCATGCTGATCGGCGCGAGCTCTTCCTTGAGGCCGGACGTCTGGTCGTTTCGCTTGCCCGTCGCTGGTACGAGCAGGACGATGCCACGGCCCTGCCGCGCAGCATCGCCACCAAGGCAGCTTTCGAGAACGCCATGACGCTCGATATCGCCATGGGTGGTTCGACCAACACGGTTCTGCATCTTCTGGCTGCCGCACGTGAGGCCGGGGTGGATTTCCACATGGCCGATATCGACCGTCTGTCGCGCAAGGTGCCCAATCTGTGCAAGGTCGCGCCTGCAAAGAACGACGTTCATATGGAAGACGTGCATCGTGCAGGCGGCATCCCGGCCATTCTGGCCGAACTCGCCCGCTGTGACCTCATCGATACAACCGCCCATACCGTCCATGCGCCGACCCTTAAAGAAGCGCTGACGAAATGGGACATTCTCGAAGGCGATGACGACGCCTGCACACGCTTTCTGGCCGCACCGGGTGGCGTGCGTACCACCCAGGCCTTCTCGCAATCCAGCCGCTATCATGCGCTCGACACCGACCGTCAGCACGGCGTGCTGCGCGATCGCGCCCATGCTTTCTCGCAGGATGGTGGACTGGCTGTGCTCTACGGCAACCTCGCCGAAGCGGGCGCCATCGTGAAAACGGCGGGCGTTGTGGATAGCCTCCTGACCTTCACCGGGCGGGCCCGCGTATTCGAAAGTCAGGAAGACGCCGTGTCAGGCATTCTGGCAAACAGGATCGTCGATGGCGATGTCGTGGTCATCCGCTATGAGGGCCCCAAGGGCGGCCCCGGCATGCAGGAAATGCTCTACCCGACCAGCTATCTCAAATCGAAGGGTCTGGCCGAGACCTGTGCCCTGATCACGGATGGTCGCTTCTCGGGCGGCAGTTCGGGGCTCTCGATCGGTCATATCTCACCCGAAGCAGCCGAAGGGGGATTGATCGGCCTGATCGAGGATGGCGACCAGATCGAAATCGATATCCCGAACCGTGTGCTGCGTGCCGTGGTGGCGGCTGATGTGCTGGAAGCCCGTCGTGCTGCGATGGAAGCAAAGGGGGATGCCGCCTGGACCCCAGATCGCGTGCGCGAGGTCTCTCCGGCGCTGCGGGCCTATGGCCTTCTCACCACCAGCGCCGCCAACGGTGCCGTGCGCGATCTGAGCCAGATCTCGCGCAAGGGCTGACCGACTGGCCATGATTCCGGCTCTCCTGAGGATCATGGCCAACTCTCCCCTGGAGACGCGCCCGGGACCGCATGCACCGGATGGCATCAGTACCGCAGGGTTAGAAAGTCTACCGTGTACCGTTGAGACTTGAGACAAACCTGTGCCTTACAGGGGGAACGGTGAGCGAGCCTCCGGCCCCCGTAGGCAACCGCCAACAGGGGGCTCTCGCAAAAGACCATTCTAAAACGGACCGTTCATCCCCTCCCTAATCGGGATGATCGGCTGCGCTCTCCCCACTCAGGAGCTTTCGTGCGCCTGCTGCGGCCTGCCTCAGATCACGGGTTATCGCGACACCGAGAGACAATCACGAGTGGGCCATGACCGAGCACGGGAGACTTACCAATACCCCGCGCGTTGCAGGCGGCCCTGCCGGGACATCGCCACCTGCGGCAGAGAAGACTTCCGCAATCGAGGCGGAAAATACTTTGCGCTCCTGACAGCCCGAAGAGGCCTTTTCGAATCCTTGGTGGCTTAGCAATGCGGTATTGCCACGCCAAAAACATTTCGAATTGATATCATTCTCTCACCGCTTATAGACTTTCCGTCAGACCGGAAGGGTCCTGTCTTCGTTCAGTAAGGTCCTGATTGCACCGAGCGCGATTGAACCTGGGACTTCATCCAACGTCTGCGTGATCCGAACCGGCAGTCGCCCATCGGGGAGATTCGTGCCATGCTGCATATCAGGACGTATAAAGCTCTCCTGACCCTGGTTGCGCTCGCTGGCACCGGCGTTTCCAGAGCCCAGACAACCGATCGTATCGCGAACGCGGCAATCGTCGCGCAGAACTGCGTCGAGGGTGCCACGATCCTCCCTCTGCTCGGCGGTCCGGATGACGCCCCCATAATACCTGTGCGCGTCGAAGGGCACGATGCAGCCATGTATGTAAGCCCCTTATTCGGCCATCTGTTTGTCAGAAATGCGGGGGCAATCTGGTTTATCCAGGGACCGAGTCACCCGATGATCGCCCAGGACCAAACTGACGCACCGACTGAGACAACAAGGGTCGATACACTCGAGATCGGGCCGATCGTGCTCCACGACCTCGTTGCAGAGCGCTATGATGACGGCCCGCTCAGATTACTGGCTGGCAAGCCGCTCGTGGGTATCATCGGGCGTCCAATTCTTCAGCATTTCAGGCTCATGCTCATGCTGGATGTTCCCCATGAGAAGCTGGGCCTGCTGGCCTGGCGAGACGGGCCTCAATGTGCCGCAGGGCCGGAAGGGCTTTTCACGCGCAAGCCTGCGATCATCGATCTCGATCAGGAGGACCGCATAACAGCCTTCATCGACAATCACCCTGTCCATATCAGGCTCGACCCCGATCTTGTTCGTAGCGCCCTGCCAAGGGAGACGGTGACGGAAACACTGGCGTCGGCTGCCGATCTGGAGAAGGACCAGCCCGTCGTAACGAAATTCGGGACCCTGCAACGAGGCGTTCGCCATCGCTTCAATGACCTGCGTCTTGGCACGCGCGACTTCGGACCGACGGAATTCCTCGTGCTGGAAAACCTTTTCGACGGCGCCTTGGGCGCAAGCTTTTTCAGGCACGAGGTTGCCTTGATTGACTTTCACCATGGCAAGTTTCTCTTCGCACCGAGCACGTCTCAGGTAAGTCAGCCGGATCTTGGCCTCCATTTCGATGCCTCGCATGAGGGGATCGCAACCGTGCATGATACGCCACGCGAGGGCATGAATGGCCGACCCTGAGCCTTGATGGGTCAACTGGCGCACCACGCGACGCCCTGAACCAGGGACTCCATCGCCGTTCCGACCCAATGCCGGATCGTACCGCAGGAAAACGCGTCAGTGCCATTTAGCGAACATGTCATGCACAAATGCGACATTTCGTGCCATTGAGATGCCTCGTCGTTACTTGCCCTGCGCAGACATGCCCAAGGCTTACGGAATGTCCCTCATGCAACGCTTTTCCGCACTGCCCGTCTCAGACCGGCGTACTCTTCTGCTGGGCCTGGGCGCGCTCTTTCTGACAGGGGCGGCGCCCACCCCTACCTCGGACGGAGAACCGGGCTGTGACGGGCCGCCCCTGCCAGCAGGTGGAGGCGATCGTCAGGGCAAATTCGATGCGCAGGGCAAGCCTCTGTATTGGCCCGGCAACACGACGATCTGCCCTTTTGCCGAGACCCATCCCCTGTCGGTGGCCATGCTGGACATGAACGCCCTCATCCGCCGCGACTGGTCTGACCATATCGTGCCGACCCCGCCATCAAGCTACCATATGACAATTCTCGGTGGGATCGACCCTGAACAGAAGGCAAAGAACAACTGGCCATCAGGCATTTCCCCCTCGGTCACGATCGAGCAGACAACAGCGATCCTGCGCGATCGTCTCGCATCGAAAGCCTTCGAGTTCCCTGAGAAGATAGAGGTGGAAATCGACGCAGACCGGTTCCATGCGCCGCTGGTTGGTGTGCCCTTGCGCCCGGCGAATGCCGCGATGGCTACAGCCCTGTATGATTTACGCCGTCAACTTGCCGAGGCGATCGGATTTCATCCGGACAACCTGATGACATTCATGTTCCATGCGACCTATGGCTACAAGATCCGCCATATCCCACATACGCAGAAAGCACCTCTACGCAAGGCTGTCCATGAATGGCGCCGCGTGACAGCCGAGAAGCTGGGAACCATCGAAATTCCGCCCCCTGTGTTCTGTCGTTTCGAGACGATGTTCGCCTTCACGCCGCTTCTTGCCCTGTCTCGCAAGGGCTGAATACCCAAACACCCTCACACCCGGAGGTGGAGGATCCCGCAGGTCTTGCCTGCCTGCGGGACCCAGGTCGAGCAGCCGCCTTCAATAGGTGAAGGACAGGCTACCCAGGAAGGTGCGACCGACCGACGGGGTTGCGCGATCGCTGAAGAGGTTGGAGTAGTTCAGACGATTGGCAAGGTTGTAACCGTTGAGCGCAAGGCGCCAACGATGGCCGATCATGTGTGACACCATCGCATCCCATTCTGTTGTATGCGGCACGCGCGCCGTGTTGGCTGCATCAAGCCAGACAGAATCACGCCATGTCAGCCCGCCACCAAAAGTGAGGTTCCATGGCTTGTTTGGCGCAATCGTATAGGTGCTCCAGATCGTCGCCATGTTTTTGGGCGCATACTGGATGCGCTTGCCGATATCGGCCGGTGTCAGCGAGCCCGTCGTCGTGGCATCGTAATAGGCATAAGTGCCGATCAGGCTCCAGTTGCGGGTGATCTGCCCCGACAGGCTGAGTTCCACGCCCTGATTGCGCTGGCTGTCGCTCGACGACGACACACTTCCGGTAGAGGGATCGGTCATCAGGGCATTGCCCTTCTCCAGCCGGAACAACGAGGCCGTCGCGCCCAGTCGGCCATGCAGGAATTGCTGTTTGACCCCGATTTCATACAGGCTCGCCTTTTCCGGCTTGAATCCCTGTGTGGAGCTTTTGAGGGGCTCGGCACTATTGGTCACGTAGAGCCCGAGCGGTGTGGTTGAGCGCGCCCAGTTGAAATAGACCATCGTGTTGTCGCTGGGCGTGTACATCAGACTGACAGTCGGATTGATGGTGTTCTGCTGCTGGGACAGGCGCGTATCGGCAGCCGTCGCCCCTTCGGTTGCAGAATAATGACTGTTCCAGTGATCCCAGCGGAAGCCTCCGCGAATGGAGAACCACGGCGCGAGCCACATCTGCTCCGAGAAAAATGCCCCGACATCGGTGGCATCGCCGGTCTTGTAAAGCTTGCGTCCGGCCCCGCCGGAGAGATTGACAAGGTCGTACTGGTACTGCCCGAAGCCACCCAGCAATAGCCCCGGCTGAACATGCGTGGGATCGACCAGACTTGTGGTGTCGGTGCGCGTGCCGTTCTGCCCGTTGAAATTATAGGCGTAGTTCTTGCGGCGATCGTAGATATGCTCGACATCCCAGCCAGCAATGATCTGGTGCCGGATGGAGCCCGTTCGGAAGTTGGCACGCGCCGAGAAGACGTTCTGAACGGACCAGTCATTCTGCTGATAGGGCTCGGGCCCGCCAAGGTGACCGCGCCTGTTGACCTGAGCAGCCGAGGGATTTGTGAAAAAGAGCTTCTGGCAGGTAGCGTCGCAGCCCGGCTGCGACGCCGAGAAGTAACGGTCGTACAGCCCGCCACGTAGATCATCGGAAATCGTCAGATGCTGGCTGATTTCGGAGTTGAGGCGCGCGGTCAGCATGTTCACATTGGATACATCCTGATCATAATTCGTGCCGTACCAGTTGTGACGGTTCAGCCCGTATTCCGTAGCCGGGCGCCCGACCGTGCTGCCGGGTTTCGTGACGATCGGCACGCCATAATCGGGAAT
This sequence comes from Asaia sp. As-1742, assembly GCF_011753235.1. NCBI lineage: Bacteria > Pseudomonadati > Pseudomonadota > Alphaproteobacteria > Acetobacterales > Acetobacteraceae > Asaia > Asaia sp. As-1742. The sequence continues at coordinate 285,959 of NZ_VWWA01000003.1, read as the reverse complement.
GCGGTTATCGGATTGATGAAAATACTCGAGGGTAAAGCTCGTGCGGCGTCCAAGGCCAAAGCCGATTGACGGCGCGAGTCCCCAGCGATGCGAATAGATATCATCGCGTCCAACAACATTGTTTTCGTTGCCCATGCCGGTGATCCGGATCGCCGATGCGTCGCCAAGCTGTTTGTTGACGTCCAGCGTGCCGCGGTAATACTCGCCCGACCCGCCGGAAAACTGTGCGTTGTAGCTGTCACCCAGATGGGCGACCTTGGTCACGATATTGATGGCACCGCCTGTGGTACCATTGCCGAAAACCTCGGAAGATGGGCCCTTAATGACCGAGATATGGTCGTAATCGAAGCTGTCACGCGTATAGACGCCGAAATCGCGAAGGCCGTTTTCGTAGATATCGTTCTGAGCCGCAAAACCGCGTATCAGGAACTGGTCACCCGCCATACCGCCCTCACCCTCGCCGACCGACGCTGTAATGCCCGGCACGTTTCGCAGCGCCTCGTCGAGGGATTTGACGTTCTGCTGCTGCATCAGGATCTGGGGCACCGCATTGACCGTCTGCGGTGTGTGCATGATGTCCTCAGGCATACGACCCAGACCGATAGGCTGATGCAGGATGTTCATGCCTGTGCCACGCACCAGCAGATTCTCCTCGCCTCCCTTGCCGGGGACGGCATCCGCTGAGTCGGGCTGCCTCGCCCTCGTGTCCGGTCGATCGGACTTGTCTGCCCTGCTTTGCAGAGCTTCATCATGAGGAGCCTTGTCGCGTCGGGCCGCACTGCGATGAGCCCCCCCACGATTCCCGTTCTTATGACGGGCTGTATCATGGGGCGCCGTCTCGTCATCCGACTGTACAGACTGCACCTGTGCCTGCGCCGAGGTGCAGGCGAGCGTCATGCCGACAATGAGCGTCAGGGGATGTGAGGGACGTACCCGTTTAGCCGACACGATCATTCTCCTTGCCTGGGGCGGGATTCGCTCTCGCCAATTGAGAATGGTTCCTATCTTTCAGCTTTATCGTCTGCAATCGTCTCGCAATTGCATCATACGCGTTTATGTCTTTGTGTTGCTTATCTGCGACACATCATGTCATTCGTCGCCGGGTGGCGTCGTCACACCGAGAAGCGTCAGTCTGGTGTGGACACGAGGCAGAAGGTCGCGCGCACGCGGGTCATCCAGTGCGCGAAGCCTCTTCTGCATGGCGAGCAGCACATCCGTTGTCGCATCAGCCAGCGCTTTCTTCCACCAGTCCAGCGCCTCCATCTGCTTTCCGAGGGCGAGAAGTGCCGTCGCGTAATTATGCTGCCCTCGATAATCTCCTGCTTCTGCTGCTCGGCGGTACCAGACAAGCGCTGTGGCGGGGTCCCGCGGTGTGTGCCACCCCTCCTCAATGAAACGGGCGAGAAGATTCATCGATTTGGGATGACCGGCTTCCGCCCCGACGCGGAACAAGGCAAGCGCGCGCGGCAGATCGGCGGTCATCCCGATGCCACGCATGGTCATGATTGCAAGGTTGTAGTTGCCCCAGAGATCACCCTTTGCGGCGGCGATTCCGTAATGTGTCGCAGCTGCGGGCAGATCGACCGGGCCACCCCAGCCGAAATGATGGCAGCGCCCGAGCATATTATGAGCCGGGCCATAGCCTGAGGAGGCGGCGATACCATACCATTGTCTCGCCCGGACCGGGTCTGACGGAAGATAGATACTCTCAAGCAGGATATCGCCCCATTGAACCTGAGCAGCAACATGCCCCTGATAAGCCGCCTCTCGAATAGCGCAGATCATTTCCGGCAACTCGGGGCCGTCATCACGAGGTGATGTCCCCCGTTTTATAGGCCGCGATATGAGGCGTTTGAGATAAGATAGCACGGGTACGCCCCCAGGATGATCAGGCCGCCACAGGGGCGGAGCCATCTCGCTCTATGCGCTGGAGTATTCTCACGCAACTGCGAATCTCTCGCATAACGTGCTTGGTTTTGGAGGGAGCGGGCCTAGGCGAAGCCTAATTGGGTTCCTGCCGAAACCCGGTATCATTCTCCCCCACCTGTCATGAACGGTTCGTTGAACAGGCGGGAGTCATCACGCAGAGCGCGTCGGCCACTCTGCGTGATGCTTGACAGATCAGGCCCCGGCAAGCCGTGCCAGCGCCGCCTGGAGGCGCTCGCGATCATGGGTGAAACTCGCCAGACGCTCGCGATTCTCCTCGACCACCTCCGGCTTGGCACGTGCCACGAAATCGGCATTGCCCAGCTTACGCTCGACCTTGTCGATTTCCTTGGCGAGGCGATCGATTTCCTTTTCCAGACGCTGGATTTCAGCCCCGATATCGATAAGTCCTTCCAGCGGAAGGACGAGTGTTGCCTCATCGATTACCGTCAGCGCGGCTGCCTTGGGGGGCTCGCCCGCCAGAGCGGAGACCGACGTTACGCGCGCCATGCGCCCGATCACCGTGGCCCAGCGCTCGGCACGTTCCAGCGTTTCCGGGGTGGCATCGCGCAGCAACACAGGCACCATCTGCGCCGGCGGAATGTTCATTTCCGAACGTAGGGTACGAATCTCACTGATAAGACGGATCACCCAGTCCATTTCATGAGACGCGACGTCGGCGCCCTGCGGCGGAACGAGCGTCGGCCAGGCGGACTGTGCCACGCTCCCGCCAAACCCGAAGGATTGCCAGAGCTCTTCCGTCACGAACGGGATGACGGGATGCATCATCTGCAGGATGGTGCCGAGAATATGGGCGGCGACCGCACGGATTTCATCCTGCTCCGGCGTGTTCTCGGCTGCAAAGGCAGGCTTTGCGAGTTCAAGGAACCAGTCGCAGAACACGTTCCAGACAAAGCGGTAGCAGGTGCCAGCGAACTCGTCGAAACGATAGGCGTCGAGCGCTGCCTTGGCACTCGCAACGGCTTTCGTCGCTTCATCGAGGATCCAGCGCCCGAGCACGCTCTGCACGCAGGCCGGGTCAAAGCCGCTCACAGGCTTGACGCCGTTCATCTCGCAAAAGCGCGCTGAATTCCATATCTTGGTGATGAAGGTGCGGTAATCTTCCACGCGCTTGCGGCCGAACTTGATATCGCGTCCCGGCCCCGTCAGGGCACAGATTGCCATGCGTGTCGCATCTGCGCCGAACTCGGCCACGAGATCGAGCGGATCAAGGCCATTGCCCTTGCTCTTGGACATCTTCTGGCCGCGCTCGTCACGCACCAGACCATGGATCAGGACCGTGCTGAATGGCACGTCATCCATGAAGTGCAGACCCATCATCATCATCCGGGCAACCCAGAAGAAGATGATGTCAAATCCGGTGACGAGCACACTTGTCGGATAATAACGCGCGAGCTCCGCTGTCTTGTCTGGCCAGCCGAGCGTTGTGAAAGGCCAGAGCGCCGAGCTGAACCAAGTATCAAGCACGTCCTCATCGCGTGTCAGGCTGACATCGTCGCCGAACTGCGCACGTGCCTGAGCAAGGGCCTCTTCCTCGCTACGTGCCACAAACACGCTTCCCTCCGGGCCGTACCACGCCGGGATACGATGCCCCCACCAGAGCTGACGGCTGATGCACCAGGGCTGGATGTCACGCATCCACGCGAAATAGGTGTTCTCCCATTGCTGGGGCTCGAAGCGGATGCGCCCCTCCTCCACCGCCTTGATGGCAGGCTGGGCAAGGGTTGCCGCGTCGCAATACCACTGCTCGGTCAGGCGCGGCTCGACAATGGCACCGCCACGTTCGGCGTAGGGCACCTGAAGCGTATGCGGCTCGATTTTCTCGATATGCTCGAGACGTTCCAGTTCCTCCACGATACGCTTGCGCGCCTCGAGACGGTCCATCCCTTCGAGCGACCGAACGAAGTCGATTGAGGAAAGCCCCTCGATCTCCTGCAGCTCGGACGCGATTTCATCCAGCCAGATCGCTGCCGCCTCGTCCAGGATGCTCGGCATGGGCAGATCATGCCGCTTGCCGACCTCGAAATCGTTGAAGTCATGTCCGGGTGTGATCTTGACCGCGCCGCTCCCTTTCTCGGGATCAGAGTAGGTATCGGCCACGATCGGAATGCGACGGCCCGTAAGCGGCAGCGTCACGAACTTGCCGATCAGTGCGGTGTAACGCTCGTCTTCCGGATGGACGGCCACGGCGGTATCGCCAAGCATGGTCTCGGGGCGTGTGGTCCCCACGACAATGGTCCCGCCACCCTCGACCGGATAGCGCAGATACCACATGGAGCCCTTGGTCTCCTTGTTCTCGACTTCGAGATCGGAAATGGCAGAGCGGAACGCCGGGTCCCAGTTAACCAAACGCTTGGCACGGAAGATCAGGCCCTGCTGATGCAGGGTGACAAAGACGTCACGAACGGCGCGTGACAGGCCCTCATCCATGGTAAAGCGCTCGCGCTCCCAGTCGGCCGAAGCACCGAGCGTGCGCAACTGCTTGATGATCTGGCCGCCAGATTGCTCTTTCCAGGCCCAGACGCGTTCAAGAAATTTCTCGCGCCCCATTTCCTTGCGGCTGACGCCTTCTTTGTCGAGCACGCGCTCGACGACCATCTGCGTGGCGATGCCAGCGTGGTCTGTACCCGGCTGCCAGAGGACATTGCAGCCCTCAAGGCGCTTCCAGCGGATCAGGATATCCTGAAGAACGAAATCGAGCGCATGACCGAAATGCAGGGTACCGGTCACATTCGGCGGCGGGAACATGATCGAGAAGGCGTCGCCCCCTTTTTCAGGATGCGCCGCAAAAAGACCTTCTGCCTCCCACTGGGCATAGAGGCGGGCTTCACATGCCGCGGGGTCAAAGGTCTTTTCGAGCATTGTCTTCCTGTCACCTGTCTGGCCATACCCGGGGACCTGACGGGCCGGATATGAATCGAACGTCCAATGACCGCACTTTACAGTTTTCGCGACGCCTCGCCAAACCCCTCATCGCGCAGGCAGGCATATCGTCTCGCTCGGGACGGATCGGTGAAACTACGACGATGAGCACTCACTGATACCCCCGACGATAAACGCCGGGGCGACCCGTTAGGCATTACCCATTTTATGAAGTTGACCCGGATTTAGCGCCCTGGCTGACTCACGGCATAGTCGTTGATGCCCCACAAGCGATCCTTGACGGCCTTGTAATAGGCCTTTTCGTCATAGATCGGCACGTCGAGCTTGAGATCAGCCGCTGTCAGCCGCCCCATCGCTGCGGCCACGGCATAAGAGGACTGAACCAGCCCTGCCAGATTCTGCACAAGCGCCGTCTGCGCCTGAAGAAGGGTCTGCTGCTGCTGAAGGACTTCAAGGGTCGAACTGGTGCCGACGATGGCCTGACGCTCAACACCGTCAAGAGCGATCACGTTGGCGGCAATGGCTGTGCGGTTACTGGTGATCGAATCATTATAGGCTCGAAACTGCTGCCAGTTGGCTGATGCGTCCTGCGCTGCAGAACGCCGGGCAATTTCGGTCGCCCTGCGCGCGGCAAGGTATTGCTGGCGGGCCTGACGTACAGCCGCGTATTCGGCGCCACCTTGATAGATAGGGACGTCGAAACTGATCATGCCATATTTGTTATCAGTGACCATTTTCCCATAGCCCTGATTCTTGATGTAGGAATATCCAAGAGTTGCAGAGATCTTGGGGAGAATCTGCGACATCTGGACCGAGAAATTATCCTTCTGCTGCGCTTCAACGAAAAGCGCGTTGATGATCTGAGGATTATTGCGTGTCGCTTCGGCCACGACATCCTTTTCTGCTTTTACAGGGAGGGCAAGCGGTTGAGGCGCTATCAGATTTGGCGCGGGTGGAACACCAACGACCTGCTGGTAAGTCGCCTGTGCCGCGCGCAAGGTTCCTTCACTTTGCTGACGCGTCGCTTTGGCTGTTGCGAGGGCCGCCTGGGCCTGCGCCACGTCCGTACGCGTGATTTCGCCCTGCTGGAAACGATCCTGCGTCGCCCTGAGCTGCTCCTCCAGGACGTGCTCGTTATTGATGTTGATCTGCAAAAGCTGTTCGCCGCGGATCACCCCGAGATAGACGTTTACGACATCATTAAAGACCTGCTGTTCGGTCTCGATCAACTGGGCGCGCTCAGCCATCACAGTATTGACGGCCTGATGCGTCTGGGCTGTCGTCTTGCCGCCTGTATAAATGTTTTCTGTGAGCGTTACACCACCCTGATATCCAGGGGTCGAGTAGGACCGGCTATAGGCAGGCGTCCCGAAATCCGATCCTGGTTCTGGGCCCTGGGCGCCATAGATATTGGCCCCTTTGTAGTACGTTAGCCCAGCCTGCCCGCGTATCTGGGGACGCCAGCCTGCCAGCGCCGATGGCACCTGCTCATCTGTCGCACGCAGCCTTGCCCGTTCCTGACGCAAGGTCGGGTTGGTGAGATATGCCGTCGCCAGAGCTTCCTGCAGCGTATGGGGAATGAACTCGGGCGAGCCTTTGCCGTCGTAAGTCTGCGCAAGCGCCGTCGTGCTGTTCAAAACTGCAATCAGACCGACACTGAGCGAAGTATAGGCTTTTAATTGATCCGTTTTCATGGATGCCCTTTCGATTGACGGCAACGCTGCAACGACGTGCTGGCATATTCATACGCTGGTGTTGAGGTGCTCTTGAGCGCTCCTATGCCATAACTCGAAGCATTCGGAAATTTCTTCTTATTTCTTGCAGATTGCTTCCAAACCCTCTTGACCCGCACGGCGCGACGAGGGATATAGCGCACACACCAGCTGGTCCGGTGGCAGAATGGCTATGCAGCGGACTGCAAATCCGCCTACGTGGGTTCGACTCCCGCCCGGACCTCCAAATTCCCCAAAAACACGCGCCCCATCATTCCCCTTCCCAAGGGATGATTCTTGACGCGCGTGGCGTTCGCGTCGTCAGGCTATGCAGCTTCGGTCCACCCGTAACCGCGCAAAATATCTGGTCCATCCAGACCGGGCTTCCGCCAGAAAACTTCTGGTAAACTTATCCTTCCCAGCAGAAATATCGTGCCTGATCAGGCCATGCCGGCTTCACCTCCAGTTGAGCTTGCAACCTCTCATGCGGAATAAACGCCCTCGCTCACCTATGAGTGGAGAGCGGAATCACCAGCCCACAGCACCGGCTACTGGGCTCGCTCCTCTCTGAAGAATCTGCCTCGTATGCGCGGCCCAAAATATAAACGGGGTTCACAAATCAGGTTATTTCGTGATATATATTAGGTAATATCAAATATCTCATATGATTACCTGGCCGTCGTAAGAGAATATCTGTCCTCTCACAACGCGTCCTGCTGCATTGCTCGCGCACGCTGACAACGATTCAGCATATCCGATGCCTTCGGCACGAGTGATATCGCACAAACTGTCCCCATCCATATGAACACGCGAGCCCGCATCACTGAAACGAATGCGGGCTTCGAGAGTACTTTGCCGATCTTACCAAGTGCAACGGTCTGAATGCCGGGCGCATCGTAAGGTGTCGACACTGCCTTTCCCAAACCGCAAGCAAGACGGGCCCACATAACCCGCACACAATCATGCCTTTGATCTTATCCATCAGAAGCCGAGGGCCCTCACGCCGGGCGTGAGGCATCGATGGGCGTCGCCGGACATATGGCTACGACAGAGATTTTCTATCGCTCATATCCTACGGGCGGGGATGATCACAGGACATCGACATAGTCTGCCCCCTGGAAACAGGTTTCTGCCCCCCCCTTCCCGAACACAGACACATTGACCAAGCGCGTAAGCCGCTTTGCTTCACCACGAACAGCGCTACGGCTCCGTGACGGCGAGCACCGGACGGCGGCACGGCCAGACGCGCCTGCTTCGAGAGCAGGACTCGTCTTCCCTCAAATGCGGTGGCCCAACAGCCAATATTGCGGGCATCAGAACCCGCGCAGGAGCCCTGAATGAAAACTTCCTCGCAATCATTACCAGTGTCCATCATCCGTTTTCTGGCCGTATTCATGCCTTGTTTTCTTTCTGGGGGTGCACAGGCAACACCCCAATTCATTCCGCCGGGCGGCTTGCCCCCCAGCACCCCGGTCGGAACTCAGGGTGCAACACTTGGAACCTTGGAAGACGATATTGCTCGCAATGCCCGGAACATTGAGGCGTTAACGACGGCAGGAGTAACGCACGAAGCTCTCAGCAATGCATTGGCGGGATATCTCAGCGCAGCTCAGGCAGACGATCGTTACGCGCTGCAATCGGCACTCGGCAGTTATGTTTCGCGCTCAGGCGGTACGATCGATGGAGCGGCAGGAAAGGGCCTTAGCCTGAACAATCCTGATCCAGAAATGGGATCGGATGGTGTGACTCATCTCGATTTTTCTTCTCCAATGGCAAACGAACTCACCATCACGGCCAATGCGCCGAGTTCCAATGTGCTCGCCGTCAACAATACGGCACCTACAGGCTTCTCGGCGCTCACATTTCGCGGGCATGACGCCAATCTGAGCGCCAGCACCGGCCAGGAGGTCAACTTCGAGCATGCGGCCATCGGCTATGGCGGCAGTCTTCCCTTCCAGATGGGCAAGGGACACGCCTTTCTGGAGGTGAGCCGGTATGATGGAACAGCCAATCCCTTGCTCGCGCCTGCACCCTGGATCCTCATGCATACGGGTGCCGAATTCGTCACATTTGCCGAGCGCTATATCGACACCACAGCAGGTTCGACGACGGTTTCCTGCCACGGATGCTCGTTCCCATCCGGCATAGATGGCATGGTGATCGACGCGCCGACAGAATATGGACTGTTCGCACAGCCAACAACAATCAGATCCGGCGCCGGTACGTCCACCCTCACCCTGACTGCGGCGGCACAAGGTTCACGCAGCAATATCGTGGCCCGCTTTGGCCCGACTGCCTACCACCAATATGATAACGTGGTTTGGTCTGAAATGGGCAATATGGACTGGTTTACCTATCCCAGTGCCCGTGACGGTAATTTCAACAACTGGCCATTTTTCTCTACCGATTTCAATTACGGCCGGATCGGAATCTGGAATAACCATCCTGAAGCCGAGCTGGATGTGGTTGGAAACGCCATCTTCGGTGCTAACCGGAATGCACGTGGCACATTCGGCAATCTTGGCATCATCAATTCGATATGTCAGCCAGGTTCGGGAAACCGCAATCAGGTCGATCGCAATACGTTGTTGGATGGCATCGACACCCTGCAAGGCGTCTGTCTCAACAACCCCGGTCGTTACGCGTGGAGCGACCTGAATATTGCCAATCGGGGCGATGATGCCGTTCTGTACGAGCTCTATCTGGATGGAAGCCGGGCGACGCGCATTGTGGCGCATCCGGTACGCGCGACAACAGCTTCACGACAGCTCATGCTCACTGATTGCGGGACGACCATCACGGCGGCAAGCGACTCGCCAGTAACAATGAATGTCGGTCCCGGGCTGATAAGTGGCTGCCGCATTACCATCACCCAGCTTGGCATCGGCACTGTGACCGTGATCCCGCAAAACGGTGAGACACTCGGAAGCTGGAACAATCAGTCCCAGACGGGGGCATACACTTTGCCGGGGCAGTACGCCTCAGCAGTTCTTGAAGCGAAGACGGATAGGCTCGCCACGATAGAGCGTGGTCAGTAATGCCGTATCCGCTATGGTGTCCATCATCGGGGCACCATACCCTCACGACCGGCAATCACTCACCGGTCACGCGCCTGCACCCAGCCTGACCGTCAGCAACAAGAACCGATCGAGCTGTCATGGTGGTCAATCAGCCAAGACCATACATGTATTGCTCGAAAGAATCAGGCCCACTGGCATAAGGATGAGGGAAGCGGACCCTCAGCCACTGTTCCTTGCGATAGGCCGTCCTGTGGGCTTTGGGAATGGGAGCACCGCTGTCGTAACGATCGAATGCCCACCAGCGTGGCGGCAACCCCTTCGGGGCCCTCATGTCGAGTTGCGATCGATACCAGTACATAAGCTCGAATACTTCGATCCGGTTACCGCAATACCGCTCAAGCATGATTTCGCCTGCCCATGTCACCTTCGTGAAATGAAAAAAGCGAAGCTTCTTGTCGCCGGCGAAAATTGTCCCCTGGTCGTCGATCGAGATGGGCCGTTGGCTCAGATTCCAGCTTGCGACATTGTATCCTGAGTCGCGAAGGATAAGGACGTTATCGAAAAGTGCCGGGACATGATCGCACCATTTCTGATCCGTGAAGAGCCCATTTGGGACATCGTCGAAGCAGAATGTCAGAAGTCTGTCGCGCCACCACTCTGCGAAACGCCGCCCCTCGGGACGGGAAGAAACGGCGACGAAGCCGAGATTGTATATCCCGTATTTCAACGAGCCAATCTCGTTGTCCTGTATCACAGCCGGATCGGTATCAGGCTTTAGCTGGTGCGGCGTAAGGACGACATCGTGCGTATCGAGGGCCTGCTCGATCGCGGAGAGATCCGAAAATATCGCGATGTCAGGATCGATATAGACAACCTTGTCGGCGCCTTGCTCGAAAAGACGGCAAAGCATCTTGCCCTTAACTGCCGTGCACAGCTCGACGATATCATGCTCGAACATCCACGAGTCGAGGTTCGGGATTCCGAGTTCCCCTATCCTGACGACCGCGTCGATAGGCTCTTCATCAAGGTCAAACGTAAAACCTGGTGGCTCAATATCTGACAAGCAAAAAACGAACTCCCAGTCGGGATGGAAACGGCGAAGCGTTTCCCCGAGAACCCTGACGCGATCAAGATAGGAGAAAGAAGCGCTCGTGAAGCAGTATGTCTTGCCCATATCAGGATACTCCCCCCAGCGCTGCTCTTGTTTCGGTATGTGCCCGTGCCAGCCAGCTTACGCTGTCACCGGATGGTATCAGGTAGCCGCGGCGGCGGCTCGAGATACGCATCAGCTTGCTGAGACGCTCTGATACGAAGAGGGCGAACAATTCCTCCTCATCACGAAGCAGCAGCCCTTGCTCAGCCCCAACGTCACGAAGCAACGCGGAGACATTCCCCTCGCCCTCCGGCGCGATGAGAAAGGCGCCAGATGCAAGCGCCTCGTAAGCGGCGTAGCAGAAAGTCTCTGGCCACAGCGCCCAGTTGATCACCACATCGATATTCCTCGCCACGGCGGCGGCCACCATGGCCTCGTCCCCCTGGGATGAACTGTTCACCGGAGTGTGGATGATGTTTCCCGAGGCCGGAACGCTTTGTGCCATCCCAAGATGATGAAATTCATATCTCGGATCGTCCTTGAGCTCCAACGCAAGCCTCTGAAACGTATTCCAGCCTTTGAGATGAGTGCGATAGCCCAGAAACGCCACCCTGATCGGCTTGTCCTTACTGCCAGACCGATAGGGTATACGTGAGTCCTCAAGGATAAGGCGGCCAAGAGGGCGACCGAGAACCATCTTGAATTGGTAGGGACTGTGCTTTGCCCAGATATCGGCAGCTGCCTGTGAAGGAGCCATAACGATCGGATCGACGCGTTCAAAGAATAGCGCCATCTCGTTCATGAAGTTTGGGCGATCACCGCCATGGCTGCAAATACCGCATGACATCGAGTTCGCAGCCGGAGCATGACAATAAACCGCGTCGTTGCGCATGAGCTGTATACCACTGCACAAGGTAAAGAAGTCATGCGTCCACACGATCGTGGAAACCGCCTTCATCCCTTCGACAAGCGTGGCTATTTCCCGCGGGTCATGCCCCATGAGATGATGAATAACGGCGAAGACCGTGAGATGCCCAGCACCGATTTCCTGCAGGGCCCGCAGGAGAACAGCCGGTGTGACATGGCCCAACTTACGGCCATTCAGACGCAGTGACAGGGCAACCGGTATCTCCGGTTCATGCGTGGCCAGGCCCAGCCTGTGACAGCTCGGGGAGAGATGAAGATAGTTCCATGAAATGTCGTGACACTGCGCCTCTTCAAGACAGAGAAGCTTCTGAACGCCTCCGACATTGACACTGTAGTCGTCGTGACTCACCGAAAGGATGACCGGAGCGTCGAGCAGGTGAATCGAGAGGAGCTTCGAAAGGCGGGAAGATGAAAGAATTCCCTCTTCGGGGATTTCCGGTTCATAGTTCTTCGCCCGGTAATTCATCGACCACAAGGCATGCTGAACCCGTAGCCTCTCCTCACGAAGAGGCGGCATGATCTTTCTTCCTTCGTACTGCCCCGCCTCAAGGTAATGCAGAAGCGGATTCACACCCGCAGCAGCGATGTCCGGATATTGACGAAGGTAGAACTTGGTATCGAACGAAATACTGGGGTCTCGTCCTTCCCGCCACCCTATGGAGCAAAAGTGCTCGAAGGGATCCATGTTCGCTTCTGCGACATCGGGGTTTGCGGCAAGGTAGAAGGCACCATCGAAATAGTCGTTCAGGGCCTTAATCTCTGTTTTCATGGTCTCTATCCGAGCACAGTATTATTTCAGATACGGCGATATTGATCGCGCACCCTTGCGGCCGTGCGTCGTGCGAACCGGATACCTTTATGCAGATTCGGGAATCCTGCGATCATGGACCGCAGCGGAGCCGTCAGCCTCCAGGTTGTGCTGATCTCCATACTTCTGACGCGTTCCTGCAGGAAAGCCACTTGCTCGGCGTGGCCGGAATCGATGACCCGCGTCTCCACTGGAGCCCCGGACGTGACATACACATACTCGGTGGTTCGACCCGCCTGATGCGTCGTCTCATAACGGCGCGTCGCCTCGGCAACCTGATCGAACATCTCGACCGTCAGCGATGAAATTTTACGCTCCAGCGACTTCGCGTAGGAAGCAGCCTCGCTCTGCTTTACTGCGGCGTCGTCGAGAGATTTCTCGAGTTCCCCGATCCGTTCCGCCTGCACCCGGGCTTCCTCGTCCTGGCGAACCAGCCGGAGTTCCATCTCGTCAACAATACGCCGCAAGGAGGCCTTCTCTTCCTCGACGGCGAGGACGGCTCGCTGGTGGGAAGCGCTTTGCTCCATAACCTTGTTCAGCGCGATCTGGCTTGCCGATTTGTGATCCTGCATTTCACCGGCGAGCCTCTCCAGCTCGGCTTCGAGCGAGTGCCTGACCTGGGTGAGCGGCGTCTTGTTTTTCCAGCCGTGGCGCAGAAATTCGCTAAAGTTCTCGTCGCGCAGCGCATGACCAGCCAGCGCGGCGAGTTCGGGGACAGACTTTCCTTGCCAGTCCGCGTAGCCCCATCGTGGGGTTTCCCAGAGGCTTGACCTGAGCATCTCAACCGTTTCGATACGCTTGAGGATGCAGCCATGGGCCCGCAGAGTATCCGACATGACCGGCTCACGAGAGGGCGCAACAAGGAGGCCTGCCTCGTAGGCAAACGGAAAGATGACCTTCTTTTCCTGTCTGAAATTATCAGGATTATGCGAGGGGAAGGCAAAGTAATAGATGTCGAGATCCCAGGACAGCAACCGGTCACAAAGTGCCAGAGACCTCTCGTCTTCGTTGCATTCGAGCCAGAGGGCCGTTTTTCCGGTTGCAAGCTCACGGGCATGGCTGTCTATGATGCTCAGCTCCATGCCTTCCGCGTCGATCTTGATCAGGTCGAACGGGCCTTTTTCGTCCCATATCTCCTTCAGGCTGCGCACGTGCGAAGTAGCCAGATCTGAAGGCGCCGCTGTCTCGTCAGGTGCGAATGACGCAGATCCGATGTTCTCAGGATCAGCATGGACATCCGAGACACTGAGGCCGGGACGACCAACGATAGCCTCCTTGACCGTCGCTTTAGCCTTGATATTGCGCCCGACATTTTCTGTCAGGCATGGAATTACTGCAGGATTACCATCGACGAAGCAGATTTCCGAAAGATCACTCAGAAGCGAGAGACCGATACCAAACGTTCCGAAACACGCACCGATATCCAACACCCGGGCTTGTTCCGGGACGACCGACGCAATGAAAGATACCTCATCCCACGCCCATTCACCATAATGGACGAGAAATCGGGCGATCAGATCATTTTCGTCTACGGGAACCTTTAGAGCACCGTATCGCGTGTTGATTTCTTTCAAAATGCGCTCTTTTCGTGTCAAAACGGAAAATCATCGTGACGCAATGTCGCATTCCTTGTCCTCTGAATTACATGGGCAAGCAATAGAGACCTGTACCTGAAATGTATAAATCTCTGTGCCGTGATATTAAGGAAACTGATTGGCACAGTCGCGACAACAGGCGTGAGCGCACATCGCAGTAAGGCGACATGGGAGGAAACATATCGAATTTTCGACGGGAAAAGTGGCGGAGGGGATGTCCGCCGCAAAAATAAACTAACATATTGATTTATTGATATTTATTAAGTGGAGAATGAAAACTATCCCACACAAAAACCCACATAATATCGTCGCTTGTGTCATTTTGGGTGGTCGAGAGGGCACAGGACCATCCGCCTCTACCTGCATCTTCATCGCCAGGCAACGCGGCTTCTGACGGACGATTCGTGCTCATGAAAAGAGCACCCGCTCCAATGCTTCGGTCAGTTCAGCCCGCTTGGAATCGGGCAGCTTGGCAAGATTGCGCTGTTTCCACATGACGGCAGGCAGATGCTGGGCCTCCGGTATCCCGAGTAGTTCCCAATTCGGCTCGCCTCGTTTGAAGCTAACGAGGAAGCGCCGGTGATTGTCCGGCATGGCGGCGACCATCTCGGCGATAATCGCTTCCCGTGCGGTTTCCAGTTCTGTGAGGGTGATGGGCTCTTCCGTCATTCCGACAAAACCCCGTTCGAACTCTTCTCGTAACGGCTTGCGGGTCGGAGCAAGAACTTCGGCCATCGGGCGGTTATGGCTGATGAGATAAACCAGAAAAGCTCGCCGCAACGCATCGTCGACTCCCTCGTTCGCCAGCAGGCCGCGCACGTCGAAAAGGTCGCGGGGATGCTGGCGGTCGAATGCAGCTACGATCTTGCCCGCATAAAGGTCGGCGAAAGACACGACTTGCATCTCGGCAAACCCGAAGGCATCTTCGACAGCAGGCACCACACTTGTCACAGCCGGATCATAGACGGTGCCTCGCAGCACCGGCGTTACCTCTATTTTGATCTGTACACCGCCGACCCGAACGACCAGCTTGGTCACGGTGTTCTCATCGGCCGAACGTGAGGCATTTACCCTCACACCGGGTATGCCCCGTTCGATCCGCTCCTTGATTCTGAGCATCGCGGCGTCAATCGCAGACAGCGACGCGGGCCGCCCCTCAACCGGCAGATAAGTCAGGTCGATGTCCACGGAAAGACGTGGCATGTCGCGCACGAACAGGTTGATCGCAGTGCCACCCTTGAGCGCGAAAATCCGTTCCTCAGCGACGAAAGGAACAACCCGCATCAAGAGAGCCACCTGCTGCTGATATGTGTCGAGGAAAGCCATGAGCTTCACGAACCTCCCAGGTCGGTTGGCACGGTGATGTTATAATGCGGATCGAGTTTTCCGCCTTTGGCAAGGACACGCTTACCCGCACCCAGATCGATGCGAGATATATCGAGCCGGGGTCGCCATGCATGGCGGTGGCGGTCCGCGAAGAAGAGGAAGAGCCGCTTCACCTTCACGCTGGTGCAAGCCTCAAGCAGCGCTTGCAGTCGGCGCGGACTTAAATCACTCATTCCTTCCATCAATGCATCAGCTTGGTGAAAGGTCTCACGCTCGGGCAGTTCATCGAGCAATTCGAGAACGGCGCGCTCTTTACTGGAATAGCGAATGGGCAGGGCCAGACCACCGATATTGACCATAGCGGGACTTGATATGGGCGATGCATCGGTGTGGCTCGGAAACAACCGCAGGCTGTTGTGCCAATGAAAGGCCACATCGAGCGGCAGGCTTGGCAGCCATGTCGGTGGAGGCTTCGGTCCGTAAAGATGAACCTCACGAACCGACGTCGACAGATAATGAGCATACCCCTGCTGTTCGAGCGCGGTGCGCCCGCCGACGGTCAGCGGAAGGTCCAATATGGTCTGGAGGGAAACGATGACCTGCTGCCAAGTGAGCGGTGTTCGCGAGCGGCGATAGACGCGTCGAGCCGGACTTTCGAGCCAGCCGGAGCGCACATATTGGCTCCGCAGCGCTGACGAATAGCCGTGGGCTTCCATCCAAGCGGCATCAGCGAGGAGCCCCTCGGGGAGCACCTGCTGGAGTCGGTTTAGCTTTCCATTAAATTGCGTAGCCATACTTAGTATTATATGAAATTAAAAAACCTAAGTCTAGTTTGCATACCGCGAGTTTTGCCAAACCATACTTAACATTTTTCAATTATCGTAAACCGATATAATCCGGTTGATCATAGGAGAAACCGGCTATTTGCGGAAAACGCTGCGTGACTGGATGCCGCAAGCCAAGCGAGAGAAAATATAATTTTTAATCACAAAACCAAATAATAAAAAATTCCAAATTATATTTAGATAAAAATCTAAATATATAAATTTTAACTATTACTTATTCTTGTATTTTTCCCATACTACGTTCATATCGAGGCCATCGGAAAGGGCCTGTTTCATCTTGTTCCTGGCGTTGTCGGAAAAACACGGGAAAGCACTTTTCCCGAATTCAAATATATGGTGGCAATCCTTGTCTTCGTCGATACCAAGGTGCCAGCGGAGGGCCTTGGACTTCGGTTCCGATAACTTCAGGGCTTTCGCCAGTTCGGCCGCGCGCATGTGGAACTTCTTGCGAATATCGACTTCACGCACGGCTGCCGCTTCTTCCAAATCGTCGCCGCTGACGTAGCGGACGGGCGCCCCTTCCTTTTTCGAGAAATGCACCTTCAGCGTCACGCCATCGCCCGAAGTTTCGGTCGAAACGGCGATAAGACGCGGGAATACTTTGCCAATCTCCGCCCCCGCTTTGACCGCCTTTTCGATCCTGTGGATATCCTTTTCACTGATCTCCACCTCGTCGGTCGTCAGGGCCTCCATAGCGAGCAGAGAGCGGATGCGTGCTCGGGCCTCGTCCCGCTGGCGTTTACCGGGGCGCAACAACTCCGCGATTAGCTTGTATTCACGATCGATCAAAAACTCGAAATCTCCTGGGGGTTTAGATGAGACGGGCAAGACACGCGGCGGGATAAGCGTATGGAGATCGGCTTCCAAGCCGCGCTTCAGGTAGTCATCAAACGCCGAGATCACCGCTCTTGTGTGCATGTAAAGTAGGTCTTCGGAAACAAAGACGAACCAGTGCTGGCTTGCGTCGCGCATGGCATCGACAGCACGCATGATGCCAGCTTCCTCCGGCTTTAGCCCGTGACTAGCCTGGCAAAGGCGCAAACATTTTTCAAAGCCGATAGACCTCCCCGTCACCTTGTCGAAGACGGTTGCCCTTTTCTGCACCAGCACAGCCTTTAGCAGCATTTCGCAGGCATGCTGAAGATGGAGAAGGACCGAGGTAATCCGCCCCTCCTCCTCGAAGGAGTTAAACGTCGTCATGGCGATTTTCAGCGAGGCGACGGCTTTCTCTTTTAGCGTCTTAGCGTCACGTACCAGCTTCATGATAAGAACGATCTCTCCCTTCGAAGACGCTTATGCTAACCATCAGAAAACGAATTTCGCCTGGCTCCGGTCCTCGACAGGGCGCAACCGGGCAAAAGCCAGAAGCTCGGCAATCGAACCGCCCTTGTCTCGCCACCCATAGAAGGCGTCTTCCCCAAGCAGAACATAGTACCATTCCGCATCGTTGCGCAGATCGGCGGCCAAGCTGTTGATCCGGTCGCACCAAGCGACGGCCGCCTTACGCTTGCGCAGCACGTTCGGGCTGGTGAGTTGACCTTGTGCCTTGGTTTCCACGAGATAGATCGAACCGCCGGCCCGCACGAAGAAGTCGGGGGAATAGAAAGCAGGCAATCCGTCTTCCTTAATGTAGCGAAGCCGCGCGAAGGTATGCTTTTGCTCGTTGATCTTGCAGAAAGATTCCACGCTGGCGTCGCGTTCGCAAGTTTCCATGAAGGCCAGTTCGAGGCCGCCGTTCCGAGACGGATACGGCAAACGCAGGTAAATGGCCTTTTCGACTGCAAGTGACGAACCCGTGCGCATAGCAAGCTTCGGCACTTCTGATAGTCGCCGATGTGCAACCTCGGCATCGGCGACTATCACACTGTCCTCGGCTTCGAGGATAGCGCGCGCCCATACTTTGATGATGTGCTCAGTTACCGGGTCGATCAGTAGGACGCGCCAGTTTTCATCAGCAAGAAGGTCTACCTCATGCTGGAAAAGATGTCGGCGAATGAAAGTATCGATGCCCTCGGCTAGCTCTGCCCGGTTGATCTGGATGTAGGGAAACTTGCTGGCATTGGCGAAAGCCTTTGAACTGCCCGTGGTGTCGGTCAAGGTGACGGCTTCGGTGATCCTACGCGTGATGCGCGCAAGATAGTCGTTGTATCCCGTAGCCGTCATTACGCCGCCATGCACGCGGTAATCCCCGAAGCGGGTCTTGGCCTGCACGTCTTCTGAATGGAATCGTTCACCATGCCCCAACTGGCTCTTGAGTTGAGCAAGCGTGAAAGCTCCAAAAGGCTCAAGATTAGCTGGGTCTATATGCGTGCCTTCCAGTTCCTCAACCTGCTCGCGCAAGATGAAGGGAATGGCGAAATCGTAATTCTCGAAACCAGGGCGCAGTCCGACGGAAATCAGGTCGCCCGTTCCGCTAGTGTTACGCTCATCCTCGTCGTCGGATTCAGTTGCCAACCCTTCCTGAATCAGATCGTCATAGAACTCCTGAAACGCCGGATGCTCCACGATCGAGAGAATGTCGATCATGTTGGTCGGCGTCCTGCCGGCGCGGATGAGTTGGCGGTTCTCCCGCTTGATGTCGTCATATTCGTTGCCGCGCCACATGAGGCGCAGGCCCCGACCGATCGTCTGTTCGAGCAGGATGCCGGCGCTCGACGCGCGTAGCGGGACGATGACGCAGATGTTGTTCACGTCGAAGCCCTCGCGCAGCATCAGCACGCTGACGATGACGCGCGGGGACCGATGCCGGTCCACGTCGAACAAGCGCTCGCGCAGCACCTTCCATTCGTCGGCCTTGAGTTCGCCCTTGCGGTTGGAATCGACGCGCAGCACATCGTCGTCGGCCAGTCCTTCAAGCTGCATGAACTCGGCCACGAGGGGCGTGACCGTGGTGTCTTCGCAGACAACCAGCATCTTCGGATGCTTTTCGGGATCGAGACCCGTGAAATCAGCTTCCAGCTTGCGGAGCTTGGTCAGGCCGGCGCGGAGCATGATCCGCTGGCCTTCCGAGAGCATGGGTTTGCCGCTCTCGTCCCGGTCGGCTTTGAAATCCAGTTCGTCATGGCTAAGCGCCCCGATCTCGGAGCGTTTATCGAGCACAAGGGATTTGACTAGTCCGGCCCGCATGGCCGTCTTGAGGTCGAAATCCACGACGATGTGCGGAAAATAAGACTTCCTGCTGTTCCGGCCGGTCCCGACCTCGTTATAGGGCGTCGCCGAGAAATCCACCTGCACGAAGCGGCGGCCCTTCGGCTCGGCGATCAGGTTGAGACTCTTTTGCCATTCAACCTCGGTCACTTCGCCTTCGCGCTTGAACTCGTGGATATGGTGCGCTTCGTCGTTGAAGACCATCAGGGCGGGCAATTCCTTGAGGTAGTCAAGGATGCCTCCCCGCTCATAGCGACGGTTCAGCACATTCAGGTCGTTGCCTTTGCTTGTACCCGGCGTCAGCGGCAGGATGCTTTGCACAATTGCCTTGGGATCAATTTCTACACCGGGTGCCTCGATTTCCTCGTCTTCCGGCTGTTCAACTTCCTCCGACAGCACATGCCAGTTGGAAATGGCGATGATGCCGCCGGCCGTGACCTTCCGCCCGATCTCCTCCTTCGGGCAGACGGCACCTTGCACGAAGCGGAACACCTCGTCCCGATAGGCGTCCGGGATGAACAGCTCCTGGAACACCGCGAGATCAGAGATCGAGAAGTCGCGCTTGCCGTCGCGCTCCTTGCCCATGAAGGCGTCGAGCAGTCGATCGTAAACGATCAGGCCGGGAGCGACAACGAGGAAATTCCGGGTGAAGCGGGGATTTTCCGTCGCGCGGTTGGCATTGAGAATCTGCCAAACCATGATGGCTTGTAGCACCCATGTCTTTCCAGTACCGGTCGCCATTTTGAGGCAATATTTCGGATAGGCATTCTTCGGCGCGCGGATCACGTCGGAATCCCATATGCTGGATAGCATCACGTCCGGCGCGACCGCTTGGTAAAGTTCCTGCAACGTCGAAATGCCCAGGATCTCATGGGCGTAGATCACGTTGAGCAAGGCTTGCCGCTGGCCGGGGTGGAAATTGAAGGTGCGGGCATCCTGAAACTCCGCCTGAAACCACCATTTCAGTAACTCGGCAGTGATCTCGGAAACCTGATGGAGAATCGGGGCTTCGCCGGTTTCCAAGCCAGCGCAGGCGGCTTCGGCCCTGGCTGTCAGGCCCTTGGCAAGCGAAAGATCATTGATGCTCGCCATCATGCCACCTCAATCGTCGCTTCGGCCTCGAAGCCGAATACATCGACCACGCGTACACAAACGCGACGCGGGCCGTCCTTTTTCGGCAAGCTGGCAAGCCGCGCCGTGCGCGTGACGCGGTAGGGATCGCTGTCGTTGTCAGTGTTGCCCCGATAGTCCTGCCAAACGGAGCGGAACACCTCGCCGTCATAGTCAGGATCGACGCTCCAATATTCGATCAGCGCGAGCGGATCGGAATTGATGACCTTTTGCAGCTTGTCGCGGTTGGCCTCGTCGAGATTCAGCGCCTCCGGCGAAAGCAGCACATAGTTGGCGATTTCCACAGACAGGGCTTCGCTCTCCCCGTTCTGCTTGCGGGAAACCGCGCCTAGTTTGAGGTATTGCAGCGACGAGAAACGCACCTCGTCGGCCTTGAGCTTGAGGCCCTTCTTCTTCAGACGGTCGAGAAGGTCGGGCGGGATCACCAGCACTTCCAGTCGCTCGCCCTGTCCTAACGCCTCGATATCGTGGCCGATCGTCGGCGAGAAGTTCCAGCCGAGGATCACCACCTTGTCCCAGCCGCCCATAAGGTTATCACGGATTTCGATCGCGCGGCGCAGCGTGGCAAGGCCAGTCATCTTGTTCGGGCTGTCGGCGAGAATAAGGGTTTTGCTCCTCTGAAGTCGTCCCATGTTCTTGTTCGGATTTTCCTCCACGGGCAGCGGCAGCGCGCCAAAAAGGCCGAGGACGATTTCGGCGAGATCGCCGATACGGAACTTCGCGCCCATTGTGGAGCGCATCTGCTCCACCTGGTAGTCGCCGATATGCTGGTAGAGGAAGGGTTTGGCGTCTTGGTCGATCAGGCGCTTGCGCGTAATCATGCACGCCGGTTTGCCCAGGTCAGAGGTGATCCAGCGGCGACCAAGCCGCTCCGCGACAGCAGCCGTCGTGCCGGAGCCAGCGAAAAAATCGGCGACGATTGAATCCGCGTTCGTTGATGAGGCTATAAGACGCTCTATTAGCCGTTCCGGTTTTCGAGTGTCGTATTCAGGACCAGTTTCGAGACCAATGTCTGTCCACATTGATTGAAGCTCAACACCTGGCAAATCGTCCACATACTGTAAAACATTGGGACGGCCAGCCCCGTCCTTCGCCCATATGATCCGCCCCCGCGCTTCAAGCTCATCGAGAGACTTCTGAACGCTACACTGTGCTTCGGCCGAGATCAGATGCCGCAAAAATCCCGGGACAGCCCAATGGCGACCTTTACCCATCTGATTGGGATCAACCCCTTTCCATGGGCGACCAGAGTCTCCATCTCGCCGTCCCGGCGCTGTAAGCGGGCTTTCACGATATCGCCGGCCTTGCGCATCTACCTTGCGGAACATGCCGTCGACATATCCGTCAGTGTACGGGGTATACTGCTGATTCCAAATGCCACATCCATTCCTTGTGTAGAACAGTATGTTGTCATGAACGTGGTTATAATATTCGCTTCCACCACGAGATGTTGTTCTACGCCATATAATTTCATTCTCGAAATTATATCTGCCAAATATTTCGTCAGCTATTATTTTCACATAAGGGCCAACGCTGCGGTCGATGTGTATATAGATGCTTCCAATATCTGACAGCAACTCTCTCATTAGAGTCAAGCGAGGCGTAATCATTTGCAAATATGATGCCGTGCCATCTGCCCATGTGTCAGAGTACGCAAACTGCTCGAGAATACTTGGATTCTGCTGAATTTCAGATTCAGGCAGAATTATCTTCGTCCTATAATCGGCTTTGCTGTCAAATGGCGGATCAATATATATAAAATCAATTTTGTTGCGAAGGGTTTCTATGCTGGAACCGCCAGCAATCAGCGCAGCCATAGCTAGAAGATTATCGCCGTATATAAGGGCATTTCGTTTGCTGGAACTTAGATCATTAGCAATCTCTGATTTTTCTCGAAATAAATCTTTCCATTTGCTATCCTTGGCCGGAACAACCAGCTCGCGCGTTTGCAGACCGAGGCGATAATTGCTTTCTGCCCTCTCCATTACACGTTCAGCTTCTCTTTTTCCCTCTGCGACAATAGACGGAAGCTGTTCCAGCAAACTCTTCATTCAATTTCTCCCGCCCCGTGCTTTGTACGAGGCATAATTCCACTTTTCTTTACTTCAGATCAGTGACAGATGCTGATCTATTTTTTCTTTTAGCCATTATTCAATTTGTTCGTTGGTCACAGACAAGATCAATGTCAGCGGGTTTGTTGTCGAGGGAGTGAAGCCGTGGTGTTCATAGAATGCCCGCGCCTCGTCCGAGATCGCACGCACAAGCACGCCCCGAATCCCCATGATCGAAGCGGCTTGTTGAACCCGGAGCACCGCGTCTTGCAGCAGCGCCATCCCGACTCCATTCCCTTGCACGGTGCGGTCGATAGCCAGTCGACCCAAGACCGCCATGGGAATCGGGTCGGCCATATTCCTCTTGATTTGACCACACGCCTCCGCATACGCAAGCGCACCGGAGGCCAGCGCGTAATAACCCACCACGCGGTTTTCCAGGGTGGCGACGACATAGGTGCGCGACGCACCGATGAACTGGTTCGCCATTGCACGCCGGCGCAGCCAATCATCCAGCGACGACACACCGGAATCGAACACCGTCAGGATATGCGCGCCTGTCAGAAGGCTTGGGGCCTGTAATTTCCACACTTAGCCCTTCCAAGGCTTCGGCGCGCGCATTAGCCGTTCATACCCTTCACCGGACGGCGGCCGATCCAGAACGGCCAGAAACTGCGCATAGGTTTCAGCATCGACCCGCACGAAGGTCTGATCCAGCAGCGCATTTTCAGCCGCCTGCCGCGACGCTTCGATCATGAAATCCGAGCGCGTCTTGCCGTTGACGCGCGCCGCTTGGTCGATCAGGTCGCGTACATCCTCGCGCACGCGCAGATTTACAGCGCGCGTAACTGGCGACGATGCTGTCTCCCTGGCTGTTCGTGCAGGCATGGCACGTCTCCTCCGTTTCAGCGTAGCTATAGCATGACACATACACAATGTGTATCCACTCCTCACCTTCGCTTTTTTGACGAGAGTTCTCAAAAACGCGCCCTTTGGGGCGAAAGTCAGTAAGACGCGCTCCTTTGAGGCGGTGCAGTGTGGCGATCCACAACAACCCGACGTGTAACGCCTCACAAAGCCATGCCTCTGGCAGCGGTCTTGCCTTGGATGCCTGCCGCCATGGTGACCCCGGCCGTCGCAGTGAGAGCGGTCTGCTTCACACCTGACCGCTCCTGAATAGCAGCGACGAGCTTGGCGCGGTCGTTGGTATAGAGGGCAACGCTTTCCCTGGCGCGCGAGAGAGCCACATAGAAGCTCTTCTGATCCACAAGCTGGCTGGCCACGCTGTCGGCATGGACCAAAATGCGATCGGCAGTGCGCCCCTGCGCGGCGAAGGCCGTGGCGACCCAGCCATGGGCGATGTGACGATCGCGCGGATCGTCTGGCGTCAGATGCTCGATCCGGCGATTGTCCATGCGGAGCGTGACCGTTCGCGCTTTGGGATCAACACCAATCACTTCCCCTTGCTGGCCGTTGGTCCGTCCCGCCGCACGGTCATTGCGGGTGAACCGCACGCGATCACCGGCACGGAGTTCGATCGGCTCGACGGTGAACACCTGGGACTGCGTGGCACCCCATTGGCGCAGGCGCCAGTCTATGCGTCGCCCGTCACGCGCCATCAGGATCACGGCCGCCTTTTCCGTATCGATGCCGGCCACGGTATAGGCATCCCGCCGGGAGACGCCCTTATCGGCACAATCCTTCGTGAAACGGACGACATCGCCGATCACGTAACTTCTCGCCTCCTTCGCCTCGGTGCGGGTCATGTCTCTGCTTACGAGACGCGACAGTTCGACTGCCGGCCCATGCAGCGCACCCGTCTCCGCCAGCTTCTCGCGGATTTTTCCAGTCAGGGTGTCGCGCCCGTCCCGCGACGGCTCGATGACCAGAGCGCGCTTGCGGGCTTTCCCGTCCAGCGCCGCGAAATCCCGCGCCATCTGCTCGAACCGTGCTTCCCGTCCTTCATGCTCGACGACATGCCCGCCACCCGAATCAAGGGCCGCCAGGGCTTGCTTCGCATCGCCGGCAAGACTGGCATCCACCGCTGCACGGGCCTGCTCGTTGGTCTGGCGCAGAATCCGGGTAAGATGGGCAGTCTCCATGCCCGCCTGCTGAAGTTGCCCGAAGGCCACGCCGGCTTCGATCGACCCGAGTTGCGCCGTGTCGCCGACCAACAGCACACGTGCTCGATGGGTTTCCGCCAGCGCCAGCAACTTCGCGGCGTCGCGCGCCGACACCAGTGACGCCTCGTCCACGATCCAAAGTTGGTCGACAGTGGTGGGCTTGCCGGGTGCTAAAAGATGTCGCGCGAGCGTGTCGGCGCGGCTGCCGAGCGCGTCGCCCAGCACCTGGGCTGCCGAGGCGGTCGGGGCCAGCGCCGTGACACGAAGTCCCTGCGTCTGGGCTTCTTGTGCGACGGTTGCCAGCACGGTGGAGGTCTTGGCGGTGCCGGCAGCACCCTGCAAGGCGACGATCCGGTTGCGGCTGGTGAGAATTTGCGTGGTCGCCGCGCGCTGCTCATCATTCCATGCGTAGCCCTGTGATTCCGCCCGCCGTTCCGCCTGCGCCACGGCGCAGGAGGCAGTTATGGGTGCCAGGATCGGTGCGACCTGCTCCCGCCCGTGTTCTTCAAGGCGCAGCAAGGCAGCCTCGTCCGCGATATTGGCGGCCGTGGTCAGGCCCTCGAAAGCCGCGCCCCGGCGATCGACGAATGAGCGGACTTCCAGCGCGCCGGTTTTCTGAGCCCGAACGATCGCGGCACCGATCTCGGCATGGCCGACCTCACCGAAGGCGAAACGTCCCGCCGCCTCGTGCAGCGCGATGGTGGCGAACACCGAGTGCCGCTCGCCAAGCATCGACGCGCCCCGCGCAACCGCCCGATCGGCCGCGCATTCGCGGGCGAAGGCGTGTTCCACATCTTCGGCCGTGGCCTGGGTCCGGGCGCGCGCCTCGGCCCGTGCGACTATCTCGCGCCTTGCCTGCTCGTTCCATCCGGCGGAATCCGCCACCGCGCGCCATTCCCCGATCAGTTCGGCATGGGGCACGGCCTCCTTGGCCAGCCTGGTATCGAGCGCCGCCATCTGCTTTTCGGCGGCGCTCGCCTCTTCCCGGCTGGTCCCACGCTGGCTGAGATGCGCCTCGATCGCCTGGGATCGCTGGCTGAACGCCTCCAAGGTCGTTGCGTCGAGCCCGGTGATCTCAAAGCCGGACTCCTTTCCCCTGTCGATGGCATAGCCCAGACGCTGGACTTCTCCCGCCAGTTCCTGGCGGCAGATCGCGCCTAACTGCTTTTGCAACTGATAGAAGGCACGGGGTTCCAGACTTCGCCATTGCCCGCTGTCATCCTGGGTCATGTTGAGGATGACGTTATGACTATGGAGCTGGGGATCGAGCGCGCGACTGGTGCCATGACGAAAGGTAGCGACGACCAGATTCCCCGTCGTTTCACGCCGGACCGCTCCATCCTCGCGGATGCGCGTCGCGGCGAAATGGGTTTCGGCCAGTCCCAGCGTGGTCCTGACCGCGCGTTCATGCGCCTCGACCAGGCGGCGGTCCCCCGCCACCTCGGCCAGGATCGACACGGATTTCGGGGCGCTGAAGGTCAAATCCCAGCCCGGCCGATGCGCGATCTCGCCGTCCCGCGTCGCGCCAAGCTGCTGATCCGCGACCCGGCCTTCCAGAAGCCGGGAGAACTGGTCGTGTTCGACCGCGCCCTGCAACTTCAGCGCCTCCGCCCCTTTGCCCTGCCATTCGGACGGGGCGAGACCACCCTCGGCGTAATAATCATCGGCCTCGTAATAGCTTGCCGCTTGCGCCGCGTTGCTCAGGGCCGACACAGTGGCGACCATCAGACCGGGCCAGGCTTGGAGGCCGGGTTACGTCGGGTGGGGCGGCTCGATGCCGGAGCCTCGCCGGTGGCTTTGTCCTCCTCCTCCTTCTTCTCCTTTCCGGCCTTCGACTCATCCGGCCGCGTCTGTTTCCACAATGTCTGATCCAGGCCGATCGGCTCGAACGCCGACGTTCCGGCCGCGCCCCGCGCGATGATATGTGCGTTGGTGAGCGCGATCCGCGCGACCGGCAATCCGTCGGGCAACAGGAGATAGGCCCAGCCGGGCGGCAGGCGCAAAGCACTTTCCATCACGGCCGGGCGGACCTCGCGTCGTGTGCCGACCGTGATCTGGGGCTTGCGTGTTTTGGGATCGAGATTGGCCGAAAGGGTCTGGATTTCGACCTCGGCCTGGCCAATCGTTTTCGATGCCCAGTCCCGGCTTTCGACATCGGTGAGTTGAAGAAAGAGCTTGGTGTTGCAGCTTCCCAGCACCGTCTCGGCGTCCTTTTCCCCATACCGGCTGCGCATCTGGTCGATGGTCTGGAAGGTCAGGATCACGGCCGCGCCGAACTTGCGCCCCTGCGGCAGCAGGCGGGTCATGTTGTCCACGCGCGGCAGGTCCGGGAACTCGTCGAGCAGGAACCACATCCGGCGACGGTCGGAGGGCGGCAATCCAAGCGTCGCTGAAGCCGCGCATTCCAGCCAGAGCGCCATCAAGGGCCTGATGGCCTCGAAATGATCCTCCTTGCGTGGCACGAAAATCCACGGGCGACGGCCCTTGTGGCTGTCGAACCCGGCGAAGAAGTGGGCAAAGGAAAAGCCTTCACCGCCCTGTGCCGGTTCGGCGCGCAGGAACATGAGCAGGTTGGCAGCCTTGGCGAGCATGAACAGCACGCTGGCCGTGGCGCGCTCGGCGTCCTGGGCGAAAGTCCGGGCCGAGGACGTATGGGCCAGCCATCGCTCCAGATCCGCGCTCGACATATATTGCAGCGCATCGAGCAACCCGGCGGGCGTGCCGCGTTTTTCTTCCCAAAGCTGGCGCAGGATGTTGGCCACGAGGATGCGGGCCGTTTCCAGCCAGACATCGCGGTCCCGATCGCCGGTCTCGCTGATCAGATAGCGGGCGATTCGGGCGGCGTCGGCGGGATGGCGGATTTCGTCGAACGGGTTCCAGTAGGCACCTCGCGCATCGAAGGGATTGAGCAGAATGTCGCCCCGAACGGGATTGTAATACTGGGCGACGAAATCCCCCGACGTGTCATAAACGAGTGCTGCCTCGCCACGGGCCTCAATCACGTCGAGGAGCTGGCGCAGCGCGGTGGTCTTTCCAGCGCCCGTGGTGCCGATCATCGCCAGATGGCGGGTCTCGATCGCGCGCGGCAGGGCGACGGTGCCGAGGCGCAGGGGCGAAGGATCGTCCGTGTCCTCTGTGGTGGCGGCCAGGACGACTTCGGACACGACCCGACTGCCGGCGATGGTGCGGTCGGCCAGTTCCTGTGCGCGTTTACGCCGCCGCCGATCTGCGGTCAGGGTAAAGGTGCCGACGCCCAGCCCCATACCGATCAGACCACCCAGGGCGGCGCATTCGATCAGGGTAAGGACGCGATGTTGCACGTCCTCGCTACGCACCAGCTCGTAGGCGCCGGTCTCATAGCGTCGGCCATCAAGAATGACGGTCATCGGCGCATCCCTATGGCTGATGGCCAGAATGGGACGCTGGGCCTCCGCAAGGAGGAACTGTCCGGCCATGGTCAGTTCCTCGGGGGATGTCGTGGCGACCGCCGCCAGCCCGCTGCCAGCGAGAAGGCCGAGGCTGGTCACAAGGAAGGCGGTGCGGAAGCGTGCGCCACTCTGGGCGCGACGGATGGCGCGCAGAGCGCCGACATGCGCCTGCTGGTCGAGATCACTGGTCATGGGGTCTCTCCCGCCAGGACAAGCTGGCGCTGGAAGGCGTCGTTGATGTCGTCGGTGAGGCGGGTCTCGTCGATGCGGGTAGGTGCTGCGGCACGGGCGAAGACATAGGCGGCGCAGGACACGTAGAGCGCGCGCTCGGTCAGGCGCTCGACATGGACGATCTGTGTGCTGACCTGCCCCAGTTCCGTGGCCAGTTCGGGGGGGACCGATCCGGTCACGCCCTCCTGCATCATGGTCGCGAGCCCGGTCCGGACACAGTTCTGCAACAGGGCGTAGGGGGTCATCTCACGCCGTGCGGCAAGCTGCCGGAGAGCCCGATCCAGCGCGATCGGAAGGCGGACGGAATGCTGGACGTGCCTCATGGCCGCCCCTCCCGCCGCACCCGAGCCGCATTCGCGTAAAAAGGCGGAAATCCGCCACATATCGAGCTGCGAAGGCAGGCGCACCCCGATCGCACCCTCGAAAAACGGCAGAAAACCGCCGCAGGCCAGTGCGTGAGGTGTGTTCTTCTTTCTGTGGCCCGATGCGCAGCATCGGGGCCGCTGGTCGCATGGAAAAACCGGCATGGGTCACGCATGCTCCGTGCCCTCCCGGCGATGCTGAGCGGCCCAGTGGGCGATCAGGACAAGGGCCTCGCGATCCGCTGTCCGGCGGTCGAAAGGGAGATCAAGGCAGGGCAGATCGTAAAGCTCATGCTCGGCAACCCAGGCGCGGATCACGCGCTCGATCGCGTCCCGAAGACGCTGGTCCAGTGCGTTCGCCTCGAAAGGTGTCAGGTAGGCCGTGACGCCAAGCGTTTCGATCAGGCCGCCCAGAGGAAAGTAGGTGCGCGCCGCCGCCTGCAACGGACCGTCGATCCGGCAGGTCGAATTATCCCCCCGGTAGACCGTAAGCGGCGGTCGTTCGGCATGACGCCAGAAGCCGATGGCGAAGCGGTAGGTCTCGCCGTCCGGGGTGTCAGCGAGCAGTTTCTCGATCAGCGGCAGGGCTTCGCGGGCAATCCGGGGATGCACGCGAAAACGGAGCGTGACCCGATTGCCGGGGCGCAGCCAGTCCAGCATAGCGCGGAAAATGGGCATGGGGTGTCCTTTCGTGAATCATGCGAAACACGATGAAACGGGATTGTCGGAGGAAATCCGGGAGCAGGCGCGGCGTGGACCGCCCCCAAATGGCTGGGGTCGCGCCGCGCCTGCGGGTCAGATGTAGTTCTGGATCGGGAGGCCCTGGAGCCAATGTTCGATCTCGCCTGCGCGCCAGCGGACGCGCCCGCCACCGATCACTACAGGCGGCGGGCAGCGCTTCTGGCGCACCAGGCGATAAATGCTCGACCGGCTCTTATAGCCGGTCAGGCGCATTACATCGTCGATCGTCAACAGCAGGGTGAAAGCGGCATTCTGGTCCATCGGACGGCATCCTGTTTGATGGCGTACCGACGACGCTAGACGGCTTCAAATCGCTGAAAAAAGCCCGTTAGCCAACGTTATCCAACGCGATCAGGACTGATCAGGAGCCGTTGGGGTCGAAATATCCCTTGATATCTTTTCGCCCCTGCCTGCCGCTCAAAAGTGCCTTGAGCGATGAGGTCGAATCGCCACCTTGCGGGCCGAGGTCGCTGCCCAGAGTTGCTGCAAGTTCCTGCTTGATGGCTTTGATCGCGGCAGCCAGAGCCCCGTGTTGAGCACCTTTTCGCATTTCGCGTCGAGCAACGGTAAAGGCAATCCGATACCACGGCTGATCGTCGGGAGAGATATTCTCGCGAAGAAAGGCATCGAGATTGGTCATGAACTCCAGCATCGTGCCTCCGACCAGCCAGCGGAAGCGCGGATCATTGTTGAGGCACCGTGCCTCGTCGCCGTCAGGCACGGTATCAGTCACGACATAGATCGGACGGGTGAATGACCTCCGGAAGGAGAGCCAGAACAGCCCCCAGAATTTTGCCTCTCGGGAGAGGAGCAACGGGGAGTAGCGGTTAGAAAAGGTTTCGGGCGAAACCCGTCCATCCAGCAGAACACCATCGGACGCCTGCACGGCACTCAGGACTGTGTTGCCATACCCGGCGCTTGTATAGGCGGAAAGCCGCCCGCTACGGAGGTCCGACATGAGCAGTTCCAACTCGGCGGGCAGTACAATATCGTAGGGCGTTTTAACGAACAAAAATTTTCTGGTCTGAAACCATCTGACGCCGGTCACCGAAAATACCATGACGAAAAAGCTGGTCAAAAACAAAATGAGATACGTGATATAGGCAGAAGAATTTGGGTGATGAAAAATAAACGAAAATAGAAGAATACCAGAAGTCAAACTCAGAATGAAAGACACAACAAATATAGCAACAAAAAAACTGAACGCCTTGTCAGATTTTCTCTTCAGATCGACAATCGCCTGATCAACCAGTTGATAGCCTTTTTCCAGATTATCAGGGTTCAGCTTCTGGGCTGCGAGCAAGCTCAATCGGACTGATTTCATTCCCCTCGTCTCGGCATTTCTCTTGGCAACAATACGCTCCCCAAGCTTCCATCAAAATACGCCGTTTTTCCAGAAGATTACCACGCCGATAGGCGGCTTCGACCTTATTGCCGATCGTATGGGCAAGCGCCATCTCGGCGATGTCGCCGTCGAACTGGGTTTCCTCGGCGACCCAATCGCGAAACGATGAACGAAAGCCATGAGGAACCGCCGCGATGCGCGCGTCCCGGCAAATCTTGGTCAGCGTCATATCGGACAACGGCTTGCCCGCGCGCTGGCCAGGAAACACAAGCTGGCTTCGTGCCTCGCGATAACCTTGCGCAAGCTTGAAGACCTGACACATCTGCGAAGAGAGCGGGATGACATGCTCCCGCCCTGCTTTCATCCGCTCGGCGGGAATCGTCCAGAGCTTGTTCTCAAAGTCGATTTCATCCCATGTGGCGCTCCTGATCTCCCCAGAGCGTGTCGCGGTCAGGATAAGAGCCGCCAGAGCCAGGCGCCCGATCGAATCTCCCGACCGGAGATAAGTGAGGAAGGCCGGCACCTCGGCGTAGGGCAACGCTGTGTGATGAACGGTCCTGGTCTTCGCCTTGGGAAGGGATTTATCCATTGCCGCCAGCGGCAGGGGAAGCGTGCGGTAGCCTTTGCCGATCGCCCAGTCCATGACGTTGCTGATCCGCTGCCGAACCCGGCGGGCGGTCTCAGGCTTATTGAGCCAGATCGGGGCGATTACTTCACGAACATGATGGCCGTCAAGATCGGCGATCGACACGTCGCCGATCAGTGGGAATGCGTAGGTCTCAAGGGTCGTCAACCATTGAGCCCGGTGCTTCTTGTTCTTCCAGGTCGCCTTGTTCTGCGCGTAGACCTCAAGGGCGGCTTCACGAAAGGACGGAATGCCCGCCTCCTTGCGGCGTTCAGCTACGGGATCAAGGCCAACTTCAACCTGCATCCGCGCCTTGACGGCTCGTTCGCGCGCCAATGCCAAGGATACCTTCTTGGCGCTGCCGAGGCCGATGTCACGCCGCTTGCCGTTCTTCTGGACCCGGCAGACCCAGGATTTGCCACCCCGTGGGCTGATGACGAGATAGAGCCCGTCGCCGTCGCCATAGCGACCCGGCTCCCTGATGGCCTTCACGGTTGTTGCGGAAAGACGCCCCATTTTTATCCCACACTTCTTACCACGCGAGGTGTGGGATAGGATGCAATTCCGTGCATCGGCATGCAACACGAAATAGCGTGAATTTCGCAGAATACAGCCATTTTTGGTAGGCTACGATATTGAATAAAAAGGGGAATTGGCGGAGGGGATGGGATTCGAACCCACGGTACGGCTTGACACCGTACAACGGTTTAGCAAACCGCCGCCTTCAGCCTCTCGGCCACCCCTCCGCCTAGAGGGACGCAGTTTTCACGGCGTTTGCAGAACTGCTTCTAGGGGGATTTGCTCGTCGCGTCAAACCCCCCTTTTGCAGATTTTTTACTCTGCGAGCAGCTTGACCAGCAGCTCGTTCACCATGGCCGGATTGGCCTTGCCCTTCATGGCTTTCATGGTCTGCCCGACAAAGAATCCGAACAGCTTGTCCTTGCCGCTCTTGTACTCTGCGAGCTTGTCGGCATGGGTCTGAAGGATGCCGCGAATCTCGGCTTCGATAGCCCCGGTGTCGGTAACCTGACGCAGCCCCTTGCGTTCGACGATGACCGAAGCCGAATCACCGGTCTCGAACATGTCCTCAAGCACTTCCTTCGCGATCTTGCCGTTGATCGTCGAATCCGTGATCAGCGCCAGAAGCTCCATGAGCCCCTCAGCCTTGACCGGGCTTGTTTCGATCGTCGCACCCGTCCGGTTCAGCGCTGCGAAGAAATCACCCAGCATCCACGTAACCGCCAGACGCGGGTCACTACCCTTGGCCACGGTCTCGTAGAAATCGGCAATCCCCTGCTCTACCGTCAGAACTCCCGACTCATAGCGTGAAATGCCATAGGTTTCCTCCAGGCGCTCGCGCTTGGCCTCGGGCAGTTCCGGAAGAGCGGCGCGGAGGCTCTCAACCCAGTCACGCTCGATGAGGAGCGGCAGAAGATCGGGATCGGGGAAGTAGCGATAATCATGCGCGTCTTCCTTAGAACGGAGTGAGCGCGTCTCACTACGCACGTGATCGAACAGTCGTGTTTCCTGATCGACTGTGCCACCGGCTTCCCAGATCTCGACCTGTCGCGCTGCCTCGACTTCGATCGCCTGCATGACATAGCGGATCGAGTTCACGTTCTTGATCTCGCAGCGCGTGCGATATTCCTCGCCCGCCTTGCGTACCGAAACGTTCACATCGGCACGCATCGAGCCTTCTTCCATGTTGCCGTCACAAGTGCCGAGATAGCGCAGGATCTGGCGCAGCTTGCGCAGATAGGCACCCGCTTCTTCCGGCGAACGGATATCGGGCTCGCTCACAATTTCCATGAGCGCCACGCCGGCACGGTTCAGGTCGATGAAAGAGCGCGTGGGGTCCTGATCGTGCATCGACTTGCCGGCGTCCTGCTCGAGATGCAGGCGCGTGACACCGATATGGCGCACAGAGCCATCGGCGAGTTCGATCTCGACCTTCCCCTCACCCACGATCGGATGAGCGAACTGGCTGATCTGGTAACCCTGCGGCAGATCGGCGTAGAAATAATTCTTGCGATCGAACCGGCTCATCAGATGGATCTGTGCATTCAGCCCCAGCCCTGTCCGTACGGCCTGAGCCACACACTCCAGGTTGATGACCGGCAGCATGCCAGGAAAGCCTGCGTCGATCAGGCTGACATGGGTGTTGGGCTCGCCGCCATATTCGGCCGAGGCGCCAGAGAAGAGTTTCGCGTGGCTGATGACCTGAGCATGGACTTCGAGCCCGACCACGATCTCCCAGGGGCCTGTTGTGCCTTCGATGATATAGCCGCTCATGCGATTGCTCCCGCATGCAAAGCAGGCCTGTGCGTGAAGCCCGCTGCCTTTTCCATGACACGCCCGGCGGCGAACAATGTCTCTTCCTCGAAATAGCGGCCGATCAGCTGCAAGCCGAGCGGCAGACCGTCATGGTCCAGTCCGGCCGGCAGAGACAGCGCAGGCACGCCCGCCATGCTGGCTGGCACGGTGAAGATGTCGTTCAGATAAATCTGCACTGGATCGGTCGGACGCTCAGAATGAGCAAAAGCTGCCGAAGGCGCGGTTGGTGTCAACAGCACATCGACGTTCTCGAACGCGTTGAGGAAGTCACGCTGGATGAGCGTACGCACCTTCTGCGCACGCAGGTAATACGCGTCGTAATAGCCGGAAGAGAGCACATAGGTGCCCATCAGGATACGACGGCGGACCTCCTCACCAAAGCCAGCATGACGCGTGGCTTCGTAAAGTTCATCGAGTGTACCAGCGTCAACGCGCTCGCCGAAACGGACGCCGTCATAGCGTGCCAGGTTCGAGGAAGCTTCAGCCAGTGCTACGATATAATAGGTCGGCAGGCCGTATTTTGTGTGAGGAAGCGAGACATCGACAATCTCGGCCCCGGCGTCACGCAGCCAGGCGATACCCTGATCCCACAGGGCCTGAATGTCCGCAGGCAGCGTATCCGGGCGATACTCGCGCGGAATACCAACCTTGAGACCCTTCACCCCACGCTCGAGCGCATCCTCATAACGCGGCACCGCGCGATCGACGGAGGTGCTGTCCTTCGCATCGAACCCGGCCATGGATTCCAGCATGATGGCGCAATCTTCCATCGTGCGCGCCATCGGCCCGGCCTGATCGAGCGAGCTGGCAAAGGCAATCGTGCCAAAGCGCGAGCAGCGACCATAGGTCGGCTTGATGCCCGTGATACCGCAATAGGCCGCGGGCTGACGGATGGAACCACCCGTATCCGTGCCCGTCGTGCCAAGCACAAGGCCAGCGGCAACGGCAGCAGCAGAACCGCCGGAAGACCCGCCGGGAACCAGCTTGTCTTCAGAGCCCTTGCGGCGCCACGGATTGACCACCGGACCGAAAGCCGACGTCATGTTGGTCGACCCCATCGCGAACTCGTCGAGATTGGTCTTGCCAACGAAGATCGCCCCGTCGGCCAGCAGGTTTGACGTGACCGTGCTTTCATAGGGTGGCACGAAATTGCGCAGGATATTGCTCGAAGCCGTAGTGCGCACACCATTGGTGCAGAACAGGTCCTTGATACCCAGCGGCAGGCCACAAAGCGAGGGCGCATTGCCCGTGGCCAGCAAGGCATCAGCCGCACGGGCAGAAGCGCGGGCCTGATCTGCTGTAACGGTAACAAAGCTGTTGATTTCACCGTCAAGCTTGTCGATCGCGCTCAGAAAGTGATCGGTCAGTTCGACGGCAGACAGGCGACGCTCCCTGAGAGCCTTTCGCGCAGAGGCGAGGGTCAGATCATGCATCACTCAACAACCTTGGGAACAGTGAAATAGGGACCGACAGAGTCGGGCGCGTTGGACAGCACAGCGTCGCGCTTGTCGCCATCGGTCACAGCGTCTTCACGCAGGCGCGGCATGGCCAGGCCGGTGCCAATCATCGGGGGCACATCGGTAATGTCGACTTCGTTCAGTTGCTCGACCCAGCCCAGGATGCCACTCAGCTCCTGGCGCATGGCTTCACATTCCTGATCACTCAGGCCAATTCTGGCCAGTTTTGCTATGCGCCTGACTGTGCGCGTTTCCAACGACATAAAGGATCGACTTTCCTGAAAGTGAGCGGATAATCCCGACGGTCCAGAATTTTGCGAGATCATAACGCCTTCCCATGAGTCTGTTCAATCCATACGCCCTGCGCGATGCCCTCCCTCCCGGCTCCCGGTTGCTGGGGCTCGATCCCGGCCAGAAGACAATCGGGCTGGCCCTGAGCGATGTGACGCTCATGCTCGCCTCGCCCTATCGGAGCCTGAAGCGCCGCAAATTCGGCGAGACCGCCGAAGAGATCGGTCGTATTGTGCGCAAGGAAGGCATTGGGGGGCTGATATGCGGGCTACCGCTCTCGCTCGATGGATCATTCGGCCCAGCGGCCCGCTCCGCACAGGACTGGATGACAGAGCTCTCAACCCGGCTCGATTTGCCGGGCTGCTGCTGGGACGAGCGGCTTTCTTCCAGCGCGGTCAATCGCTTCCTTATTCAGGAGGCCGATATGACACGCAAACGCCGGGCGGGAGTGGTGGATAAAATGGCCGCAGCCTACACGCTGCAATCCTGGCTGGATGCTACGTCACCACAACCTGAGTTCGGCTGACTGGGGGCAGAGGCGTGCCTTGCACAAAGGCACGCCCGGGGCACATTCTTGCTTCAGATCCCAAGCACACGTCCCGTCTGTTCGCGTATCCGGCGGCAGGCGGATTCATCCTTGCGCAAATCAAGACCATAACTCGGAATGATGGCCTCCAGGCGCGTGCGCCATTCCGGCAGGCGGGAAGCGAAATTCTGCTGGACCACCTTCAGGGCTACAGAAGCTGCAATGGAAGCGCCGGGAGAGGCCCCAAGAACCGCGGCGAGGCTGTGGTCCTGCGTGCTCAACACTTCCGTGCCGAATTTGAGTGTCCCACGCCCGTTCTCGCGCTTGATGATCTGTACACGCTGCCCAGCCACGGCGACGCGCCAGTCATGTTGTCGGGCTGACGGGTAGAAATCCTGCAGTGCTGCGAAGCGCGAAGAGGGTTTTTGGAGAACCTGCCCGATGAGATACCGCACGAGGTCGCGGTTATCGACCATCACGTCGAACATGGCGCGCGCATTGTCAGTCGTGATCGAGCGTGGCAGATCCGTCCAGCGGCCGGATTTGAGGAATTTGGTCGTGAACCCGGCATAGGGGCCAAACAGCAGATAGGGCCGCCCGCCAATAATGCGCGTATCCAGATGCGGTACAGACATGGGGGGAGAGCCCACGGCGGCCTTGCCATAAACCTTCGCCGTGTGACGCTGGCACAGGTCAAGATTATCAGCGTGCAGGAACAGACCACTTACCGGGAAACCCGCATAACCATGCGCCTCGGGCAGATCGGCACCCTTGAGCAGTTCGAGCGCAGCCCCCCCTGCCCCGACAAAGACGAATCCGGCCGAGACCGTGCGTGTCTCACCCGTCTCGGTGTTCTGCACACTGACACGCCAGCGCGGGTTGCCGCCTGCCCCGCGCCCCTCGCGGTCAAGCGCAGTCACCCTGTGGCAGTAATGAACATCGATGCCCGGCTCGTTGCGCAAATTATCGAAAAGGGTGCGTGTCAGTGTGCCGAAATCGACATCGGTACCCTGTTCGACGCGTGTGGCCGCCAGCGTCTCGCCGGGACGACGTCGCGCCATCATCAGCGGCGCCCACTCCGCTATCTGGGCCGCATCCTCGCTATAAGCCATGGTGTCGAAGCAATGGTGGCGCACCATGGTCTCGTACCGCGCGCGCAGGAAGGCAACATTCTCCTCGCCGCGCACGAAGCTCATATGCGGACAACGACGTATGAACGACGACGGATCGGTGATCCAGCCTTTCTCGACCAGATGCGCCCAAAGCTGGCGGGACAAATCGAATTCCGTGTTCACGTCCAGCGCCTTGGCCATGTCAATGCTGCCATCGGGGCGACGCGTGGTGTAGTTCAGCTCGCAATACGCAGCATGGCCCGTTCCGGCATTATTCCATGCTTCGGAACTTTCCTTGGCGCATGAATCGAGCGCCTCGAAAACACTGATCGTCAGGCTTGGGTCAAGCGACCGGATGAGGGCTGCGAAACTCGCGCTCATGACACCGGCACCGATCAGGACGATATCGGGGCGCTCTTGGCAGGTCTGGGACATGAGGCAGCTCTTCCAGTCTTGTGAGGACGTATCGGGCGCATCCAGGCAAGCCCGCGAGGCCAGCAAGGAGTGCGAACGCTCTTCAAACACAGCTTGATAGCATCAATCGAGCCCCCTGGGGCCGGATCAGCCGGAGTTGATCATCCGATACAACGATTATCACATGGTTTGCGATACGCCCTGAACGCGCCGGCAATCTCAATGATCCCCGAGAGTGCATCTTCCAACCGGGCTCTGAGCGACGCAAAGTCCGGCGATGGACGTATGGTGGGCTCATCAAGATAGAGCCGACGGCTGATTTCGACCTGGATTACGTGGACCTGCCGATCAGGCGTGCCATAGCGCTCAGTGATGTACCCTCCGGCATAAGGCCGGTTCCGGCCAACCGAGAACCCCTGCGAACCCAGCCGATGCGCGACCCCTTCGACAATTTCAGGCGCACAACTCGTGCCATGCAGGTCGCCCAGAATAATGTCTGGCAGGCGGAGGTGGGGAATGGTCGGCATCGAGTGAAGGTCCAGCAGAACACAGGTCCCGAACCGGCTCCTGCAGCGTTCGATCATGCCCTCAAGCGCCTCGTGGTAAGGCAACCAGCAGGAAGCGATTCGCTGCGTCGCCTCGGATACCGGTAACT
Organism: Asaia sp. As-1742; assembly: GCF_011753235.1. NCBI lineage: Bacteria > Pseudomonadati > Pseudomonadota > Alphaproteobacteria > Acetobacterales > Acetobacteraceae > Asaia > Asaia sp. As-1742. Next base: position 247,830 of record NZ_VWWA01000003.1, on the reverse strand, counting down.
GATGACGATAGATCCCTCGCCCCGGTCCCGCGATACGCGCCATCATACCAAGCCCACTACGCACCTTGGCTGTGTTCGTCAGGCTTCCCTCGGGCAGACGCTCGCGAAACATGCCGGGATCGAGCTCCCAGGCGTAGCGATTTACATCGCAATAGGCCCGGGGGAACTGGGCACAGAGCAGCGGTATCCCCCATGAGGGAGCGGCCTCGAACAGCAGATCGACATACGCGTCCTCACTGCGGCGCAGGGAGGTAAGATCCAGCCGGGTCTGCCTTAGAAAGCTTTGAGGATAAGCACGACCGGAATGGGGCGACGCCAGAATGAGTGGCGCCACGGGCTCGATTACATCGCGAAGCAAAAAACTGTTGGAAAGACAGAGCTCTGGCTCCCACGATGCGCTCTGGATCATTTTTTTTCCGCTATGGTGATTTTTTTAGAAAACCCATCTTGCCAGCCCCGTCAACGCCCGCTAAAACGCCGCTCACGGACCGGATGGGCGCATAGCTCAGCGGTAGAGCACTACCTTGACATGGTAGGGGTCACAGGTTCAATCCCTGTTGCGCCCACCATCCGGTCCGTAGAATTTCCCGAAAAACATGAAATTTCTCAGTCGAGTTGCTCATGCAATTTGCTGACGATTTCACGCTCTCCAGCGCGTGAGCAGGGTGTACCAACGCCGCAGCGAGAATTCCTTCTGCCAAAAAAACTACCCCATGCATATTGGCTGACGATCACCCCCACCGCCAAACCCGCACATGCGTTCATGGTGAGGGCTTGAGAAATTACGGCGGCTGCACAAAGCAGGACACAGCCGATACGTGTGTCGCGATCGGACATTCACCCCTCATCCTATGCGGTCCATCGTCGGTTGATCTGCCCGTATGACTGCACAACTGCTGATTCCACCGCGATGGACAAGACCCGCATCACATGAAGCGACCCAAGCGCTCTGGTGAGCGATCCAGCGTTGAACTGCCGCCAGAACTGGTTCCAGCCAGAAAGGCTGAGACCGCCTTAATTGGGCGTTGATGTCGCCGCGAGCCGCATATACCCTCTATCAGGACAAAAGTCGTCAATTCGACCTCCCCCCACATCATCGAATCGGTGATCTACGGAAGCTTCGCCCAAGACAGGTAATCAAGGGGCTGGGTCATGATTATAAAAATCGCCTCCCTAGCGTTACACAGCCATATCCCCGGCGCGTGCAGGTCAGTGGCTAACTACGGCTCAAATGATGCGTGACTGAGGGCGGATATACCCCCATAGGCGCCCGCGCGCGCATCAGAATGCCGCCGGCGAGGCCAAGTGCATCATCATTTCGAAACAATGACGTAGAGATGACTCAAGTTTAATTGCTTTGAATAGTCACTAGATTGAACGCTGACCGCACAAATCCGTTCTCGAAATAGTTACCATCGGCAGTATGCAAAATTTTCGCACAACACCGCACAGAATGATCGCTGCGATTATTGCATGAACGTTACGAGCGCGCGGCTGTTACGTGGCGTGCAATCGTCAACATAAGATTAATATTTCAAATACGTAAAGAATTAATCGAGTCGACTGGGTCATGAGCACAACCGACGCGTCGTCTCTGGTGACAGGAATTTCAAAATCTGTATATGTTTCTACTTAGTTAACATTCATCTTCGCACCAAAGATTTAATGTTTGTGCTGCTAAAAAGACTTGCAGACTCTTCGTCAAACTTCGTTAAATACGGGAGGCAACCTTTGTCAAAAATAATAACATTTCTCAAGCAGGTCCCATGTTGAAAAGCTCGTTCGTCATATTTCTCGCGCTTCTCGCATGGGGTGTATCGTCCCTAGCCGTCATGCTTGGCATGCCCAATCTGGCCTCATTGACCGATGAGCTCGACCTCGTGGGCGAGATCCTGTTCGCAACAGGGATTTTGCTGATCTTTGTGCGTCTGGGGCTCAACTCCTATCGCAAAAGCGCGGATAGCGTGGGCAGCCCAATCGGCCAGACGAAGCAGAGCTGATAGAGAATCTTGTTTCAGGACCGTCAGCGCCTTCTCCCAACGCGTAGCCCCCGGCGTTTTGTGACCTCTTGACGTACCCCCTGTTTTAGCCCGCCACATCACCGGCCCGTGCGCTGCAATGTCCAAGCGTGTGGCGCCGAAACGGGCCCAGCTGTTCCGCCTTTCAAGAAAACCTGATCACGCCCCCGGGTGTTGCTACAGCGATGTCTGGAGCCAGGCTCGAAAACATGCGCTAAAACGTAGCGGCACCGCGCGCGCCGACGGGGAATCTTGGCCGGGATCATCCTTGCGATTGTCTGTTCCGACGCATCCGTCGACCGAGCGAAACCACACCGTCCTACCGCAACGACGCATGATCTGCGTGTGACGCGAGCGGCACAGACGGGTCTGAATGGCTACGGAGTTTGAACGGCTTATGTCCAGCTACACCCCCTACAATGAGACCAAGATGCCGGAAATGGCACTGGAGAGTGTGTTCCCTGAGCAGCATGCCCTTATGCGAGCCCTTGTTGCCAAGGCGGCCGCACTCGGTCCTGTACCCTATGCCATCGTCTGGCCCTGTAGCAGCCACGCGCTGGGAGGAGCCGTCGAGGCTGCCCGCCACAGCATCATCATCCCGATTCTGGTGGGCGATCGGACGAAGATCGAAAAGACAGCCAGGGAAGCCGGGCTTGATATCACCGGGATGCGCATCGAACAGGCCGATGATGAGGCTACCGCGGTCAAACAGGCCATAGCGTTGATTCATTCGGGTGAAGCGCAAGGCCTTACCAAAGGCAGTCTCCATACCGATACCTTCATGGCTGGCGTCATCAAACAGGAAAGCGGCCTTCGCACGAAGCGCCGCATGAGCCACGTCTTCTGCATCAACGTGCCTGATTATCCCGAACTACTGCTTGTCTCAGACGCGGCCATCAACATTGCGCCGGATCTGGTGACCAAGCGCGACATCGTTCAGAATGCCATTGATCTCCACCATGCGCTTGGCCTCGGCACACCGCGCGTTGCGCTGCTCTCCGCCGTCGAGACCATCAACACCAAGATTCAGGGCACGCTGGACGCCGCAAGCCTATGCAAGATGGCGGACCGTAAGGAAATCACCGGAGGCGTACTCGATGGACCGCTGGCCATGGATGTCGCGGTCAGCGGCGATTCGGCCAGAATCAAGGGAATTGCCTCCGACGTGGCAGGCCGCGCCCAGATTCTGGTAGCCCCCGATCTGGAATCGGGAAACATTCTCGTTAAAAGCCTTGCTTTCCTCGGCAAGTCCGCAACCTCGGGAATTGTCATGGGGGCCAAGGTGCCCGTTCTGCTGACAAGCCGCGCCGACGACGCAACGGCACGACTTGCCTCTGCGGCCATTGGCGCGCTTTACGCCCGCTATCTGGACGCTGCCACCCGCCAGTAACTCGGCCGCAATTCAGTTCCCCCGGCCCTGCTTACGGGATCGGGGGATATCCTTACAGGTTCTGAGCCAGCCAGCCTTCCTGATTGAGAGAGAAGCCGTGCCACGCGGCGGCACCCATTTCCATGCTGTTATGGGGCACGTATTTCATGACCATCAATTTGGCCCCCTCGGGCAGCAGCTTTGCCAGTACATCGCGCAGATCGGCGATGATCAGGTTTGACGCGATAAGCCAGAAATTATCGATCTCGTGAAATCCCTCGCTGAAGCTCGCGAGCTTCTGTTCGAGCGCCGTGTAATCCTGACCGGGTAAACGCTCATAGGCGACAATATAGGTAGTCAATCTACGGAAATCCTTGATTTGGAGGCAGGAGAACACCAGCCACAGCACCACATCTCGCGAGGCAGTAACGTTTCCCTCACAAAAACATGACAGTTACGTGAAACATTTGCCACAACCCTGCCGTGTTCGACGTATGTGTGCAGCATCGAGGAGTAAGTTCAATGACGATTTTCGAGTATTACTGGCAGAGCGTTAAAGCCTGGATGCGGGGCCTTATCATGAAAGATCTGCACCTCCCCGGGGCGTGACGCTGCCAGGCCCCATATAAGAGCCCGGTGGGGGGCGGTCGATGGGTGGAGATATGGCATCGGCGCTGGGCCAGGCCTCCTCACCCGGACGTGGCGGCACCATAGCAAAGCGCGAGCGAGGCAGAGCCTCCGGGCACTCTGCTCTCATGCGCAGAATGATCTTCTCGCGGATATCACAGCGCAGATCCCAGCTTTGCAGCGCATTGCGCGCGCTGGCGATAATACGGATCTTCAATGTCTGCGCATCGCAATCTGCGACCTGACAATCGAAAACCTTCCCATCCCAAAGCGGACAGGTCTTGATGATCTCCGCCAGAAAGCCCCGGATCGTCTCGATAGGCGCTTCGTAATCCACGTACAGAAAAACCACGCCAATGATGGCGGCAGAGTTATGGGTCCAGTTCTCGAAACGATTCTCGAGAAAATAGGAGATGGGCACGATATGTCGCCGCCAGTCCCATACGCGCAGCACAACATAGGTCGAGGTAATCTCCTCCACCCATGCCCAGTCACCATTGATGATGATCAGGTCTTCCATTCGAATGGGCTGAGTGATGGCAATCTGCACACCGGCAAGCAGATTCGTCAGAAGGCCGCGCGCTGACAGGCCAACGATCAACGAAGCTGCACCGGCCGAGGCAAACAGAGAGACGCCATACTGACGGACCGAATCGAAAGTCATCAGTGCTGTGGCGACCGTTACAATACCCACCAGAATTTCGGTCAGGCGCCGCAGGACCCTGATCTGCGTCTGGTGGGTACGGATCATGATGTCATCGACATGATCCCGCGCCGTGATTTTCTGAAGATAGGCCTCGGTCATGATGCGGAAGGCAACAATGGCCGCATAACCCACCATCAGGATGCCAATAAAGAGAAGCAGCTTCTGCAAAAGCTGCGTCGTCTCCCAGGTAAATCCAGAGGCCGCAGGCAGAGCCGAGAGCAGAACCGCCAGCACAACCATCACACGCACCGGGCGACGCATGGCCAGGATGATCTTGCGGAGTACCGCCTCTTCACGGTGGCCAAAGATACGCAGAATGATGACCGAGACGAGCTTGCTGGCATAGAACGCCACGGTAGCCAACACGACAAGCATGAGAATGGAGACAAGCTGCGCAGGCAGCCAGTCGAAGTAAGCGCGCAGGGCGAAAAGAGAGCTTAGAAACTGCTGCTTCAAAGTGGATATCCAGATCCTTGAGAGGGATGAGGAGCGCCGAGCCAGCCGCCCCGGCACCGTGGGGCAACCCGTTGGCATACCATGCCACAGACTGCCCATCGGGTAAAAACACGATAGGCGCAAAAACCTCCCGGCAGAGTGTTGACACATCCGCCCAACCCTTTTAATTCCACGCCCACCGGTCGCGATGGCGGCGTAGCTCAGCGGTAGAGCAGGGGAATCATAATCCCTTGGTCGGCGGTTCAAATCCGTCCGCCGCTACCATCCGACCGGTAATTCCCCACATGGACATCCATCGGCTGCCTGCATAAATGACGCTTATGAAAGCGCCACTCGCAGCGGTTACGATGGTTTATAACGAGCCGGTTTTTCTGCCGGTCTGGCTGCGCCATTACGGCACTATGGTCGGCCCGCAGTGCTGCTACGTGATCGACCATGGGTCGGATGATGGCTCTACAACCTCGATAGGTGCCAATCGTCTGCAAATTCCACGTTCTGCGCAGGATGATGCCAGACGTGCGCGCGCGATCAGCGCTATCTGCGCCGGGCTTCTCGAGTGGTATGATGCGGTTCTGTATTGCGATGTCGACGAGATGATCGTGGCAGATCCCGCCTGTTTCGGCTCTCTCATGGCCTTGTCAGAAGCCCGTCAGGTCCCATGTCTGACCGCAACAGGGTTCGATGTCCTGCACAAGGCCGACAGCGAGGCTTCGGCCGACTTTACGCGCCCCCTTTCGGAGCAACGCCATCTGCTGCGCTTCTCAGCCGCGATGTGCAAACCGTGCCTGATCAGATCCCCCGTGACATGGTCTCCAGGCTTTCACAGCATAAAGGAAAGTCTCCCCAGCCCCGATCCGGCTCTGATGCTGTTTCATCTGCGCTACAGTGATCTGGATGCCGGACTGGACCGACTGCGTCGCACGCGTGCCCAACCCTGGTGCAGCGACAATGCGGGGAGCCATCAACGTATGGGAGATGACGCCTGGAAGGCCATGCTGGCCTCCATGGCAGGCTTGCCGGAAGAGGCGGCGACACTCGAAAGCAATGATACTGCCCTGCGTGCATGGCGGGAGCGTATCAACCGCGAGGCGCTGGAACGGGCCCATGACCCCTACCCTATAGATTTAAGTCTGTCGGGCGATCATTTATGGCCCCTGCCCGAAAGGTTCAGGGGCCTGTTCTAGACGGATCGAGCCAGGATTACTCGGCCGTTTCCTCGACCGCTTCTTCAGTCTCGCCTTCAGCGCCCGAATCATCACCCTGACGACGGTCGTCATGGTCCTGCTGGGCGCGGGCACGCTGCTGGTGACGCTCCTGGCGTTCCATCTGACTCTGCTGCGCGGCCTGGGTCATTGCATTGAGAATACGGAAATAGTGCTCGGCGTGCTGAAAATAGGCTTCGGCGAGAATACGATCACCAGTGCCTGTCGCGTCGCGACCAAGCTGCAGATACTTCTCAAAAAGCTGCTGGGCCGTACCGCGCACACGCATATCAGGGCCATTGCTGTCGAACACGTGGTTACGGTTCAGGGGCGTCTGGCCATTTGAATGACGCGACCCGCCACCGCTCGGACGGTGGTGACGGCTTCTCATACGTTTCATATTCATGGGTCTGCGTAGCACTTTCGTATTCGCAATCCCGACCCGGCAGAGCTCGGATACGGCGCGATTGCAGGGAATGAATGACCCTTGGTTTGTCTCTTGCAGGCCGGATTACAGGATCAGGCCTCTACTCCGCACAGCCTGATCACAAGGATCATTGCGAAATCGCGGAAAACGGTATGTTCTGCCGATGAATACACCGGTGAGCTTAACAGACCGATCAGCGCAAGCTAGCAAGTTTGGAGCACACTGCCAATGGTTTTTCCTGCAAAGCCGCGAGAGTAATCAGACATGCTCGAAGCAAAGAGCACGAATGATCCCGCCGAGGTCTCGCCTTGCCTCACGCAGCGATAGTCCCTGCTCTGCCCCAAGCGCCGTGACATCGTCCTCTTGTCCTTGCCCGATCTCCAGAACGAGCACCCCACCCGGTGCGAGATGGCGCGACATTTGGAGCATGATCGCCCGATAGGCCTCCAGCCCGTCATCGCCGCCCACCAAAGCGCGCACAGGCTCATGATCGCGCACCTCCGGCATCAATCCGGCAATATCGGCCGCTGGAATATAAGGCGGGTTGCTGAGGATGATATCGAAACGGCCCGTCAGTGCATCGGTCCAGCTGCCAGCCAGAAAGGCGCTACGTTGCACCAACCCGTTCCTGCTGGCGTTGCGCTGTGCCAAGGCGGCAGCTTCCGGTGACAGATCCACCCCGATGCCAAAAGAGGCCGTGTATTCACTCAGTGCCGCCAGAAGCAAACATCCTGTACCTGTGCCCAGGTCCAGCAAGTGCTGCGGCTTGTTCCGGTCGGGTCTCAAATCGAGCAAGGCCTCGATCAACGTCTCGCTATCACCGCGCGGGATGAGCGTATGGGGCGATACCTCCAGTGTCAGGTTCCAGAATCCGGTCTCTCCCTCGATCAGCGCCATCGGCATCCGTGCGCAACGGCGCATGACGCCCGATTCCAGCCTAGCCATTGCGGAGGGTGGTACAAGGTCTCGTGTCAGGAGTGCGGAGGCGTCACAGGCAAGCGCCCAGCACACCAACCGACGCGCCTCCATCCGTGCCGCCTCGATCCCGGCGCTGTCCAGCCGCCTGGCAGTCTCGTCGAGAACTTGTTTGAGAGGGGATGGATTACCGCTCACTGCCTACTCCTAAAACGGCTTATGATACGGGGATGAGAAAGATCATGCCCCTGCTGACCGTCTTCGTCATGCTAAGCCCAACCGTCGCACTGGCCGAGAGCTTCACTGTTACCGATGACCGTGCGCCCATAGAGGTGTCTGAAGTTTCACGCCTCTATATCGACGGGTCGCTTGCCGCGACCTTCCGCCTAGATGACAAGACGCCCAGCCTGACAAAAACAATCGAAATCCCTCTGGGCCGCGTCAATCATGACTATGCCCTTTGCGGCCAGATCACGGTCATCAACGCCGAAGGACGATCGGAAACCCATCAGGTCAGCAGTCAGGGAACGCTTCATCACCCCGAGGGGCATCACCTGCTCGCTCTGGGCGATGAAAACTTCACCGATTTTTTCCTGCGCGAGCCGAATGATCCCGAGATTGCCAAACATCACCCCGGTCACGCCGATATCTGCGCTTCGCCTGTAAGTTGAGGCTGCGAGCAGCGTCTCTCTTTTACTTCAGTTGAGCCCTTCCGCCGCCAAAAGAGCTGTCTGCTCTTCCTGCGTCAAGGCATCAACAATCTCGTCAAACTCGCCCAGCATAACCCGGTCTATCTTGTGCAGGGTGAGGTTGATACGATGATCCGTCACCCGGCCCTGGGGGAAATTGTAGGTCCGGATACGCTCTGAGCGATCACCGGTGCCAACCTGGGATTTGCGATCGGCCGCACGGCTGGCATGAGCTTGGGCACGCTGCATTTCGTAAAGGCGCGCCCGAAGGATCTTCATGGCTTTGGCCTTGTTCTTGTGCTGGCTCTTCTCTTCCTGCATGGCCACCACAATACCGCTGGGCATGTGGGTGATACGCACTGCGCTCTCGGTCTTGTTGACGTGCTGCCCACCCGCGCCTGAAGCGCGATAGACATCGATACGCAGATCACCCTCATCAATGGCCACGTCCACCTCTTCCGCCTCGGGCATGATCGCCACAGTGACGGTGGAGGTATGGATACGGCCCTGACTTTCGGTGGCCGGAACGCGCTGCACACGATGCACGCCGGACTCGTATTTCAGGCGGGCAAATACCGATCGCCCCGAAATGGTAGCAACGCCTTCACGAAGGCCCGACAGGTCGCTCTCGTCATATTCCATGACCTCGAAGCGCCAGCCATGCAGATCCGAAAACCGTTTATAGGCTCCGAAAAGCTCGGCCGCGAAAAGCGCCGCCTCGTCTCCACCCGCCGCCGGGCGAATTTCGAGAATGGCACTGCGTTCATCAGCCTCGTCACGCGGCAGCAGCGCAAGCCGTACCTGCTGGTGCAGCCCCTCCAGCTGCCCCTCGATCTCCATGATCTCGCCTTGCGCAAGTTCACGCATCTCGGGATCGTCCAGCATGGCCTGAGCGTCCTTGTGGGCGCTTTCCGCACGACGATAAGCAAGAATGGATGACACGACGGGTTCGAGTTCGGCAAACTCGCGCGAGGCCCGCACGAATTCCTCACCCTGTATCTCGCCACTCGACATGAGGGCTTGCAGTTCATCCGACCGGGCGACAATACGCTCCAGCCTGTCGTCCAATGCCACGATTACTGTGCTTTCAGGAAATGATCCGCGAGGGCGTCAAGCGCAATCTCGGTCTGTTCACGCTTGCCCAGATCACGCACGGTCACTGCACCACGTGCAAGCTCGTCCTCGCCCACCAATACCATATGAGCCGCGCCAGACTTGACCACGCGTTCCATACGCTTCTTCAGCGAGGAACGGGTCTCGATCTCGGCAGCGAAACCGGCATTGCGAAGGGTTTGTGCGGCTGTGATAGCGGCAGCAAGCGTTGCCTCACCGGTGGGGAGCACCGCCACAGGACGCGGCTGAACAGGGGCGGCCTCGATCAGCAGCGCCAGACGTTCGATCCCGCCTGCCCAGCCGATAGCCGGTGTAGCAGGACCGCCCATCTGAGCGACCAGCCCCTCATAGCGCCCGCCAGCCAGAACAGTGCCCTGCGCGCCCAGTCGATCGGTGACGAACTCGAAGGCCGTATGGCTGTAATAATCGAGCCCGCGCACAATATGCGGGTTCTCGACAAAACCGACACCAAACAGATCGAGCTTGCGACGCAGATCGTCCCAGAAAACCCGCGATGCCTCGTTCAGATAGGCGCCGAATTTCGGGGCGTTTTCAAGAAGCGCCCGATCCTGCGGCGATTTGCTGTCGAGAATACGCAGCGGATTGGCTTCAAGGCGGGCGCGGCTCTCATCCGAAAGCGCGCTCTCATGAGCCTTGAAATAGGCCACAAGGGCTTCTCGCCAGGCCTGCCGGCTATCAAGATCCCCCAGCGTATTGATTTCGAGCGTAACGGCATCGCCCAGACCCAGCGCCTTGAGTATGGCGTGCGCCATAGCGATGGTTTCGGCATCCATCAGCGGATCAGTGGCGCCGAGAAGCTCGGCCCCTATCTGATGGAACTGGCGGAAGCGCCCCTTCTGCGGGCGCTCATAGCGAAACATCGGCCCATTATAAAAGACGCGCTGCGGCAGGGCCTGCGTCAGACCATTGGTCACGAAGGCACGGCAGATTGCCGCTGTACCCTCGGGGCGCAGGGTCAGGCTGTCGCCGCCGCGATCCTCGAAAGTGTACATTTCCTTGGTCACGACATCCGAGGTATCGCCGAGCGTGCGGGAAAACACGCGCGTATCCTCGAAAATCGGCGTCGACCACTCTTCGTAGCCATAGCGACGCGTGATCTCACGCGCCGTATCCACCACATGGGCGTGGCGGCGCGCGGTATCACCAATCAGGTCATGCGTGCCGCGAACCGGCTGCAACTGGCTCATGATCTCAGGCGCCCGCCAGCGCGGCCTCGGCCTTTTCGGCCTCTTCCTGCGCGGCCTTTTCAGCTTCGATCTTGGCCACGCGCTCTTCCACGAGGTCAACGATATGCTCGATCATGTCCTGACCCTCGTTCAGGCGATGATCCTGCTTGCCCGCCGAATAGACCATGTGACGGCCAGCGCCACCACCGGTCACGCCCAGATCGGTCATCAGCGCCTCACCGGGGCCGTTCACGACACAGCCGATGATGGAGAGCGTCAGAGGCGTCTTGATGTGCTGCAAGCGGTCTTCGAGGGTCTGCACCGTCTCGACCACGTTGAAACCCTGACGCGCACAGGACGGGCAGGAAATGATCTTCACACCACGATGACGCAGGCCGAGCGACTTGAGAATATCCCAGCCAACGAGCACTTCCTCTTCCGGAGGCGCAGAAAGCGAGACGCGCATCGTGTCACCCACGCCTGCCCAGAGCAGATTGCCCAGACCGATGGAGGATTTTACGGTACCCGCGCGCTTTGATCCGGCTTCCGTGATGCCGATATGCAGCGGGTGATCGCAGACTTCGGCAAGCTGCTGATAGGCCGCAACCGCCATGAACACATCAGACGCCTTCACGCTGATCTTGAACTCATGGAAGTCATGATCCTGAAGGATCTTGGCGTGCTCAAGCGCACTCTCAACCAGTGCGTCGGGGTTGGGCTCACCGTATTTCTCGAGAAGGTGCTTCTCAAGCGACCCGGCATTGACGCCAATACGGATGGAACAGCCATAGTCGCGTGCCGCATTCACGACTTCACGCACACGCTCGGCGCTACCGATATTACCCGGATTGATGCGCAGGCAGGCCGCTCCGGCCTTGGCTGCTTCAATCGCACGCTTATAATGGAAGTGAATATCCGCCACGATCGGCACGTTCACCTCGCGCACGATCTCGGCCAGGGCTGCGGTGCTCTCCTCATCGGGGCACGACACACGAACAATGTCCACGCCTGCAATTTCCGACAGACGGATCTGCTCGATCGTCGCCTTGGCGTCCGATGTAAGCGTGTTGGTCATTGTCTGGACCGATATCGGCGCATCACCGCCGACAGCGACCTTGCCAACATGAATCTGACGGGACTTGCGACGTTCGATATACTGGTAAGGGCGATATCCGCTCATAATCTCGTCTCCGTATCGGTTGATGGACCCCAGTGGGCGGCGTCAACCGGGGGCTTCGCCGGAACCCTGTTCCAGAGCGCCGCCCCGTGTCTGTGTCATGTTGGCCAGAACAAGACGCCCTGTGGCATCGGCTTCTGCCCGTCTCCTGTGAGCACCATCCGCCTTTTGCGGCGTCAGGCCTCGTTAGTCGTCCATAGTCTTCTGCAGCAATGCGCGTCGGGAAAGAAGCGAACCTCACGCCCGACAGGCATTGGTGGTGGTGCTTTAACGCGGCTGCGCCGTCTGTTCCAGTTGTCGTGCGTTGAGGCGGTCAGTTTCCGACTCATGCGACGTGCTGGCGGGCGGGCTCGCGCGATGCACCGGTGCCGTAACCTTTGGGGTCGCGACAGTGTTTTTCAAGTCTGCCGGAGCACTGCCGGCATCGTTGCCATCAATGTGCGTTGCCGGGGCCACAGGCGCAGTGCTCGCAGCTGAAGCACTGCCGTCCTGACCCAGTTGCCCATTACGGATCGCATCGGCCGTCACGACAAGATTACGCCGTACCGCCCCGACACGCCCAAGAGCGGATGTTGTGACATCACCAGCGGAAAGCGTAAGGCCACCCGCATTGCCAAGCGTCATGTGATAAGGCCCGGCATCGGCGGGGCCCTGCCAGGTTTCGCCGGATTTGAGAACCCGGCTGAACACGCTCGCGCCATTCCTGTCACGTATCGATACCCAGGCGTCCGCAGCGGCATGAAGCCCGATCATGTTGGCAGCCACACCGGAATTGGGCGCCGGAGCAGCACTCGGCAAAGGGACTGCGGTCGATGTAGCGTTCTGCGACAGGCTGCCCTGCCCTGTCGTGCCCTGATCGGGCACCGTCTGGGCATTTGCGTTCGACCCAGGACCGATCTGGCCCGGCACGGGAACAGAACCAGCCGAAGCAGGCTGCGTATTGGCGCCCGGGGCAGACGGCATTTGCCCTGTCACGGTTGCGTTGGAAACAGGGGGCTGGCCGTTCACCCCCTGCTGCACGCTATTACCGACGGGCGGTTGCGCCATGGTGGCTGAGGGTGCTGTTGGCTCAGCGCCTGTCATCCGGGATGACGAAGTCTGGGGCGACGGCGCGAGCCCCTGCTCGGGCATGACCGCCGCAATCTGCGGAGACGTCGTACCATGCTGCGTCACACCGGGCATGATCTCTGCCACAGGTGGCATCTGATGCGTGGGCGCGGGTTCGGAGCCAAAGAAATGGTAATAGCCGATATAGGTGCCAACCAGAACGGCCAGTCCTGCCCCCACCCAGAGACCCACGGGCACCCCGCGCTCCGAGACGGGCTCGGGGAAACTCAGTTCGGTCTTGCGGTCAAAGGCACCGCGGGTGTCATGGCGAAACCGTGCGACGGCCTGATCGGGGTCCATGCCCATGGCCTGGGCGTAGGTCCTGAGAAAGCCCAAGGCGTAGGCGCTGCCCGGAAATACCGCCATGTTCCCTTCTTCTAGGGCCAGCAGATAATTCTCGCGGATACGCAACCACCCGGCCACGTCAGGCAGAGCCCATCCGAGCTCCTCACGTCGGGCGCGCAGATCGACCCCGACGCCGCGTGCCCCCTCACCCGCGCTGCCCTGCCATCCGGGAATACGGTCTGTGGTCTTATCTGGCATGATTACCCGACTGCAAACTCTGAGGGCGCAGGATGCCCTGTACGGGCGTATCTTGCAACCAGCGCGTCAACCGCCTGCTCAACCAGATCATGCAGAATCTCGGCAACCGGGCGAATGGCCTTGACCATGCCAACAGACTGACCGGCCATCACCGAGCCTTCCTCCACATCGCCTTCGATCACGGCGCGGCGCAGCGCACCGGCCCAGAAGTGCTCGATTTCAAGCTGGGCTTCTTCCTTGGTCAATTCGCCCGAGGTGAACCGGCCCAGCGTCGCCGCCTGATGGGCCATGAAACGGCGCGTGCCAGCATTATTCAGCCCGCGCACCGGAATGACCGGAAAGCGTTCATCGATCTGGTTGGACGTTACGGCATCACGTGCCGCCGCTCGCACAAAGGCCTTCTTGAAGGCCTCATGCGCGATGCTCTCGCTGCTGGCAGCAAAAAGCGTACCCAGCTGCGCACCGGATGCGCCCTGTTCCAGATAACCCAGAACGGCATCCCCACGCGCCAGGCCACCTGCCACGAAAACAGGCACGTCATGGATATGGGGCAGGATTTCCTGAGCCAGAACATTCAGGGACACCGGCCCGACATGACCGCCCGCCTCTGAACCCTCAATGACCAGCGCCTCGATCCCCTGCTTGACCAGACGCTTGCCCAGCGCCAGAGCCGGCGCAAAACCGATTGCCCGTGCACCACCATCACGCACCTGCTTGATGGTGGCCCCGCTCGGCACGCCACCAGCCAGCACGACATGCCCGACCTTCGCAGCGATGCAAACATCGACCAGCTTGTCGAGCTCAGGGTGCATCGTGATGAGGTTCACGCCAAACGGCTTGTCTGTCAGAGCCTGCGTAGCCGCAATTTCTTCGGCCAGACGGTCGGGCGTCATGGCCCCGCAGGCAATCACGCCAAACCCGCCAGCATTGGAAATGGCCGAAACGAGATTACGCTCGCTTACCCAGGACATCGCACCGCCCAGAATGGCGGTTGGTGTGCCAAGGAACTGGCAACCCGGGGCCCAGAGCCGGTCAAGCGTGGCGCGGGCCTTCTGGCGGGCTGGATTGATGCTGGTGTCGGTCATGCTCATTCCCCGTCCAGACCATAAGCCGTGTGCAGGGCGCGCATGGCGAGTTCCATATACTCTGCGTCGATCAGCACAGAGATCTTGATTTCGCTAGTGGAGATGACCTGCACGTTGATCCCGCGATCCGCGAGGGTCTGGAACATGGTGCTGGCCATACCCGAATGTGAGCGCATGCCGATGCCGACGACGCTGATCTTGACGACGTCATTGGCTGTATGGATCTCGCCATACTGGATGTCGGCCCGTGCGGCCTCAAGTGCGGCGAGCGCGCGCGCCTGATCGCCCTTGGGCACGGTGAAGGTCATGTTGGTCGAGCCGTCGGAGCCAACGCTCTGCACGATCATGTCAACATTCACCCGCGCCTCGGTCAACGGGCTGAAAATGGCAGCGGCGATACCCGGACGGTCCGGGATTCGGCTCACCGAGATCTTTGCCTCGTCCAGAGAATAGGCGATCCCCGTGACCAGTTCCTTTTCCATCATCTCGTCCTCATCCACCACCAGCGATCCCGAGAGCTCCGTCTCGGGTTCAAAACTCGACAACACGCGCACGCGCACTTTTTCTTTCATGGCCAGCCCGACAGAGCGGGTCTGGAGTACCTTGGCCCCTACCGAAGCGAGCTCAAGCATCTCCTCAAAGGTGATGCGATCCAGCTTTTTGGCCTTTTTCACGATACGCGGGTCGGTGGTGTAGATACCATCGACATCGGTATAGATATCACAGCGATTAGCCTTGATGGCAGCCGCCACAGCCACCGCCGAGGTGTCAGAGCCACCACGACCCAGCGTGCTGATCCGCTCGCCCGGCGCGACGCCCTGAAACCCGGCAATGACCGGCACTTCACCCTGCTCCATGCAGGCAATCAGCGCAGCGCCTTCAACATCGCCAATACGCGCCTTGCCGTGGGCATCATCAGTACGGAAGGGAATCTGCCAACCTTGCCACGACCGTGCTGGCACACCGAGCGCCTGTAGCGCGATGGCTGTCAGCCCACTCGTGACCTGCTCGCCACTGGCCACCACAGCATCATATTCACGTGCATCGGCCATTGGATCGAGCGCACTGACATAACCGACCATCTGATTGGTCACGCCAGCCATGGCCGAAACCACGACGGCAACCTGATGGCCTTTTTCCCGTTCCTTGCGCACACGCTCGGCGACCGCGCGAATACGATCGAGATCGGCCACTGAGGTTCCGCCGAACTTCATGACGATCCGGGTTGGGCACTGGTCTGAAGACGTCATAATTGTGCACCTGGCTCCGTACGTAGCAGAAAGCGTTCAATCACAGCGTGCCGGGAACGGATTTTCCAGCCTGCGATGTTGCGCAAGGAAAGGCGGGTCACATACTAAGTCCAGATCGCGCCGTCCAGATACTCTGGAACAACGGACCCATTTCTGTATGCCTGGAAACAACATGCCGGATCACGCAGCCTCTTCCGTCTCAGATCGCGAGATCGCCCATTTCGACCAGCTTGCCGCGACCTGGTGGGACCCGAAAGGCCCCATGAAGCCCCTGCACGACATGAACCCCATGCGCACCGAATGGGTCAATGCGCATCTCAAACGCCTGCAAGGATCGCGTGGCGGCAGGCTCTCGCTTCTCGATATTGGCTGCGGAGCCGGACTTGCGAGCGAGGCCTATGCCCGTATGGGCCATGACGTACTGGGTCTCGACGCTTCGCCCGAGGGCATACGTGCGGCGCAGGCCCATCTGGCAGATCATCCCTTGCCGGACAATACTGGCCCGCTGGTCTATCGCAATGGCAGCGCCGAGACGCTCGTCCGCGAAGGGCAGAGCTTCGATGCCATCTCTGCATTGGAGGTGATCGAGCATGTCAATGACCCACAGGAATTCCTTGCGCTGCTCCATTCGCTGACCAAGCCGGGTGGCCTTGTTGCGGTATCGACACTCAACCGCACGCTGCTCTCGCTGGCTGTCGCGAAGATCGGTGCCGAATATATTGCCCGCCTGCTGCCTGTCGGTACGCATGACTGGCAGAAATTCATCAAGCCCGAGGAACTGCATAGAATGGGGCGGGCCGTTGGCCTGCGCATGATCGATGTCGCCGGAATGAGCTACCGGCCGATGCACTGGCGCATTACGCGCGACACGAGCATCAACTATATCACGATGTTTGTACGAGACTGAGAACAAGGGCCTGCCAGACTATAGGCTGTCAGGCTTTTCGCCCTGTTGGGTGGGCGTGTCGTGGCCCGGTCCTGATCCGGGCACATGGCGCCTGAACGAGGCCTTATCAGCCTTGGTCCGGCCAAAGTCGCTCCGCCCGCGAGCGCCCCCTCATCTCCGCCCCCACCTTTTTCGGTTACGAGGGCAGAGAGAGAGAGTTTGCACCCGCCGGTTGAATCAGACTTCCGTATCCATGAAAGCGAACGTGGTGGGGCTTCCGACCGGGGTAAAGTTTTCAGTAAAGCCGAGCTGGCCGCTCGCCTTGTCGATCCTGAATGACGTCACGGCATCACTGCGCTGATTGGCACAGAACAGGAAGCTGCCCGACGGGTCGAACATCATGGCGCGACCGTAATCGGCATGCATCCAGGCTTCATCCTGCAAGGTCAGGGTGCCGTCATCGCCCACCTTGAACACGGCAAGGGAATCACCCAGACGGTTCGAGGCATAGACAAAGCGGTCATCTGCCGAAATCAGGATTTCAGCTGCAAGCGTGCTGCCACGGAAATGCGATGTGACAGTGCTGACCGATTGCAGATTGTTGATTGCCCCTGTCTGCGGGTCAAAAGCGCTGACGACAATTTTCGAGTCCTGCTCACACAGATTGTACATGAGCTTGCCGGAGCGATTGAACTGGAAATGACGCGGCGCGCTGCCTGGCGTCATGTCGTAATAAGGCGTCTTGGCCGGAACGAGCTTTCCGGTCTGCAAATTGAGCGTCCAGACATAGACGCGATCAAGACCGGCATCATCCGCAATAACGAACTTGCCGCTCGGATCGCTCTGGATCATGTGCGGATGCGACCCCGAGTGATCGGATACCGCGAAATTTCCCTGGGGGTTGTCTGCCGCACGCTCGGGCTGGCGTGGCCCGGTATTATGCACAACATCCGTTGCCGGACCGAGCGACCCGTCGGGCCGGATGGGCAGCACAGCCACGGAGCCCCCCATGTAGTTGGCCACGAGAACATAACGCCCTGAATGATGCACACTCAGATGCGCAGGCACAGCCCCGCCGGAGCTGACGGCGTTGAGCTTCTTGAGCGAGCCGGTCTTGCGATCCACCGCAAAGGCAGTCACCGAGCCGTCGCCATCCTTGTTGAAATCATCGATCTCACTCAGCGCGTACAGAAAACGCTTGTCATGCGACAGTGTGATGAAGGACGGGCTGGCGATATCGGTGAAGGTCGTGACAGGCGTCAGGACGCCGCTCTGACGATCCATTTCGAAAACGGCAATACCCTCACCATTACCGGCACCACCCGGAGGCGCATGCTTGGTGTACCCCCCGACAAAACAGATGGTCTTGGAAACCGCCTTGGGCGGGGGTGGCGGCGCAGCCGGGGCCTGATCAGCAGCATCCTGCGCCATGGCCGTGCCGCAACCCAGCAAGCCAAGGGTACCCAACGCAAAGCTGCGGCGGGAAATCGTCGTTTTCATGTTATGCTCTCAAGCTCCTCAAGCGACCATTCGGCTCAAGGCAGTTTGCATTCAGGACCGATCTTGCCGCGATAACGGGTCCATGTCTGCGTCTTGCCGAAAAGGGGAATCCCCAGAATGAAACCGCGCAGCTTCAGCACCTCCGGTGATTCGGCATGGATCCGGGCATCATAGGTACGCCCAGTCTCCGGGTCGAGGATATGCCCCCGCCACACGTTCTCATCACTGATTAATCGGAAATCGGTCAGCATGACCAGCCCACATTGTGAACGTCCCCAAACATCCTTGGGAACAGGGCCATCATACTGCATGCCAATCAGCCTGCCGCAGAGCGTATCGCCACAATGGCCGATCAGGAACACGCCATCGTGATCCTGCGCAAGCCATAATCCCTCTTCGGGCGCAGGTGGATTGCCTCGTGTCTGGGCCTGTCCGGGGAGGCTTGTCGTAAGCAGGAGCGCAGCCATCGCGCCAATGGCAGCAATATGCCTGAAGGGAAAACCCCCTCGCCTGAGCCCTGCGGCACGCCGCACCCCGGCATGCTCAGGATTCCGTGCGGTCGAGCCAGGGTATCGGGAAGAAATCCACGCCTTCATCTTCAAGCCTTTCCCTGTCAGAGTCGCTCATCGTGCCGTAAATGCCACGACCGGTCTGGCTGTTCTCGCTGTTGCCTTCATCATGCCGCTTCAGCGCTTCTTCGGCAAATCGATCGCCCACATTGTCGCACTGCGCCTCTACCTGACGTCTCAGCACATGGAGGGCCATTCGCAACTGGTCGTTCTGTGTCATGGGTATTGAGGGAGCAGGCGTCGCCGATTGACCTTTGCTCGTGGTCCGCCGCGCGATGGCCGGGGCCATCAGGCTTTTTTCAACCGTACTCACACCGCATTGTGGACATGAAACAAGACCATGGGACTTTTGGCGCTCAAACCCCGCGCCGTCAGGGAACCAGCCTTCGAATTCATGCCCCGCCGTACAATGCAAACGAAAGCAGATCATGCCTGCGCGAGCAACGCGTCCAGCTTGCCCGAAGCATCAAGCTGCATCAGATCAGTGCAGCCACCCAGACACTGCCCTCCGACAAAGATCTGAGGCACGGTCCGACCACCGCCCGACCGCCTGATCGCGTCCTCGCGCTCCTGTGTGCCGTGAGGGGCATTGATCTCGCGAAATGGCACGTTCTTCGATTGCAGGATCTGCACGGCACGCACGCAGTAAGGGCAGCCAGGTTGGGTATAGATTTCTACGTTGGACATATTCACTCCTGAACGCCGCCTAGATGATCATAATCGCCGGCCAGTTTGACGGTACGCGTAGCGACCAGAAGGTCGACACGTTGCGCCCCTGCGCCGAGCAATTGCCTTGCGCAGATGGAGGCGGTTGCGCCGGTGGTCAAGATGTCATCAACCAGAACAACATGCTGGCCCTCGATTGATCCCCGCACCCTCTCCCGGATGCGAAAGGCAGCATCAAGCGCTTGCATGCGTGCTTCGGGGGCAAGCCGAGCCAGGGTGGCTGTGGGGCGATGACGCACGAGCGCATCGGGGAGGAGGCGCCAGTGCGGCGAAGAGCGAATGATATGGCTCGCGAGCAGGGCCGCCTGATTGAAACGCCTTTTCCAGAAACGGTGCCGATGCAAGGGGACAGGAACGAGCAACCGGCGTTCAGCGCTTTCATCCCTCATCATGCCGGCCATGACACGGCCCAGAAAGGGCACGATATCCGGACGATCCCCATATTTGAATTGCAGGACCAGCCGGCGCGCCGTGCCATCGTAAAGAAAAGCGGCGCGTGCCGCTCTCCAGGGGTATGGCGCATGGCCGCATTGGGCACAGCGGCCATCTGAGCCGAGATAGGCTGCCGATGGCACCGGAAGCGCACAATGCCGACAGGCAAGCCCGACCGGTGTCATCGAACAGAAGCATGAGGTGCAGAGGAGACCGCTTGTCATGGTCTCAGTGCCGCATGAGAGACATGTTGGCGGCAATACGAGATCAAGAGCTCGAGAGAGGAAAGCTGCGGTCTTCAGCGCAACACCATCATGCCGGAACCATCATTCCACAACGCCCTTACTCGATGACAATCAGTTCGATGAGTGCCGTGTTTACCAGGACTTTCCCCTGATTCTCGAAATTGATCGTCACGCGCTGGCCGACAACACTCTGTATCTGACCGACGCCCCATTCCGGACACTGGGGATGGGTTACAAACTGACCCGGCTCGTAAAAACTGAAGTTCGGGGTCACGCCTTCCCTCCACCTGATCCGTGATCAGCATTACCCCCGATATCCTGTCTCAACACTTCAGGGGCCGCGACACCTGATTGCAGGAGCAGATCTGCCAAGGTCTCCATCATATCCTGACATGCGGCCGCATCGTCCCCTTCCGCGCGCGCAACAAGGGCTGGCTGAGTATTCGAGGCGCGCAGAAGCCACCAGCCCCTGGCCTCATCCACCCTGACCCCATCAATGAGCGTCATCCGCATCTCACTCTCTCGGGCCCGGGCGATAACGGCGTTGATTACATCGAATTTCTGCTCATCCGGACAATCGAACCTTATCTCGGGCGTCGAGACGGCATGGGGGAGCGACGCAACCAATGATGATAGAGGGGCCGTCTGCTGCGACAGAAGGTCAATTACGCGTATGGCGGCGTAAAGCCCGTCATCAAAGCCGGGCCAGTGATCGGCGAAGAAGAAATGTCCCGACATTTCGCCAGCGAACACGGCACCCGTCTCACGTAATGCATTCTTGACGTGGGAGTGCCCGCTTGGACACATGAGGCCCTTACCCCCTGCCCTTTCAACGCCTTCAAAATAGGTGCGGGACATCTTCACGTCGCCAAGGACCGTTTTCCCGGGTGTGTCGCGCAGGATGGATTGCGCCAGAAGCAAACTCAAATGATCTGCAGCGATTACCGTGCCCCGCTCATCCACCACACCCAACCGGTCCGCGTCACCATCGAAAGCAACGCCGAGATCAGCGCCATGCTGGCGCACGGCAGTCTGCAGTTGCACCATGGCCTCCGGCAGGGTCGGGTCGGGGTGATGAGCCGGGAAGAATCCGTCGATTTCGCCGTTCAGAACCATATGCTGTCCCGGCAGAGCCCCGATGAGCGCTGCGAGGATATCACCCGCTGAAGAATGACTGTTATCCCACACCACTTTGAGGGGCCGCCCACCGGCACGCAGGCCGGTACACAGGGCGTCAACATACTCTGCCGAGCATTCCAGTTTGGCCTGTTGCCCCTCGGCACCGTCATTGAGGGTGATACCCGCTTTCAGCAAGGTCGCGAGGTCAAGGAGCCCCTGTCCGAAAACAGGGTGGTTGTGCTGGACAATCTTGAAGCCATTATAGTCCAGCGGATTATGGCTACCAGTAACCATAATCGCTCCGTCCGCCTTCTGACGGTATGAAGCGTGGTAAAGCTGAGGCGTGGGGCAACAGCTAATGCGACGTATTGTCGCACCGCCCATCATCAATCCTTTGACGAGCGCCTGTTCGAGCGCGGGAGAGCTTTCCCGGCCGTCATGGCCCACCAGAATTGTGGCTGAACGCCCTACACAGAGGCCAGACGCAAAAACGACGCCCAAAGCCCGGGCGTCGTCCTCACCAAGTGTTTTTCCAACGATCCCGCGTATGTCATACTCACGCAGGATCGAAGGGTGGAACTCATGTTGAAACAGAGTATCCATCAGGCATCGGCGTATTTCTTGATGAAGCCACGCATGGCATCACGCAGGTCCGGGCGCTCAAGCGCGAAAGCAATCTGCGCCTCAAGGTAGCCAGCCTTGTCACCACAGTCGTAACGCGTGCCTTCATAGCGCAGACCGTGGAACGGGGCATGGCCAATCATCTTGGCCATTGCGTCGGTCAGCTGGACTTCACCACCGGCTCCACGCTCGAGCTTGGACAGGTGCGTCATGATTTCCGGAAGGAGCACATAGCGACCGATGATCGACAGGTTCGACGGCGCATCTTCAGGCTTCGGCTTTTCGACAAGGCCCTTGACCTCGACCAGCTTGCCATCGTCCTTGCCGACATCGAGGATGCCATAACGGTTCGTATGTTCCTTGGGAACTTCCGAAACCGCAACCACATTTCCGCCGGTCTGATTGTAGACTTCAACCAGCTGGGCAACGCAGCCCTTTTCGCCCTGCACAATGTCGTCAGGCAGCAGAATGGCAAACGGGTCATCGCCGATGAACGAGCGCGCACACCATATGGCGTGGCCCAGGCCCATAGGCTCCTGCTGACGTACGGCCGCAAGCGAACCGGCTTCAATGGAGCTCGGCTGAAGTGTCTTGAGAAGATCGGTCTTCCCGCGCTCGCGAAGGGTCGTTTCGAGCTCGAAAGCCACGTCGAAATAATCGATGAGGCTATCCTTACCGCGCCCCGTGATCAGGCAGAACTGGTCGATCCCTGCCTTGCGCGCTTCGTCGATGGCATACTGGATGAGCGGGCGGTCAACAACCGGGAGCATTTCCTTCGGCATTGCCTTGGTGGCAGGAAGAAAGCGTGTTCCCATACCTGCAACGGGCAGTACAGCTTTTCTGAGCGGCTTGATCACGTTATCCGACCTTTAGATCAATTTGAATACGTAGTGCAGATACAGGCTCAACATGAGATGTTGAAGCCCTCAACTGCTTCACAACCTACACGATGACCGGCTGCGTGAAACTCGATCAAGCAGACAAGTTCGGCAAAGTGATGGCACGCGCACCAGATTACACGAATGATGCCTCGGGATAAGTGTCAATCGTTAACGAAAGTTCACTTCGCAGCGATTAATTTATTGGCAATTTTTGAAGATTTTTTTGGGAGGAACTGGCATCCCCCGAAGGGGATGCTACCAGTTCGTCTGGTGCGGTCGAGAAGACTCGAACTTCCACGGGGTTGCCCCCACAAGCACCTCAAGCTTGCGCGTCTACCATTCCGCCACGACCGCATCGTGACAAGCGGGCCGCTCTGGGCGATACCGCTCGTGTGAAGGGGGCTATAGCCGATGACTGATGACCAGGCAATCGTCCATGAGACGATTTTTGAGAAAATCTCGACGAAATTCGAGGAAGGGCTGGTTTCGTATGAAACCGCGCTCGAAACCATGCAAAGAAGAGCCGCTGCCATACGAGCCGGAGAAGCAAGCGAGCTGCTGTGGTTTCTCGAGCATCCGCGCCTCTACACGGCGGGCACCTCGGCCAAGGAGACCGACCTTATCAACCCCGAGGGCCTGCCAACCTTCGAGGCCGGTCGTGGCGGACAATGGACCTATCATGGCCCAGGCCAGCGAATCATCTACACCATGCTGGATCTGCAACAGCCACACGGCCCTACCCCGCCGCGTGATCTTCGCGCATTCGTTCAGAGCCTCGAGCGCTGGATTATCGCAGGCCTCGCCCAGCTCGGCATAAAGAGCCGGACCGAGTGCGGCCGAATCGGGGTATGGACCAATGACCCCATCACGGGTGAGGAAACGAAGATTGCAGCACTCGGCATCAGGGTGAGCCGCTGGGTGTCCTGGCATGGGGTCGCCATCAATTTCGACCCTGACCTCGAAGATTTCTCGGGTATCGTGCCCTGCGGCATTCGTGAGTTTGGCGTCACGAGCATCAGACGATTCGATCGTGACCTGACCATGAGGGATCTCGATCAGGCCCTGCTCACCTGCTGGCCTCAGTTCTTCGGTGGGATACCGACGCTGGCCGATTGACCCGTGACATTGCTACCCTGAGAAATGTCGGAAAGCTGGATCAGGATCCGGTTGCCGCGCGCATCGACACCATCAAGCGATGAGAGCTGCAACCGGTTGTTCTGATCGAGAAAGCGCAGGGTCAGCAGCCCCTGAGAGGGATTATCCGCCTGCGCGAGCGAAATCTGGCTTGCCCCCGGCGCAGTCCGGATGTCCGTGACTCGTATCTTACCATCGAAACGCACGGGAACATGGAGCAGCAGACCGAGCGGATTGCGTGAGAGGTTGAGACGCGTCACCGCACCCGTCTGCGAGTCGTCAAGAACGAGATGGGCGCCACTTGCACGCAGCGTCATGGCGTGAGGAACAGTATAGTCCAGCCCGAGCGACCCTGGTGCGTAGCGAAAATGCCCTGCCCCGCCATTCTGCTGCGGTCCGCGCTGAATAAAGCTGCCCTCAACCGGGGTGGGATCGTTCAGACAGACCTCGACACGCTTCACCTGCGCCTTTTGCTGCGTCGTCAGGCCATCAGTCCCGCTGACAGCGCATCCGGCCAGAGCAATCGCTAGGCCTGTCGCCGCAAGGCCGCGCCGCACCGTCATACCTCCTCCGGCGCGTGCAGCTTGAGCGAGAGTGCGTGCAAGCCACTCTCGAATTCCGGCTTGAGCATCTCATTGATGAGACGATGCCGTGCCACGCGGTTCATTCCTGCAAAGCGGGGGCTGACAATCGTCATGGTGAAATGGGTCTCGTCACCCTCGACTCCATTGCGTCCGGCGTGATGGGCGTGGCGCTTGCTGTCGTCACGAATGGTCAACTCTGCGGGTGCCAAAGCGTCCTGCAACTGCCGGCTCATGCGGGCCGCGCGTTCCTTCAACTCGGTCATCTCCACTCCCTCCTTGCATCAATGTGCCTTACAACGCACATAAACCCGATCATGCAGCGCAAATCCACACGACACAGGGCCTTCGACCCGGACCCCGACGCGCCCGAGCGTTACTGCGACATGCCCGGCTGCACCGAGCATGCGGGATATCGTGCGCCCAAGGACCGTACGCAACTCAGGCAATATTTCTGGTTCTGCCTCGAGCACGTCCGTCAATACAATGCGCGCTGGGACTTCTATAAAGGCATGACACCGGGCCAGATCGAGGCCCAGCTTCGAGCCGACATCTCGTGGCAGCGCCCCTCATGGAAACTGGGCACACGCGGTGGACAGAATTTCGATGAGGAAGAGGTTCTCGATCCGCTGGATATTCTTTCCTCCACACGCGCGCGGCGCGCTCAGGCTGCCCGCCAGCGGCACAATGCCGCCCGCGAGGCCGCGCCCCCGCCCCTGCGCGACCATCTCCGTGCACTGGCGCTGGACTGGCCCGTAACGATCGAGGCTCTCAAGACGCGATACAAGGAACTGGCTCGCAAGCATCATCCCGATGCCAATGCCGGAGACCCCGCTGCAGAGGACAGATTCAAGACGGTAAGCGTGGCCTATAGTACGATTCGCGCCCATCTCATCAGCCTGTAGGCCCGATTATTGCGCGTTTCCCTCTGGCCTTGTGAGGAAACATGACCATATCCTTGGCCGGAACCTGACATGACAGAGTGAAAGACGGATTGAAACCATGAGCGATCTCGCCTCCATCGATGCACCGGAAACGGTTGTCACTGCCGAACAGAACGCGGTGCCGACTCATGTTCTTGGCGCGCCGGACCGGATCGTCTCAGCGCGTGACGTGTTCAAGATCGAATGCGACATGGAAGTGCCTGCGTTCTCGATCCGGACCGAGCATGTGCCCGATATCGATCCGAGTTACCAGTTCGACTGCGACACGACCCGGGCCATTCTGGCGGGCTTTGCCAATAACCGCCGCGTCATGGTGCAGGGCTTCCACGGTACGGGAAAATCATCCCATATCGAGCAGATTGCGGCACGGCTGAACTGGCCCACAGTCCGCATCAATCTCGACAGCCATATCTCGCGCATCGACCTGATCGGCAAGGACGCCATCGTTCTGCGTGATGGCAAGCAGATCACCGAGTTCCGCGAGGGTCTCCTGCCGTGGTGTCTTCAGCACCCCGTCGCCCTGATTTTTGACGAATACGATGCCGGTCGCCCGGATGTCATGTTCGTCATCCAGCGCGTGCTCGAAGCCGAAGGCCACCTGACCCTGCTCGACCAGAATCGCGTGATACGCCCCCATGCCGGATTCCGGCTTTTTGCCACGGCGAACACGGTGGGTCTGGGCGACACGACCGGGTTGTATCATGGCACGCAGCAGATCAATCAGGGGCAGATGGATCGCTGGAATATCGTCGCATCGCTCAACTACCTGCCGCTCGAGCAGGAAGTGGGAATCGTGCGGGCCAAACTGGGCCTCGGCAACGAGCCCGCCATCACGACGCGTCTCGAAAGCATGGTCGCCCTCGCGAACCTGACCCGCGCCGGTTTCATGGCGGGTGATATCTCTACAGTCATGTCACCCCGTGCTGTCATCACCTGGGCCGAGAACGAGCGTATTTTTGGCGATCTGGCTTTTGCATTCCGCCTGACCTTCCTCAATAAATGCGATGAGGCTGAGCGCGGCATTGTCGCAGAATACTATCAGCGCTGCTTCAACCAGTCTCCGCTGAACGCCTGACGGGGGCGAGCGCATGGCCACCTCCAGAGCCAAGGCACCGGACAGGAACCAGAACGACCTTGCCCTGCCGGGCAGTGAGCGCACGGACGCCTTCCGCCGCGCCACGAGCGCTGCGCTGCGGGCAATGTCAGGCGAGCCCGAGACCGAAATCAGCTTTGCGGCGTCGGCCAGTGCCAAACCGGGTACGGGCGTCCAGCTTCCCTATGTCTCCCGGGCGCTCACGCCTCAGGAAATGACACGCGTTCGTGGCGCTGCCGACGCAGCTGCCTTGCGACTGAAGCACCACAATTCAGAACTGTCCCCCCTGCCCCAGCAGGCCGACAGCGCCGAGACCCGCCCCTTGTACGACGCGCTGGAGCAGGTGCGTTGCGAGGTCTATGGCTCGCGTCACATGGCGGGCGTGCGGGCCAATCTGAACCAGAAACTGGCCCTCGATTGCAGCGAGAACGGCTACGCCCGCATGAGCGCGCGCGACGATATGCCTGCCAATGTCGCCCTGCCCCTTCTCGTGCGCGAGGCCTTGTCAGGGCTGCCCTCTCCCTCGCAGGCGGGTCCGGCGCTCAAGGCATGGCGCGACACGCTTTCGCCCGAAGCCAAACGTGCGCTCTCGGGCCTTGCCTCGACACAGATGGACCAGCAACGCTTTGCCGAGGCCTGCTCCGGCCTTTTCAAGGCATTCGACCTGACTGAGGAGCCCGAGCCGGAGGATCAGAGTCAGGCAGATGACCCGGATCAGGATGATGACAGTCAGACCGAATCCGATCAGCCCGATGATGATCCTTCGCCGCAGGATCAGGATGACAGCGAGACGCATGGTTTTCAGCCGGAGCCGACCGAGCAGCCCGACAGCCGCGATGCCAGTGACTCGGAGCTGCAGGACGAAGGCGCAGAACAGCCCGCCGGTGCTCTGGAAGACGATAATGGCAAGGAGGCCGAGGCCAGCGCAGCGCCGCCGGCCTACAAGGTCTTTACTAATGCTTTCGACGAGGAAGCCGATGCTGCCGATCTGTGCGACCCGGATGAGCTGGCCCGGCTGAGGCAGCAGCTGGACCAGCAGCTCAGCAGCCTGCAAGGCGTCGTGTCGCGACTGGCACACCGGCTGCAGCGCAAGCTGATGGCGCAGCAGCAGCGTTCCTGGGCGTTCGATCAGGAGGAGGGCATACTGGACGCGGCACGGCTGGCGCGCGTCGTGGCCAATCCGACCCTGTCACTGTCCTACAAGACGGAACGTCAGGCAGAGTTTCGCGATACGGTTGTTACCCTGCTGATCGATAATTCCGGGTCGATGCGTGGTCGTCCGATCTCGGTTGCCGCCATGTGTGGTGACATTCTCGCCCGCACGCTCGAACGCTGCGGCGTCAAGACGGAGGTACTGGGCTTCACCACGCGTGCTTGGAAAGGCGGCCAGAGCCGGGAGCGCTGGGTGGCAGCGGGTCGTCCACCTGATCCGGGCCGCCTGAATGACCTGCGCCACATCATCTACAAGGATGCCGACACGCCCTTGCGCCGCGCCCGCAACAATCTCGGACTGATGCTGCGCGAAGGGTTACTGAAGGAGAACATCGACGGTGAGGCGTTGCTCTGGGCATGGAAGCGCCTGCGCCGCCGCCCTGAACACAGGCGTATCCTGATGGTGATTTCAGATGGCGCGCCTGTTGATGACAGCACGTTCTCGACCAATCCAAGCTCTTATCTGGAAGACCATCTGCGCACGGTCATTGCGCGTATCGAAGCCTCACCCGAGACGGAGCTTCTCGCCATCGGGATCGGCCATGACGTAACCCGCTATTACCGTAACTCGGTTACGCTCACTAATGCGGAAGAGCTTGGCGGAACCATGATCAAACAGCTTTCCGACCTGTTCGTGGCGCAATAACCCGATCATCCGTCCCGGCGTGGGCCGCCCTTCACGGGCGGCCTCGCTCCGGACGACAGGGCCGAGGCCCCATATCCGGGTTATCGCTCCGCCAGCTCAAGAATCTTGACAAGCATTGCGTCGATTGTGGCGCGTGTTGTGCGGTGGTTGACGATTGCCGCGCGTATGACAAGCTGTTCGCCAATACGCGTTGTGGAGGGTGCAGCCACGCCGCTCTCGTGCAGGTCTTTCACCAGCGTATCGATCGCATCGTCCTCAAGACCGTCCAGTGTAAAGCAGACGATGTTCAGGGCAACCGGGGCCATAAGCAGAAAGCGGTCATCCGCCTCCACGGCCTCAGCCAGATAACGGGCAACGGCGCAACATTCCTCCACCATTTCCCCCAGGCGGTCGGCACCATAATGCGCGATCGTCATCCACACCTTGAGCGCCCGAAACCCGCGTGACAGATCCGGCCCGAAATCGCAGGGCCAAGGGGCATTACCCGCGAGCCCGCGATCCGCCCGGGTGAGATAGCTCAGTGACTGGGCGAATGCCTGCGCATGCAAGGCAGGATCCCGCACCAGAATACACCCTGCGTCGTAAGGAACCTGGCCCCATTTATGGAAATCAAGGGCAAGGCTGTCGGCTCTTTCGATGCCATCAAGCATGATGGCGTGCTCAGGAGAAAGCCGGGCAAACGCCCCGAAAGCACCATCGACGTGAAACCAGCATTTTTCTTTTGCTGCGATATCGGCGAGGGCCTCCAGCGGATCAACCGCGCCGCAATCCACACTGCCCGCCGTGCCGATGATGATAAAGGGATGATACCCTGCCGCACGATCCTCGGCGATACGATGTGAGAGTGCTAGATCATCCATGCGGTACAGCTCATCGACCGGGATGAGGCGCAGGGCGTCGCTCCCAAGCCCCGCCATGTCGAAAGCGCGGCTCACACAGCCATGAGCGGTTTCGGCGGCATATCCAACGAGCTTTGCGCCCGATACCCCGGTCTGACGTAGCCCCGGTATTGCAGCGCGGCTGGCGGTGATGATTCCGATGAAGTTCGCGAGCGACGACCCTGTTACGAGACAACCGGACGAAGCGGTGGGCATACCCACCATCTCGGCGGCCCAGCGTATCACCTGACGCTCCACTTCAATGGCAGCATGATCGCGACCGCCGCAATTATCGTTCAGGCTGGCAGCCAGCATCTCGGCAAGAATACCGATTGGCGTGCCCGCACCCTGAACCCATCCCATGAAACCGGGATGCGGATTGCCATTCGAATAAGGACGTATATCACTCACGAAACGGTCATAAAGCGCCCGCGCCTCCTGCCCCTCGCGCGGCAATTCGGCCCGGAACCCGGCCCGTAGCGCAGCCGGCATCGGCTGCCAGACAGGCCCCTCCCCCATCTGCTCAGCCCGATCGAAAACATCATCGAGCATACGATGGGCAAGGGCACGCAGCCCGGTCCAGTCCTGCGGGTCCAGTCCACTCATCGCCATTCCTCATCCATGTTTGCATTGCGCCTGTCAGGCAGATGGTCTCTTCTAGCGGGCTACGGGCCTGCGCCCAACTCCTGCCGTAAAATTCGGGTTGTAAGAGGGCATGAACAGCCCCATCCTCGCCCCCATGAAACATGCCGCAGCCTCCCTTCTCGCCCTCCTCGCTCTGGGAGGGGCCGCCCGTCACGCGCATGCTGATGCCATCCCGGCATCCTGCATGGCCTCGCAGGCCGCATCGCGCACGATGGGCGCGGCGAGCCTCACAATGTCTGGCTACAGCGCCGCACTTTCTGGTGGTGGCGCCACACTGGGGGTCGGTCAGGTGATGGCGCAGGACCGTCAGGGCCATTTGACCCTGCCCAACCTGCGTGATGCCAATGCCCTGATCTCGTTTGGTCTGCTCAAACTGGTCCATAACGGATCTCCCGCCGGGTGCCGTGGCGTCGATGGCAGGCCAGCCCTCAAGAGCCTGCGCGACGCCTTGCATCAGGGGGCCGTGGCCGAACTCGTCTGGACGGGCATCGCCTTATCTGATGGCAAGAACCGCTATACGGCTGATCGGGTGAATGTCACGTTGCGGTCAGGCCAGACACCGGGAAGTGTGGATATCAACTTTGCAGCCTCCGGTGTCAGTGCGCCTGGGGGCTCCGCCCTCCCCGGCAAGCTGAGCACGACCCTGACCATTCCTGAGCAGATGCTCGACAGCACAAAATCACCCGAAGGGAGGATCACGATCTCCTCCCTCCAGGCCTTGTGGGCGAAAGGACGTCTCGACGGTCATGGCTGGATCACCCCCGGACGCACCACAGCCACAAGTGCAGGCGAACTGCATGTCGCCATCACGGACCTGAGCGATCTGCTGGCGACCATTCGCCCCGTCCTGCCAAGTGGCGTATCAACCGCGCTCGCTGTGGCGCAGTTCATGGGGCATCGCGATGGCAATCAGGTTCTGTGGGACCTGACGCTTGGCGGCGGCGTGCTCAAGGTCAACTCGATCCCTATCCCTGTACACTGAAGCAAGATCTCTGCCCCGTCAGGAAAGCGTCTCTTGCAAGGTCAGCCTGTAGGGCAGAGCGATCCATCTGATCATGTTTGCGCCTGCGGGCAGCTTTTCTGTCACGACTGCCCTCGGGAAGAAAAGCCACGAAGCGAGGTCATGAGGGGCGGCCCCTCCGAGCGATGCTCAACCTTGCCGCCAGGGAGGCTGTCCGGGACCATAACCCGGCCAGAACTGGCCTTCCTGCCCCCCCCCCCGCGGACACAAAAGGGAGCGCAATCAGCCCGGGTGACGCAGCAGGCCACCCTCGACACGCAGGGCCGCACCCGACGTTGCTGAAGCAAGCGGAGAGCAAATATAGGCCACCATATTTGCAACTTCCTGCGGATCGGCCAGGCGATTGATCAACGTGGTCGGCCGGTTTTCCTTCAGAAAAGACGCTTCGACTTCCTGCGCCGACCGCCCCGATTTTTCGGCAGCCTTGTCGATCATGCTCATCACCCCCTCCGTACGGGTGGGGCCCGGCAGCACACTGTTGATTGTCACCCCGGTGCCGGCCACGCTCTCGGCAAGGCCGCGCGCGATCGCAATCTGGGCGGCCTTGCTGAATCCGTAATGGATCATCTCTGCCGGAATATTGAGGCCCGACTCACTCGAGATAAAGACAATCCGGCCATCCTTGCGCTCGACCATTTTTGGTAGATACGCACGGGAGAGCCGCACCCCGCTCATGACATTGATGTCGAAAAACCGCTGCCATTCCGCATCGCTGATCTCGGCAAACGGGACTTCCTCGAAAATACCCAGATTGTTGACCAGCACATCGACTTCAGGATGCGCTGCAATCAACTGGGCGATAATTTCAGTCTGCGCCACGTCGCCCGCAAATCCGCTCACAGAGGCATCGCTGACCTCCTGACGGATCGCCTCTATGGCCGCAGTTGTGCGTGTCTCGCCACGCCCATTCACGATCACATGGGCTCCGGCTTCTGCCAGACGCTTTGCAATCGCAAGACCGATACCGCCGGTCGAACCGGTCACCAGCGCCTTTTTTCCCGAGAGATCGAGTGCAAGCATGATATGTCTCCATTCATTCGATACAAATCGAACAAACCAGAACAAATTAAGTTGCCTGCACCCCGCTCATCATCCCCCGGTCTGGGGGTGAGGCGTAGAAGGAAGAGACAAGCCCTCCCTCCAGAACCCAATATTCTCTTCGGCTGTTACCTCGCAACACGACTCAGGTGTCAGCCTTGTCAGCCAGCTTCTTCAACGCCCCCATTACCTTGCGGGCCATGGTGATTCTCTGCGCGTTGGTCATTTCGCGCACGACGGCAAGCTTCTGGTCGGGACGCAGCTTCACGCCCTGATCCTTGTGTCGTTCCACCCATTTCAACAGACCCATCGGGTTGCGGAACTTCCGATTACGGAACTGGATGACCATGCCCTTGGGGCCGGCCTCGAGCCGATCCACGCCAGCCGCACTGCACAGACGCTTGATGACAACCACATCAAGCAGGTTCTCCACTTCCTGCGGCAGCGAACCAAAACGATCGACCAGCTCGGCGCGCATTGCGTCGAGCTCCGCCTCGCCTTCCAGCCCGGCAATACGGCGATAAAGACCCAGCCGAACAGGAAGGTCTCGCACATAGGTTTCGGGGATAAGCACGGGCAGACCCAGAATGATGTTGGGCGTCCAGTCCTTGTCCTCAGCGCGCTTCTGATCCTTCTGCAGGCGCATGGTGGTAACGGCATCTTCCAGCATCTGCTGGTAGAGCTCGATCCCGACCTCCTTGATATGACCCGACTGCTCATCACCCAGCAGGTTCCCCGCGCCGCGCAGATCCAGGTCATGTGACGCAAGGGTGAAGCCCGCCCCGAGCGTGTCGAGCGTCTGCATGATTTCAAGACGCTTTTCGGAAGCCGGCGAAAGACGATGGCTCTGCGGCCATGTGAGATAGGCGTAGCCGCGCTGCTTGCCGCGCCCCACACGCCCGCGAAGCTGGTAGAGCTGCCCCAAGCCGAACATGTCAGCACGATGGATGATCAGCGTATTAACCGCAGGCATGTCCAGACCGCTTTCCACAATATTGGTGGAGAGAAGGATATCGTAGCGCCCGTCGGAAAATTCCGTCATGACGCGCTCGAGTTCTGCCGGGGTCAAACGACCGTGCGCCTGAACGGTTTTTGCATCGGGCACGATGTCGCGCAGGCGGTCCGCCATGCGGTCCATATCCTCGATACGCGGCACGACGCAGAAAACCTGCCCGCCACGAAAACGCTCGCGCTGGATCGCCTCGCGGATCATCACACTGTCAAACGGCGTGATGAAGGTCCGTACGGCAAGCCGGTCCGTTGGCGGCGTAGCAATGAGACTCATCTCGCGCACGCCTGTAAGCGAAAGCTGCAAGGTGCGCGGCAAGGGCGTGGCGGAGAGTGTAAGCACATGCACATCCTCGCGCATGGACTTGAGCCGCTCCTTATGCGCCACGCCAAAATGCTGCTCCTCATCAATGATCAGCAGGCCCAGATTAGCAAAATTGACCGATTTGGCGATCAGCGCGTGTGTGCCGACCACGATATCGACCTGCCCTTCTTCCAGCGCACGCCGTGTCTCGGCAGCCTCCTTGGCTGTCACGAGGCGGGACAGCTGGGCGATACGGACAGGAAAGCCCTCGAACCGGGTTGAGAAACTGCGGAAATGCTGTCGCGCCAGCAATGTGGTTGGCACGACAACGGCCACCTGCACACCCGACAACGCCGCCACAAAGGCTGCGCGCAGGGCCACCTCCGTCTTACCAAAGCCGACATCGCCGCAGACCAGACGGTCCATGGGGCGCCCCGAGGTCAGATCCTCCAGCACATCGGCAATGGCGCGTGACTGGTCCTCTGTCTCGACGAAGGGGAAGCGGGCACAGAATTCATCCCACATCCCTTCGGCAGGTATGAGCGACGGCGCTTCCTTCATGGCGCGACCGGCGGCGGTGCGTATCAGCTCGCCCGCCATGTCGCGAATGCGCTCCTTCATCTTGGCCTTGCGGGCTTGCCAGGCCTGACCGCCCAGCTTGTCCAGCGCCACACCGCCCTGCTCCGAGCCAAAGCGGCTCAGAAGCTCGATGTTTTCAACCGGCAGGAAAAGCTTCTGCGCCCCGTCATAGAGCAGACGCAGACAATCATGGGGAGCCACGCCATCGCTGACTGTTTCCAGCCCCTCATAGCGCCCGATGCCATAATCAGCGTGAACGACCAGATCACCTTCGGCAATTTCAGACGCCTCGGTAATGAACTGCTCAGCCCGGCGCTTGCGACGGGGCGGACGGGCGATCCGCTCACCCAGCAGGTCCTGCTCGGAGATGAACGCCATGCGGTCCGCCACAAAGCCGCGTTCAAGCCCGAGCACAATGAGCCCGACCGTTCCCGGCGAGATCCCCGCCGCCGAAGCCCAGCTATCATGGGGCTCGGTGGTAAATTTGTGCTCCTTCAGCAGCGAGGCAATGCGCTCACGAGAGCCCTTGGTCCATGCCGTCACATAACAGCGCCGTCCGGCTTTCTCCCATGCCTCAAGCTGGGTACGCAGGGCATCGAAAGCCCCCTCACGCGTGCCGTCCTTGCCACGGACGAAAATGGGGCCCGGCCTACCCCCGGCATCCATGCCCTGTACCGTGTCGGGCTTAGCGAAAGGATTGAGGGCAATGCTGGGCACACGGGCCAGCATGGCATCCCAGCCCGAGCGATTGA
Organism: Asaia sp. As-1742; assembly: GCF_011753235.1. NCBI lineage: Bacteria > Pseudomonadati > Pseudomonadota > Alphaproteobacteria > Acetobacterales > Acetobacteraceae > Asaia > Asaia sp. As-1742. The sequence continues at coordinate 213,145 of NZ_VWWA01000003.1, read as the reverse complement.
GATAGAGCAGGTGCGAGGGCAATGCCCGATAGATGGCCTCTCCCTCACGCGCGGGAGCCTTTCTGGCCTCGAAATGATCGGCGATCATTTCCAGACGGGCCGAGAGAATATCCGGCACCTGATGGTCCATGCTGATCGATGCATCGGGCAGGTAATCGACCAGCGTATCCATATGCTCATGGAAAAGCGGAATGTAGTGTTCTAGACCCGGAAAACGCCTTCCCTCGGAAACGTTTTCGTACAGCACATCCGAAGCTGAGGATGGCCCGAAAAGATCGCGCCAGGCGGAGCGGAAGCGGCTTATGGCCTCGGGGCTCAACGCATATTCGGAGACGGGGCGAAGGTTGAAAGCGTCCAGCGTGTCGGTCGAGCGCTGGCTCGACACATCGAAGCGCCTGATATGATCGACCTCATCGCCAAACAGATCAAGGCGGATCGGCTCGCTCTCGCCGGCGGGGAACAGATCGAAAATGCCCCCGCGTGTGGCAAACTCACCGGCCTCCATCACCGTATCGGTGCGCGTGTAGCCGCTCGCGACCAAAAGATCGATCAGCATGGCCTGATCGAGGGCCTCGCCCTTCTTCACGGAAATGGCCTGATTACGGAACGCATCGCGTGGCGGTACGCGCTGAACAAGGGCATGAACCGTGGTCAGCACGATGCGTCGCGTCGCCCCTGCGGGTTCCAGCAGACGCGTCAGCGTTGCGGCGCGCTCCGCTGTCAGGGCCGGATTGGGCGAGACACGGTCATAGGGAAGGCAATCCCAGGCAGGAAAGCGTAATACGCTCACGCCGGGCTCGACATAGGCCAGCATGTCAGCCAGCGCGGCGACAGCGGCATCGTCGCGCGCCACATGGATGAGCGGGCCGTCATGCTCGCTCAGGCGGCGACGCAGGAGAAAGGCCGTATAGGCCTCCGGCACGCCCCAGAGGGTCGGCCGGTCGGGGGTATCGGTCATACAGAAATCCAAAGCACGCACGCCACAATGCAGGCGTGCTGCCAGGCGATGGTTTCGTTTTGTTCCATGACGGTTCTATCCTATAGCCTGTGAAACTCCCGATGTCAGCCCATGTTCCATGAAGGTCATGTCTCCAGAGCTATCGCCGATCACCCCGCTTCTGGCGCCCCTCGTCACCCTGCCCGGCATCGGCCCCCGTTATGACGGGCTGCTGCGCAAGGTTGCCGGTGGCAACAGGGTTATGGACCTTCTTTTCACCCTGCCAAGCAGCTACGTCGACCGACGCACGATCATGACCCTGCGTGAGGCCCGTGAGCAGCTGATGCCCGGCGCGACCCTGACCGCCCGGCTGCGTGTGCTCGACATTGTCCAGCCCAGTCGCGCCCGCCAGCCCTTTCGCATCCGTGCGACCGATGACACCGATGAGGTGGAGATTCTGTTCTTCCATCAGGCATTTGTCCGCTCCGTTGCACCGGGTGACGAACTCGCCGTCTCGGGCAAGCTCGAGCGCTACGGTCTGTCGCTTACAATGCCGCACCCGGATTATATGGTGAACTGGCTGCGCCATGACACAATCCCCGCCATCGACCCCGTCTGGCCGCTGACCGCAGGCCTGTTTCCGTCCGTCATGCGTCGCGCCATGCACAAGGCGCTCGATCTTCTGCCGCGACTGCCGGAATGGATTCCCACGGAGGTTCTGGCGCGCCATGACTGGCCGTCCTTTCACGAGGCGCTCGAAATTCTGCACCGCCCCAAAGCCGAGCCAGGCCGTCACTGGTCTCGCCTGGCCCTGATGGCGCGCGAACGGCTGGCATTCGATGAATGTCTGGCCGATCAGCTTTCCCTCGCGCTCGCGCGTCAGGAGGCACGCATCCTGCCCGGACGTGCGCTGACAGGCGACGGCACCCTTCGCGAGGCTGCTCTGGCCCGGTTCGGCCATGTCATGACCGGCGCGCAGACCCGGGCTCTGGCCGACATCGATGCGGATATGGCCGCACCTGTGCCCATGATGCGCCTGCTGCAAGGCGACGTCGGCGCAGGCAAGACGCTCGTGGCACTGATGGCCATGCTTCGTGCCGTCGAGGCCGGAGCGCAGGCCGCCCTCATGGCCCCGACCGAGATCCTGGCCAGCCAGCATTATGAGACCCTGTCGCGTCTGTCTGGCGTGACCTGCGTCTATTTGTCCGGAAGCGTGAAGGGCAAGGCGCGCTCCATTGCGCTCAAGGCTATCGCCGACGGGACCGCACGGCTCGTCATCGGCACCCATGCCCTGTTTCAGGAGGCCGTGGTGTTTCACGATCTCGGCCTTGCCGTCATCGACGAGCAACATCGCTTTGGTGTGCAGCAGCGTGCCATGCTGGGTGGAAAGGGCGACTGCACCGATATTCTTGTGATGACGGCGACCCCCATCCCGCGCACGCTGCTTCTCACTCAATGGGGGGATCTCAGCGTAAGCCGGCTGGATCAGAAACCGCCCGGACGCAAACCCATCCAGACATCGCTGCATCCCCTCTCAACGCTTGATGATGTCATTGGCGGGATCAGGCGCATTGTCGAACGAGGGGCACAGGTTTTCTGGGTTTGCCCGTTGGTTGAAGAAAGCGAGGTGCTCGACGTGGCGGCGGCCGAAGCACGATGGGCCGATCTTTCGCAACGCCTGACTACACCTGTTGGACTGGCTCATGGGCGGCAGGAAATCTCTCAGAGACAGGCGGAACTCGACCGTTTCCGGCTGGGTGAGACGCGGCTGCTTGTCGCGACGACGGTTATCGAGGTCGGTGTCGATATCCCCAATGCCTCTGTCATGGTGATCGAACATGCGGAACGGTTCGGGCTTGCCCAGTTGCACCAGTTGCGCGGCCGCGTCGGGCGTGGTGCAGCAGCGTCGTTCTGTCTGCTGATCTATGATGATGGCGCGACCGGTGCCACAGGCAAGGAACGCCTCGCCCTGCTGCGGGAAACGGAGGACGGCTTCATTATCGCTGAGCGTGATTTCAGGTTACGCGGAGGCGGTGACCTCACTGGAGTCCGGCAATCGGGCTTGCCGCTTTTCCGTTTGACAGAAGGCGTCGATGCAGAGTCACTACTCAACGAGGCTTATCGCGAGACAATTGCGATCACAGACAAATTATCCGACGGGAGTAAAGTTGACTCAAATTTTTTGCTTCTGTTCACGATATTTGATCGCCATGATCCCAACAGGATAAATCGAGCAGGATAGTGAAAATACCAGTCACCCGCAGTAATACTTACTCAATCTTTTGACATGTTACATTAATCATTTTAACTATTGCTAAAGACCAGACTTGCTCAATTCGTCGTCGTATTTCATAACCTGATTGATCCCGTCAAAGAGAGGCGATATGTCACCGATCCATCAGCCCGAACCTCACCTCGCGATACTTGAAATCGCGCGAAGGCTGCTAGGAGCGACATCTATCTGCATATGCGGATTCGATAGATCGGGCGACCTGATCGAGATAGCGGGTGGCGGCACGATCGCATCCGAAGTAACCGCTGAGTGCGTCAGGGCCGTTTGCAACGCCGACGACTCGCTTTATCTCAAAAAAACCGACGAGTCCTTTGATCTGGGTATAGCATTGGAGGGCGATCTGACCCTTCTTGCACGCGTACCGCTCTCGGTTTCCGAGACAGAACTACGCGAGCTTGCACCCTACCTTGCCGTATGCGCAAGATCGCTCCTGACCAATCAGACTTTGCAGACACGCAGGCGCGATCTGCCCGATCGGGTTCTTTGCGCAGCACATATCGGCAGACTGATCGAGACGACGACCTGCGAGAGCCGCAAGGCGAGTTTTTCGGTTATCGGGGTCGATCTCGATCACCTGAACACGCTCAATCTGCGTTACGGATGGGAAACCTCGAACCGGGTTATCGACGAGAGCATCACACGCATCCAGCAGATTCTCCCCGGACAGGCCTATCTCGCCTATGCGGGCGGCGGAAATATTCTGGTTGTGTCCCCACCCGGCCTCTCACTGGTGACAACCAGAACTCTGATCGCAAGCATTCGTCAGGCACTCTCGCCAACCATCCTGATAGATCGGGGCGAAATCCAGCCTTCATTCTCGATAGGCTGGGCCTTGTTCCCTCAGGATGGTGAAACGTCGACGTCGCTCCTCCAGGCGGTCGATGCTGCCGTCAATGACATAAGACAGCATGGCGGCGCGCATGAACGACGCGCCACCCCTTCCGGTACCGCTGCGCTGCTTGGCTCATCGGGGCTGGAGCGTGATCTGATGCGCGCGGTAGAAAGCAATGAACTCACGCTTAACTGGATGCCGATCATCGCTTCGGGCAGTCAGACCGTCGTCGCGCTGGAGGCACTTTTGCGGTGGGAGAGGCCAGGCGTGGGCCAGATCCCACCTGATATTTTCATCCAGTGCGCCGAAAATGGCGGCATGATTGAAAAGATCGATCAGTGGAGTCTCAAACGCGCCTGCGAGGCCGCTGCATCCTGGAGCCATCCACTGCGCGTATGCGTCAACATTTCTCCCACTTGGCTCGCTCGCCGTCTCCTGTCCGGAATGGTCGAGGCCGTCTTGCAGGAAACCGGCCTGGCTCCCGAGCGCCTGCAGATCGAGCTTTCCGAAAAGCGCTCCTTCGGCCCGCGCGACATTGCCTATCAGGAGCTCTCACGCCTTCGCGCTCTGGGCGTGCATGTCGCGCTGGATGATTTCGGCGCCGGATACTCCTCCCTCGAGAGGCTGGCGAATTTCCCGGTCGATCAAATCAAGTTCGATCGCTCGTTCATGCTGCGACTCAACGATGACCGCCGCGTCAACGAGGTGATGGGGCAAACAATCCAGATGGCGCGTCGACTCGGCATTTCCTGTTGTGCCAAGGGCGTGGAGACCGAGCGTCAGATGGCCTTTCTCGACTCCTATGGGTGTGAGGAAGTACAGGGCTACCTGTTGGGCATCCCGACACCGGATTATCTCTGAGCACCCTGGCCGGGAGGCAGTTTGCCTTCGAACAGGCGAACCGCCTGGGCAACATGCATTGAAAAAACCCGTACCGGCGTCACGCCGATACGGGTTTTACTGATTGCGTCGATACAACCCGGCGAAACCGGATTGTTACTGTCGGCTCAGGCTCAGAATTTGACTGAGAGCTTGAGCGAGCCATAGTTGAAAAGGCCTGCCTTGGCCGTCTTGAACTGGGCGGTCTGCCAGTTCTGGCTGTAGGACAGCCGAACCCCGTGCCACATCACTGCCACGCCTGCATGGATCATACCGACGTCCCACGTCTTGCTCACATGGGGTGAGTTGTCACGCAGTGTATTGCCTTGCAAGGTCGAGTCATAGGCAACCGCCTGACCTTCCACACCGCCATACAGATACCAGGCAACTGGGCGGGTGGCGACAAAGGCATCCGTGCCATCAAGGCCCGGACCGATCGTCGCATTGCCGAAATCGCTGTCCAGCCCTTGGCCGATACGGAATGTTCCGGCTGCATCGGCATAGGTACGATAGTCACCAGCGGCGCCTGAAATGGCCGGCAGCACATCGGCGCTGATTCCATAAAGGTTCACCACAGGCAGACGCCAGATACGCCCGGCCTGAATCTGGAAGATCGGCTGGTTCTGAAGCTGCGTGTGCCAGCCACGGTTCTTCGTGTCGCCGATCGCGCCGTGGAAGCCATTCTGCAACTGACGACCCAGACCCGCAGGCCCCATGACGCCAAACTGGATCCCGGCGACGCTGCGTGACAGATCCGTGTCGTTGATGAAGTTCACCGTGCCGAGCAGAAGGCTCGAATAAGGACGGTCGCCCGAAGCAGGCTGCGCTGTCTGCGTGTCGCGCGGCGTATAGATAAGCTGCTGCACGCCAAGGCTTACACGCTGCATGCCCTCACCCAGCAGGAAGCGGTTCACGTCAGCGAAGGGCTTGGGCAGATTATCGGTGCCCGATGTCCAGTTGAAACGCAGCCCGGAGGTATAATACTGGTCTGATGTGCCCTTGAGGGTCGATACTGCGTCATTCTCGCCCTGGAGCGTCCAGGTGCCGTAAGGGTCCTGTTTGGGGGTGGCGTGAGCCGTTGCACCCATCACAGCGAGACCGAGAACCGAGAGCGATCCGGCCCTGACCTGTCTGGCGCCCGGCCAGCGCGACTTTGAACAGCGCAAATCCATCCCCTTCCGAAATAACAGGCAGCCACCATAGCCGATTTCACGTAACAGGAAACAGTGACAGCCGGTAACGCCAACACTATCCCCTCATAAAAACGCGATATGAAGAAGATCGTGGTAATCGGGTCACGTTTTCTGGTGGCATAACCCGAAAAAACCGTGTTAGGGTCTTGATGAAACCCCTTGTGGACATCGCCCGTTCCGTACCAGCCGGCAGGCCCGTGCACACCGTTTCGACTTACTCCACTGGTGATTCTCCGTATGATGGATCACCGCACAGATCTCGGGATTAGACCGTTGAGAAGCAACCGTACCGACCGCAGCCCACGTTCCCCGCGCCGCGGCGGATTCGACGACGATTTCATGACCCCCTCCTTCGGTGACCGTGGTGGGATGCAAAATCGTCGTCCCCCTTCGGGCGGCCCACAGGTTCTGGCGTCAGGCCCGGAAGTGGGCGCCAGCGTCAAGTGGTTCAACAGCGAAAAGGGTTTCGGCTTTGTCGAGCTCGCTGATGGATCAGGCGACGTTTTCCTTCACGCAAACGCCCTCTCCACCGCTGGCCACACCAGCGTAAACCCCGGCACGACGCTGAACGTCCGCATTGGCCAGGGCCCCAAGGGCCGTCAGGTCGCTGAGGTTCTCAACGTCGACACCAGCACGGCAGAAGCTCCGCGCCCCCGCGCTGCCTTCAACCCGGCTGGCCCGCGCCCGGCTTTTGGCGGCGGCGGTCGTCCTGCCCGTCCGGCTCCTGACCTGTCGCAGGCACAGGATCTGCGCGGCATCGTGAAGTGGTACAACGCCACGAAGGGCTTCGGCTTCATCACGCCGGAAAACGGTGGCAAGGACATCTTCATCCACGCCTCGGCTCTTGAGCGTTCGGGCCTGTCTGGCCTCAACGAAGGCCAGGCAGTCGATGTAAAGGTTGTGCAGGGCCAGAAGGGTCCGGAAGCAGCCGACATCAACATCGCCTGAGCGATCTTCTGATCCAGAAAAAACCCGGCCTTGTGCCGGGTTTTTTTGTGCCCTGTGAAGAATGGCCGGTTTCAGACTACGGGACTTCCTTGATCCGCGCAGTCATACCACATGATGAGCAGTAATCGTCTACGCTGACGCAGTGCCCGCAATATGCACTTCTTGACGAAGAAGCGCGTCGGCACCGGAACAGCTTCCGTCGACGAATAAACGGTGGGATAGCCCGGATTCAGCTTGCTGCAGAATAACCACTGCCAAACCGCTGATCAGTAATCCTTGCCCTTGCTGCGTAGCAAACGGGCCTTGTCACGCTGCCAGTCCCGCTCGGCAATAGCGTGGCGCTTGTCTTCTTTCTTGCGCCCCTGACCGAGGCCAAGTGTCAGCTTGGCACGTCCACGGGCGTTGAAGTGAACGTCCAGCGGAACGAGCGAAGCCCCTGCCCGCGAGACAGCGCCAAGCAAATGGGCAACCTGCTTCTTGTGCAAGAGCAGCTTGCGCGGTGCGCGCGTGTCAAAACGGGAGAGCACGCCGCCCTGATATTCAGGGATATAGGAATTGAACAGCCAGATCTCGCCGTCCCGCTCGCCAGCATAGGCTTCGTTGATCGCTGCGCGACCCATACGAAGACTCTTTACCTCCGGCCCCTTGAGAACGAGACCTGCCTCGACGGTTTCGAGGATTGTATAATTGAACCGGCCTTTTCTGTTCTGCGCGGCAATGCCGTGCGAAATCAGACCGGATTTCTTTTTTTCAGCCACAATTTATCCTGACAGGCCGGTTTTTTTCAGAGCCTCGTCAATCACAGCGCGGGAGGCCGCGCCGGGTTCACACAGGGGCAAACGTACGGTCGGGGTGCACAGCCCCAAACGTGATGCTGCGTATTTAACCGGCCCCGGATTGCTCTCGCAGAACATGGCATCGTGAAGGGGTGTCAGACGTTGCTGGATCTGCATCGCCTTTGCCACGTCACCCGCCTGCCATGCTTCGTGCATCGCAGCGCAGAGCCTCGGCGCGATATTGGCTGTCACGCTGATGCAACCCGTCCCGCCCGCAGCGAGGAACGAGACGGTTGTGCCGTCATCGCCCGTCAACTGGGTGAATGGCGCATCGCCAAGCAGGGCACGAAGCTGAAGCGGACGCGACAGATTGGCCGTTGCATCCTTGGTCCCGACAATATTCGGGTGCTGCGCCAGACGCGCCATCGTCTCCGGCAGAACTTCGACCACTGAGCGACCAGGCACATTATAGACATAGAGCGGCAGATCGGTCGCATCGGCAACCAGCATGAAATGCTGGTACAGGCCTTCCTGGGTCGGCTTGTTGTAATAGGGTGCCACCACGAGCAGGGCGTCGGCACCAACGGCCTTCGCATGGCGTGCCATGCCGATCGCCTCATGCGTGCTGTTCGACCCGGCGCCAGCCATGACCGGCACGCGCCCGCCCGACACCTTGACGGTATGGGCGACAACAAGGGCATGCTCATCATGGGTCAGGGTCGGGCTTTCGCCTGTCGTGCCGGCTGGGATAAGTCCTGCCGTCCCTTCATCGATCTGCCAGTCGATAAAGCGACCGAGAGCCGCGAGATCAACCGTGCCATCTTCACGAAACGGGGTCAGCAGCGCGGTCAGAGACCCTTTGAAATCCTTGTTCCGTGCCATGCCTGTTCACCTGCCCCGTTTTTAGAACCTGCTGCTAAATAGAACTCCTGCCGCCCCTGTCAAATGGATATCGCGTGGAAGCCCTGCCCTATGCGCTACCCCGGATAACGGGAGGGACTCGCGGGATAAACGCCAAGTATGGCAATTTTCTCGCTGCATCCCCGCAATACCGCCAGAGCCTTGCCCAGCGCCTCCTGCTCGGGGTGGCCTTCCACATCCAGCAGAAAGCCTGTCGCAGTCAGCGTGCCGGGGCTCATATAGCTCTCAAGGCGCGTCATGTTGACACCGTTTGCGGCGAACCCACCCAGAGCCTCGTAAAGCGCACCAGCCCGGTTGAGCACACGGAACACAAGCGTCGTGATCACGCGTTCATCCTGCGGCGAGGGCCAGGCAGCCTGTCGCGCCACCAGATAGAACCGCGTCGTGTTATGGGCAGCGTCCTCGACATTGGCCCGCAAGACCTCAAGGCCGTTGAGTTCGGCAGCCAGTGATGACGCAATGGCGGCATCCTCGCGGGATTGCCATTTGACGACCATCTCTGCCGCCCCCGCCGTATCGAAGGCCGAGCAGGCCTCGACACCAAGCTCACGGATCAGGTTCCTGATCTGCCCAAGCGCCACCGGGTGGGTATGAACCCGCCTGACTTCCTCAATCCTGGTGCCGGGCAAGGCAATCAGGCAGTGTTCCACACGCTGGAAATGCTCGCCAATAATCGGCAGACCGGCTTCCGGCAAAAGCGCATGAATTTCGGGAACACGGCCCGCGAGCGAATTTTCGCAAGCCAGCATGCCAAGCGTTGCCCGTCCCTCGCGCACGGCATCGATCGCCGCCTGAAAGCTGGGGCATGGCAGGGTTTTCCAGCCCGGTCGCGCCGTGCGGCAGGCAAGATCGGAATAAGCGCCGGGACGCCCCTGAAAAGCAATTGTGTGGGTCATGCTGCAAGCACCTGACGTATGCGTACAAGATCCTCGGGCGTATCGACCCCGAGCGGCGCCTCGGCAATAGAGGCGCAGCCAATGCTCATACCCGCCTCAAGCGCCCGCAATTGCTCAAGCGACTCACGACGCTCGAGAGGCGAAGGCGCCAGCGCCACGAACCGCGCCAGCGCCTCACGCCGCCAGGCATAGACCCCGACATGATGCCAGAGCGGGCCGTCACCCCAGGGGATCGGCTGCCGGGAGAAATAAAGCGCACGCGCTACGCTTGCACCCGACGCGAAAGCGCAGGCGGCCTTGACGACGGAGGCCCGTCGCGCCTCTTCCTCTGTCTCTACCGGCGCAACCAGCGTACCGATATCGAAACCTTCAGCCACCGGGCGCAAGGCGGCAGAGAGGCTGTGCGGCGCAATCAGAGGCAGATCACCCTGCAGATTGATCACCACATCATGACGCCCCTCCGGATCATGGCTTTGCAGGGCAGCATGAACGCGGTCAGATCCGCTGGGCAGGGCCGGATCGGTCAGGACGCCTGCCACATCATGGCCAGACAGGGCATCGAGAATGGCCTGATCGCCAGAGGCAACAAGCACAGGGCCAAGGCCTGATGCGAGCGCCCGTAACGCCACCTGTAGAATCATGGGCTTGCCGTCGATCTCTGCCAGCGGCTTGTTTGGCAAGCGCGTCGAGGCAAGACGCGATGGAATGACGATGATGGGATTCATGGGAATGAGGCAGGCTTTCCGCTTGTCTTGTGAAGGGCCGCAGCGCGAGGCCAGACATGCCGCACCCCCCATGACGCGTCAATCTTTCCTTGCAGGCTGCGCGTTTTCATTGCGTCAGCCTGTAAAGATTCATCGCCATCATGGCTAAAAATATCGTTTTTCGGTCCGATACTGTCGTTCAGCCCTCATGTGCCCTTGCGATCGTGGCCGCACTGCCGGATATGCCTTCAGATTGTTCGACGCTGCGCTGCCCGCTCAGGGCTGATTTACGGATTGTGAGTTACCGCCATGACGCTTCCGCCCGATCTCGATGCCTGCCTGCAAACTGCACGGCTCTGTGCCGATCACGCGGGTCAGGCGATCACACCCCATTTCCGCGCTGGTCTGGATGTGGATGACAAGAGCGACGAATCTCCCGTCACGCGTGCCGATCGCGAGGCAGAATCTGCCATGCGCGACCTCATCAGGCAGGCCCATCCCGACCATGCCATTCTGGGCGAGGAATATGGTTTCTCCGGTGATGAGGGGGATTACATATGGGTACTGGACCCCATAGATGGCACACGCGCCTTCATCACCGGCAGGCCGAGTTTTGCGACACTCATTGCCCTTTTCCACAAGGGAATGCCTGTGCTGGGCGTGATCGATCAGCCCTTTACCCATGAGCGCTGGGTTGGCGTTGCCGGACGTGAGACCGTCTTTGAATCCGCCACTCTTCCCGGCGTTGCAGGTACCCGGAATTGCCCGACGCTTGGTGACGCCGAGCTGTCATGCACTTCGCCCGATATGCTCATAGCCCCTTATGACCAGCGTTTTGCACAGCTCAAGAAAGCTGCACGTCGCACAAGCTGGGGTGGCGATGCCTATGGTTATGGTCTGCTGGCACTCGGGCAGATTGACCTGATTGCGGAATGTACCATGAAACCGTGGGACTGGGCTGCTCTGGTTCCCGTTGTGAACGGCGCAGGCGGCATTGTGACGGACTGGCAGGGCGCACCCCTTACGCTTGAAAGCGATGGGACTGTTCTGGCCTGTGGTGACAAGGCGCTTCTGCCCAAGGCCATCGCGAGCCTTCGCCCTTCCCCCTGAACCACGTATGAGCTAGCACCGCGTTTCGGATTTGCGCTGCTGACAGGAGCCGACATGGAAGCCTCGTTTTCTCTCCCCAAAGACCGCATTCGCATCCTTCTGCTCGAAGGTATTCATGAAAGCGCCGCCCAGCATCTCGCCGCGCAGGGCTACAAGCAGGTAACGTGCCTCAAGACCGCGCTTGAGGGCGAGGCTCTGACAGAAGCACTCAAGGGTGTGCACATGGTGGGCATCCGCTCACGGACACAGCTCACCGCCCCCGTGATCGAGGCGGCCGACCGACTCATGGCAATCGGCTGCTTCTGCATTGGCACCAACCAGGTCGATCTCAACGCGGCACGCATGGCAGGTATTCCGGTTTTCAACGCTCCCTTCAGCAACACGCGCTCCGTGGCCGAACTCGTCATGGGCGAGATCGTCATGCTGCTGCGCCGTATCCCCTCGCGCTCCGAGCAATGCCACGCAGGCGGCTGGGACAAATCGGCTGTGAACGCGTGGGAAGTGCGCGGCAAGACGCTCGGCATCGTGGGCTACGGCTCGATCGGTTCGCAGCTTTCCGTTCTGGCCGAGGCTTTCGGCCTGCGCGTGATCTATTACGATACGGTGGACAAGCTTCCGCATGGCAATGCCACACCGGTTGCCACGCTCAATGAGCTTCTCGCCCAGTCGGATATCGTGAGCCTGCATGTTCCGCAGACGGAGCAGACGAAGGACATGATTGGCGAGGCCGAAATCCGCGCCATGAAGCCCAATTCCATCCTGCTCAACAATGCACGCGGCACTGTGGTCGATATCGATGCCCTCGCTGCTGCCCTGCGTGACGGGCACCTCATGGGTGCCGGTGTGGACGTATTCCCCAAGGAGCCGAAAGGCGCAGGCGAGAGCTTTGTCTCCCCCCTTCAGGGACTGCCCAACGTCATTCTCACACCGCATATCGGTGGCTCGACCATGGAAGCGCAGGAGCGTATCGGCGTGGAAGTCGCCAAGCGCTTTGTGGAATATTCCGATGTCGGCTCGACGCTGGGCGCTGTCAATTTCCCTCCGGTGCAGTTGCCCGAACGTCCGCGTGGTACGCGCTTCATGCATGTGCATGAAAACCGCCCCGGCATCATGCGCCAGATCAACGAGATCTTCTCCAGCGAAGACTGCAACATCGTTGCTCAATACCTGCAGACCGATGGCGAGGTCGGTTATGTTGTGGTCGAGACCGATGCGAGCCCCGACTCGGAACTTGATAACCGCCTGCTCAACAGCCTCCGCGAGCTCAAGGGCACGATGCGCGCGCGTCTGATCTATCAGCGTTGAAGTAATTTGATGAATTATTAACACTGCACTAATAATGATCAGGAACAGATTCACCTGTTCCTGATCATTCGTTGGTGCCGGTGACCGCTTCATCCTCTTCCATTGCCCGTATCCAGAGTTTTGCCTTTGCGGGCATCGATGCCATCCCGGTCACGGTCGAAATCCAGATCGCCTCTGGCCTGCCCGCCTTCATCATCGTTGGCCTGCCCGACAAGACAGTCGGTGAATCACGCGAGCGCGTCCGCGCTGCCCTGGCAGCACTCGGACTCGCCCTGCCCCCCAAGCGTATCCTGATCAATCTGGTTCCGGCCGATCTGCCCAAGGAAGGCTCGCATTTCGACCTGCCGATTGCTCTGGCCATCATGACGGCCATGGGTATCCTGTCGCATGAGGCCGTGGCGGCTTACAGCGCCATTGGCGAACTCTCGCTTGACGGACGCCTGCAGGCGACGGGTGGCGTGCTTTCTGCCGCACTCGAGACAGTCCGGCATCAGCTTGGCCTGATCTGCCCCCGCCCCCAGGCACAGGAGGCACGATGGGCGAGCGACACGCTCGATATCCTTGCCCCCGACACATTGCGCGCCCTGCTGTCGCATTTCAACGGCGAGCATGTATTGCCCTCCCCCGAACTCGAACCTGTGGCGCGCTCAGCGCCGCTGAACGATCTTGCTTTGGTCAAGGGCATGGATATGGGGCGACGCGCCCTTGAGATCGCGGCTTGCGGGGCGCATTCCCTGCTGATGTCAGGGCCTCCGGGTGCTGGTAAATCCATGCTTGCGCAGTGCCTACCCTCTATCCTTCCCGATCTGACGCATGAACAGATACTTGAGTGCAGCCGGATTCACAGTCTGGGCGGTCAGGCCAGCGGGAGTACCCTGATTACCCAACCGCCTTTCAGGGCGCCGCATCACTCGACTACCCTGCCCGCGCTTGTCGGCGGGGGCTCACGATCCCGCCCGGGCGAAGTGAGCCTTGCCCATAATGGCGTTCTCTTTCTCGATGAACTGCCGGAATTTTCGCGAAGCTGCCTCGAATCCCTGCGTCAGCCTCTGGAGACGGGCGCGATCACGGTGGCACGAGCCAGACAGACCGTGCTCTATCCCTCGCGTTTTCAGTTCATCGCGGCCATGAATCCCTGTCGGTGCGGCTATCTGGGCGATGCTGAGCGCGCCTGCCGAAAGGCTCCTCAATGCGGCGAGGAGTATCTCTCCCGCCTCTCCGGCCCCATGCTCGACCGGATCGATCTTTCCTTGTTCGTCACCCCGGTCTCGCCCCTCGACATGATTACCGCACCGGCAGGCGAGAATAGTGCCACCGTGCGCGCCCGCGTCGTGAAAGCAAGACAATTTCAGATTGCGCGTCAAGGAGTCCCCAACGCGCAGGTGGCAGCTCAGGATATCGTTCTGACGCCGGAGGCACGCCATCTTGTCAGTGAGGCGGGTACCAGGCTGCGCCTTTCAGCCCGCGGGCTTACACGCCTGCTGCGCGTAGCACGCAGCGTTGCCGATCTCGACCACGCAACAGATGTCGGCGCCCCGCATCTGCGCGAGGCGCTCGGTTTCAGGATGCGCTAGAGCCGCGCCTTACCCCGCCAGTGAAGCGCGGAGCACTTCGAGTCCCCCTTCAAGATCTGCAATGAGGTCGTTGGGGTCTTCGAGCCCGATATGCAGTCTGAAGTTTGGCCCCTCAGGCATGGCGTTGGGCAGCGAGCGGCGCACGCCCCCCGTCGTTGGCAAAACGAGGCTTTCATATCCGCCCCAGGACGCGCCGATGCCGAACAGGGCCAGCGCATCAATCATGTCCCGCATGGCCGCGACAGACAGATCGGCGCGCAACTCCACACCGAAAAGCGAACTTGCCCCCTCAAAATCGCGTCGCCAGAATTCATGGCCGGGACATTCCTCGAACGCCGGATGCAGCACACGCGCCACTTCCGGTCGGCCACGCAGCCATTGCGCCACCAGCAAAGCCGAAGCTGATTGACGCTCAAGCCGCACCGCCATCGTGCGGAGCCCGCGAAGGGTTAGCCAACATTCATCCGGTCCGGCCAGCTGGCCAATCTGAATGGCGGAATCGCGCAGTGTCTTCCAGAGTGCGCCATCTGCCACTGTGATCGCGCCGGCAATCACATCGGAATGTCCGGCGGGATATTTCGTCAGCGCCTGGATGGAGACGTCCACCCCATGGCGGAAAGGCTGGAAAATGCCAATCCCCCAGGTATTGTCGAGCATAAGCAGCGCACCATGCTCATGGGCCACACGTGCCAGCATGGGAACGTCCTGCACCTCGAATGTGTGGCTGCCCGGGCTCTCGGCAAACACGACACGCGTATTCTCTCGCATCAGCCCGATCAGGGTCTCTTCATCCGCTAGGGGCGCATAATAGGTGGTCTCGATCCCCATACGCGCCAGCATGGTGCCGGCAAAACGGCGTGTGGGCCCATAGACCGAGTCGGGCAGAAGCAGGTGATCACCAGAACTCAGGAAGGCGAGCAGAGGCAGGGTGCAGGCCGCCAGCCCCGAGGAGACGACCTGCGTATGGGTCCCGCCTTCAATCAGCGCGAGAAGCTTTTCAAGCTCATGCTGAACGGGCGAGCCCATCGCTCCATAGATCAGTTCATGCTCATGGCTGCGCAGCCCCTGTTCCCGCATCGCGTCCAATGAGGGAAAAAGGACGGTCGAGCCCCTCGTCACCGGCGCATTGACATAGGCCCCCTCGGGCGGGGTGGGCTCAGGTCGCCCTCCCTGTACCAGTAGTGAGGACAGGCGCTTCCAGCCGGAAGTGACCTGCTTGGCGGTGTTTTCCACTCTCTTGTTTCTCCTGTCAGGTCTCAATGGGGGTGGCAGGATCGCTTCCCCACTCGGCCCATGACCCATCATAAAGCTGCCCTGGCGCCAGCCCGGCCACACGCAAGGCCATGGTCAGCGTTGCGGCGGTCAGACCCGACCCGCAACTGGTGATGACCCGACGCGAGCCTATGGCACAGCCCGCGAAACGCTCGACCAGCGCCTCAGGCTGCAGAAAGCAGCCGTGGGGGTCCAGCACCTCGGTAAAGGGCAGGTTCACCGCGCCCCTCATATGCCCACCGCGCATGTTGGGCCGTGGCTCGGCTGTTCGGGCATGGAAACGCACTGCACTGCGTGCATCGAGGATTACGCGGTCAGGGTCATCGAGCGCGTCGAGCACATCGCCCTTGCCTGCAAGGAGCGCATAGCGGGTGCGCGGTCGATAAGGCTGCTCGCAGGGTGCCGCCGGAGCCGGCGCAGCGTCGGGCGCAAGACCAAGAGCCTCGAGCGCTGCCAAGCCACCGTCAAGAACATGCACAGACTCGTGCCCGAACAGTGAGGCCATCCAGTGAGCCCGACAGGCGCCGATACTTCCTTTGCGGTCATAGAAAACCAGTCCCGTATCGGAGCCTATGCCCAGTGCCATCATGGCCTGCGCAAATGTGGCCGCACCGGGTACGGTATGGGGGAGCGGGTCCGAGCGATCACATATGTCGTTGATACGGAAACGATTTGCCCCGGGAAGCGCTAGTTTATGGAAGTCTGCTTCCGGGTCACCGTCCTGCCCGGGAAGGAGAGCCGAGGCATCGAGATAGCGATACCGGCCGGGAGGAAGCGACATCAGGGCCTGTGCATTGATCAGGGGGGGTATCGTCATGGATGGCACGCTCCTGCACATGATGGATCAGGCATGTCCCGGCCTGACGGGGATCGCAAAAACGGATCAGGAACCGCACGATAGCAGCCGGAATGACCTCGTGGTCAACTGGCGACGGCCACAGCCGGGGGAGATTAGGTGACAACCGAACGCATCATGCTGGGAATGCTCCTTCTGGGGGTCGCTTATGGTTGCGGCGTGGTGCTGTGGCCCTTCCTTTCCGCCATCCTGTGGGGCGCGATTCTCACTTTCACGACATGGCCCCTGTTCAAGCGCCTGCGCCGCCACATGCGCCCGCCTCTGGCCGCTGTGGTCATGATGGTCGGTAGCGCCATTGCCATTGTCATGCCGCTCGCGCTCCTTACCTCGACCGGCATTGCGGATCTCCCGCTGATCATCGGCGGCATCAACACCGAAATCGAAGCCCTTGGGCGTACCCATCCGGCGCCGGACTGGCTGGCCACGATTCCCGGCATCGGCCCACAGCTGACCAATGCCTACCAACACTGGAGCCATGACGTCCGCGGCGTGGGCGAGGCCCTTCATCCCTATGCCGGGCAGATCGCCCGTTATACCCTCAAGGCCCTGATGCAGATGGCGAGCGGCCTGGCCGAACTGGTCATGGCGCTCTTTATCGCCCTGTTTTTCTGGATCAGTGGTGATTCGCTGGGGCGTGTCATCACGGCTGTCCTGACCCGCATCACCGGCACCTATGCCGATCGTCTGATCACCATCATCGGCAGCGTCATACGGGGCACGGTCTACGGCATTCTCGGTACCGCCATCGTTCAGGGCGTGCTCACCTCCATTGGCCTGTTCATCTCGGGCGTACCTGCCCCGGTGCTGCTCGGCGGTGTCGCGGCCTTTGTGGCGGTTTTTCCGGTCGGTGCCCCGCTGGTATGGGCACCTGCCGCCATCTGGCTGGCCCTTCATCATCATCTCGGCTGGGGCCTGTTTCTCGCGGGTTATGGCATCGTGTTCATCTCAGGGGCCGATCACATCATCCGGCCCGCTTTCATCGCCAGAGGGGCGCAGCTTCCCTATCTTCTGACCGTACTCGGTGTGCTGGGCGGCGTGGTCACATTGGGCGGACTGGGTATTTTTCTGGGTCCGGTCCTGCTGGGCGTCGGCTATACTCTGACAACTGAATTCGCGCGTGGCGCCTATCAGACAGAAAAGAAAATGCTTCAATGAATCCGTCTTTGACCCACGACGCCCCGCCTGCCCATTTAGCTGATCGCACTGTCCCCGGTATTGGCCAGAATTTTACCATCCTGAGCTGGAATCTGCTCCGCGCCGTGGGGGCCCCGCTCGATGAGGTCGTCGAACTGGCACGCACCTTCCAGCCCGATATCTTTCTGATGCAGGAGGCCGTGAGCAGTTTCGACAGGCTGCCCACCATACTGGGCGGACATTACGCGCGAATTCCTCTGCCCGACCGCATCCACGGCACTGCGTGCTGGAGCCGCTTTCCCTTCGCACGACCGCCGGTCTCCTGCGCCCTGCCATCGGGGTTGATGGTCAAGCGCACGGCACAGCTCATCGATTTCGGGTCATTCTCGATCGCAAACGTGCACCTGTCTCACGGGCAGATCCTGAATCGCCGTCAGCTTCGCCGTATCGCGCCGATCCTGCGCCATCGGGCGCTCGTCATGGGCGACTTCAATCTTGTCGGGCCGACCTTGCTCCCCGGTTTTCGCGATGTTGGCCCAAGAGCCCCCACGCATCGCATGGCCGACATGCTGCCGATACGGATCGACCGCTGTCTGGTGCGTGGCATGACACCCCTCAATGCCGGTGTTCTGCCCAATCGCAGTTCGGACCATCACCCTATTACGGTAACACTACGGCTCGATGCGCCCGACAGGCACCGCGCCTTCTTTCAGCGACTGGCAGATCGCCGGCAGGTCAAGGCGCTCACAGATAGGGCATGAACAATCTGACGGCAGCATTACGCGTTTTGCGCCAGGCGCTGAGGCTGTCGAGCGCGTGATGCGTGAGCCGTCCCGCCTTATGCCGTTCCATGAAACTATTGAGAGACTGCGCCACCGACGCACTGTAGATTTCGAGATTGATCTCGAAATTCAGACGCAGGCTGCGCGCATCGATATTGCTGCTACCGACAAAGGACCATTCTTCATCAACGACAAGCAGCTTGGCGTGATTGAAGGGTGGCCTGTTCATCCAGACATGGCACCCTGCCTTCAGGAACGGTGCAAGACTGGCATCGCGGGCATAATCGATCAGCCTATGATTGCTGCGACGTGGCAAGATGATATCGATCTGCACACCACGCAGGGCTGCAAGGCAAAGCTCCGATACCAAACGCTCATTGGGCAGGAAATACGGCGTCATCAGGCGAACCGCGCGGCGTGACAGGGCAATCGCCTGCAGCATGGAGAATTCGATCTTCTCAAGATCGTTATCCGGCCCGGATGTCACGATACGCATCGGGATATCACCGGCCCGGTCAAGCTCGGGAAACCAGATCTTACCGTCAAGCTCTTCACCGCAGGTAAAAGACCAGTCACGCGCAAAGGCTTCGGTTAGTTGATGAACAATCGGCCCTTTAAGCCGGAAATGCGTATCCGCCACCGGATGCTTGATTCGCAGGCGCCGCAGGTTCTCCTCACCGATATTCAGGCCGCCCATAAACCCGGTACGCCCATCGATAACCAGAATTTTGCGGTGATTGCGCAGATTGATGAATGGCATTTTCCACGGAAGAAGCGAGTGCATGAACCGCTCACAAGGGACTCCACGCACGCGCAAGGCCTTGTGAATGCCACTGCGGAAATACCCGCCCCCGATACCGTCAACCAGCACACGCACCGCGACACCCCGCGCCTGCGCTGCCACCAGGGCATCCACAAACTGCTCCCCGATTCTATCTGCCCTGAAAATATAGGAACACAGCAGAATCGAGACTTGTGCCGAGGCAATGTCCTGCAGCATGCGCGGATAGATGTTGTCGCCATCATGAAGGCAATCGACGGAATTGCCGCCCAGCAGGGGCCGCTCGGTCAGCTTGCCGATCATCCGCGCCAAGGGGGCGAAATCCCCCTCCATACGCTGGCGGGCATGAAAGGCCGGGCCCCGCCCCCGCCAGTGATGGTCACTCACCAGACGTCGCGCCAGACGCCTGACACGATTGATACCGAACATCAGATAGAGCAACGCGCCGAAAATCGGCATGAGCCAGCTCACACCGATCCAGCCGGCACAGGCCGCCGTGTTCTGTTTCGTCCGCAGAACATGCAAAGTGACTGCAACAGCAAGACCGAGCCGAAGCAGGATCAGGAAGGCGTCAAGGAGGGTAATGGGCCAGCTCATTTCTCATAACGTTAGCGTATTCGTCCGGAATTCAAAGAGAGACATCTTGCAACCGGAAAAATCATCGTAAAATATGAGAGGGTGATCGTGGGCCAGATCCGTCCGGACTCGGTGTGCAAGGCTTTGGGCTAGCCACAAGGAATGTTGCTGAGCCGCTCGAAAAAGCGTGCGCAGCGTTTTCACGGCGCGTCTGTCCTGCCGGGTCAGGATACCGGTTGGACAAGGGTCTGAAGCAAGGCCGGTGCTGGCCTGTCCGGATAGGACCGAAACGCCCTGTGGCACCGGACCGGAATGCGAGGTCCGCAGGCAGCAACCGACGGTCAGGACAGTCAGGCTTACGCAATCGATGGCCCTCCCGTGCAGGGGGGGCGTCACTATCAAGCGTTTTCAGGCAGAGGAGAGAAAGGATGGTTATGTCAGCTCATCGTCCCCAGCTCTTCTACACGACAGAGCCGTCGCCCTGCCCGTATCTCCCCGGCAGGACGGAGCGCAAGGTCATGACCGAGCTGACCGGCAGTGATGTCGACCAGCTTCACGATCGCCTGTCCCGTGCCGGTTTCAGGCGCAGCCACGGCATTGTCTATGCCCCTGTCTGCCATGGTTGCCAGTCCTGTATCCCGATCCGGCTTCCTGTCGCGGAATTCGTGCCGGATCGCACCATGCGCCGGGTGCGCCGGGACCACGCCGATCTTGTTGTGACTGAGCGCCCCATCGTCGCAACCGAGGAACAATACGCCCTGTTCCGGGCCTATCAGGCGCATCGTCATGGCGATGGTGATATGGCCCTCATGGGGCTCGATGATTATCAGTCGATGGTCGAGACCAGCCCGGTCGAAACCAGTCTGTTCGAGTTCCGCTCACGCGATGGTCGTCTGGTCTGCGTGTCTCTTGTCGATATGCTCTCTGACGGTCTCTCGGCGGTCTACACGTTCTATGACCCGGCAGAGACCCATCGCTCCTACGGAACGGCATCCATTCTATGGCTGATTGCCGAGACGGCCCGACGCAACAAGCCTTATCTCTATCTCGGCTACTGGGTGCCAGGCAGCACGAAGATGGGCTATAAATCACGCTTCAACCCGGCGGAAATTCTTCGCAACGGGCACTGGCACCGACTGGCAGGCGCGCCCTCTGCAGGGTCCTCGACACCGACAATCGCGGTATCGAGCCCGAAAGACGACATCCCTTCCGCCGGGGCCGCCTGAGAACTCAGCTTCTGGTCACGGGCTTGCGGGTCATCCATTGCGGGGCAGCCTTGCCCTGATCCGCTCGTTTGCCGACAATCGACGCGAGATCGGCGTCACTGCGTGGCTTTTGCCCCTCATGCCAGACCAGACCTGTTTCCGAGGCAAAGACCCGCAGATCGACGATGCGCTGACCCGGCGGGAGCTTCTGGATCGTGACACCCATGCCCTTTGTCATTTCGGGCAAGGCATCAAGGGCAAAGGATAGCGCCTTGCGGTTGCTGCCCATGGTGATGATCTGATCACCAGTGACAGCCACGCAGAACCCGGCGCGGTCACCGTCACGCAGCGTCAGGACCTGTTTGCCCGTCCGTTTTTCAGCGGCCATATCGGCGTCACGCACAATCATGCCGCGTCCGCTTTCGCTGGCCAGAACGTGACGGCCGGACTCATCGATCACAAAGAAAGAGACGATATCCTCGTCTTGAGGCAGATCGACCAGAACGCGAATGGGCTGCCCGAAGCCACGCCCACGCGGAAGATCAGCCGCCTTGAGCGTAAAGGCTCGGCCGCCACTCACGAGAATACAGAGACGATCGGTGCTCTGACACTCGAGCGACAGTCCGAACGCATCACCCTCCTTGAACTTATGGCTCTCGGGGTCGATCCCATGTCCCTTCACGGCCCTCACCCAGCCTTCACGTGAGAGGAGCACGGTCAGGGGCTCACGATCGACCTGTATGGCGGCACTCAAATCGATCGGTGCGGGCGGTGCCGCAATCTGGGTGCGTCGGGTGCCAAGGGCGCCCTCGCCAAAGCTGGCGGCTGTCGCGTCAAGTTCCTTGCCGATACGGGTCCAGCGTTTGCGCTCACTGCCCAGCAATCCTTCGAGCCCGGATTTCTCCTTGAGAAGCGCATCACGCTCCTTGCGTATCTCGATCTCCTCAAGACGACGCAGTGAGCGCAGGCGCATATTCAGCACATATTCGGCCTGCAGATCCGTCAGGCTGAACACACGCATCAATTCGGGCTTGGGCTCGTCGCTTTCGCGAATGATGCGGATAACTTCATCGAGATTGAGATAAACGGCCAGAAACCCTTCAAGGATTTCCAGACGGCGCTCAACCGCGTTCAGACGATGCTGCGAACGGCGAACGAGAACGATCTCGCGATGGTCCAGCCATGACTGGATGACCTCACGCAGCCCCATCACCCGCGGCACGCGATTGGCGTCCAGCACGTTCATGTTCAGGCTGAAACGACTCTCCAGCGGGGTGACCCGGAAGAGGGTTTCCATCAGCACTTCCGGCTCGATCCCCTTGGTCTTGGGTTCGAGGATCAGGCGGATATCTGTCGTACTTTCGTCGCGTATATCGGCAAGGAGCGGCAGCTTCTTCTGCTCCATCAACTCCGCGATCTGCTCGATCAGGCGCGATTTCTGCACCTGATAGGGAATCTCGGTCACGATCACGGTCCAGGTACCAAAACGTCCCTGTTCGACCTCCCATCGTGCGCGGGTACGAAAACTGCCGCGTCCGGTCTCGTAAGCCGTGACCATGCTGGCCGGGTCTTCAATCAGCACGCCACCTGTGGGGAAGTCAGGTCCCGGCATGAACTGCATCAGCGCCTCGACAGGCGCCTGCGGGTTCTCGATCAGATGACGTGCAGCGCGACAGATCTCGGCGGCGTTATGCGGGGGAATACTGGTGGCCATGCCAACCGCAATCCCGGCCGCGCCATTGGCCAGCAGGTTCGGAAAAGCGCCGGGCAGGACCACGGGCTCGGCATCTTCATTGTCATAGGTCGGACGGAAATCGACCGCATCATCCTCGATACCTTCCAGAAGGGCCTTGGCCACAGCGGTCAGCCGGGACTCCGTGTAACGCATGGCGGCTGCGTTATCGCCGTCAATCGAACCGAAATTGCCCTGGCCTTCGACAAGCGGATAGCGCACCGCGAAGTCCTGGGCGAGGCGGACCAGAGCCTCGTACACGGCGGCGTCGCCATGGGGATGGAACTTACCGATCACGTCACCCACGACGCGGGCGCATTTCTTGAAACCCGCCGTCGGGTCCAGCTTGAGCTGCTGCATGGCGTAGAGGATGCGCCGATGCACAGGCTTCATGCCATCGCGCACATCGGGCAACGAACGCGCCATGATGGTCGACATGGCATAGGCAATATAGCGCTCGCTCAGTGCGTCTGCGAGTTTGGTATCCTCGATATGTCCTGCCAGATCCTGACTCATGCCACGCCCTTTCGTTTCAGGGCAGATAAGGCGGCGCGGCGCGGCCTGTCCAGTGCAAATACCCCGTTTTTGTTCCCGGTCCTGTGTGGCACGCTTCGGCGAATGGCCGCCTCTGCGTCATCTGCCCAGAGAAAGGCCTGAGCGCGATAAGGTCCGATAAATATGGCTGTCAAGGCAGACGAATTACAACTTTATGTGTCAGGCACCGTTCATCGCTCTCCTCATCTCGTGAAAGACAGCGATAATGACCCTGACAGTTCTCTGGCTGACGGCCCTGATCATGTTTGCCGGTGGGACGGCGCTGCTGCTGCTTGGCAAACGTCGTACCGAAACCGAAGGGGTTATGAGCCTTGCTCACGGTATCGTCCCCATCATTGCGGGCTGTTTGTATGTCGCCATGGCGACAGGCCAGGGCGCAGTGCTCCTGCCGACGGACGCCACACTCGCAGGCGCCGCCAGCACGACCCGCATCTTCTGGTTCGGCCGCTATATCGACTGGGTGTTTACAACCCCGCTTCTGCTTGTCGGTCTCGGGTTTCTTGGGATGTTCCGCGGCCGCAAGCGTGCCGATCTGCTGCTCGGCGCAGTCGCTGCGGATGTGATCATGATCATCACCGCCTTCGCCTTCAGTGCTTCGGAGAATGTGGTCAGCCGCTGGATCTGGTTCGTGCTTTCCTGTGTGGCGTTTCTGGGTGTGTATTATGTCATCTGGGTCTCGCAGCTTCAGGCCAACCGCCTCGAGCGGCCTGAAGTGCAGACGGCCTATATCCGCAGCGCAACCATCCTTTCGGTGCTCTGGATGGTATACCCGATCATTCTCGCTCTCTCGCCAGATGGGTTTGGAATTGTACCGGATTCGGCAAGCGTGCTCATTATCGCCATCACGGACGTTCTGGCGAAAGTCGGGTTCGGCTTCCTCAGCCTGTCCGATGACCGTAAACTGACCACGGTCTGATGATGTCTGGCCCGGCGTGACATTTATGAAATTGACCGGGCCACGCGATTTCTTTGCCCCGCTCTATTGGGGCTGTGCGGGAATTTGCGCCGGTGCCGCAATCCTCACCGATAATGTGCTGATCAGTCTCGCCACCATTATCATTTTCGGTCTGCCACATGGCGCGCTTGATGGAGAGATGGCACGACAAGCGCTTCGGCCCCCTCTCGGGTATCTCTGGTTTCCTGTTTTTGCGTTGCCTTATCTCGCGCTTGTCGGGCTCGTGCTCATCGCCTGGCATATCGAGCCGTTGGTCACGCTCAATCTGTTTCTGGCTCTGTCCGTCTGGCATTTTGGCGGTGAGATGCGCGACAACGGTTCTTCAATGTTTGCCGGGTTTGTCCTTGGGGGGGCGCCATTGATCCTCCCCTCCGTATTCCAGCCAGAAGCCACGGCGGCGCTGCTGAGTGCCATGGCGCCGCCTGCTCATCTTGCCTCACCGCCATCATGGCTGATCGTTCTGTTTCCCGTCTGGGCCCTCTGCGCCAGCGCGTGGCTAGGCGTCAGTCCTCCCGCGACGCGTATGAGGCGCTTATGGTCGCTGTTCGGGCTGATTGTCCCGTTCGCGTTGTTGCCGCCGCTGCAAGCGTTCATGATCTATTTCGTGTTCCAGCACGCACCGGCGCATATCGCATCACTCGTCGCTGACTCTCGCTGGAGCCGCCTCGGCTCACCGGGTGAAGCATTCTATCGCAGCCTGCCGCTCACATTTGCCTCGTTAAGCATCGGGGCCGTCATGGTACCGTTCTACGCAGGACAGTCGGCACCAAAACTGGTGGCTGTCACGTTCCAGCTTCTGGCCGCTCTGACCTTGCCCCACATGATATTCGATTATCTGATCGACAGGGCCCCGGCGCTTCGCGGAGCCCGAACACCTATGCCGGGGGATTTTCCTGCACGGCCTCACGTGCATCCGCCAGTGCCCTGACACGCATCTCCAGACGCTCGCGCGCACCGGGGACAGGTTTGTGCTGGGAGCCGAAAAGATGGCGTGAGAGGAAATGCCCCGTCAATGCCAGCCCCTCAGCCCACAGAGCCGGATCATCGCCGTCATCCTCACCCCCTTGCGGGGTCAGATAATGAGGCAGTGGCAGGAGACGATCGACCCACTGCCCGGCGGCATCGCGGCTTACAGCGCGTCCCGTTCGCGGTGAGACAAAGGCGAGATCAGTCGTCGCGCCTGAAATGGCACAGCAATCGAGCGTCAGCCCGTAACCCAGCGTCGCCAGCAGCGCGGTTTCCCAGCGCACATAATCCACCACCGGAGCGGGGTCGGACAGCACACAGAAGGCCGCGAGATCGCGCACGGTCTGGAGAAAGAAATCAGGATGAGGCTCGCGGTCCGGCAAGGCAGCATCAGCCAGTTCGGCGGCTGACTGAACCAGAGCGAGTTGCAGAGGGCGGTCCAGTAGCCTGACGGCTGTTTCCTGAACCATTTCACCGCTCAAATGCCCGAGCTGATCGGATAGGCGGGAGGCATAACGGGCGAGTATCAGATTACCCGGCTGCCAGAGCGCGGCCTGACGTCGTGACGAGCCGCCACGCACCAGACCGGCAATGCGTCCATACTCTTCCGTGAAGAGATGGACCACAGCTCCGCCCTCGCCGTAGCGCCGGGCGGAGAGGACGATTGCAGCACATTCGAAATTCATGTGCTGCAACCAATCCCGTGATCGTAGGACCGATCAGGCGCCAGCGGCAGCGGCCACTTCGGCAGCAAAGTCGCTGGTTTCCTTCTCGATGCCTTCGCCGAGTTGGAAGCGCTCGAAAGCAATCAGCTTGGCGCCGGCCTTCTCGACAACCTTGGACACGCGGGTCTCGCCATCGTGCACCCAGACCTGCTCCAGAAGAACGACTTCCTCGTAGAACTTGCGGATGCGGCCTTCGATCATCTTCTCGATGATGGCTTCTGGCTTGCCGGATTCACGAGCCTGCTCGATCAGAACCTGGCGCTCACGCTCCAGAGCTTCCGGATCGACGCTGGCAACTTCCAGAGCAGCCGGACGCGTTGCGGCAACATGCATGCCGATCTGGCGGCCCAGTGTCAGCAGGGCTTCGGATTCCGACGGCGCTTCGACAGCAGCGAGAACACCGATCTTGCCAACGCCCGGACGCAGCGCGCCGTGCACGTAGGAAGCAACGATGCCCGAAGGAACGGTCAGAACCTTGGCGCGACGCAGCGACATGTTCTCGCCGATCGTGGCGATCAGGTGGGTCAGTTCTTCGGCAACCGTGCGGCCCGTGGGCAGCTTGGCCTGCGACAGGGTGTCGAGGTCGTCACCGGCATCGAGCGCAGCATGAGCCACGGACTCGACGAATGCCTGGAAGGCTTCGTTACGGCCCACGAAATCGGTCTCGGCATTGACTTCGACCATGGCGGCCTTGTTCTTGCCCGAAGCAACGGCCACGAGGCCTTCGGCCGTGGTGCGACCCGACTTCTTGGCAGCCTGCGACAGACCCTTGGCGCGCAGCCAGTCGATGGCGGCATCCATGTCGCCAGCAGCTTCCGTAAGAGCCTTCTTGCAGTCCATCATGCCGGCGCCAGTCTTCTCGCGCAGGTCACGAACGAGGGCAGCAGTGATTTCCGCCATGTTCAAAACTCCTTTTGAGCAATGTCCCGTCAGACCCGATCGGCTGACCGGATGACAATGCTCGCCACAATAAAGAACCTGAGCCCCTTCCCGCATCCCGAAAGCGCGGGGCAGGCTCTAGGAACGAAACGGCGCGCCGCAGCTTTTCAGCCGGGCACGCCAGAAATTCCGAATGCCTGGGGAGACCTCACGATCTCCCGCACGCATCTCAGGCTTCAGCCGGAGCTTCTGCCGCGGTCTCTTCAACAACCGTCTCGACCGGCAGTTCTTCAGATGCACCGAAATCGGCACCCGAAGCAGCCATTTCAGCCGAGATACCATCGAGCACGGCCTGCGACACGAGGTCGCAATAGGTGGTGATGGCGCGGATGGCGTCGTCATTGCCCGGAATCGGGTAGGTCACGCCAGCCGGGTTGGAGTTGCTGTCGAGGACGGCAACAACCGGAATGCCAAGCTTGTTGGCTTCCTCAACCGCCAGCTTCTCCTTGTTCGTGTCGATCACGAACAGGATGTCCGGCAGGCCGCCCATTTCCTTGATGCCGCCGAGCGAACGCTCAAGCTTCTCGCGGTCACGGGTGATGTCGAGGATTTCCTTCTTCGTCAGACCATGCGTGTCGCCGGAGAGCATCTCGTCGATCTGGCGCAGGCGCTTGATCGAACCCGTGATGGTCTTCCAGTTGGTCAGCATGCCGCCGAGCCAGCGATGGTTGACGTAGTACTGGCCGCAGCGGGTTGCTGCCTCAGCCACATGCTCGGCAGCAGCGCGCTTGGTGCCGACGAACAGCACGCGACCGCCACCGGCCACCGTGTTGCGAACGGCCTGAAGGGCACGATCGAGCATCGGAACGGTCTGCTGCAGGTCGATGATGTGAACCTGGTTGCGGACACCGAACAGATACGGTGCCATCGCCGGGTTCCAGCGACGCGTGTGGTGACCAAAGTGAACGCCGGCTTCGAGCAGCTGACGCATGGTGAATTCAGGCATCGCCATGATGCAAATTCCTGTTCTTCTGGTTGTGCCTCCGTATGACATTGCGCGTTTTCACGGGCACCAGAGAGTCTGTCGTCATACGTGCGAATTGCCTTACTCCCCTGCCGACGATGCCGTCAGAAAAGCCAGACGGGCGCGGTATCGCCTTTTTCGTTCGAAAAGGCAAGGAAGAAGAGCAGGGATTGCCGTCGATCCTCAGCACACGCTTAGGCGACAGGCCCGAATCACTCCCATTGCGTAATGCCGCTTGGGCAAAGATCAGAGAGGCTGGCGAGGGCGTGGAAATTTGATCCCCGGCGCAAATCAGGCGAACTTAGGCGGGCCCTATAGGACACCGCCTGCTCAGGTGAGTGATGATTGCAAGACGCTCTTTGGCGTCCGGAGGCAAACGGTCAGGATCTGACGACATTGTTCGACCCGGGGATATGCCGAACCAAGCTAATCACGAAGGGAATATGATTATGCTCGAAAAGAAATTTCACGCGGCAATGGAAAACATCTATCACGAGGGGCTCAAGCTTCCGAAACCTTACAGAGCAACCAGATATTTGCAGCTTGTCAGGGAGTTGGGCGGTAAGAAAGCTGCTGACAGATTGCTGGCCACACCCAATCCGTCAGAGGGATTTACCCAGCTCTATCTTCACGGACAGACGGAGGGCCTTACGAAAAGCGTCGAGTACCTTGTCCTGCAATCACCGTGGTCAACACTTTTCACCGAACAGCAGCTTGCGATCGCGCGCGCAAGGTTGAAGAGGTACGGTTGCTCACAGGCATAATTTCTCCGCCTCTTGAAACCCACCGTTGAACACAGCTCCCCCGTAAACATCGCTCCATGTGCAGCTGCGCTACAACACGGGATCCGATGCAGGTTAGCTATTGCGGATTGCGATGATCTGGATCGCTGTCGTCCCATCGTGTCGCGCCTTGGACACCTCACCCGCTCAAAGATGATCAATGCGCGATACCCCATGAATGGTGCGCAATTGTTCGCCCAATCGTGGCGTGACCGGGAAGTGTCCGGTCAGGGTCACCTCCACAGCCTTGGTCTCGTCCACGGCTGGCACCAGCACGATCTTGCCGCGCCCCCTGCCCTGGCTGCTGAGAAGATCGCGCACCTTCGTCACCGCTGACGCCTCGCTGATCCATACGCGCATCTCCGAGCTTTCCTGTGCCGCAGCCTTCTCCAGATCGGTCACGTCATTGGCGGTGATACGCAGGGCGTCGCCCTCGAGCTTGAGATCGGCCGTGACCATCACCGCCTGACCAGCCACCAGCAGGTCGCGGCAACGCGACAGCACTTCCGAGAACAGGGTCACTTCGCAACCACCCGTCGCATCGGACAGGCGTACCCACGCCATCTTGCTACCGCTCTTGGTAGGGCGCTCCTTCTTGTCGACCACGCAGCCCGCAATACGCACGCGATAAGACCCGTTTTCAGCGGCGGTCATGAGATTCTGCGATGTCAGCACATTGGCCCGCTTCAGGACCGAGCGATAGGCATCCAGCGGGTGCGCGGACATGTGGAATCCGATCGCCTCGGCCTCGGCCGCCAGACGTTCGAATTCGGGCCAGTATGGGGCTTCGGCCAGGCGCAGTTCCTCGGGCTCGGCCGAGGCACCGAACAGCCCAATCTGACCCGAAGCCGCCTCCTGCGCATCGGATTGCGCACGGCGCATGATGATTTCCGAGCTGGCAAAGACGATATGACGCGGCTTGTCGAGGGAGTCGAAAGCTCCCGCCTTGGCCAGATTTTCAATCTGGATCTTGTTGAGCTGCTTGGCATCACAACGTGCAGCCAGATCGGCAAGACTGGCAAAGGGCTTGTCGCCACGTGCCTCCACAATGGCCTGCATGGCCGAAAACCCGACACGTTTAACCGCAGCCAGAGCGTAGCGAATGGCCCAGCTTCCGTCCTCCTGCTTTTCGAGCGAGAAATCAGCCTTCGAGCGATTGATGTCGACGGGAAGCACCTTGATTTTCATCCGACGCGCTTCCTGACAGAGCGAGGCCAGCTTGTCCGTCTTTTCGCGGGCGAGCGACATGCATCCGGCAAGAAACGCCACCGGATGGTTCGCTTTCATCCAAGCCGTCTGATACGAGACGAGCGCATAGGCGGCAGCGTGAGATTTGTTGAACCCGTAATCGGCAAAACGCGCCATGAGGTCGAACACCTCGGCAGCCTTTTCAGGGGTGATCCCGCGTCCGGTGGCACCTTTGACGAAGATCTCGCGCTGCGTGTCCATCTCGGCGCGGATCTTCTTGCCCATGGCACGACGCAGCAGATCGGCGCCGCCAAGGCTGTACCCGGCCATTTTCTGCGCGATCTGCATGACCTGTTCCTGATAGACCATGATGCCATAGGTCTCGGACAGGATATCGCGAATTTCCTCATGGGGCGGCTCCCATGAGGTACCGTGTTTGCGCGCGCAGTAATCTGGGATATTCGCCATCGGCCCCGGACGGTAGAGCGCCACAGCCGCAATCAGGTCCTCAAGCCTTGTCGGGCGCATCTGCTTGAGCACGTCGCGCATGCCCGCGCCTTCGAACTGGAACACGCCGCCCGCATCGCCACGGGCCAGCATGTCATAGGTAGGCGCGTCGTCCAGAGGCAGTGTGGCCAGATCGACCTCGATGCCTTGTTGCGCGATGAAATTGATCCCACGCTTGAGAATGGTGAGCGTGGTCAGCCCGAGGAAGTCGAACTTCACCAGCCCGGCCTGCTCCACGAATTTCATGTTATACTGCGTAACCAGCATATCGCTCTTGGGATCGCGATAGAGCGGCACGAGCTCGACCAGTTCCCGATCGCCGATCACCACACCCGCCGCGTGAGTTGACGCGTGGCGATAGAGCCCTTCGAGCTGCAACGCGATTTCCATCAGGCGGCGCAGCGCCTCGTCGTTCTCGCGCATTTCCTGCAGGCGCGGCTCGCCATCGATGGCCTGTTTGAGCGTGACAGGCTTGGCCGGGTTGTTCGGGATCAGCTCCGCCACGCGGTTGACCATGCCGAAAGGCAGGCCGAGCACGCGCCCGACATCGCGCACGGCGGCGCGCGCCTGAAGCTTACCAAAGGTGATGATCTGCGCCACGCGCTCGCCACCATATTCGGTGCGCACGTATCGGATCACCTCGTCGCGCCGGTCCTGACAGAAATCGATATCGAAGTCAGGCATCGAGACGCGTTCGGGATTCAGGAATCGCTCGAACAGAAGGTTGAACGGCAACGGATCGATATCGGTGATAGTCAGCGCCCAGGCCACAAGAGAGCCTGCCCCCGACCCACGCCCCGGCCCGACCGGGATATCATGTTCCTTCGCCCATTGGATGAAGTCGGCCACGATCAGGAAGTAACCGGGAAAGCCCATACGCCCGATGATGCCGAGTTCCATTTCCAGACGCTCCTCATAGCGTCTGCGTGTGTCGTCATCGGCCTCCATACGGGACAGGCGCTGGCGTAGACCCTCTTCCGACATGGCCCGCAATGTCTCTTCCTCGGTCGCGCCCTCATTCACCTTGGGACAGACAGGCAGGAGCGGCGGACGGGTCGAGACCTTCACCGCGCAGCGCTGCGCGATCATGAGCGTGTTGTCGCAGGCCTCCGGCAGATCGGCGAAAAGCGCACGCATGGCATCGGGAGATTTGAACCAGTGCTCAGGCGTGACGCGCCAGCGCTCCTGCTCCGCCATGGTGCGTCCCTGCGCAATGCAGAGTAGCGCATCATGGGCTTCATGCATGGCAGGTTTTGAGAAGAAGCACTCGTTGGTGGCGACCAAAGGCAAGCCAAGGCGGTCAGCAGCGGCGATCATGCCGGGCTCAACGGCTTTCTCCTCAGGCAGACCATGGCGATGCAGCTCGACAGCCATATGGGCGCCAAAGCTCTCCTGCAAACGGCGCAGCAGCGTCATGGCCTGATCTTCCTGCCCCTCGGCCAGCAGGCGGAACAATGGCCCACGCGTCCCGCCAGTCAGCAGAAAGAGCCCGTCCGCATGAGCGCAGAGAGTCTCGAGCAGAATGGCCGGGTCGGAAGGATCGCCCTTGAGGAATCCCTCGGAAGAGAGGAACTGCAGATTGGCAAGCCCCGCCTCATTACGGGCCAGCGCCACCATGGGCTCTGACGGGGCACCGGGCTTGTCGCTGCGCGATGGCAATGCGAGCTGACAGCCGATGATGGGCTGCACACCCTTGCCCGTGCAGTACTGCGAGAACTCAAGCGCCCCGAATAGATTGCCCGTATCGGTCAACGCCACAGCAGGCATGGCGGATTCAGCGGCCAGCGCCACCAGATCGGGTATGCGTATCGCCCCCTGGCTCAGCGAATAGGCAGAGTGATTACGAAGATGAACGAAGGGGGCATGGGACATGGGTCATGGTCTACCAGACCCGAACGCCCCCTTCATCTCTTTCTTGCGTTCACCATGAACCGAAATCGGCATGGTCGGACATGCTGTTCGATACGGCGTCTTTTCGTGCTGTACCGATGGTCCGCTCAACGATCCGCCCATCACGCAGGGTCACGACACGATCCATACGCGACGCCAGCTCCTCGTTATGAGTCGCGATCAACGCGCCCACATTCTCGCTACGAACCGCATGCAGCAACTCGTCAAACACGGCATCGGAAGTATGCACATCCAGATTGCCGGTCGGCTCGTCAGCCAGAAGAAGCTTTGGTCGGTTGGCCAGAGCACGGGCAATGGCCACGCGCTGCTTCTCTCCACCCGAAAGCTTGCCCGGCAGATTATACAGCCGATGCGCCAGCCCGAAACGCGTCAGAAGATCGGTCGCGCGTGCTGTCGCATCGCGAGGGGAAACGCCCGCAATATGCTGGGGGAGCACCACATTCTCCAGTGCCGTGAACTCGGCGAGAAGGTGATGGAACTGATAGACGAAACCCACCTCGTCGCGTCGTATCTGCGTGCGTGCCGTGTCTGACAGGGAGGCCGCGTCGTGCCCGGCAATGCGCACACTGCCCTCCTGCGGGGCCTCCAGCAGACCGGCAATATGAAGCAGAGTCGATTTGCCCGTACCGCTGGGCGCGACAAGAGCCACGATCTCTCCGGGGAACAGATCGAAAGACGCGCCCTTCAGGATTTCGAGCGTCTCTTCGCCGGAGCGAAAACGACGCGTCACGTCCTTCAGGGAAAGAACCGGCGCAGCCGCAGGATTGGTCTCACTCATGACGCAGCGCCTCGATAGGATCAGTCTTGGCCGCACGCCAAGACGGGTAAAGCGTTGCGACGAAAGACAAGGCAAGCGCCATGACCATAACCTCGATGACCTGCGACCAGATCAGCTTGGCTGGCAGATGTTCGAGATAATAGAATTCCGGGTTGAACAGGCTGGTATGGGTCAGATGCTCCACACCATGCTGGATGCGCTCGATGTTCAGGCAGAATACGACCCCGATCCCGAAACCGATCAGCGTGCCAGATACACCGACCGAGGCGCCGCACATCAGGAAGATGCGCATGACAGCCCCCCGGCTGGCGCCCAATGTGCGCAGCACTGCGATATCGCGCGTCTTGTCCTTGACCATCATGATCATGGAAGAGATCACGTTGAACGCCGCCACCAGGATGATCAGGGTAAGAATGAGGAACATCACGTTCTGCTGCACGGTCAGCGCACCCAGAAACGCGTTATTGCTCTGGGTCCAGTCCATCACGCGCAGCCTTGGGTCATCCAGACGCTGTGCGATGGCGCGGGTGACGGGCGTAACCTCGAGCGGGTCACGCGTCGCCACCTGAATGAGCGATACCGCATCGGGCATCATCAGAAAGCGCTGGGCAGAGTCCAGCGGCATCAGGATGACACTGGTGTCGTAATCATTCACCCCGGCATCGAACACCATGGCCACATGATAGGCCCTTATGCGCGGCATGGTCCCGAAAGGCGTGGCGCGACCATTGGGCGAGAGCAGCGTGACCTTGCTGCCAACCGTCAGGCCGGCCCGGGCCGCGAGCGTCGTGCCAACGGCAATCGCATCATCGCCCTGGAAATCAGCAAGTTTGCCATCGGTGATATTATCGCTCAGGGCATGAAGATCGCGCAGGTCAGAGGGGATGATGCCACGCACGACGCCGCCTGTGGAATAATTCCCGGCATCGATCAGCACCGTCCCTTCCGCCATTGGCGTAACACGGGTGACGTTTTTGACCTCGCGTATGGCGACCACATCATCCTGATAATTGGTGATGCTGTGCCCTGCGCTGAAAATGTTCAGATC
This sequence comes from Asaia sp. As-1742, assembly GCF_011753235.1. Taxonomy (NCBI): domain Bacteria; kingdom Pseudomonadati; phylum Pseudomonadota; class Alphaproteobacteria; order Acetobacterales; family Acetobacteraceae; genus Asaia; species Asaia sp. As-1742. Next base: position 179,121 of record NZ_VWWA01000003.1, on the reverse strand, counting down.
GCCGTTCAGCCCGAGCACGCGACCCATCAGATCGGCGCGAAACCCGTTCATGACCGCCATGACGATGATGAGGGTGGCGACCCCCAGCGCAATGCCGATGAGCGAGAAAATCGCGATGATGGAAACGAAGCGTTCTCCGCGACGGGCGCGCAGATAGCGCCCCGCCACCACGCGCTCGAAGCGGTTGAACATGATCAGGCGGCGTCCTTGCCTGCTGAATCAGTACCCAGCACCTTCGCAAGTGCTTCTTCCACTGTCAGCTCGAAGCGTTCGCCGGTCGCACGGCGCTTGAGTTCGACCTTGCCTTCCTTCGCACCGCGCGGGCCGACGATCATCTGCCAGGGATGGCCCATCAGATCGGCATCGTTGAACTTCACGCCTGCACGCTCGCCGCGATCGTCATAAAGAAATGCGTCAGGCGCGGCGGCATAGAGCTGTTCGCACAGTGCATCCACGGCTTCATCGCCGGGCTTCAGGCTCAGAATGGCAGCGCGATAAGGCGCGACCGAGTCCGGCCAGATGATACCGGCCTCATCATGGCTGGCTTCAATGATGGCACCGACAAGGCGCGACACACCGATGCCGTACGACCCCATTTCCGGGAAAAACTGGTTGCCATCAGCACCGCTGACCGAGATCCCCATGGATTCGGTATATTTGGTGCCGAAATAGAAGATATGACCGACTTCGATACCACGCCCTTCACGACGACGATCGGCAGGCACGTCTTCCCACGCCTTTTCGTCATGCATCTCGTCAGTCGCGGCATAGAACTTCGTAACGCCGCTGAAAAACGACTCAAGGCTGGCATGGTCGGCAATATCGACGGCCTCATGCAGCCAGTCCTGCTCCTCAAGCGCTGCGTCGAAGAATACCCCGCTCTCGCCTGTCGGCGCCAGCACAAGAAATTCATGGCTCAGATCGCCGCCGATCGGCCCGGTATCCGCCTTCATGGGGACAGCCCTCACACCCAGACGCTGGAAGGTGCGCAGATAGGCCAGCATCATGCGACGATAGGCAGCAACAGCGTCTTCATAAGACGCATCGAAGGAATAGGCGTCCTTCATGAAGAACTCGCGACCGCGCATCACGCCAAAACGCGGACGCAGCTCATCGCGGAACTTCCATTGGACATGGTACAGCGCCTGGGGCAGCTCGCGATAGGATTTGATGACCTGACCGAAAAGATCGGTGATCATTTCCTCATTGGTCGGCCCGTAAAGCAATTCGCGGTCCTGACGGTCGCGGATACGCAGCATTTCGGGGCCGTAAGCGTCATAACGGCCAGAGCGCTTCCAGAGCTCGGAAGACTGGACGGTCGGCATCAGCAATTCCTGCGCGCCGATGGCATTCTGCTCTTCCCGCACGATCTGCTCGATATTGCGCAGCACGCGCAGACCAGCCGGAAGCCAGGCATAGATACCCGCCGAAGTCTGACGCACAAGACCAGCGCGCAGCATCAGACGATGCGAGGCAATCTGGGCCTCGGCAGGCACTTCTTTGAGGGTGGGCAGGAAACCGCGGGACAGACGCATCGTGTGTGACCGTTCTAGAAAAGAAAAATGGCGCGCCTGTTATGGCGCGTTCGTGGCAGACGCTGCGGGATCAGACCCGCAGCAGATGGACATCGACCAGAGGACGCTTCTGCAGCTTGCGCCCCAGCGCGCGACGCAGCGCCGTCTTGGCCGCATCGCGGAAGGCATCGTCATCCTGACGCAGATCATCAGGGATTTCATCGATGGCATCGGCGAATTCTTCCGAGATGCGGGTGCTCTCGGGATCTTCGGATTCCAGCAGACCGGGCGCGCTGATCTTGGGCATGCCAATCACATAACCCTCGTCATCAACCGCAAAGCTCGCAATGACCATGCCGTTGAACAGCATCTTGCGACGCGCTGCCAGCACGCCGCCGGTCATGGGCAGCAGACGCCCACCATCGAGCGCCAGACGACCCGTGGGGGCGGTATCCACCACCTCGGCGTGATCCGGGCCGAGACGCAGCAGGTCACCGTCCTCAAGCAAAATCGCCTCGGCGCCGGTCTCGCGAGCAAGGGCTGCGTGAGCGGTCAGATGACGCCACTCACCGTGCGTCGGAACGCTCAGCTTGGGGCGAACAAGGCTGTAGAGATGACGCAGATCGTCCGCTGTGGCATGGCCCGACACATGGACCAGATGGTCCTTGTCGGTCAGCACAGTGGCACCACGCCGGGTCAGGTTGTCCTGCACCGCCATGACGGCCTGCTCGTTGCCGGGGATCATGCGTGAGGAATAGATAACCGTATCCCCCTCACCCAGCGAAATGTTCGGGTGAACATCCGAGGCAATGCGCGACAGCGCCGAGCGGGGTTCGCCCTGGCTGCCCGTAATGATCATCAGCAGGCGGTTATCCGGAACCGAATTCGCCTCGCGCTCGTCGAGGAAGGGCGGAATATCCTGCAGATAACCACACTCGCGGGCCGCAACCTCGAGATTGCGCAAAGAACGCCCGACAACCATTACCTGACGTCCGGCCGCCTTGGCTGCACGTGCGATGCTCTCGACACGCGCGACGTTACTGGCAAAACAGGTGATCGCGACGCGGCCATGCAGCGTCTTGATCAGATCGGCCATGGAATCACGCACCTGACCTTCCGTGCCGGAAATCCCGTCACGGAAGACGTTGGTACTGTCGCACACCATAGCCAGAACGCCCTCGTCACCCACGGCCCTAAAGGCGTCGAGATCCGTCAGGGGGCCCACCACAGGCTCGCGATCGAGCTTGAGGTCGCCAGTGTGTACGATCGTGCCGTAAGGCGTGCGCAGAACGAGCGACTGCGCCTCGGGCACCGAATGGGTGACGTTGATGAATTGCAGATCGAACGGCCCGACCGCGAAATGCCCACCCATCGGGATGGTATGGATCGTCACCTGCGACAGCAGATGCGCTTCTCCCAGCTTGCGTCGAAGCACAGCGCTCGCGAAAGGCGTGGCATAGATCGGACAGCGCAATTGCGGCCAGAGATGCGCGACGGCACCCAGATGGTCTTCATGCGCATGGGTGATCACAAGTCCACACAGGCTCTTGTGACGCTCGGCAATGAAGAGCGGGTCAGGCATGAGAATTTCGGCTTCAGGCGTATCATTGCCCGAAAACCCGATACCGCAGTCAATGGCGAGCCACTTGCCGTCGAGGCAATAGAGATTGAAATTCATCCCGATCTCGCCCGTCCCGCCCAATGGCAGGAAGGCCAGACCTTTTTCAGTAATGCTCATAAATTAATCCTAGATAGAGACATAAACACACCTTCATCCTGGTGCCGGAATAAATTCGCCAGTGGCATTGCGCGCAGCAAGCAAGCGCAGGCCATCCAGCGTGAGAGTTGGAGCTACATGCTGGAACAGATCTGTTCCCTCGGAAAAAAGCGGGGCCAGTCCCCCTGTCGCGATCACCTTGATCGGTGAGGCCATCTCAAGCGCGATGCGCGAGACGATCCCTTCCACCAGACCGACATAACCCCAGAAAAGACCTGAGCGCATGGCAACCGTCGTGCTGCGCCCAATTGCAGAAGATGGACGTCCGACACTTATACGGGGCAGACGCGCTGCTGCCTGATGCAGGGCCTCGAGCGAAAGATTGACCCCGGGTGCAATCGCACCCCCACAAAAGGCGCCCTCGCTATCCACCACATCGAAAGTCGTCGCTGTGCCGAAATCGACCACCACCAGCGGACCGCCGAAAAAATGCTGTGCCGCCAGCCCGTTGAGCCGCCTGTCCACACCCACTTCGGCCGGGGTATCAACCTTGACGGGACATCCCCAGTCGAGCGCGTTATTGGCAATCAGGGGCTCGATATCGAGCCATTCGCGGCACAGACGGCGCAGATGGTAAAGTGCAGCTGGCACGACGGTACCGATAATCGCACGTGATATCGCACGGTGATTAAGGTTAGATAATTCAATCAGGCCGAGAAGCCAGACGGCGTATTCATCAGAGGTCCGCTGGTCGTTCGTCGAGATGCGCCAGGTGCCACGCCACTCCTTGCCGTCATGGACAGCAAAAACAATGTTCGTGTTACCAGCGTCGACAACGAGGAGCACAGACCGTCCTTCACCCAAGCAGTAGAATATCCCCCGCCGCGACCGTCTGAACCTCGTTCTGGTCGGTCTGCAAGACCAGCCGACCGCACTCATCGAGACCCGCGAAGAAACCCTCTATATAGTCTCCACCCCTCTGGACCGCAAGCCGCGAACCCGGCTCATGCGCCCGATCAAGCCAAGCCTGCCGAATGGGCGTAAAGCCCCGACGCTGCCAGAGATCGAACCAGAATGAGAAACACGTCAGTATCTGACGGGCTAGATCGGCGGGGCCGACCTGCCCGCCCAGCGCTGAGAGTGCGACCGTCTGACGCCCTGCAATATCCGGCGCCGTCTTCAGATTGGCGCCAATGCCGACGACAATCCATTCGGAACCAGTCGCACCGCCGCGCTCGATCAGCACGCCAGCCAGCTTGGCGCCATCGCATAGAATATCGTTGGGCCATTTGATCCGCAGTGCCGCGGACGGCGCGCAGGCAGAGAGAGCGTCATGAACAGCCACGGCAACCATGAACGGCATGGCCTGCACGAGGTCGTTTACCCGAGCATCACGACATATGAAGGAGAAAGATAGGTTTCCGCTGGGGGCGTCCCATTGACGCCCGCGCGTCCCGCGACCGGCCGTCTGACGGTAGGCAAGGACGGCTCTGCCATGGGCAGCACCATTTTCTGCTTCGTTTTTGCAGAAGTCGGAGGTGGAACCGAGTGTCTCATGACACTCAAGGGTCCAGCTGAAGCCTGACTGGAAGCTCATCGATCTTCCAAAAGCTGAGGAATGGTGGGCGATGACGGGATTGAACCGCCGACCCTCTCGGTGTAAACGAGACGCTCTACCGCTGAGCTAATCGCCCTCAGGGCAGACGGTCGAATCGCCGCCTGCCGTGGGAGAGGGGATACGTTAACTTACGGCATCCTTCAAGCCCTTGCCGGGACGGAAACGTACAGAAACCGACGCGGGAATGTCGATTTCTTCGCCAGTGCGTGGGTTGCGCCCTTTGGCAGCCTTGCGTGTTGCCGTTGCAAACGAACCAAATCCGACCAGACGCACTTCCTGCTTACGTGCGAGCGCCTCTTCGATGCTCGCAAACAGCGCCTCGACGACATCCCCGGCCTTCGCCTTGGGCAGATCGGTCTTTTCTGCAACCGCAGCAATGAGCTCCTGCTTGTTCAGCGGCTTTTCCATCTCGTTTCCTCGCAGAGTTCCTGAATAACCGATCATCCGCCCACAGGCGGTGCTACAAGCAAGGCACTATGAAGGCGTTTTCCCTAACGTCAACAGCGCTGAGGCCCGCAAGCCGGGCGGTTTCACGCTTTGGCCCGCGCTGCGACTTTCCTGCCATGAATACGACAATGGCCGCCCCTTAAGGGCGGCCACCGTGTTAGTCCGGTCATCGGATGAAATGGGAAGGATCACGCCTCCCTTACCCTCAGTGTGGCAGCTGGCTGGAGAGATTGTCCTTCCCCAGCGCGGCCGGCACATCATCCTCTTCATCCCACTCAATTGCCTCCGGCGGCCGCACCAGTGCGGAAGCCAAAACCTGATCGACATGCGATACGGGAATGATCTTGAGCGCGTCCTTCACATTGGCCGGGATCTCGGCGAGATCCTTTTCATTATCCTTAGGGATAAAGACCGTCGTGATGCCGGCGCGTGTCGCCGCGAGCAGCTTTTCCTTAAGACCACCAATCTCGAGCACGCGTCCACGCAGGGTGATTTCCCCTGTCATCGCCACATCGCGACGGATCGGAATACCCGTCATGACGCTGACGATCGACGTTGCCATGGCGACACCGGCAGATGGACCATCCTTGGGCGTTGCCCCTTCCGGAACATGCACATGAATGTCACGCTTCTCGAAGATCGTCGGCTTGATGCCAAAGGACTGGGCTCGCGAGCGCACATAGGAAACGGCCGCGGAGACACTCTCCTGCATCACCTCACCCAGCTTGCCCGTTGCCTTTACGTGCCCCTTGCCGGGCAGCATCACGCTCTCGATCGTCAGGATCTCGCCGCCGACTTCCGTCCAGGCAAGGCCGGACACCATGCCGACCAGATCCTCGTTCTCGGTCTCACCATGCTTGAAACGACGGATGCCGGAGAACTCGCCGAGATTTTCCGCCGTGACCGCAATGGTCTCGACCGAACTCGTCACGAGGCGCTTGACCACACGACGCGCAATCTTCGCGATTTCGCGCTCCAGATTACGTACACCGGCTTCACGCGTGTAGTGCTGGATCAGGCTGCGCAGGGCGTCATCGCTGATCGACCACTCATGCGGCTTCAGATTATGCGCTTCAGCCTGCTTGCCCACCAGATGACGACGCGCGATCTCGACCTTTTCATCTTCGGTGTATCCCGACAGACGAATGATCTCCATGCGGTCCAGCAAAGGCTGGGGCATGTTGAGGCTGTTGGCCGTCGTCACGAACATCACGTCCGACAGATCGTAATCGACCTCGAGATAATGATCGTTGAACGTGCTGTTCTGCTCCGGGTCCAGCACCTCGAGAAGCGCGGAAGACGGGTCGCCGCGCCAGTCGGAGCCCATCTTGTCGATCTCGTCCAGCAGGAATAGCGGGTTCGACGTCTTGGCTTTCTTCATGCCTTGGACGATCTTGCCCGGCATCGAGCCGATATAGGTACGACGATGACCGCGAATTTCGGACTCGTCGTGCACGCCACCCAGCGACATGCGCACATACTGACGGCCCGTTGCTTTCGCAATCGACCGCGCCAGCGAGGTCTTGCCCACACCCGGCGGCCCTACGAGGCACAGGATCGGCCCTTTGAGCTTCTGCGAGCGCGTCTGGACCGCGAGATATTCGAGGATGCGCTCCTTGACCTTTTCGAGACCATAATGCTCGGATTCGAGCACTTCCTCTGCCGCGGCGAAGTCGCGTGAAACCTTCGAGCGCTTCTTCCAGGGGATGGACAGGATCCAGTCGAGGTAATTGCGCACCACTGTGGATTCAGCCGACATCGGGCTCATGCCGCGCAGCTTGCGCAGCTCGCCAATGGCCTTCTCGCGGGCTTCCTTGCTCAGGCGGGTCTTGGCGATACGCTCTTCGATTTCAGCCGTTTCATCACGACCATCCTCGCCCTCACCCAACTCCTTCTGAATCGCCTTGAGCTGTTCGTTCAGATAATACTCACGCTGGGTCTTCTCCATCTGCCGCTTGACGCGGTTACGGATTTTCTTTTCGACCTGCAGGACGCCGATTTCCTGCTCCATATGAGCGAAAACCTGCTCCAGCCGCTTGCTGACCGAACTGCCCTGCAGGATTTCCTGCTTCTCGGCGATTTTCAGGTTCAGATGGCTCGCAATCGTATCGGCCAGCTTCGAGAGATCCTCGATCTGGTTGAGCGAAACCATGACTTCAGGCGCGATCTTCTTGTTGAGCTTGATATACTGCTCGAATTGCGAGATTGCGGTGCGTCCGAGCGCCTCAGCCTCGCTGCCCGTCTCAACCTCGTCCTGCACGTCCTCGATCTCGGCCTCGAAATGGCCGTCGACATCATGAAATTCCTTGATACGGGCACGGCGAATGCCCTCGACAAGGACCTTGACGGTGCCGTCGGGCAGTTTCAGCAGTTGCAGGATCGTGGAGACGGTGCCGAAACGATAGATATCCTCGGCTGGCGGATCATCCTGGGAGGCGTTCTTCTGGGCAACAAGCAGGATCTGCTTGCTGTCACGCGTGACAGCCTCAAGCGCACGGACGGATTTCTCGCGCCCGACGAAAAGCGGCACGATCATGTGGGGGAAAACAACGATATCGCGCAGAGGCAGGACAGCGATCGTCTCGACCGGCTTTGTCTTGGCTTTGGCCTCTTCTGCCTTTGCTGCGGTGTTCAGCTTGCTCACCGCAGTTTTCCTCTTTTTTTCAGTCATGAAATCCTGATCTCCTTGAGGACGATCTCAATGCGGCCACCCGTAAGTCTGGCGTGGCCGGCATCGCATCTTTGCTGCCTGAAAAGGCAGTATCCCCTTTATGTGAGGATGAAGGGCTGGTGCGGCAAGCCAGCCCAGGAGTTTTTACCTGATTGACTCAGGCAGATTGTTCAGTGGGTTCTGCGGCCTTGCCCTTGCCATAGACATACACGGGCGCAGCGCGATTTTCAGCGACATCCTTGTTGATGACGACCTCTTCCACGCCATCAAGGCCCGGAAGATCGAACATGGTGCCCAGCAGGATGGCTTCCATGATCGAACGCAATCCACGCGCACCGGTTTTGCGGGCAATGGCGCGCTGGGCGATCTGCACAAGGGCATCATCGGTGAAGGTCAGTGCCACGCCTTCCATCTGGAACAGACGCTGATACTGTTTGACGAGCGCATTTTTGGGCTTCGAGAGAATGGCGACCAGCGTCTCCTCGTCGAGATCCTCCAGCGTCGCGACAACAGGCAGACGACCGATGAATTCCGGGATCAGACCGAATTTCAGCAGGTCCTCAGGCTCGACGTCATGAAGCACGGCGCCCAGACGACGATCATCGGGATTCTGCACATCAGCCCCGAAGCCGATGCCCGAACCCTTGCCACGAGCAGAAATGATCTTGTCCAGCCCCGCGAATGCGCCACCGCAGATGAAGAGCATGTTCGTGGTATCCACCTGCAGGAACTCCTGCTGCGGATGCTTGCGTCCACCCTGCGGGGGAACAGAAGCCACGGTCCCTTCCATCAGCTTCAGCAGCGCCTGCTGCACACCCTCACCGCTCACATCGCGGGTGATTGAAGGATTGTCCGACTTACGGGAGATCTTGTCGATCTCATCGATATAGACGATGCCACGCTGGGCCCGCTCGACATTGTAATCGGCGGCCTGCAGAAGCTTGAGGATGATGTTCTCGACATCCTCGCCCACATAACCGGCTTCAGTCAGGGTTGTGGCATCGGCCATGGTGAACGGCACATCGAGAATACGTGCAAGCGTCTGGGCCAGAAGCGTCTTGCCCGAACCGGTCGGGCCGATGAGCATGATATTGGACTTTGCAATCTCGATATCATTACTCTTCTGGGCATGAGCCAGACGCTTGTAATGGTTGTGCACAGCCACAGACAGCGCACGCTTGGCAATGAACTGACCGATCACGTAATCATCGAGAACCTTGCAGATCTCTTTCGGGGTTGGCACCCCGTCACGTGACTTCACGAGATGCGTCTTGTGCTCTTCACGGATGATATCCATGCACAGCTCAACGCATTCATCACAGATGAAAACGGTTGGACCGGCAATCAGCTTGCGCACCTCGTGCTGCGACTTGCCGCAGAACGAGCAATACAGGGTGTTTTTCGAATCGCCGGTCTTGTTATTCATCGCTGCTCCTCCTCCCCGATCCGGCGCATCAGTGATGATGCCCCGACAGGGGGAACTTCAAACTTAGGCCAGGCGACAGAAGCCCGGCAAGCCCCTCCGGCAAGAGGCAATAATTGGAAACCTGGGGGCAATCACAGGGCAGGATTGCCTGTTCGCCGCGTGCGGCCCGGCAGGAGGGCCGGACCTCGCAACCGGAGAGCAAGGGCCTCAGCCCGGCTCGGCAACACTCTTGGGACGTGCCTGAACAACCTCGTCGACAAGACCGAAAGCTTTTGCTTCATCTGCCGAAAGATAGGAATCACGCTCAAGCTTCTGCTCGATTTCTTCAAGCGTACGACCGGTGTGATGACGGTAGATCTCGTTGAGGCGTTTGCGGATTTCCAGAATCTCGCGTGCCTGGATCTCGATATCCGATGCCTGGCCCTGAGCGCCGCCGGAGGGCTGATGCACCATGACGCGAGCATTGGGAAGGCAGAACCGACGTCCCTTCTCACCGGCTGCAAGCAGCAGCGAACCCATCGATGCCGCCTGACCGATGCACACCGTGCTTACGGGGCAGCGGATGTACTGCATCGTGTCGTACATCGCGAGGCCGGCTGAAACCACACCACCGGGGCTGTTGATGTAGAACGAGATTTCCTTGCTCGGATTGACGCTCTCCAGATAGAGAAGCTGAGCCGAGATGACAGCGGCCACCTGGTCGTAGACCGGGCCTGTCAGGAAAATGATCCGCTCCTGAAGCAGGCGGGAATAGATATCGAAAGCGCGTTCGCCGCGTGACGTCTGCTCGACGACCATCGGTACGAGCGCGTTGTTGAAGATCTCGACAGGATCGCGATCCCTCATGGCCATTTCCGTTCCTAACTGGCACCGGCCCCATCAGGGCCGGTGTGTGACTTCTCTCATCTTGGTATGGCCACCATGAACGCCTAGAGCCCGTCCGTCAAAAAACGAACGGACTCCAGACATTTCGGCGCGAATCAGACGATCAGAGATCGGCAGGCGGGATCTCTGCCAGCTCTTCCGGCGTGACTTCCTTCTCGGTGACCTTGGCCAGCTCGATCAGATAATCGACAACCTTGTTCTCGAGAATCGGGCCACGGAGACCATCGGCTGCCTGCGGGTTCTTGCTGAAGAACTCGAAAACGGCCTGCTCCTGACCGGGGTAGCGCATGGCTTCCTGACGGACAGCCTGCATCAGCTCTTCACGGGTCACCGTGATTTCCTTGGTGCGGCCGATTTCTGCCAGCAGCAGACCCAGCTTTACACGACGCTCGGCAATCTTGCGGTAGTCGGCGCGCAGGGTCTCTTCGTCCTTGCCCGCGTCTTCCTCATCCATCTCACCCGAAGCGCGATCCTGCTCGACGCGCTGCCAGATCTGGCCGAACTCGCTCTCGACCATGCTCTCGGGCGCTTCGAAATCGGTCTTGCCCGACAGGGCATCCAGCAGCTCGCGCTTGATGCGCAGACGCGACAGCTGGCCGTATTCGCCTTCAGCCTGCTTGACGATGATGTCACGCACCTGGGCGATGTTCTCGAATCCGATCTTCTTGGCCAGCTCGTCATCAAGCGCCGGATCAACCGGAGTCTTGAGCGCATTCGCCTTGATGTCGAAGGTTGCTTCCTTGCCAGCCAGTTCCTTGGCCTGATACTCGGCGGGAAACGTGACCGTGATCACCTTCTCTTCGCCAGCCTTCATGCCTTCGAGCTGCTCGGCAAAGCCAGGGATGAAGCCGTCGCCACCGATCTCGACATTGACATCCTGGGCGGTGCCACCGTCGAAGGGCGTGCCATCGAGCTTGCCCACGAAATCGCAGTTCACAACGTCACCGGTGCGGGCGGCGCGATCTTCCTCGATCGTCTCGAAGCTGCGCTGACGCTTTGCCAGCTCGGCCAGAGCCTTGTCGATGGTCTCGTCGCTCGGCTTGGCCGTCAGGCGGGTCAGTTCGAGACCCGACAGATCCGGCACGGCGATTTCGGGCAGGACTTCCAGCTCGATCTTGAAAACAAGATCGCCTTCGCCTTCACCACCGGAAACCAGTTCGACCTTGGGCTGCACGGCAGGGCGCAGCTTGTTGTCTTCCAGAACCTTGTTGGTGGAGTCGTTGACAGCCTGCTCCATGATCTCGCCGTTCAGGGCGGCGCCATAGCGCTGCTTGACGAGCGATGCGGGCACCTTGCCGGGGCGGAAGCCGGGCAGATTGATCGTGCGGCCGAGCTCGGCGAGACGAGCGGCACGTCGCGCCTCCAGATCGCCAGCCGGCACAGTGACGGTAAAGCCGCGCTTCAGACCTTCGGATTGCGTTTGGGTAACCTGCATCTGTCAGGCGATCCTCTATTGACCGGGTTGCCATCGGGGCCCCGCGCCCGGCTTCATCGCAGCACAGGCAAGGCAGGAAGCCCCGACTAAGGAGAAATTTTTTTGGTACGGGCGGAGGGACTTGAACCCCCACGACTTGCGCCACCAGAACCTAAATCTGGCGTGTCTGCCAATTCCACCACGCCCGCACACTCGGATCAGAGTAAACTGAGCCGTCAAGCGCGCCGCTTTACAGCAAGATCAATCTTTTCACAAGACGGGGTGCTTCACGGCATGCCCATAAGCTTTCACACCTGCCCGTGCGCAGCGGCATGAAGGGCGATTGCCAGCGCCCGCGCATCACCGAGATGAGTATCCAGCGCCTCGACAACAGGCCAGTTGCCAGCCTTCATCCCTGCCTCGCCATGCAGCCAGGCCCCGGCACAGCTGGCTTCCCAGGCCGGCATACCTGCCGCCAGCATCGTGGCAATCACACCGGCCAGCGTGTCTCCGGAGCCTGCCGTGGCCAGTGCAGGACTCGCGTGGTCGTTGAGCATCACCCGCCCATCCGGCGCCGCGATAATGCTCACAGCCCCTTTGAGAAGCACCACGCAATCGAGCTTTTCCGCCGCAGCACGCGCGGCCTGAACCAGATCCTTGCCGGGGGCACCGAATAACTTGGTAAATTCTCCGATATGGGGCGTGATGACCGACACGCCGCGCAGCTTTTCCGGAACGCCATCGGCCCAACCAAGCGCTCCGGCATCCGCAAGAACGATACGACCTGCGCGGAGCAGGCTCGGCAATGCCGCTTCCACTTCCTCAGGCGTCAGCCCCGGTCCGCAGAGCCACACCTCGCGCCGTTCATCCTCAAGCAATGCCGGTAGCGGCGCATCGTCGACCACCAGTCCGGGCGCGCCCAGGCGATAAGCCTGCGCGGCTTTGCCAGCACTGATTCGCACGAGCCCGGCCCCGCTGGCCCTCGCGCCCGCTGCCGCCAGACGTGTGGCGCCGGGCATGACCGCCCCACCACAAAGACTCACCACGCCGCGACTATATTTGTGATCATCCGGCGACATGGCCGGAATGGCCCAGAGCGCGGGATGGTTGAGCCACATGTCTGGTGCAGCGTGCGCCACGCAATCTTCCGGCATGCCGATATCCGCACAGATCACCTCCCCGCAGATTGATCGCGCAGGATAGAGCACGTGTCCCGGTTTGGGCCGCACGAACGTGACACTCATGAGGTAATCCGGCACGTCACGGGAGGCACTATCTTCGACCAGCAACGCGCCAGTGCGACCGTTCACGAAGCTTGGCAGATCGACCGCCACCCGCTTTTTCGCGCTGGCCAGCACGGTCATCACCTCGTCCGATGGCGCCCGATCGAGCCCGGCCCCAAAAACGGCATCGATCACCAGATCGGCACGTGCCGCGCTTTCCTGATCAAAAACGACATGCCTGCCATGAAAGCGCGCCGCTGCCTTAGCAGCTATGGTGCCTGCCCGAGGTGCGGCCAGCGCCGCCACCTGAACCGGCCACCCGGCGCGTTCGAGATAGCGCGCCGCCACATAGCCGTCGCCTCCATTATTGCCCGGCCCACACAGGACCAGCACACGGCACGGGGCGAACCGCGTTTTGACGGCCTGCGCCACTGCCCACCCAGCGCGCTCCATTAACGCCTCGATGCCGATACTATGGCTCGCCATTTCATCCATTGCGGCACACTGGGCAGGGTCCGGCAGGCAGAAACGTAGCGGCAAGGCTGTCATGAATTCACTCCACTGTTGATGATTTCGCGCATACTGCTAGGGAACGTCGCAGCAACCCCGTGTATTCATGATGCCGCCCTTTTGAGGGCTGGTTCATGCGCGAACCGACCCGTTATGGAGCCCCCATGTCGAACCCGTTTCTCTGGAGCCTCGTTCTCGCCATCCATCTGTTATGCATGGCGTACTGGATTGGCGGCGGTCTCTATGCAGCCATTGTGAGCCGCAGCACCGTGGCCCTTTTGGAGCCCGCACAGCGCCAGAACGTCCAGATGCAACTCATCGCGCGCTATTTTCGTACCCTGCTGCACATCATCCCTACTGCGCTGGTGACGGGATGGCTGCTCGTCATTCATACGGGCGGCTTTGCGAATATGAGCCTGCCGATCAACCTCATGCAGGGTCTTGCGCTTGTTATGGCGCTGATTTTCGTGAGCGCTTATCTCGGCCCGTTCCAGAGCCTCCGCCGCGCCATCCGCCCGCAGCCTGCCCTGTTCAGCAAGGTCCGTCAGCGCGTGATCATCATGGTCGGTGTTGGTGTCCTGACCGTGCTTTGCGCGGCCATGGGCGGAAACATGTAAACGGGGACCGACCCAGCCGCGCCCCTGCCGCTACGGGCTGGCCGCGGAAGGCGGAATGAGAGACACGCAAAATACCCCGTAAAATCTTGCCTTTTGCCTGATTTCGCGATAACGCACAGGCAATTGGCCAGCATTACGGGCTGACCTGTTTGAGAATATGCAGCGCTACGGCACCGCATCATTTCTGGACCTCCAAAGTTATCAGAGAGCAGTTTGACCGCAAAATCGACCGCAGGTTCTGCAAAGACCTCCACCACACGCAAGAAACGTTCCACCTCAAAGACGGAACAATCCGTGATGGAGGCCGTGGCTGACACACAGCCGCGCAACAGCGAACCCGAGGCCTCGATTGCGTCGCCCGTCGCGAAGGCTGCACGCAAGACAAAGACTACGGCAGCGCGCCCGACCAAGGCACGCGCCACGAAGGCGGCTGCAGCGAAAACCGCTCCCGAGCCCGAGATCAACGCGGCAGACTCTGCCAGCGCCAAGACCCCGGCCAAAACAAAATCCACCACGCGCAAGGCGAGCAAACCCGCTACGGCGGGTAGCAAGGCAGACGAGCCGAAATCAGCTGGCCGTCGTTCTTCACGCGGCAAGGGCGCCAGCGCAACCGAGATCGAGGCCGTCGTGACCGCTCCGGCCCATGCCAGCCCAGAAGTGCCCGTCTCGCCCGAGCAGCCCGCCAAGCGCAAGCCGGGTCGCCCGCGCAAGACAGCTGTCGCTGCGGAGATTGCAGAAGGCGAAGTCAAAAGCGACAACACGGCAGCACCAGCCGAAAAGCCACGCCGTGGCAGAAAGCCCGCTGCGCCCAAGCAGGAAGAAGCGGTCGCAGAGGCCGTTACACCTATTACAGACGAGCCCAAGCCTCGCGCCGGCCGTCCTTCGCGTCGCAACAGCGCCCCCAGCACGACCCCGACGGAAACACGCAGCCGCGCTGTTAAGAAAGCCGCCGAGAAGGTTGCTGCGCAGGATAACGCGCCGATCGTAAGCAGCACCACGGTTGCTGAACCCGAGGCCCCTACCCCCGCGGTTTCTGAGCCTGAAGTACAAACCGACAGCCGTGCGACGCGCTCACGTCGTCGACGCGGTGGCAGGAACTCAGCCCGTACGGCATCAGCTGACGCATCGCCCGCCGATGCCGCTACGGAAACGCAAGACACCTCCCCTGTAAGCACAACCGAAGCAGCCAAGGCCGACCCGGCACTGCAAGCCATCATCGATGCGCCCAAGCCGCTCTTTTCCGAACTTGGCCTCTCTGCACCGATCATGCGTGCGATCGAGGAAATGGGGTATGAGCATCCAACCCCGATTCAGGCACGCGCCATTCCGGTCGTTCTGAGCGGACAGGATGTGCTGGGTGTCGCCCAGACAGGCACCGGCAAGACAGCGTCCTTCACACTGCCCATGCTGGAGAAGCTCGCAGGCTCGCGCGCCCGCGCCCGCATGCCGCGTTCTCTCATTCTGGAACCGACGCGCGAGCTTGCGCTGCAGGTTGCCGAAAACCTCACCCTCTATGGCAAGCATCTGCGGCTCAACCATGCCCTGCTGATTGGTGGCGAGAGCATGGCTGACCAGCGTGCGGTACTTAATCAGGGTGTCGATATCCTGATCGCCACGCCGGGTCGCCTGATGGATCTTTTTGATCGTGGCGGGTTGCTTCTGACCCAGACCGGTATCCTCGTCATCGACGAGGCGGATCGTATGCTGGATATGGGGTTCATTCCCGATATCACGCGCATTGTCTCCATGCTGCCCGTGCGCCGCCAGACCCTGCTGTTCTCGGCGACGATGGCCCCGGAGATCCGCACCCTGGCCGATCAGTTCCTGAATCTGCCTGAGGAAATCACGGTTTCCCGTCCCTCATCGGTTGCCACGACCATTGAGGAAGCGCTGCTCGTCGTTGATGAACACGACAAGCGTCGCGTCCTGCGCAAGCTGCTGCGTCGCGAAAACGTGCAAAACGCCATCGTGTTCTGCAACCGCAAGCGCGATGTGGATGTGCTTTACAAATCGCTGCACAAGCATGGCTTCGCGGTTGGGCACCTGCATGGCGATCTGGCGCAGTCGCTGCGCTTCAAGACGCTGGAACGCTTCAAGGCTGGCGAATTGCAGATTCTCGTCTGTTCCGACGTCGCGGCTCGCGGCATCGATATCGGCGGATTGTCGCATGTCTTCAATTTCGACCTGCCCTTCAATGCCGAGGACTATATCCACCGCATTGGCCGCACAGGACGTGCGGGCAAGACAGGTCATGCCTTCAGTCTGGCCTCACCTCGCCAGAAGCTTCTGGCTGAGGGTATCGAGAAGCTGAAGCACGCGCCGATTCCGATGGTCGAAATCGAGGGTATTGAAACCCTCCCCTGGGCCGATCCGGAGCAGGAAGGCGGACAGCATGAACGACGCGAGCGGCGCGGGAAGGATCGCGGCGGTCGCCAGAACCGCCACGGCGAAAACCGTGACCGTGACCGTGACCGTGACCGTGACCGTGACCGTGACCGTGACCGTGACCGTGACCGTGACCGTGACCGTGACCGTGACCGTGACCGTGACCGTGACCGTGACCGGGCTGCTGCGTCCGAACCGGCGCGTCAAGCATCGCGCCCGAAGCAGGATGCGACGATCGAGCGTCACTCTGGTGAGCATGCGAGCGCCGACCGTGGTTCGGTTGCGCCGACGAACGCCTTCGATCACGACGCACCGCGCACCGGCTTCGGCCATGAGACCCCGGCCTTCATGCTCCTCCCCCGTCGCAACCGCCGGGTCGAGAGTGAAGATCAGGTCGGCCCGATCCAGCATCGCGGTACTGTCTGAGCGATCATGGCGTCCCTGATTGATACAACCGTTCTCTCCTACGGAGCGAACGGCGACGGGCTTGTCCTTATCGACGACAAGCCCGCCTATATTCCGCAAGCCGTCCCCGGAGACCGCCTGAAGTTGCGTGTTGGCAGCGATCGGCATATCGAGGTGCTCGATATCGAGAGTGCTTCCGCCAATCGCGTTGCCCCTGTCTGCGCGCTGTTTGACAGTTGCGGCGGCTGCTCCATGCAGACAACCGCCCTGCCAGCGCTTCTTGAATGGAAGACAGGTCTCGTTGCGCATGCGCTTCAGCGTGCGGGCTTCGACAATCTGCCCCGTATCGAGGCCATGCAGGTGCCGGTTGAAAGCCGTCGCCGCATCGATCTGGCGTTCCAGCGCCTGCCCGGTCGGATTATCCTTGGGCTGCATCGCCGCCATGGCGATGTCGTGGATATGACCGAGTGTCATATCATCGATCCTGCCCTTTTTGCGCTGCTCGCTCCCCTGCGCGAAGTTCTTGGCTCGCTCGGCGCCGTCACAGGCGGGGGTGATCTGCAGATCAATCTTTACAGCTCCGGCCCGGATATTCTGCTTTCGACGGACGCGGCTCTTGTGCCGACGGATCGGGTAAAGCTCGCCAATTTCGGCAAGACACACAAGATCCCGCGTATTTCATGGCGCTCGAAACGCCGCCCGAATGACGGCTATGAAATCGTTGCCCAGCAGGGCCCGGTTTTTCATGCCTTTGGCAGCGTAAAGCTTACACCACCCCCTGGCGGCTTTCTGCAGGCTAGCGCCCAGAGCGAGACCGCCATTGCCGAGGCCGTTCTCGCTGCACTGCCTGCGCTGAACCGCCGCGATCCTATCGTCGAGTTGTTTGCTGGTTTCGGCACATTAACCGTGCCACTCGCGCAAAAGGGCCGCGTCCTCGCCTATGAGGGCCACTTCGAGGCCATTGCTGCGTTGAAATCGGGCGCGATTGGTCAGCGTATCGAGACAACGCATCGCGATCTGACGCGTCAGCCGCTTATCGCGAAAGAATTCGAAAAGGCGCGAGTCGTCGTACTGGACCCGCCTCACGCAGGTGCGCTGATCCAGATGGATCATATTGCACGGTCCAAGGTCGAGGACATCATCTATGTCAGCTGCAACCCGCAGGCGCTGAGCAAAGATTCGGCGCTCCTGAAAAAGGCGGGTTACGAGGTGCTGTCGATCACGGTTATCGACCAGTTCCTCTGGTCGACCGAGGTTGAAGCCGTTGTCGCCTTTACCAAAAGCAAGAAGCGGCTTTCACGTCGTCAGACGTGAAAGCTTTCGCCACAGCCGCAACGGCCCTTCTCATTCGGATTGGTAAAGGTGAAGCCGGATTCGAGATCCTTGACCTCGTAATCCATCACCGTACCAATCAGAAACAGTGTCGCCTTGCGATCGATCAGCACATCCACCCCGTGATCGGTAACGCGCTCATCACCGGGTGACACGCTCTCCACAAAGCTCATGTCATAGGACATGCCTGAACAGCCACGCGTGTTCACGCCAATACGCAAAAGCTGGCCCTTGTTTGCGCCCTCATAGAGCTTTTTCAGCCGTGTGGCAGCGCGCTCCGTCATCTGCATAAGGGGCGGCAGGGCACGCTTCACCGGTGCCGGGGCGGTTGTCGTATCGCTCATGGTTCTCTCCCGGTTCAGAACATGTTCAGCGCAAGGCGGGCATCGTCGCTCATGCGGCTCATATCCCAGGGCGGATCCCAGACAATCGAGACGCTGGCATTGCTGACACCGGGAAGCGCCGCCACAGCCTCGCGCACCTGCTCGGGCAATTCCTGTGCGCTCGGGCAATTCGGGGCAGTCAGCGTCATTTCAATATCCACGCGGCCATCATCATGCAGGTCGATCGCGTAGATCAGCCCCAGCTCGTAGATATTGACCGGTATTTCCGGGTCATAAACGGTCGCGATAGCCGATATGACGCTATCCTCGTCCGGAACACCGGCGTGAGCTTCCGGCGCTGGCGTTTCCGCCGGAGCGCCAAGCGGTCTGGTCAGGATGTGACCTTCTTCAGACATGAACGACCTCCCTCGGTCAGACCAGCATCTGACGGGCGCATGCTACGCCCTTCACCAATGCGTCGATATCATCTCGTGTGGTGTAAACGCCGAAACTGGCTCTGGCCGTAGCGGTCAGACCAAGGCGTCTGATCAGTGGCTCGGCACAGTGCTGGCCAGCACGTATCGCAATACCCTGCCGATCCAGCAGCACCGCCAGATCATGTGGGTGCGCGCCCTCGACAATGAAAGAGACCACACCGCCCTGTTCTGCCGGAGAACCGATCAGCCTCACGCCTTCGCTGCCACCCAGCACGTCACGCGTGTAGGCTACGAGCGCATTTTCGTGGGCGGCAATGGATGCAGCGCCCAGCTCTTCCATAAAGGAGAGCGCAGCGCCAAGCCCGATCACCTCGATGATGGGGGGCGTTCCCGCCTCGAACTTGTGAGGAATAGCGGCCCAGCTCGATTTCGCGAAACTCACCGTCTCGATCATTTCGCCGCCACCGAGGAATGGAGGCATGGCATTGAGCAATTCGCTGCGTGCCCAGAGCACACCAATCCCGGTCGGGCCGTAGAGCTTGTGCCCTGTGCAAACAAAGAAGTCAGCGTCCAGATCCTGCACGTCGATCGCGCGATGCACGGCCGATTGTGACCCGTCGAGCAGTATCTTCGCCCCGTATTGATGGGCCAGACGCGCAAGTGTCTTTGCGGGGGTCAGCGTGCCCAGAACATTGGACATATGCGTGATGGCCACAAGCCCGACGCGGCCATCGGCCAGCAGGGATTCATAGGCCTGAAGATCGAGATCGCCGGTCTCGGTAATGGGGGCGACGCGCAATTCGATCCCGGCGCGGTCACGCAGCATCTGCCACGGCACGAGATTGGAGTGATGCTCAAGTTCCGAAATCAGCACCGCCTGACCCGGCTTGAGCAAGGCGCCATAGGAATGAGCAACGAGATTGATGGCCTCGGTGCTGTTGCGTGTAAAAATGACCTCATGACGGTCAGGGGCGTTCAGAAAACGCGCGACCTGCGTACGCACCGATTCATAGGCTTCGGTCGTACGCTCGCTCATCCAGTGCAGCCCGCGATGAATATTCGCGTATTGGTGCTGCATCGCGTGCATCATGGCCTCGATCACGCAATCCGGTTTCTGCGACGACGCCGCGCTGTCAAGGAAGACCAGCGGGCGGCCATGAACCGTCTCGGACAGGATCGGAAACCGGCTGCGCAGGGCAGAAAAACGGTCGAGCATGTCGATTGAGGACATCATCCCTCTCTTTTTTGCCACCAGGCATCCACGCGCAGGTCGAGCAGGGCATGAGCCGCCTCGTCAGTCACGAGAGACAGCGCATCCAGCAGGAAGGCGCGCACGAGAATGGCCCGTGCTTCCGCATAGGGAATGCCGCGCGCGCGCAGATAGAAAAGCTGCTCGTCATCAAGCGCACCAACGGTCGCGCCATGACTGCACTTCACGTCATCCGCATAGATTTCCAGCTCCGGCTTGCTGTCAATCTGGGCCTTCTCCGAAAGGAGAAGCGCCTGGTTCATCTGATAGCCATCGGTTTTCTGAGCAACGCGGTGAACGTGGATCTTGCCCTGGAACACGCCATGAGCCGCATCCATGAGCACGTTCTTGACGGTCTGACGCGAATTGCAATCGGGTGCGGCATGGGTGATGACCGATGTGAGATCGGCATGCTGCGCGCCAGCCAGAAGCTGGGCCGCATTCACATGCACCATCGCATGTTTCCCAGCCAGATGCGCCAGCACCTCATGACGCGAGAGCCTGGCCCCCAGCGTCAGGGTGAAGCTGTCATACGTTCCATGCTCAGCCACGCAGGCATTGACGAAAGCCAGGTTGGTGGCCTCAAGGCTGTCGTGCTGGACACGCAGATGGGTCAGATGCGCTTTTTCCGCGACCGACACCGTAAGGCTCGGATTGGCAAGATAGCCCCCCTCACCCGACTGGATATCGAGCAGGGTCAGCGACGCCCCAGCCTCGAGCGTGACCTGATGCGCAAGATGGGTCGAGACCGGCGTATCGGTCGTCACCAGCGAAACGAGGCAGATCTGACCGGCCTCAACGTTCTCCGGCACAACCAGAGACAGACCGGGCTGACGCAGGGCGTTGTTGAGCACGCTCAAAGGCCGATCGGCCACCAGCGATGCCACGTCGTTCGTGATGACTACACCCTCAGGCAGGCGTGTCAGCCCGGAAACCAGTGACCCGTTGATGAAGACAACGCGATTCCCGGTGCGCGCTTCAGGTGTCAGACGGGCAAGGAGCGCTTCCGCATCGCCAAGCGACACGGGGCTAGGCGCGTCAAAGCTCGTTTTCTCGATCTCGCGAAGCGGCGTATAGCGCCACGCTTCTGCACGACGCTGGGGCAGGCCCTGCTGCGCCAGCAGCGCGCGGGCTTCACCCTCATGGGCACGTGTCAGAAACGACCCGACCGCAGGCGACAAGGCTGCGACGTCGCTCATGCCACCGCCTCGAGATATTGCTGATAACCCTGGGCTTCCAGTGCGAGCGCCACTTCTGCGCCACCACTATGGATGATGCGTCCCTTGGCCATGACATGCACACGGTCCGGCTGGATATAATCCAGCAAACGCTGATGATGGGTGATGATCAGCGCCGAGAAATCAGGCCCGCGCAGGCTGTTGACGCCCTCTGCCACGATACGCAGGGCATCGATATCAAGGCCACTATCGGTTTCGTCGAGGATCGCGAATTTCGGGCGCAGCATACGCATCTGAAGCACTTCGTTGCGCTTCTTCTCGCCGCCCGAGAAGCCGACATTCACGTTACGCTTGAGCATGTCGTCCGACATGTGCAGGTGCTTGGTTTCCGCGCGGACCGCCTTCAGGAAGCCCACAGCATCCAGCTCGTCTTCCTTGCGGGCGCGACGGACGGCATTCACAGCCGTGCGGAGGAAATTCGCATTATTGACGCCCGGCAACTCCACTGGTGCCTGGAAGGCAAGGAACAGACCAAGTGCTGCACGCTCTTCCGGCTCGAGGGCCAGCAGATCCTCGCCCTGGAAGGAGGCGCTGCCACCCGTGACTTCATAATCGTCACGCCCGGCCAGCACATAGGACAGGGTCGACTTGCCCGACCCGTTGGGCCCCATGATGGCGTGGATTTCGCCCTTGGGTACTTCGAGATCCAGACCGCGCAGAATCTCCTTGGGGGTTCCGTTGTCGTCGATCTGCGCACAGAGACCGGAAATTTTCAGAAAATTATTCATGTTGCGGCTCTTTACCCGACGCTACCTTCAAGACTGAGTTGCAGGAGCTTCTGTGCTTCCACTGCAAACTCCATGGGGAGTTCCTTCAGGACATCCTTGCAGAACCCGTTGACGATCAGACCCACCGCATCTTCTTCCGACAGGCCACGGGACCGGCAATAGAACAGCTGGTCCTCGGAAATTTTCGAGGTGGTCGCCTCATGCTCGACACGGGCCGTCATGTTGCGGTTCTCGATATAGGGCACGGTATGCGCGCCACACTGATCACCGATCAGCAGGCTGTCACACTGCGTGAAATTGCGGGCACCGCGTGCCTTGGGCATCATACGCACCAGTCCACGATACGTGCTGTCCGAATGTCCGGCCGAAATGGTCTTGGCGATGATGGTCGAGCGCGTATTTGGCGCCAGATGGATCATCTTCGTGCCCGTATCAGCCTGCTGGCGGTTATTGGTCACGGCCACCGAGTAGAACTCGCCAACTGAGCCCTCACCCGCCAGAATACAGGAAGGATATTTCCATGTAATGGCGGAACCGGTCTCGACCTGTGTCCAGGAGATCTTGGCATTGCGACCTCGGCAGGCGCCACGTTTGGTCACGAAATTATAGATGCCGCCCTTGCCGTTCTCGTCGCCGGGATACCAGTTCTGCACCGTCGAGTACTTGATGGTGGCATCGTTCATGGCCACCAGTTCGACCACGGCCGCATGAAGCTGGTTCTCGTCGCGCATCGGCGCGGTGCAGCCCTCAAGATACGAGACAGTCGCCCGGTCCTCACAGATGATCAGCGTGCGCTCGAACTGCCCGGTATTGCGGGCATTGATGCGAAAATAGGTCGACAGCTCCATCGGGCAACGCACACCCTCCGGCACATAGACAAACGAGCCATCGGTAAACACGGCGGAGTTGAGCGCGGCGAAAAGGTTATCACTGACCGGCACAACCGAGCCGAGATAGCGCTTCACCAGCTCGGGATGCTCGCGAATGGCGTCCGATATCGGGCAGAAAATCACGCCAGCCTCTTCGAGGGTCTTGCGGAATGTCGTCACCACTGAAACGGAGTCAAACACGGCATCGACGGCCACGGGCAGGCGCGCCTCAGGCTCGCCCGCACCCTCGACCCCGGCCAGAATGGCCTGCTCGTGGAGCGGAATACCCAGCTTTTCATAGGTCCGCAGCAGCTCGGGATCGACTTCCTCCAGCGATTTCGGGCCGGGTTTCGTCTTCGGCTCGGCGAAGTAAAACGCATCCTGATAGTCGATGGCAGGATAATGGGGCTTTTGCCAGCTCGGCTCTTCCATGGACTTCCAGGCGCGAAAAGCCTGAAGGCGCCATTCGAGCATCCATTCAGGTTCCTGCTTGCGCGCGGAAATGAACCGGATCGTGTCCTCGCTCAGGCCCTTGGGCGCGAACTCCATCTCGATCTCGGTTTCGAAACCCCATTTATAGGTCGACTGGCCAAGGGTTTCGACGGCTTCGCGTGTTTCGGTTACGGCTGGCATGTCATCCCTCCCTGGCAGGATGCTGGTCGTGATTTTCGGCGTGATCATGCGTCACGCAGCGTGACGCCGGCATGAAGCCCCCCGAGAGATGGGCGCGGCTCATATCCGCCAGATTGATGGCTTCAAGGGTCGAGCGAATGGCCGTGTTCACCATGTCCCATTGCCCCGAGGAGAGAGAGCAGAGCGACTTGGCCTCACACACACGCCCCTCAACACAGGCGGTGAGTGCAATCGGACCATCGACCGACGTAATGACGGCAGCGATCGAGATATCGGAGAGCGAACGGGCGAGACGATAGCCGCCGCGTGCCCCGCGATGCGAGGCCACAAGCCCGTCTGCTGCCAATCCCTTGAGGAGCTTGGCAACCGTCGGCTCGGGCACACCGGTCGCACCCGCGAGCGCAGTAGCTGTCATGAGCGTGTCCTGTTGGCCAAGCTGCACGAGCAGAACCGTAGCGTAATCAGCGAGTTTCGATAACCTGAGCATTCTGCTCCCTCGATCAGTTCCGCATGAACAGAAATTAAAGACCTAAATGGTGCTATTTTCCTAGCAGATGCGCGTCCGAGGCTCCCGCGTCAACCCTTTTCGCCTCTTGTCATGAGGATAAAACAGGTGGTTGTGCATCCTGCGCGCGACATGTGACCGCACAGGCCTTGCACCGCGCGAAAATGGGTCAGCCCAGATGGCCGAAACAGAGCCGCATGAGCATATCCAGCAGGGCGCCCACCACGAAACCAACCAGGGTCCCGTTGATACGGATATATTGGAGATCACGCCCTACACGCTGCTCCAGCCGCGCCGACAGTTCCGCCGGGTCCCACCGCTCCATGACGGAGGCGATATAGGCTGCCAGCTTGTCACGAAGCGATGGCAGGATACGCACAAGTGTCGTCCGCAGCGTCTGTTCGAGGCGCGCACGCATGGTGGGGTCGTGGTCAAGCTGGTCGGCAAGGCTCTGCAATGCCGTCTCGATCACGCTGCGGCTCCAGCCATTCTCACAGGCCAGATCATCCTCGGCGAGGGTCCTGAAGCGCTGCCATATCTCGGACCACCACAGCTTAAGGCTGTCATGCCCAAGATAACCGCTTACGGCATCGCCAAAACGCGCCCGCCGCTCGGGGTCCTGTTCCAGCCGGTCGATCTCGGCACGTATCCAGCTTGTAAACCCCTCGCGCAGCTCGGAGTCCTGAGGGTCGATCCGCTCGAGTTCCAGATAGAGGGCTGTGATCACACGATTGGCGACAGAGGGACCAATGGCCCAGCCGATCATGCGACCGCCCTGCTCACGCACACGCTCCTCAATGAAGCTGCGCAATGTTGTCTCGCGTTTCTGCACGGCAATCTTGAAACGCTCCAGTAGCGCCGAGAGCACTTCCTGATGCAGCTCATCCTCAACCAATGCGCGCAGCGCACGGGTGATGACGTTGATGGAGGCCTCACCACGCGCCAGCACCGGCAGTGCTTTGGCAATGGCAGCACTAGCCCGCCCGTCCTCCAGACGGTCCAGCATGTCCGGCACGCTACGACGGAGGGCGGAGGCCGTGGCATTGGCTGTGCGCGGCTGCCGCAACAGATTGGCCAGGATACGGGCGACATCTGCCGAGGCCAGCGCCCGCCCGGCATCCTCCTCAGTGAAAAACTGCGTTGAGACGAAGCGGCCCAGAGCCCGTGCCAGACGGGGCTGCTGACGTGGCAGAACAGCCGTATGCGGAATGGGTAGCCCCAGCGGATGGCGAAACAGTGCCGTGACCGCAAACCAGTCGGCAATGCCGCCCACCACCCCGGCCCGCGCCCCGGAACGCAGCACTTCCAGAACAAGGCCGTCCTTCACAAGACCCATGGCCGGCAGCCCGGCCGATATGACCATGAGCCCGCCCATTCCAACCAGCAGCCCGCCCGCCAGACGGCGGGACGCCCTGAGCGCTGCGAGCGCCTCGGCCTCGGTCGTCGCGGGTTCGGCAGGTCGTTGCGTTGGCGGCTGATTCTCGGAAAACGCTTGTTGCATGATGGATCGATTACCACCGGCGGGATAAAAAGTCCTGCGCCTCCCGCAATCCACCATTGCCATCACTCTTGGGGCATGGAAAACCGGGCGCAGTCCGTGAACTGAACATAAGCGAGAGTGCCTTGTCCAATACCGCGCCGCATCACGCCTCTTCCGGAACGCCTGCCCCGAAACCCGAGAGCAAGGCCGATCCGAAAACCGTGCCGGACCTGCGAGATGGCGCGGCTTTTGCCGAACGTCTCACCGGCGAGATGCAGGCGCTTCAGGACCGTGCTGCCCATGAGCGTCACGCGCCCGACCCGATCGAGACCCTGTCGAGCCAGATCGGTGATGAACTGATCGACGGCGCCCTGTCGGTCCCCACGCTTGAAAATGCGGTGCGCGTCCTGCGTGATGCGAATCTGAAGCAGCGTGCGGCTCGTCTGCGTAGCTATGTCGGGCTCAAGGACGAAACCACACCGGCAGCACGCCTTGTCGAGGCTGCGCGCCTGACCGTGGAAAGCTGCGACAGCGTCGAGACGCTGGTTGCGCGTCTGTCGCGTCCCGGTTTTGCCGCTGTTTTCACCGCTCATCCCACCTTCGCACTGGCCGATAACGTCTATCGTCACATTGTCGAAATGGCGACCGAGCCGAGCCATCGCCTGCCGGAACTGAAATCCCATCGGCGCGAAGGGGCCCCGACCCTCGCGCACGAGCAGAATCTGGCTCTAACGGCCATATTGCGCGGTCGCGATGCCCTCGACATCTTCAACGCTGCCATTCTCGATCATGCCAGCAAGCGTTGGCCGGATCAGGGCGACACGCTCGGCACGCTCGATATACGCACCCTGATTCTGGCAACCTGGGTCGGGTTCGATACAGATGGCCGCAGTGATATCCATTGGTGGGACACGCTGCGTATCCGGCTGGCGCTCAAGCGCACGCAGCTGGAACGCCTGCGCACACAGCTCGAATCCCTCCTGCCGCAGTGCTCGCAACTGGTCGCCCGCATCGACGTCGCCCTTGGGGCAGTCAAGGAGCAGGAGGCTGCCTGCCCTGACCAGCAGCATCACGACGCCAATGCCATCGCCGCCTTTGCACAGGCGCTGGTAAGCCGACGCGAATCTGCCCTGATTTCCGCTGAAACGCTTCGCCCCCTTTTCGATGAGGCTCTGGCGCTTATCGATGGGGAAAAGCGCAGTGCCCTGCTGACCGCACGTTCGGGCTTCATGGCGCATGGCCTTGGTGCTGCGCATATCCACACGCGTCTCAATGCGACACAGATCTATAACGTCGTGCGCCATCGCCTCGGCATCGAGGACGACCCGACCATCCCCTCACGCCGCCGTCTGGTGCTGTCACAGATCAACGAGGCGCTGGAAGGGCTCAAGGAGCCGATTCCGGTCGATTTCGGCGCGGTGATGATGGAGCAATCCTCTGCTGGCCGTCTCATGATGACGATGGCGCAGATCCTCAAACACATCGACAGCGCCACACCCATACGCTTCCTGATTGCCGAAACAGAGAGCGGCTATACGCTTCTCGCCACCCTCTGGCTGGCCCGTCTGCTGGGTATTCGCGACGCGCAGATCCAGATTTCACCCCTCTTCGAGACGCAAAGCGCCCTCGAACATGGTGAGATCATTCTGGAAGAGGCTTTCCGCTCGCCGCATTGGCGTCAGTATATCCGTAATAACGGTCGTCTCTGCCTGCAATTCGGCTATTCGGACTCGGGCCGCTATATCGGCCAGCTTGCTGCGACGAACCTCGTCGAGCGCCTTCGCCTGCGCACCCTGTCGCTCATGCAAAAGCACGGTATGCAGGATATCGAGCTCGTCCTGTTCGACACCCATGGCGAGAGCATCGGTCGCGGGGCACACCCCTTCAGCCTGTCAGACCGCCTCAGCTATTTCTCGCCCGATCATACACGGGGCCTGTTCGCAAAAGCCGGTATCCGCCTGCGCGAGGAAGCCGCTTTTCAGGGGGGCGATGGCTATACCCTGTTCGGCACGGCCCCGCTGGCAGCCTCGACGATCGCCACGCTTGCAGAACATCTCGTGCGCCCGCTCTCCACGTCGCGCGATCCGATTTATGACGAGCCGGATTTCTCTGCTGATTTCTTCTCAACCATCGCGCTCGACATGAGCAGCCTTGTGGAAGATCCGGGTTATGCAGGGCTTCTCGGCGCATTCGGTCCGGCACTGATCGACAAATCAGGATCACGCCCCTCGGCCCGTCAGGGCGATGGCATCAGTGTCACGCGCATCACCCATCCCAGCCAGCTTCGCGCCATCCCGAACAACGCCATTCTCGAGCAGCTCGGCTGGTGGACCAATGTGCTGCAGGGTTTCGGTACGGCTGCATCACGCCACCCGGAAACATTCGAGAAGCTGGCCCGCAGCAGCCGTCGCTTCGGCCTTGCGCTCGACTTTGCCCGCCAGGCCGCCGCCCATTCGGATATTGGTGCCCTGCGTGGCATCGTACGCCTGCTTGACCCCGGCACCTGGCTCGATCGGGCGGCCTCGGCCCGCAATGAGGAACAGCGAAGCCAGCACCTCGTTCTCGCCGATGGTCTGGAGGGACTCGAATTCTGGCGCAGCCTGCCAGCTATGTTCCGCCGCATCCAGGCTGACCATATCGCGCTCGAATCCGTCTGGAGCCACACGCTCAAGATGAGCGCGCAGGAACGTACGCTGCACGCCATTCGCCATGCCGTGATCGGGCAGATCTGGCTGCTGGCCACACGCATCCCGTATTTCAGCCCGCGTAACGATATCAATCGTGAGACCCTGCTGCGCCTCGTGCTTCAGCTCGAAATTCCTGCCGTGCTCAAGCGTCTCTCGGAAATCTTCCCGCAATCAGCGGGTATCGTGACCGATCTGGACTTCCACGAACCAAGCGGCCCGCGTGATGATCACGGCTTCACGCGCGAGCATGAGGAAATCTTTGCCCCGATGGCACGCCTGTTTGCCCTGCTGCGTGAAATCAGCGTGGCGGTCATGCATGCCAATGGGTCGTTCGGTTAAGTCGGTCTTCCCATGCAGTCCATCCCGCTCTTGTAGGGGGCTGGACTGCATAGTCAGGCGCGATGGCTGAACAAAACCCGTCCTGCCATCGTTCATGACCTGTGCGGCGCATCTTGCGCCCCTTGTCTGAAGCGGCGCCCAGTCGGCCCGCATCTTGGAGAGGAGAAGACAGATCATGATACGATACACTGCTCTGATTCTAGCACTTGCCGCACCCGGCATCGCACAGGCCGCAGAGACAACGGGCATTCTTCCTGAGTCCGGGGTGAAATCACCCTATTCCGCCCCTGCCGTGCCGACAACGATGAAGCCGCTCGCCGCCTCTCTCGCCTCCCTGCTCGACCAGGGGTATGCCATCACCACAACGACACAAACCGGGCCGGAACTCGTCCTGACGCTGAGCCAGCGCGGCCACGTGGTGTTATGTGCGCTCACACCCCCGGACCTGCGCAATGACCAGAATATTCCGACATCGCGCTGCTGGGCGCTCAACGCAGCGCATTGACCTGTCGCCCTTGCGACGCAAGTGGCACGTGTCATGACGAACGCTTCGTGATAATCACGGCAACGTGATAGATTATCCTATCCAATCAAGGAGATGACATGCATCTGATCTGGACACTGATTGTCGGTTTCTTTGTGGGACTGATCGCGAAATTTCTGATGCCCGGCCGTGACCCGGGTGGTTTTATCATCACGATCTTTCTTGGCGTGGCTGGTGCGCTGCTGGCGAGCTGGATCGGCCAGAAGCTGCATTTCTATCATCCCGGTCAGCCTGCCGGTTTTGTTGCGTCCGTATTCGGCGCCATGATCCTTCTGCTGATCTATCGCCTGTTCGTGGCCAACAACCAGCAGAACTGAAAAAATCCCCCCGATGCCTCAGCACCGGGGGGATAGCTGCAAGGCGATTTACTCGCCAGTCCAGCCCTTGTAGCTGCCAACATTGTCACGCGTGATCAGGGTTGGCGGCATCAGGCGCACTGTACCCTTGGCAACCTTGCCATCCTTGATGGCCTGCCCCATCGCCACGCCGTCCTTGCCCATCTGGTAAGGGTCCTGGCTGGCCGAGGCCACCACCGACGAGCGCGGGTCCTTGAGCGACGAAACGATATCGGGCGCACCGTCGACAGAGGTGACGACAATACCCTGACGATGGGCCTGGCGAATGGCCAGATCGCCACCGATTGCCTCGGGGTCATTGATGGCGAACACACCCTTCAGGTTCGGGAAGCGCACCAGGAAGCCCTGCATCACCTTGAATCCGAGATCGCGCTCGGCACCACCATTCTGGTCGTCGCTGACGATCTTGATATCAGGGTACTTCGCGAGAACCTCCTTGCACCCCTTCACACGATCAATAATCGACGAAACCTGCGGGCCGTTTTCAATAGCGACCTCGCCCTTGCCGTCGATTTTCTTGGCCAGATACTCGCAGGAGATGCGCCCAGCGGCAACGTTATCTGTCTGAACCGTGCCATCGACACCCGCCGAGGCCACGTCAACCGCAATGACGGTCGCACCGGCCTTCTGCACACGTTTGACGGCGGGCATGACGGCCTGCGGATCCACACCATTGAGCAGGATCAGGTTGACGCCCGAGGTGACGAAACTGTCCATCTGCGAAAACTGCTTGTTGAGATCGTAATCAGCCGACAACGCATTGATGCTGGCGCTCGGGGCGATGCTCTTGAGCTGTGTGGTGGCGCCCTTTACCAGCGCCACGAAGTAGGGATTGCCGAGCGAGCCGACAGAGACACCGACATTGCTGATGCCATCAGCCCGTGCCGCGGGCGCCGCCAGAACGGTGGAGAGAGCGAGAGCACCGAGGAAGAATTTCGTACGAGTGATCATCTTGAAAAATCCGAAACGGAAGAGAAACAAACTCTGGAACCGGTGGAATATATGGCGGCTCAGGTGCGGGCTGTCGGTGCACGGAACCTGTCGAGTGCCACGGCCACGATGATGACCAGACCCTTGACGATGAACTGCCAGATATCGGAGACGCCAATCAGGATGAGCCCGTTGGTGAGCACGGCAATCAGGAGAGCACCGACAAGCGTGCCCCAGATTGAACCGATACCGCCCACGAAAGAGGTTCCACCCAGAATGACTGCGGCAATTGCGTCGAGCTCATAGGATTGACCGAGTTGCAGGCCGTTCGCTGCGTAGAGACGCGCCGACGACATGACTGCACCCAGCCCGGCCAGAAGGCCCGAAGCCGCATAGACGAACATGAGAACCAGACCGACACGAATACCGGCCAGACGCGCAGCGGACGGATTGCCGCCAATCGCGTAGATATGCACACCCAGCACCGTGCGACGCAGGATGAACCAGCTTGCCACCACGACGGCAAAGGCAATCACTGCCAACCAGGGAATGGTGAAGGTCGAGGTGATGGCGATGCCGTCATTACCGATCCATGCAAAGGAGAGATCGGGGTTGAAGATCGTGCGGTCATTGCCCATCAGGCGGGCAAGGCCGCGCACAGCGGTAAGCGTACCAAGGGTGACGATGAAAGGCGGTATCTTCACACCTGCAATCAGCGCACCGTTGAACACGCCGATCAGAAGCCCGGCACCAAGGCAGGCGGGCACGGCAAGCCAGGCCAGATGCGGCATGAGCGAGACGATCAGTCCGCACATGGCGGCGAAGGCGAGGATCGACCCGACAGACAGATCGATACCACCTGTCAGGATGACAAAGGTCATGCCTGAGGCCAGCACGGTGTTGATTGAGGCCTGCTGGGCAATGATGGAAAGGTTCTGGCCGGACAGGAAGCGATGACCACCCAGGAAATGGAAGCCCAGCGCGAGAAGGATCAGCACAGGCAGCATGCCCGCTGCCTGAAGGATGCTGCGCGTGGTGGCGCGTGCGTTCAGCTGGGCAGCTGGTGAGGCCGCCACCGCCGGGTTGAGAGTGTTGCTCATGGAGATGATATCCTAGGCGGCGATTGGCGAGGGGGAGACGAGCCCGACAGCGAGAGACATGATGGCCTCCTGCGTGATGGCCTTGCCTTCAAGTTCACCGGTCATGTGACCTTCGCGCATGACAAGAACCCGATCACTGACACCGATAATCTCGGCCATCTCACTGGAGATGACGATGATCCCGAGACCCTGGGCAGCCAGATCGTTGATGATGCGGTATATTTCAGTCTTGGCCCCAATATCGACGCCGCGTGTCGGCTCGTCGAGAATCAGAACCTTGGGGCCGGTTTCGAGCAGGCGGCCAAGCAGGACCTTCTGCTGGTTGCCACCCGACAGCCCCCCCACATTTGTGAGCATGTTCTGCGCCTTGATCCGCAGGGCAGAGAACGACCCGGTTGCGCGTGTGCGGCCCTTGCCCTGATCGAGCACGCCCATGCGGGAGTCACGCTCGACCACGCCAAGATTGATGTTGCCGCTGCACGACATATCCAGAAAAAGCCCGAGCGCCTTGCGATCTTCCGTGAGATACGCAATGCCCGCCGCCAGCGCGTCGCGCGGCGAGCGGATGTCGATCTTGCGGGAGTCGAGCCATACTGTGCCGCCGGTTTTCTGATCCGCACCGAAAATCAGGCGTGCAAGTTCGGTACGCCCTGCCCCCACGAGTCCGGCGATGCCGAGTACTTCACCGGGCCGCAGATCGAAACTGGTCGGCTGCACGCGCTTGCCATCCGTCAGCCCCTCGACCTTCAGAATGGGTGCAGCATCGTGTCGAATGTGATTGCCGTCTTTTTCGTAAAAGCTCGACAGATCACGCCCGACCATCAGGCTGACGATGCGGCCGGAAGAGAGCTCGTGCTTTTCGAGCGTGCCGACATGGGCACCATCGCGGAGCACCGAAACCCGATCTGCCAGCTCGTCAATCTCGTCCATGCGGTGGCTGATATAGATCAGCGCCAGCCCCTTCGCCCGAAGCTGACGAATGAGCGCAAACAGACGATCCGTCTCACGGGCTGAAAGGGCCGTGGTGGGCTCGTCCAACACAAGAATACGGGCATCGCGATGCAGCGCGCGGGCGATCTCGACAAGCTGCTGCTCGGCCACCGACATTGTCGACAGCCTGTCTTCCGGCCCGAAAGGCGCCCCAAGCTCCTTGAGCAGACCCCGACAGGCCTCGTTCATGGCGGCGCGGTCGATCATGCCGTTCTTGCGCAGTTCAGAACCCAGATGGATGTTCTCGGCAACGGTCAGGTTCGGCGCGAGCGCCAGTTCCTGATAGATGATGCCAATTCCAAGCGCCCGCGCTGAGCCTGGATTCGTAATTCTGGCTGTCTCGCCTGCAATGCGGATCTCGCCGCCCGGGTCTGCCGTATAGGCACCGGAAAGGATTTTCATCAGGGTGGATTTACCGGCCCCGTTCTCTCCCATGAGCGCCAGAATCTCGCCGCCATAAGCGACCAGCGAAACATCCTTGAGAACCTTCACTCCCGAGAATGTTTTGGAAATACCCTCGACCTGCAGAAGCGGCGCGCCGCCATGCGTGTCACACGAAATGTGTTGGGCCAGTGTCATGGGACCAGTCTCCCGGATTAAACGCTGGCAGCCGGACGGGTCCTTGCGCGTCCCTCTGCCTGACGAGAGAGAAGCAGATATTTTGTTAAATTTATATAATGTTTTTGCAATCTTCGGTTTTATAACGGATATGTGATGGTTAAATCCTGTCCATGTTATAAATCACAATATGGGCTGTGCCATGGCCGGCCTTTCTGCATCATGAAACGACGGCATCCGATCACGGAATCTCACGAATCAGGCTGACCCTCACCGAGCGCCTTGCTCAAAAAGAGAGAAAGCACTCCGGGGTCAGCACCATGGAGGAACGGGTCGAACATCCCGTCTATCGCCAGGAGCGAGAGGCCGTGAACGCGCGCCCATAGCCCCGCCATGCGGGGCATGGCATCCGTCGAATCAGGGTAAGATTCTTCCCTGCCTGCGAGTCCACGCAGAGTGGCAAAAGCGCGCGATGACGCCTGTGCAAGATTTGGTAGCGTGTAATCAAGCAAGGCACGGCGAAACATCAACCGAAACAGGTCCGGATTTTCCAGGGCAAAACCGATATAGGCCATACCGACAGCATGAGCGTTCACCCGGGGCGATCCCGACATGGCCTGAGTCAGGACATGGGCAAGAGCCTCATACCCTTCGGCCGCAAGGGCTGAGCGCAATCCGGTCAGGTTGCCGAAATGTGGCACGGCAGCGGTGGCGGAGACGCCAACCTCCCGCGTGACAGCGCGCAGGGTCAGGGCCTCAATACCATCGCGCTGGATAACGACCCGCGCCGCCCGTATCAGCGCCTTGGCAAGATCGCCGTGATGATAATTCTCCACATATTGGGTCATGAGATCCCCCCCCTGTCACATCTTTACAAGGAAAAGTTTGACATTACGTCTCATATAAAGGCAATCTTTTTATGGAAAAGATTACAAGGGAAACAGATTAATGGCTTATCTGAGAGATGCGCATCGTTTACCCCTCCGAGCGCTCCTCGCCGAATTGGGTGCCCTCGCCCTGATCTGGGGTGGCGAATGGTTTCATGTTGAAGCATACGCCTTTCCCGCCTGTTGTGCTGTGATTGGCGCGAGCGCCTTTCGCCGTTGGCGTGCTTCTGTTCCATTCGATCGTCTGTGGCTGGCCTTGAGTGGTACGGCTCTGGGATTCGGCATCATGGATATGACGCTGCGTGCGCAGCTTTCCCCGGATATCTTCGCGGCCCTCTGCGCCACACTGCTCGCAGCCCTCTTCTTGTTGGGGAGTTCCTGGCGTGTGCCCATGATCCAGCTGCTGGCAGAGCAGCGCACGGGCCAGATGCTCGATCGTGGCAATCCCACTCTTCTGCGGTTCTTCCGTCTCTACACCCTCATCTGGGCTGGGTATTTCAGCCTGCGTGCCCTGACACTGCTTCTGATGTCCTTGCAGCCTCAGGACGTGCTTGCAGAACAGATCGGGCTGAAACTTAGCCTGCTCATCATGATCCTGCTCAGCTTTCGTGGTCCGGCACTTTATCGCCTCTACCAGCGTGCCCACCCTGCCCTCTGATTGGATTGAGGCCGGATACATCGCCGGTGCTTGTGAGCTGCGGCGGCGGGTAGAAGCGCCCCTCCTCACGCACGGCCTTGCAGGGGTTTCGCACCTCCTGCACCATCACCATCCCAGATACGCCCCCCTTGCGCACAATTGCCCAAAACGAAAAAAGCCGCCCCGAAGGGCGGCTTTTCCGTGTTCCGAGACTGAACCCGAGGGATCAGGCGCTCTTCGCCATGATCTCGTCGGCCACGTTGCGCGGCACCGGATCATAGTGATGGAACTGCATCGTGAACGACGCGCGGCCCTTGGTGGCCGAACGCAGATGCGAGATGTAGCCGAACATTTCCTTCAGCGGCACCTGAGCGCGGATCATGACGGTCGAACCGGCCGTCTCCTGGCTCTGGATGATGCCACGACGACGGTTAAGGTCGCCTACCACGTCACCAACGTGATCGTTCGGGGTCGTGATTTCGACGTCCATGATCGGCTCAAGGATCACGGGGCCGGCATTCTTCATGCCTTCACGGAAGCAGGCCTTGGCGGCGATTTCGAAGGCGAGAGCCGACGAGTCGACGTCATGGTACTTGCCGTCAAGCAGCGTGAACTTGAAGTCCACCGTCGGGAAGCCAGCCAGCACGCCCGTCGAGGACTGCATGCGGATGCCCTTTTCGACAGCCGGGATGTATTCCTTCGGAACCGTACCGCCAACGACCTTGTTCTCGAAGCTGATGCCTTCGTTACGCTCGACAGGCACGAACTCGATCTTGACTTCAGCGTACTGACCCGAACCACCGGACTGCTTCTTGTGGGTGTAGGTCTCGGTGTGGGCACGCGAGATCGTCTCACGATAGGCCACCTGAGGCGCACCGACATTGGCTTCGACGCCGTATTCACGACGCAGACGGTCCACGATGATGTCCAGATGCAGCTCGCCCATGCCGGACAGGATGGTCTGACCCGTTTCCTGATCGGTCTTGAGCTGCAGCGAGGGATCTTCAGCGGCCAGCTTCTGCAGGGCCAGCGTCATCTTCTCAACGCCGTCCTTGGTCTTCGGCTCGACCGAGATGTCGATCACCGGAACCGGGAACTGCATGCGCTCCAGAACAACCGGATCGGCAGCGTCGGCCAGGGTGTCACCCGTCTGGGTGTCCTTCAGACCCACGAAAGCAGCAATATCACCAGCGCCGACCTGCTTGACTTCCTCACGCTTGTCAGCGTGCATCTGGAACATGCGGCCCACGCGTTCCTTGTGGCCCTTGGTCGTGTTCAGCACGGTATCGCCCGACTTCAGGACGCCGCGATAGACGCGCACGAAGGTCAGGGTGCCGTACTTGTCCGAGATGATCTTGAACGCGAGACCAGCGAACTTGCCATCGGGGTCGACCGGCACGATCGGCAGGAAGTTCTCGTCAACCTCTTCGCCTTCCGGCGGCGCGATACGGATGCCTTCGACTTCGTCAGGAGCCGGCAGGTAATCGATAACGGCATCGAGGAGCGGCTGAACGCCCTTGTTCTTGAAGGCCGTGCCGCACAGGACGGGACGGAACACGCCGGAGATGGCGCCCTTCTTGATGCACTTCTTCAGCGTTGCGACATCGACATCGCCCTTCTCGAAGTATTCTTCGATAGCGGCTTCATCAACGCTCAGCGCGGTGTCCAGAAGGTTCTGGCGGGCTTCAGCTGCCTTTTCCTTCAGGTCATCGGGGATCTCGGCATAGTGGAACTTCGCGCCCAGCTCGCCGCCTTCCCAGATGATGGCGCGCATTTCGACCAGGTCGACCACGCCAACAAAGTTTTCTTCAATGCCGATCGGCAGCTGAAGCGGAATAGCGACGATGTCGAGCTTTTCCTTCAGCGTGTCGAATGCGCGATAGAAATCGGCACCGGTACGATCGAGCTTGTTGATGAAAATGACGCGCGGAACGTTATAGCGGTCAGCCAGACGCCAGTTGGTTTCCGACTGCGGCTGAACACCGGCAACGCCTTCGATGATGAAGATGGCGCCGTCGAGCACGCGCAGCGAACGGTTCACTTCGATGTTGAAGTCGATGTGGCCCGGGGTGTCGATGATGTTGATGCGGTGGTTTTCCCACTCGCAGGTCACGGCTGCCGAGGTGATCGTGATGCCACGCTCACGTTCCTGCGCCATGTAGTCGGTGGTCGTGTTGCCGTCATGCACTTCACCAATGCGATGCGACACGCCGGTGTAGTACAGAATACGCTCGGTCGTCGTGGTCTTGCCGGCATCAATATGCGCGGTGATACCGATATTGCGGATCTTCGAGAGAGCCGATTTGGCTTCTGCGACGCTGCTTTCGGACACGGGATACCTCCAGAATGCGATGAAAGGTGCTTCAGGCCGCCCCGAAACACCTTTGCCGTGGCCGTCACAGATCGACGCTTTTTCCGAAGAAACCCGGTAAGAAATACGTCGAAGCCGGACCGACCAAGTGGGCCTTGTGATCGAGAGGCTGAATGAAACAACCCGACCACGTTTTCAAGGCCAATTTTGTTGCAGCCAGCCTTTTCCGCCGAAGCGTCAGGCTGGCGCCGTCAGGCTCAGGCGGTCTGAGCGGCCTTGCTTTCCTGAGCGCGCAGGATGCGGCG
This sequence comes from Asaia sp. As-1742, assembly GCF_011753235.1. Classification (NCBI taxonomy): domain Bacteria; kingdom Pseudomonadati; phylum Pseudomonadota; class Alphaproteobacteria; order Acetobacterales; family Acetobacteraceae; genus Asaia; species Asaia sp. As-1742. Next base: position 141,851 of record NZ_VWWA01000003.1, on the reverse strand, counting down.
CTTGATGACCTGAGCCTCGACCGGGAGCTTGCGGTTCGGCGTGCTGATCAGGAACGAGTCCAGACCGCCATTATGCTCAACCGTACGGATGCCCTGCGTGGAGAGACGCAGACGAACGCCCGTGCCCAGAATGTCGGACAGAAGGGTGATTTCCTGCAGGTTGGGCAGGAAACGGCGACGGGTCTTGTTGTTGGCGTGGCTGACGTTGTTGCCCGTCAGCACACCCTTGCCCGTGATTTGGCAGCGGCGTGACATGGACTTGATCCTCGGTAGTAATATGATCGCCGAGACCACTCCCGGCATACGACGATGCGTTAAGGCGCGGCTTATGACGGAGCCCCCCGCTCCCGTCAAGCCGAAAGCGACCCAAACCGGTCATTCGCCGTCGGAAAAGGCGTCCGCACAGAGCAGTTCGCCCGATCGGACGCTGTCTATGGCCGTCTGAAGCATGCGAACCATCGTTTCGGCATCGGTTGTCCGCGCCAGCACGCCCATCGATCCGCCAAGCAGCGCCGACGCGATGAGTTCGGTCGGCAGGTTCTGCTCGACCAGATAGCCGATCGCCTTGTCGATCACGACGCCGCACTGACGAAGCTCCTCAGGAATCTCCACGCCTTCCGGGTCACCCGATACTTCATGAGCCGCCTGTTCGCGAATATCCTCTTCCACGGCCTGATCGGGGTGGAAATCCTGGGCGAGGTCATCAGCCGGCTTGGTCATGGGCGTTCTCCTTGTGGTTGCTTCGTATCCTTGCCCCTCACGTAGGGAAGGCCGCCCGGGAAAACTAGGCCTCTGGCCCGGATTGGTTGGACACCATATCGAAATAAGCCCCCTGACGGGCCATCAAGCTCTCGTGTGTGCCTTCCTCGACGATCCTGCCTGCCTCGATAACCAGTATGCGCGTCGCGTGGCGTATGGTGGAGAGACGATGGGCAATGGCAATGGTCGTCTGGCGCGACGTCACGCGGCGCAGGGCGTCCATAAGCCGCAGTTCGGTGCCCGTATCCAGTGCACTCGTTGCCTCGTCCAGCAGAAGAAGCCTCGGCTTGCGCAGGATGATACGTGCCAGAGCAATGCGCTGTCGCTCGCCCCCCGAGAGTTTCAGCCCGCGCTCACCGACAAGCGTCTCATATCCGTTCTCAAGCCCTTCGATGAAATCATGGATCTGGGCCAGACGTGCCGCCTCCTCGATTTCCGCCTGCGTGGCATCGAGCTGGCCATAAGCAATGTTGTAGCCGATCGTATCGTTGAAGAGTTGCGTGTCCTGAGGCACCACACCGATCATCCTGTGCAGGGCGACTGGCGGTATGGAGGCAAGATCCCGGCCATCGAGCAGGATCTGACCGCTGGCTGGCGCATAGGCACCAAGAATGAGGCGCGCAATTGTCGATTTTCCGGCCCCGGTCGGACCGACCAGGGCAATGGTCTCCCCCGGCCCTGCCCGGAACGACAGGGCATGCAGGATCTCGCGTCCGTCATAGTCGAAACTGACATTCTGGAACACGAGCGAGGCAGGTTCCATCGCCGCTTCACCTTCGCGTTCCGGCACAGGCAGTGCAGGACGTGGGGCTTCGTCCATGAGATCGGTCAGATGCTCCAGATCAACACAGGCATTGCGCCAGCCCGCATAAACGAGGTTGAGCGAGATGATGGCCTGATAAAGGGTGCGCAGATAGGTGCCGATCAGCACGAACGCCGCCACATCGAGCCTGCCCGTCGCCAGATCCCGCCCGGCCATGAAAAAAATCGCCAATGTGGCCAAGGCGATCATGGCGTTCTGACTGACGGAGGATAAGCCTGCAACAAATGTCATGCGCAGGCTTGCCTTCTCCTGCTCACGCCGTGCCTGCTCATACCGGGCATATTCATGCGGCTCATTGGCGAAATGACGCACAGCCTCGAAATTCAGCAGGGAATCGAGAAGGAAATGCTGGGCTTTGCCATTGGCCTCGTTACGCTGACGCCGGGCACGGACCCGCTGGCGAACGAACCATTGCGCCAGAATGATATAGCTGAGCAACGCGACAAGAATGACGCAGGCATAGCGCCCGCCAAGAAAATGAAAGACAACCGCCACTGTCAGCCCGGTGTCGAGAATGGCCGGCAGGATGTTGAACAGCGCAAGCCGCAAAAGCGTATCGGCTGCCTCCGATCCCCGCTCGATCGCGCGGGTCAGGGCACCGGTCTGACGGTCACGATGGAAGCGATATGGCAGGTCCAGCAGGTGACGAAACGCCGCCTGCGCGGTCAGCGCCTGCAAACGCTGCCCAACGGGCTGATACACAAGCTCCTGCAGGGCAGAAAACACACTGCGGAAGAAAATCAGCCCGCCATAGCCCAGTATAAGCCCGGCCGGCACGACCACGCGTAGATCCGCCGTCGCATAATGCGCGACAAGACGACTGAACATGTAGGGCGTGCCCAGAATACAAAGACGCTCGGCAACCAGCAGCGCCAGAGTGAGCCCCATCCCGATACGGAAGAATCGTATGTCGTGTGACAGGACGAGACGCCAGGCACGCAAAAGGCTCGACAAGGCCAGAGGCAGGGCGAGAGGGCGGCCCACAGGACGGGAAGGAGGAAGGTTCATGGGCCCAACCTGAGCATGCGCCCGGCGTTTTGCAATCGAACGGTGATACGCGATATCGTTGTCTTTCAGACAAGAGAGTTGCGCCTTTCATGACTTCAGACAGCCTCGCCCCGTTTCTCGACCACATCAAAAGCTGCCAGACCGCCATTCTGCCCGGCGGGCGGCGGCCCGTACTGGCTGGAGACAGGCGCTTCGGCCTTGCCGATCCGAAGGTTTTCGAGGCTCTAACCGCCCTCGGCTATGCCTCCGAAGATAGGGGGCATGAGATCTTTCGTGTGCCCGATGGCGACGCCCTCCAGCCTCTGGGGGGCGAATTGGCTGATAGGGGGCTTTACAGACCTCATCACGAGCTCTTTGACGTGTTCGACGAGGGCGGCGAGGTCATTGGCCAGATCGATCGCGGGGCCCTGCCCCTCCTCGGCTGCACGGCGGCTGGCGTGCATCTGAACGGTCTGGTCGAGAAAGCAGACGGTCTTTATCTCTGGATGGGCCATAGAGCGCAGAACAAGCGCCTCGACCCCGGCAAGCTTGATCACCTTGCTGCGGGCGGCATCTGCACTGGCCTAACCCCGCTTGAGGCGCTCATCAAGGAAGCGGGGGAGGAAGCCGCTATTCCACCTGAACTGGCTTCCAGGGCGCATCCGGTAGCGACACTGCGCTACGCCATGGCACGCCCGGAAGGACTGCGTCAGGATACGCTCTTCTGCTATGACCTCACCCTGCCTGAGGATTTCATTCCGCAGCCCGTCGATGGCGAAGTCGCCTTTTTCGAACTCATGCCCATAGACACCGTGTTTCGTCTGGTGCGCGACACCAACGACATCAAGTTCAACGTCAATCTGGTGTTGATCGACCTGTTTATCCGTCGCGGCCTGTTTTCCGAGGCTGACAGCGCTTTTTTGCGTCGCGCCCTCGATCAGCGCTGACGTCGAAAGCGATGCGCCCCGCTTCCATGCTCCGACATCTCGGACTGTCGCCTCTGAGAAACGAGTTGGGTCACGGTTCGCCCGCGCCGAGACGGGCTGCTCCTCGCAGTCATTTGGCGCTGCTGGGTATCCTGACAGGGCTAGCCGGATGTAGTTCGCCCTCACCCGGCAGGCCAGTCCTGCCGATCTCTGCCTGCATGGCCCAGAACATTCTGACCAACAGCCGCGAGATGCTCTCCATAACCCTGGCTTTCGGCCTCACCGAACCAGGCGGTCGGGCCATTACGCCATCTGAATGGTCCGATTTCCTGGCGCGGGAAGTCACGCCCCGTTTTCCTGCGGGGCTCTCCGTTGTCGAGGCACAAGGGCAGTGGCAAGACGAGCCCGGCGGCCCTGTAACACATGAGCCAGCCCGGCTGGTATGGATCCTTACACCAAAAACAGCGACGCTTGCCCCTGCTCTCGCCGCTATTCGTGCCTCCTACAGGAAACGTTTCAACCAGCAATCGGTCGGCGCGTTCATCCACTCGGGCTGCGCCTCTTTCTGAAGGCTCACCCGAACCCTAGAACACCCGCGTCCAAACTGCGTTATTGACGCGCAGGCAGGACTTGCCGGTAATGACTCGCAGGACCACGGCGCGGAATGACCCCTCGCGAGGCATCACGCCGTGCTGTCATGCCCAAATATTAAATCCGAGGCGGTACGCCGAGGTTGAGGACAATGATGACCGACCAGAACGCCATGCCACCAAACAGTCCGACCCGAGCCAGCAACAAGGGTCAGGACTGTGCGGCAGAGGACGATCTTCCGGAAGAGACTGTGACAGGATCACCGGTCGGCCGGGGACAAAGACGCTCACGCGGCCTCCTCGGGTTTTTCTTCATTGCGCTCGCACTCTTCACGCTCAAGAATTTTCTGCCGGCGCTGCTGTGGGGATGTGTTTTCGCCATTGCGTCCTGGCCGCTCTACAAGCGAACAGAGGCACGGTTTGGCCGCACCGAGTGGCTCCCTATGCTTTTCACAGCGGCAATTGCACTCATCTTCCTGATCCCGCTCAGTCTGGTCGGATACAAGGCGGCCGAGGAAGCGCAAAGTGCCCTCCACTGGATCGATGAGGTCCGTCACACAGGCATACCCATGCCGGAATGGCTGAACGATCTGCCCTTCGAGCGGGCTCAGGTCGCGCGATGGTGGCAGAACAATCTGGTCAACCCCGAGCATCTGAACAGATTGTTCCATTCGGTCGATGCCAATCACGGCATGGCCGTAACCCGTCAGGTCACGACACAAGTAGCCAAAAGGGCCACGCTGTTTCTTTTCTCCATCCTGACCCTGTTCTTCCTGCTCCGTGATGGCGCAGATATCATCCATCGCGTTCTGGTCGTTTCCAACCGCACATTCGGCCAACGCGGCGAGAAGCTCGCCCGTCAGATGATCTCATCCGTGCACGGAACAGTCGCAGGGCTGGTTCTGGTTGGGCTTGGTGAGGGGCTGGTGATGGGCGTGGCCTATGTGTTGACCGATACGCCGCAACCGCTGCTTTTCGCACTGCTGACCGGGGTTGCCGCCATGATCCCGTTTCTCGGCTTGCCTACAGTCGTGCTGGCAGCACTCCTGGTCATCGTTCAGGGCAAGATGATCGCGGGGATCGTGATCGTCGCGCTGGGCGCCATTGTTATCTTTGTGGCCGACCACTTCATCCGCCCTGCCCTGATTGGCGGCAGCACGCAAATGCCATTCCTCTGGGTACTTCTGGGCATTCTTGGCGGTGTGGAAACCTGGGGCCTGCTGGGCCTGTTCCTCGGACCGGCCATTATGGCGGCCGTTCACCTGCTCTGGCGAATCTGGAGCTCTGATTCAGAAATTGTCCTGAAGGATGAGGCTTACTGAAGCCTTACTATCGATCTGCTGTGCTGCCGATGAGGCGGCACAGAGCCGGACCCTGATCAGGCACCAATTGTCCAGGATCTGCTTCGGACCACGCTGGACTGACCTGAAACCGGGCCTCATATGGCAGCCCCCTGAGACACAGGACTATCAAAGAACCCCGGGAGGCGGAGCGATCCAGCTCGACTATGGCCACATAACTCGACATGTTCAGACCGGCATCTCGAACGCGTGAGAAGCTCAAAGGCTGAATGCAACAGGATATTTTATGGGAAAGTACCGCAGGACAGGACGATATCGGGCAGGCGGGATTCGAACCCACGACCCCCAGTCCCCCAGACTGATGCGCTACCAGGCTGCGCTACTGCCCGTCAGTCCTGCGGTAAAGGCCGTTTAGCAGCGGGGGACTTTCCCTGCAAGCACCTGAATGCAGGTTTTTGCAGGGAAACGGTTTTTCATGTGCTGGGCAGCATCTCGCGCAGGTTGTCGAGCTCGCCAAGCACGTCTTCCAGCGCCAGACGCAGGGCCCGTCGCTCCTGCTTCCAGCGACCCCGCTCAATACGCAGGCCCTCGAGTTCATCCTGGAGAATCGCAACGAGCGCGCTATCTGTTTCTGACGATCCGGAAGGCTGCGTTGATACAGAAGCCTGCGCACCAGCCGCGTCCTCCGGTGTCATCATCACGGGGAGGCCACTGGTTTCCTCTCCTGGGTCGAGGATCGTCGGCTCATCGTTCGCAACAGGGTCGAAATCATGCTCATGAGTGCTTCCAACGCAAGCTTCGCTGTCGGGACCGGCTGCCTGCATATCAGCGCCGGCCTCGGCATCCTCACTGGATATCTCATGATTGACGTTCGCAGAAAGGCGAGTCGTATCAGTTTCAGGCTCTTCGAGGCCGCCTGCCTCATCGCGCGACACGAGCCTCGTATCCTCTTCAGGATCGCTCCCGGTGGGCTGGGTAACGTGATCCCGGTTCGGCTCTGAAGACTGAAACACTGGTATCTCGAACGAACTACGCCCTCCCTCATCAGGAGCAGCGGAGGGTGCCGCAGGCTCAGGTATCACTGGGGGCGCCGCGACAAAATGGGCATCTGCAAGCTGCTCCTTGAGGACACGCTGCACGCCCTTGATCGTATAGCCCTGAACATAGAGCAGATCAGTGATATGGCGCAGGATCTCGATATCAGCCGGGCTATAATAGCGGCGCCCACCGCCACGCTTGAGCGGCTTGACCTCGGGAAAGCGCGTCTCCCAAAAACGCAGCACATGCTGGGGCACATGCAGTTCATCTGCCACTTCGCTTATTGTGCGATAGGCATTCGGCCCTTTTACAAGACGGTCAAAATCAGTCCGCTCCTCCGGACTGCTCTTCAGAGACGCCACAGGAAAACTCGTCGTCATGAATCATCGCTTTCGCTAACCAGCCCCTCGGTCGATTCGCCATTCACGACGGCACGCAGGATCTGGCTGGGTCGAAACACCAGCACCGAGCGCGGCAGAATAGGCACTGCGATGCCGGTCTTGGGATTACGGCCGACACGCCGGCCCTTCTGGCGGACGGAAAAGGTTCCGAATCCACTCAGCTTGACCGTCTCCCCCTTTTCGAGGCGCGCAGCGATCAGTTCGAGAACGCTCTCGAGCAGATCGGCGGACTCGTGCCGGGACAGTCCAACCTCACTGTAGATATGCTCTGCGATTTGCGCGCGTGTCACCGTTGTCATGACGCCACCGTATCATGACAGTAATGAAGGTCAATCAAATCAGTGAAGTGTGAGCGCGCGCATTGCGCTCTACATGCGCAGAAGTGCTGATCCCCAGGTCAAACCGCCACCAAGCGCCTCAAGAAGCACGAGATCGCCCTTGCAGATACGTCCGTCGCGCACGGCCTCATCCAGCGCCAGCGGGATGGAAGCCGCTGACGTGTTGGCATGGCGGTCAACCGTCACGACCACACGATCAAGCGGCAGGGCGAGCTTCTTAGCCATACCCTCGATGATGCGTAGATTGGCCTGATGAGGCACCAGCCACGCAATATCCTGCCCGCTCAGCCCATGAACGGCCAGGGCCTCATCCACCACCGAAGAGAGCTTGGCCACAGCGTGACGGAAAACTTCACGGCCCTGCATATGCAGAACAGGCGACGGTGTGGAGGGACCATCGACAAAAAGAATATCGCCATGGGCGCCATCACTGTGCAGATGGGTCGAGAGGATACCAACGCCGTCTTCTTCGGTCGCTTCCAAGAGGACGGCGCCTGCACCATCACCAAACAGCACGCAGGTCGTGCGGTCTTCCCAGTCGAGAATCCGCGAATAGACTTCTGAGCCAATGACAAGCGCCTTGCGGACCTGACCGCTGCGAATAAACGCCTCTGCCGTCGCCAGCGCATAGACAAAACCCGAGCAGGCAGCCGTCAGATCGAATGCAAAACCGCTACTCAGCCCCAATTCGGCCTGCACACGCACGGCTGTCGCGGGAAAGGTCTGATCCGGCGTCGCTGTGGCTACGATCACCGCGCCGATATCGGTTGAATCACCCCCGGCATAATCGATGGCGGCCCGTGCTGCTGCCACAGCCATGCTGACGGCATTTTCATCCCCGCTGGCGATATGGCGCTGGGCGATACCGGTGCGCGTGCGGATCCATTCGTCAGAAGTCTCGATACGCTCGGCGAGATCGGCATTGGTGACAACCTGCTTCGGCAGATAGCTGCCAAATCCGGTCAGTCGCGCGCGCAGGGACATGTGTCTTCCTCTTGAATGATACCGGTCAGGCACTCAGGCCAGCACCAGCTGCTTCCTCAGCACGCCTGTCAGGCAGCGCTGGGAGAGGTGGCGAGTTCGGTCTCGACATTCGCCGCCATAAGGGCTTCGACCTGGCGCAGACGCTCGCGGATCTTCTCGTTTATGGAGTGGGTTACAGCATCCATCGCAACATCAATGGCTGCCGCGAATCCTTCGGCATCGGCGCCGCCATGCGACTTCACGACGATACCATTGAGGCCGACAAATACCGCACCGTTGTACCGTCGCGGATCGATCCATTCCTTCATGCGCTCCAGCCCGGGACGCACGAGAAGGTAACCGATACGGGTCAGCAGGCTGGTTTTGAAAACGCGCTGGAGCAGCATGGAAACGAGCTTGAGCGCGCCCTCACCTGTCTTGAGTGCAATGTTGCCAGAGAACCCGTCGGTTACGACCACATCGGTCGTCCCGGCGGTAATGTCATGCCCCTCGACAAACCCGTGAAACTGGGCAGCAAGCGGCGATTCGCGCAGAATATCGGCAGCAGCACGCAGACGCTCGTCACCCTTGAGCTCTTCGGCACCCACATTCAGCAGGCCAATGCTCGGCGCGGGCAGCCCCAGAACAGCCTTGGCGAAGGCCTCGCCCATCACGGCAAACTCGACCAGATTGCGCGTATCGCAGGCAATATTGGCGCCAAGGTCCAGCATCACCACGTCGCCGCGGGCAGACGGATTGACCGCTGCCATGGCAGGCCGCGTGATACCGGGGAGGGTTTTGAGAACGATCTTGGCTAGAGCCAGCATGGCGCCGCTATTACCAGCCGACACAACGCCACCTGCCTCGCCCGATGCCACGGCGTCGATCGCCATACGCAACGACGAGTCACGCAGGCGCAGAGCCGCGGTGGGCTTCATTTCCATCGAGATGGAAGAAGGCGCGTGGCGGATCTCACAGATACGCTGCGCCTTGGCGTAGCGCGCCAGCTGAGGGCGCAGAATAGCCTCGTCACCAACAAGCAGGATTTTTGCTGTGGGATGTCGATCGGCAGCGCGATCCAAACCAGCCAGAACGATTTCGGGGGCATGATCCCCACCCATCGCATCAATGGCCAAACTATAAGGCGCAGCCTGGCTGGCCGGCGCATCTAGGTCAGTCATGCTCCGCCCCGCGTCTTATTTTGAACAAGACGAGCCGACCCGGAGGGGGTCGACCCGATCGAGCCTCAAACGCGAACGGTCGTCTTCAGCGTCTTGCCGGAAGCCACGACTTCACGACCGTCATAATGACCGCAATGGGCGCACACGTGATGCGGGCGCTTCAGTTCGCCACAATTGCTGCACTCGGCGTGAGCCTGAACGGTCAGGGCGTGATGGCTGCGACGCATGCCCATGCGGGACGGCGTGGTCTTTCTTTTGGGGACGGCCATGGCGGGAGCCTCTTTCTTCTTAGATCGTCCCTGCTTTCGGCCGCCATTCGGCCTCAGCAGATAACGATGCTGTTCACTATGATCAGGCGGGCGGCTCTAGCAGACCCTAAGCCGGGTCGCAAGCATCCTGTTCAATTCTAGCTCAGATCTGTCTTTTTTTTGCTCAAAGACAGTCCAGCGAGGGCACCGAACGGGTTGGGTCGGCCGCCTTCCTCTTCAGCTGCTTCCTCTGCCGTCTCCCGTGGGGCTTCGTCAACCGCATTCTCGAGCGCGGCACCGGGCTTACGCGGATAGGACGGCAACATCAGGGCCAGTTGCTCCGAGGCGACCTCCCCGAGATCGAGCGCGTTTCCCTCATACGGAATCTCGTCAATCGCCTCGAGATCGGAGGCGCTATCCTCAGAAAAGCGTCGCGCCGGGACCATACGCACGGCAAAGGATTCGCTCAGGGCATCCTCGAAGGTTTCGCCCGTGATGACACATTCGAGCGCCACATGGGCAGTCAGCACCCCTTCCAGCACGAAATGATCGCCCGGTTCCGGATTGATGCGAAACCGGCAATCCAGGGCATGGATAGCCGGAATGCCGAGCCTTCTGGCCAGTTTGCGGCACTCGGCTTCATTTGCCTTGATCGTCTCTGCCATGCCGTCATGACCGATGCGGTTGATCACGAGGCGACGGGAGAACTCCGGAGGTGCCGTAACCGCCGCCGCGGATTCAGCACGGGAGAATTTCGGGTCGTTGCTGTCTGTCATGCGGCTTTCCTGACGTGGTGCTGGCAAAAACCCGGGAGCGGGCTTCCTTTTCCGAATTGCCTTAACGTCGCTCTCCGCAATATAGAAGAGCCTGATGATCCTATCGACGTTGGTGAAACGATGTTCCCACCAATCAGAGAAGATCGCCCGGATTATTTCACGATCACTGCAGGACGACATAACCCGCCATGACGAGCGCCTCCCAGAAGACCTCCCAGCGGCAGAAATCGCATGCGGGCCTCGCGCGCGCCCTGCTCTGCATCGCCCCCCTCGCCCTGGCGGGCTGCTCGGTGTTCAGCCCGATTCCCCAGAATCGTGGTTCGCTGATTGAAAAGGACGACTACTCCCAGCTCGTGCCGGGCACCAGCACGCGCAACGACGTGACCGATATCCTTGGCTCGCCGACAGCCCATGCGACCTTTGACGATAACACCTGGCTCTACGTTTCGATGGTGACCGTGCCCCAGCCTCTGGGCTTTCCCCGCGTAACCAAGCAGAATGTGCTGGTTCTGGCCTTCGACACCACGGGCGTTCTGCGTCGCATGGACATGCTGCATCGCAAGAGCGGCTATAATGTCGGCATGGTCGGTGAAACGACCCCGACGCCGGGCACCAAGGTCAACGTGCTGCAGCAGCTGCTGGGTAATGTCGGCCGCTACAACCCCATGAGCAACATGGGCAGCACATTCGGCGGAACACAGGGCCCGCTGGGTGCCGGTGTCGGCACAGGTCATGGCGGTACGGGCAACTCGCTTCCCTGATCGTCCGACAGTCGCCTGATCTCCCCCTTCAGGACCCCCAAAGCAGGATTTCTGCTTAACAAACCGGCCCCGCCTTGCTGCGGGGCCGGTTTTTTCATGTTCACAATCCTGTCGTAACGGGTCGGCTCGCTGCGTCGCAGTCCAGCTCTTCGTACAAAATGCGAGGAAGCTGCCCGGAAAAGCCCGAGCCCCATTAACGGCCCGTTCCCCTCGGCACTGGGCCGCAACCGGACAGACCGTACCAGGATGGACACCTCTATTGCGGCAGTTTGAGCATGACCCTCAGGCCACCGAGCGGACTGTTCCGTAACACCACGCTCCCCCCATGCGCCGCCATGATGTCACGGGCAATCGTCAGACCGAGCCCGCTTCCGCCCTCCGGGCCCGCAGTACTGCTGAAGGCCCGGAACACATCCTTGCGTCGTGACTGGGCAATGCCCGGCCCGTCATCATCGATGGTGATTTCAACCATACGCCCGGTCTGGCGCAGCGAGAACATCATGCGTCCACCATGACGGCGCGCGTTCTCAGCCAGATTGATCAGCACTCGACGCATCGCATCGGGGCGCACCGGCACCGTGAGACCCTGCTCGGCATGAATGGCAAGCACATCACCGCCAGCGCGCGTCGTTGCGGCCGCGACATCGCGCAGCAGGGCCAGAAGGTCGGTCGGAACTGGGTCTTCCTCGCCCTCCCCCCGTGCAAAGGAGAGGTAACTGCCGATCAGGCGTTCCATTTCGGCAATATCAGCAACCATATCCTCGATATCGGGGCGCAGTTCCTGCGCCTCGACCGAGCCCTCGACGGGCATCATGGCCAGTGTCAGGCGCAGCCGCGTCAGAGGGGTGCGCAGGTCATGCGAAACGCCAGCGAGAACCGCGGTCCGATGCGTCACAAAGCGGTTGACCCGCGCCTGCATGCGATTGAAGGCAAGCGCGGCCTTGCGTATCTCCAGCGCACCCTGCGGGTGAATCGGTCCGTCATCGCGCCCCAGGCCGAAATTCTCTGCGGCCTTTGCCAGCCGTCTGACGGCACGAACCTGCCGACCGATAAAGAGACCAGCGACCATGAACAGCAGGATGGCGCTTCCAACCTCCCACGCTACGAACAGCCATATGGGCCCGACATCCAGCCGCTTTCGCGGCACAATCACCTCAAGCACGCCGTCATGCAGAGGGATATCGAGCCGCACGCTCTGTCTCGTGGCGTTCCAGTCGATGTAACACGGGGCATCGAATACCCGGCGCACGGCATTCGTCAGATCCTCATCCATCGGGCCCAACACGAAGGGCGCGGGCGCATTGGTAAGCCGTGCACCGGGATGAAAGGCAATGACAAGCTGCGTGCGCCAGCGGGCCTGATTCAGGATCCAGTCCTGCTGCCCCGGCATATGCTCGACCGAGTCCCTTATATAGGCCAGATCCGACACTACGCTGTCGGCCAGACGGCGCGACACGACGTTCAGATAGTTGCCGTAAAAGAGCTGCAAGGCCACGATCTGGGTGATCAGTAGCGGCATGAGCACGATCAGGAGTGACCGGCCCTGAAAAGAGCGCGGCAAAAGCCGGCGAACCACGCGCTCAAGCATTCGGGCGGCTTTCATGCCAACCTCAGCTTCCCGGCTTCAGCACGTAACCCTTGCCTCTGACTGTCTGGAGAAAGCGCGGCTCCTTCTGGTCCGGCTCAATCCGGCGGCGCAGGCGCGTAACCTGCACATCGACGGCACGTTCGCCAATCTCATCCATGCCCAGTGCCTCTGCAATGGCCTCGCGTGACAGAATTTCTCCCGGTACGCGGGTGAGCACACCCAGCAGCGCTGCCTCGCCGCTTGTAAGGTGTACAATACCCTCTGGCCCGGTAAGGAGCCCGCGACCTGTATCGAATTCGAGCCGCCCGAGTCTTAGCAGACGGGGCGTGCCCGTTGGGCGAGGAACATGACGGCGCAGATGCGCCTGCAGCCTGAGCAGCAACTCACGCGGCTCGAAAGGCTTGCCCAGATAATCATCTGCGCCGGATTCGAGACCGATGATACGGTCCGCAGGCTCGCCACGGGCAGTCAGAAGAATGATGGGCCAGACCTGGCCGTTTTCGCGCAGCCAGCGGGTCAGGCTCAGGCCATCTTCCCCGGGCATGTTGATATCCGCCACCATCGCATCGGGCTGGGTGACAGCCAGGATCTTGCGCGCCGCCTCGGCGTCAACCGCCGTAGTAATACGAAACCCGGCCTCGGTCAGAAAGCGCTGCAACAGGCGCAGGAGGCGCGCGTCATCATCCACCACAAGGATATGGGCACCATGGCCGACACTCCCCTGCGATTTACCCTCCGCTGATCTGGTCTCGCCCATACCACCCCCGGATATCGTCGTGTCACTCGTCTTGCCCGGCATCGCGTCTGGTGCCTTTCCTGCCCTCATATCCGGCATTCCGGTCATGGTGCACCGCCTTCGCCTTGAAGGGTTGCCAGCACGCGCCTGAACCCCTCGACAGCCTGCCCTCCGGCAGCACGATAGGCCAGCGTCATGCGGTCACGCAGGGCCACGAAGATTTCCTCCTCGATGGCCGCACCCTGCGGGGTCAGGTGCAGATGTTTAAGCCTTTTATCGCGGTCATTCGCACGTTGCTCGATGAGACCGCGGGCCATAAGTTCCTGCAGGACGCGGTTGAGGCTTTGCTTTGTGATATTGAGGCGCCTGAGCAGATCGCTCATTGTCAGGCCATGATGGGTCGAAACCAGAAACATCACCCGATGATGGGCCGAGCCTAACTGATTGTCACGCTGGAGCGGTTCACAGGTTGCGCTCAGTTCGCGCCAGGCCAGGAGCATGGCCTCGTAGGTGAGCCGGATCTGCTCTTCACGAAGATAGAGATGCGCTTGGCCAGGAGCATCTCGCTGCATACGCAGGCCGGACATCAACTAGCCCTCACTGTCACGAGGTATGGCGAATTCCTCAGCATAGCCGAAGCTCGCGAAATCAGTCATGCGCATGGTGTAGAGGATACCATCAAGGTGATCATATTCGTGCTGCAGGACGTTGGCGTGGAACCCACGCGCTTCTCCCTGAATCACCGAGCCATCAAGATCCAGACCACGATAGGCGATGGCAGCGTGGCGTGGCACGACACCCCGTAATAGCGGGAGAGAAAGACACCCTTCCGGGCACTGCATCATCTCCTCGCCCAGAGGCATGATTTCGGGATTGATCAGCACGCGCGGCGGAATCGGCGCTTCATTGGGGCCGCATCGCCCCTCAGGCACATGATAAACGAACAAGCGCAATGATTTGTGAACCTGCGGCGCAGCGAGCCCGGCGCCACGCGAATCAAGCATCGTTTCGATCATGTCTGAAACCAGTTGCCTGACCGATAAAGAATGAACGTCTTCAACCGGTTGCGCTCGCTGAAGCAATACCGGATGCCCCATACGCGCAATTTTCAGCAACGCCATTTCTGCACACAGCCTTCTATTTGCGGGAATAGTTCCCGCATCCTGTCGCATGGTGACATGAATAATTTTCGGGCGATACTGCTCAAACCGTTTGTGTCCCCTTCAAAACCTGTGCTAAGGCGCTGGCCTCTCTGGAACGCTCTGCCATCGGTATCGCGTTCCTGGCATCGCATTTACAAACAGACCATGATTTTCATGGTCGGACAGGAGATGGCAGACCCGTGCAGGTTCTGGTTCGTGACAACAATGTTGATCAGGCGCTCAAGGCGCTCAAGAAAAAGATGCAGCGCGAAGGCGTTTTCCGCGAGATGAAGCTGCGTCGCCACTTCGAAAAGCCCTCCGAGCGTCGCGCTCGTGAAGCGGCCGAAGCGGTTCGTCGTGCACGCAAGATGGAGCGCAAGCGCCTGGAGCGTGAAGGCTTCTGATCAGCCTGCCGAACCGGCAAACAGAACAACCGCCGTTTTCACGGCGGTTTTTTTGTGCCTGCTTCCCGGGGGCCGTCATTGCCCCGCATCGTTTGTCGCCCGGTCGTTTCCCGATCCAGTCTGGCACTGGCCTGCGTCACCATAAGAGACCCTCGGCGAGGGAGAGCTTCCCTCGCCTGCCATCCATGGATCATACCTGCCGCAGGCTCGGGCGCTGGGCAGGCATCAGGCTCTCAGTGTTTGAAGGCGGGGTCCTGGTCCATGAGGCTCTTTGACAGATAGACGGCCTCCAATGCCCGTTCATGGGCAATTTCCCGGGCGTTGACTGTTCCGGCATGACCGCCTTCCGTGTCTTCATAATAGAAGAACGGCTTGCCCAGCTCCTGCAGACGGGCAGCGAAGAGACGTGCGTGAACAGGACCCACGCGATCATCCTTGGTGGAAGTAAAGATGAACGGTACCGGGTAGGACACGTCTTTCTTGAGATGCTGCAACGGCGATATCCCCTCGAGGAATTTACGTTCCTGCGGCGCGCTCATATGGCCGTACTCCGCAGCCCAGGACGCGCCCGCCGCCATTGTCTCGAAATTCTCCATATCCAGCAGCGGCACACCGATGATGACGGCCTTCCACAGTTCCGGATGCTGGGTGAATTCCACCCCCATCAACAGGCCACCATTTGAGCGCCCGCGTATGGCGAGGTGCTCGCGATCAGCAATCTCGCGTTTGGCCAGATCGCGCCCGATGGCCGCGAAATCATCATAGGCATGCTGACGGCCCGATTTCATCCCCGCCTCGTGCCACGCTGGCCCGAACTCACCCCCACCACGAATATTGCCGACCACATAGACGCCGCCGCGCTCCAGCCAGGTCTTGCCGATATCGGCATAATAGGTCGGCAGGTAGGAGAGATCGAACCCACCATAGGCCGTAAACAGCACGGGGTTATGACCGTCCAGCTTCCAGTCCCGGCGGTGGGTCACGAAATAGGGGATATCGACCCCATCACTCGATTTTGCCCAGAACTGCTCGGTTCGCAGCCCCTTGGCATCGAACAGTGCCGGGGTCGTCTTGACCTTCTGGGACTTGCCCGTGTCGGTATCGAAACTCCAGAGCTCAGGCGGGATGATATAACCTTCAACCTTGAGATACGCGTAGCTGACAGAAGCAGACGATGATTGCAGGGTCGCTGAGCTCATGCGTGGCAGGACGTAGTACTTCTCCTGCCAGCCGCTCTCTTTTGCGGATGGCGTATAGAGTCGCACGGAAGGATGCACATCGCGATAAACCACCGCGATAATCCCTCTGGACGTGACGCCGATATCGGTTGTCGTTTCGCTGGCCTCGGGCTTGAAAACCAGGGCTGGCGCTTTACCAGATGCGGCAGGGTCGACAGCAACAATGCTGCCACGAGAGAAGTGCCCGCCAACATTCCAGTCCTGATCAAGGCGTATGATCAGCTTGCCGGCATAGAAGCCGAGATAACCGATCTTCTCAGGCAGGGCGATCTGTCGCAGCGTCCCGGTGGCAGGGTCATAAACACGATATTCGCTACGGAAGAAGTCAAGATTGCGCTGAATGACGGCAATACGCTTGCCTGTCTCGTCATGCAGCACCTGGGGCTCGACAACCATGTCGCTTTCCTGCCCGCGATAGATTTCCCGCGCCGCCGAGAGAGGCTCACCCCTTTTCACGAGACGCACGCTAAACGGATAGCCAGAGCGTGTCATGGAGCCCTCCCCCCAATCACGCGACACCAGAAGCGTGTCGCGGTCGAGCCACGCCACCCGCTGTTTCGAATGAGGAAGATCGAAGCCATCGGGCACGAAACGACGCGTCTGTGTGTCGAATTCGCGGTAAGAGGCAGCGTCTTCACCCGAGAGCGACAACGTGATGAGGCAGCGCGTTGCATCGGGCTCCAGGCAATCCGCGCCCTGGAACACCCAGTCTTGCTTTTCATCACGTGACAGAGCGTCGATGTCGAGCATCGTCGTCCAGTCAGGCTCCGTCTTGGCGAAAGAGGTTGGCGAGGTCACCCGCCAAATTCCCTTGGGATGGCTGGCATCCTGCCAGTAATTCCACAGCTTGCCTCCCGACTGCTCGGGCAGCGTCAGCCGTCCCGGCGCCTGCTCGACCGCAAGCACATCATCGTAGAATTTCTGATAGCGCTTATCGGACTGCAGGAGCCCTGCGCTACGGTTGTTCTGGGCCTTGACCCAATCGAGCGCCTGCTGCCCCTGAACCTGCTCCAGTACAGCGCGGGACGGCACGTCCTTATCTGAGGGCTCGGTCGTTGTTCCCGCCTGGGCGAGGGCCTGACCGACCGCAGGAGGCAGGAGTGTCGTGCAGACGAGCGAGGTCATCGCCATCAAGATGCGCTTCATGAGCCATTTCCTTCATGCAAATCACGGGCAGCCTAAAGCATACCGTTACATGATGGAAAGGACCTGACACAGCTTCAGTACTGCGAATGTCGGGGCCGCCATTTTTGCCCCCGACATGTGATGATTTGGTCGAAAGACCCCGACATTCCAGCCTGACGGAGCCAGTCCGAAACAACATTCCGATGGGTAAAGTCTCAGGGTAGCTGGTGCATCGCTGTCCCGGCGGGCAGGTTCAGATTGATCAGACGGTAGCAGATGATCGGCTGGCCGCGCAGCAGGCGACAGAAGCGGCCCGTTTCAGCCGCGCCGAGCCATGCCGCGGGAAGATCCGGCTTTTCGCTCTCGCGAAGCAGCAATTGCGCTTTGGGCCCCGGATAGGCGCGCTCGTGTATGTCATGCCCGCCAAGAAAACCCCAGCGGCTGTCATAGCTGTATATCGGCTGATCGGGCGTCTCGTAGCGCATGATGGATGCGAGAGCATAATCGCCTACGACGAGGCTATGCCCCGGTGAAACCTCTTCCTGCACCCTGTGTGCCAGCCCGGACCAATCCGCAGTCTGGCGGGCGATGACATCGTGATGGGCCGAGAGATGGAGCGGCGCCACCATACCCTGAAGGCTGACAAGCGCGGTGATCGCAAGACCAAGAGCGCAGGCATAACCGATGCGCCTATGCGTTGCGGCTGCCGCAAGGGCCGCTGCAGGATAGATCACCACCGGCCAGTTGGCCTGCACCCGCCCCCCAAAAGCATGCTGAACGAAAACGGCAACCGGCACGATGCACAGACAGGCCAGAAGGCGCGCCACTGGTTCGCGCCCTGCGCGTTTGAGGCACCAGATAATCCCGATGCAGAAGAGCAGGAAAACCAGAGGCGTGGCCAGACCGATCTGACCTCCGACCAGTTCCGCAAGAAAGCTGACCGCCTTGAGTGGATGCCAGTCGCTGGCCCGCCCGCCCTGCTTCAGAAAGCTCGCCCAGTGATGCGCTGCGTTCCACGCCAATACGGGGAGGATCGCGACCAGCCCGATGACTGCTCCCCCAGCAAGCCAGAGCCAGTGACGGCGTTGTGCTGGCGTTGCCAGCACCCAGAGCCCGCAGGCGAAAGCAGGTAATACCGCCGTGTATTTGCTATCAAAGGCCAGGCCGAAAAACAGTCCTGTCGCCAGCCACCAGCGCGGCTGACCCGTTACGATCAGGCGCCCCAAAGCCCACAAGGTGAGCGTCAGGAAGAACACCAGCGGTGTATCCGGCGTAGCCGTGGCGGCCCCGAGGCCAAGCATGAGTGTCGCGTTGAGCAGCAAAGAAGCGCGGTACCCAGCCTGAACACTTCCGAGGAGGTCACGTCCGGCGCGGACCAGCACGATTGAACCAAGCAGCGCCGAGATAGGGCCGAGCACCCTGATCCCGAAAGCACTATCTCCGAACAAGGCTGTGCCAAGTCTGATCCATAGGGCGATCATGGGTGGATGATCGAGGTAACCCGCCTGAAGATGGCGCGACCACGTCCAGTAATAAGCCTCGTCCGGTGAGATCCCCAATGTGGCAGCCAGACCGATGCGCAGGAGGGTCAGGACAAGCAGGACACCCCAGAACAGGACAACAAGCTGCCTTGTTTCCCCGTTGGCGGGCGATGCCGGCTCAGCGCCAGACGAGGGTAGAGGCAATCGCATAATTCCAGACCACACCAATCACAGCACCAGCCGCACTGGCACGACTCCAGTGCCCATGCGTGTCATAAATCAACTGGGCAACGCCGATATTACCGAAAGCCCCGATTGTGGCGCCAATGACGAAGATACACAGCCCTGGCAGCCAGCGCCGCCCGCGCAGTGGACGATCAAGATAAGTGATACGGTTATTGAGCTGGAAGTTGGCGAGAATGGCGCAGGCCGTGCCGAGCACCTGACTGACCTGAAAATCAGCGCCTGAGAAACGCGCGAGCTCTGACACAAACAGATTGACGGCAATCCCGATCAGCCCAACAGCCGCGAAAATAATGAAGCGTGTTGGCAGCCAACCACCGAAGGCACGCTCGATCAGCATGCCCAGAAACTGCACCATCACAAGCGGACTGAGTTTGCTCTCACCCGATACGCGCGGACGAAATACGAAGGGCACCTCGATCAGCCGTGCCTCACGAGGTACGGACAGCACAATTTCGAGCAGGATCTTGAAGCCCGTCCCGGTAAGTTTAGGAACAGCCTGTTCGAACGTCGGCCGTCTGACCGCGAAGAAACCGCTCATCGGATCGGAAAGCGGCATAGGCAGGAGCGATTGCGACAGTCTTATACCAGCCTGCGACAACATGTGCCGCCACCGATTGGCCAACCCGCTGCTGTCACCGCCCTCTACATGACGGCTCGCAACAGCGATATCAGCATCGTTTTCAAGCAACGGTGTCACCAGATCACGCAGAATGGCTTCATCATGCTGCAGGTCACCATCCATCACGGCAATAACAGGTGATGTGGACGACAACGCGCCCTCGATCACCGCAGAGGAGAGCCCCCTGCGCCCGACACGGCGGATCAGGCGGATACGGGGATCTTCCTGAGCAGCTTTCTCGACCGCTTTCGACGTCCCATCAGGCGAGTCATCGTCAACGAAGACAATTTCCCAGCGCATGCCTTCAAGCGCACGGCGCACCCCCTCGATCAGGGGGGCCACATTGGCGACTTCGTTATAACAGGGAATGACGAGGGTCAGATCCGCCGGAAGCGGGGACATCATACCGGAACGCCGGCCCTGTTCAGACTGGTGCGTATGGTCTGCAACGTTTGCACGCGCACCACGTGATCCAGATCCGTCAGGCGTTTCGTCAGGTAGTTCTGATGCGCGGCATCACGGGCCACGAGGCGCACAAGGAAATCGCCGCCCCCCCTGATCATGTGACATTCACGCACTTCGGCCCAACCGGCGACTTCGCGCTCGAAGGCTTCCAGCACACTGCCCTTCTGGCTTTCCAGCCCGATCAGCGCGAAAAATGTCAGCGACCAGCCAAGCCGGGAGGCATCCACATCTGCATGATAGCCCTCGATAACCCCGATTTCCTCGAGGCGTCGAACACGTCGCAGGCAGGGTGGCGCCGAGATGCCCGTGCGTCGCGCCAGCTCGACATTGGTCATACGGCCGTCGCGCTGCAACTCGGCCACGATCTGACGGTCGATCGAATCCAGATCGACGATCGTCGCGCTGGACGATCCCGGGGAGAGACCTGCCGACAGTGACTCGACTCGCGCCGCGGCGTCGTGAGGAGCAGCGTTGTGGGGGAAGTGGTCGTCAGGATCGTTGTCAGTCATCGTCACCGTGAGGGTCGGGCAAAACTAGTCGGTTGGCAGGCGCGCATCATCACCTATATCTGCATCCTGACCCAAGAGCCATGTCTCTTCGCAATTGTCTTGTCACTTCGGCATGGGCATCAACACCCTAACCGAGGTCAATGACCGATAGTTAAACGAACACCAGTTCAAGGACATTCCCAGTGAGCCAGAGTTTCAGGACTGATCTGCTTGTTATTGGCGCAGGCCCGGCAGGCTATACCGCAGCGATTTACGCAGCGCGTGCCAATCTCAAACCGATTCTTGTGGCCGGGCTGCAGCCGGGCGGCCAGTTGACCATCACCACCGATGTTGAAAACTACCCCGGTTTCGCCGAACCCGTTCAGGGCCCCTGGCTGGTGGAGCAGATGCGCCTGCAGGCCGAGCATGTCGGCACTGAGATGCATTACGACCTGATCACGGAATGTGCCTTCAACGAGAAAACCGACGACGGCTATTTTCGTCTGAAGGCGGATTCCGGCGCGGACTATCTGGCACGCACCGTGGTCATCGCCACCGGGGCCCAGGCAAAATGGCTTGGCCTGCCCTCCGAAGCCAGACTGCAGAGCGGCGGCGTCTCGGCTTGCGCCACCTGCGACGGGTTCTTCTATCGCGGCAAGAAAGTGGCCGTGATCGGTGGCGGAAACACGGCAGTCGAAGAGGCGCTCTACCTTACGCACCACGCCGACCATGTGACGCTGGTTCATCGACGCGACAGTTTGCGCGCAGAACGCATCCTTCAGGACCGTCTTTTTGCCAATCCCAAGATCACGGTGCTCTGGAACAACGCGGTCGAGGAAATTCTGGGTGCCGGCAAGCCGGAGACCGTATGCGGCGTGCGCCTGCGCAACACGCAGGACGGTAGCGAGCAGACCCTGGACGTCGATGGCGTGTTCGTGGCGATCGGCCACAGCCCCAATACCGGCCCATTCCGCGAAACGCTTGAATGCGACTCAGAAGGTTACATCGTCACGGTGCCCGGCAGCACAAAAACTTCAGTCGAAGGCGTGTTTGCCGCTGGCGATGTGCAGGACAAAAAATTCAGGCAGGCGATTACGGCTGCTGGTACCGGGTGTATGGCAGCCCTTGAGGCCGAGCATCTTCTGGCTGGACTATCCTGACATTTCGATCGTTATTCTTCCGTAAGAGTTGCTGCATAAAATGACTTGGCAGGGCCGTAGAATGCTGCCAAGTCATAGTGATCAACATTTGATGACCGCCAGGCACGCGACCGGGAAATCTGCCCGCTCGCGCTCTCTTTCTGACGTGGTCGGGGACGAGCTCTAGGAAAGCCGCATGGACTGGGACAAATTGCGAATATTCCATGCGGTTGCAGAGGCGGGTTCGTTTACCCATGCCGGTGACCGGCTCAATCTGAGCCAGTCGGCAGTTTCCCGGCAGATTTCGGCTCTTGAAGAGACGCTGAACGTCCCGCTTTTCCACCGCCATGCCCGCGGCCTGATCCTGACCGAACAGGGCGAGACACTCAATCACACCGTCCGGGAAGTGTTTTCGAAACTCTCCCTGACGCAGGCCTATCTGAGCGAGAGCAAGGTCAAGGCCAAGGGCGAGCTCAAGATCACCACAACGTCGGGGTTTGGCCTCGGCTGGCTGGCCCCCAAACTCCAACGTTTTCTGGCGCTCCACCCCGATATCGAGGTGAGCCTGATCATGGAGGATACGGATCTCGACCTCGGGATGCGTGAGGCTGACGTCGCCATACGTATGCATCCCCCCAGGCAGGCCGATCTGATCCAGCGTCATCTGGCCAATTTCGCGATGCCTATCTATTCCAGTCAGGCCTATCTGGACCAGCACGGTGTCCCGAACAGTATTGCAGAGCTCGGCCAGCATCATCTGGTCGGGTTCGCTGGTATGTCACCTCCCCTCCCCGATGCCTTCTGGCTGCTCGAACTGGTTCGCCGGCAGTGTCATGGGTCAGTTCGCAACAAGCTGGAAATCAACAGTTTCCCGGCCATCGCCACAGCCATCGCAAAAGGTGCTGGGATCGGATCGGTCCCTACCTATCTGGCTCAGGCGCATCCTGAACTGATCCGTATTCTCGACCATGAACCGATACCGACCGTCGAGGCCTTCTTCGTTTACCCGGAGGAGCTGAAGATGTCGAAGCGGATCACGGTACTCCGTGACTTCCTGCTGAGCGAGATCCAGGCTGGCAAGCACTGAGAGCGGTCAGATATCCTGTCCGCTCTCGTTGTGACGTAATAGTCTGTCACGGCGGGAGATGACCACTCGGGTCGTCTCCATCGTCATGATCTGGCACCTTGCGTCAGGCCTTTCAGAATCTTCCGGCAACCCTTCGGGACTTCGCCTTCCTCCGGTAGAGTACCCACCTATTATACCTGACCTGCGCGTTCAGCTCCGCTTGCTTGCATGGGCGTTAACGCGTTCGCGCAGCTCCTTGCCAGCCTTGAAGAACGGGATCGTCTTTTCCTCGACAGAGACAGCAGATCCCGTGCGCGGATTACGCCCCTGACGGGCATCGCGCTTTTTGACAACAAAAGCGCCAAAGCCGCGTATCTCGACCCGATCCCCCCGCGCGAGCGCGCCGGAAATCTCGGAGAGAATGGTCTGGACAATCATCTCGATATGGCGGGCATTAAGATGAGGATGCGCCGCTGAGAGTTCGGCGATGAGTTCGGATTTTGTCATCAGGGGCTCTGCAAACTCTCGGTAACAGGAGGACGGATCGCATGATCCGCCCGACAACGCGCAAATATCACCGTGGCAAAATCGAGACTGCACCGTCAAGACTCTGATAGGCCATGACCTTGTCTATGGCCTCGGGCCAGGCAAACCACGAGCCGCCAAAGCGATGGTAGAAACGCTCCCACATCGTACGATCCGGTTTCTTGATGGCGAGCTTCCTGACCGGCAGATCCTTGCCGTCCTTGATCTGGCTGTGCAGCCACGCCGCCGCCTGATCCTCATCTCCGATCTGGTCGATCAGGTGCAGTGCAACCGCCTGACGCCCGGTATAGGGACGCCCGTCAGCAAGCTGACGTATTTCCTCAACAGGCCGGTGACGCCCCTTGGCAACCATCAGGACGAACTGATCAAACAGATCGTCCACGATCCCCTGCAGCATTTGCCGTCCCTCGGGTTTGAGCGCGGTGAAAGGCTGCGACTGATCCTTCATGGGGCCGGAAGTAATCGTCTCGGCCTTGACGCCAATACGGTCGAGCAGCGCCGACGCATCTGGGCGCATCATGATGACGCCAATCGATCCAGTGATGGAAGAGGGATAGGCAAAGAGCCGCTGTGCCGGAACGGCGATCATGTAGCCCGCCGAGGCCGCAAGACCCTGCATCGAAACAGCGACCGGCTTGCGACTGACAAACCCGGCGATAGCATCATGGAGCGCCTCACCGCCGGTCACACCGCCTCCCGGGCTGTCGATAACAAGCAGCATCCCCTTGATATGCGGGTCGCGACCAGCACGCTCGATAGCCTCCACGGTAGGCCTGACCCTGTTGCCTATAACACCTGTGATCTCGAGACGAGCAATCGCATCATGTGGCCCATGAGGCCGGCCCGGCACAAAAAGCACCAGTATCGTTGCAACCAGAGCCGCCACAGCGATACCGCGCCAGAACAGCAGGCGTCTCCGCTGGCGAAGTAGTACGGCTGGGGTATCATCATTCGTGCGGTTAAGCGCCGTCATCAGTCCTGTTTCCCATCACGCAAATAAAAAAGGCAACCCATCGCAGGATGGGTTGCCTTTAATGGCGCGTCTACTGGGTAAATCCCGGTATCAGGCCTTTTTTGCACGACCGCGGCGCACTGTGCGCTCTTCGCCATCGTTTCCTTCTTCAGCAACCACCCGCGAAGAAGCATCTGCTCCGGCGTTGATCTTGCGACCAAGGCCAATTTCACGAGCGAGATGCGAGCGACGCTCTGCATAGTTGGGTGCCACGAGCGGGTAGTCGCTCGGGAGGCCCCAGCGTTCACGATACTGTTCCGGCGTCATGCCATAAGCACTCTGCAGGTGACGCTTGAGCATCTTCAGCTTCTTACCGTCCTCAAGGCAGACGATGTAATCGGGGAAGACCGAGCGCTTGATCGGTACGGCAGGCTGCGGACGTTCCGGCTCGGGATCAGCCTGACCAGCACCCTGCAGGGCGTTGTATACTTGTTTGATCATGCCTGGCAGGTCGTCACCAGCCATCGAATTGTTGGCAACGTGAGAGGACACAATCTGGGCAGTCAACTCAAGCAAGGCGACGTTGGTTTCTGACTCTGACATTTATTTTCTCTTTGTTGAAGTTTAACTCTTTTAACAGGTTCTTTTATAGCATGA
Source organism: Asaia sp. As-1742 (assembly GCF_011753235.1). Taxonomy (NCBI): domain Bacteria; kingdom Pseudomonadati; phylum Pseudomonadota; class Alphaproteobacteria; order Acetobacterales; family Acetobacteraceae; genus Asaia; species Asaia sp. As-1742. The sequence goes on along the minus strand of NZ_VWWA01000003.1, from coordinate 116,867 downwards.
GTTTTTCGAGGTAAATAGGTTTAACGATTTATCTTTTCTTTTTTATACTTCCGATCACCGCTCGTTAAAATCATCACGATCTCACAGTTTTTTTCCACCCGTCGCAAGAAAAAATTCTAACAGGAAATCTTTTTTGCGAAGCACTTTTTCACGCGACGTCAATATACGTCAACGATCACTAGTATATATCTGTAAATTTTTTGATAAGTTCCGCGAAGAAACTTAAAAAACATGACATGCCGCATCTTGGTCCTGAGTTTTCCCCTAATTGTTGTATAATTAACGTTTATTCTTCTTCATCTGCTTACTAGGGATAGCGGCATCCCAACGCGCCAGACGGCAAAACGATCATGTCATCGGCGCCTCCGATAGAAAATTTTTGTTTGTGCTCAGAGATGCCAATCAGCGTACGCTTTCGCATCGTCCTCTCTATGACGCTGCGACACTATGAACGATTCTTGCGGTTTACATTTGGTTACTCCCCCGCCTCATGTGAGGATCACGCTAAACTGGAAAATCCTGTCTCTATGCTCAAGTCTCCGACCGGCCTGCTCGTGCAACGCCTGCCCCGCTTGCCGGCGGGAGAAAATCTTAACGGGGAATAACGACAGTTAACTATGCAGTAATTCCTGACAATCCGATGGAATCGTCTTCACTGCAGCCCTGCGCAGGCGGCTTGAGCCAACCTGATGGCTGCATCTCGACCACGTGAGAGCATTACTGATTCTTTAGGCACCTGCTAACTGACTGCGCTTTCTTTCCACTTAGTGCCCTGCCATCATGACAGTGCTGTCAGCCGGGCAATGTCGTCCTGCGCCCCAATCAGTCGTACAGAACGCGGTCTTCCCTTTGCGCCTTTTCCCTTTTCACCCCTCCTTCGTCAGTCGTTCAGGCAAACGATTTTCTCTGGCTGGGGCTTTTGTTCCGACGATGCGTGATACGCATGGCCGAAATCGCTGGGGCTGGCTGTTCGCTCCCTCTGCCCAATCCGTGGAATTCGCCTTACGCAATACGATTGCGGCACTGCTGGCGCTCGGCATCGCCATGTGGATGGAGCTGGACAGTCCGATCTGGGCAACCATGACTGTATGGGCCGTCGCACAGGGCACGCGCGGGGAAAGTCTTTCCAAAGCGCGGTGGCGTATCGTGGGGACAGTCATCGGCGCAATCGCTGCTATCGGGCTGTTCACCGTATTTCCACAGCAACCCCTGCTTTTCTTTCTCACCCTGGCACTCTGGATGGGGCTTTGTGCAGGGCTGGCAACTTTCGTCAGTAATTTTCGAGCGTATGCCCTCGTCCTGTCCGGCTATACCTGTGCGATCATTGCGATGGGGGCCGTCTACGACCCGGAAAACGTTTTCATGATCGCGGTCTCACGCTCCACATATATCGCGCTCGGCGTGATCTGTGAGGCCGGGATGGGGCTGATCTTCGCAACCAGTCAGGAACGTCAGGCCCGGCAGACAGTGCGGACGAAGCTACAGACCGCCCTTTCTCTCGTCTCCCTTTCAATTGCCGATATTCTCTCTGACGCAGCAACGACGCAGCGTAAGGCACGCGAGCTTTTCGCGACAATCCTGCGCCTGAACAGTGAAATAGAATTTGCCGAGATAGAAATGGGCCCGCACGGGCACGAGGGCGACCACGCGCGTGCGGCCCTCGCTGCTGTGTCCATTCTCCTGTCGCGAGGCTTCGGCATGGCTGCCCGTCTGGCCGCTCTTGCCCATAGTCATGGCAGCTTTCACGAAACCTCGCGTCATGCGCAGATATTCCTGCGCGGACTGGAAGAAAGACTACGGAGTGCTGAGCCTGTTCAGGGTATTCTGGCCGATCTGCATCTGCTGATAGAGGAGTGCCGCATCCATGCTGCACCTTTCATAAGGCCTGATCATGATGACGCCCCCGATCTGGGTCCTGTCGATGAGCGCGTACTGCATGTTGCACTAGGGGAACTGCTGAACGATCTCGAGATTGCCATAATCGAATATGACGCAAGCACGCATCTGATCCCCAGGGATCGTTTTCATTTCCGGCTTCAGCCTCACCACGATCCACGCAACGCCATCAATAATGGCTTGCGCGTCATGGCGGCTATCCTCTTCACGGCGCTGGTCTGGGAGGTAACGGCTTGGCCAAACGGCACTGGCTTTATCTCGATGACGTCCCTCATCTGCGGACTGTTTGCCACTCAGGAGAATCCTGTTCTCGGAACCACAGCCTTCCTCAAGGGGACGATCTGGTCGGTCGTTGCCGGTGGTATACTGACATTCATCTTCGTGCCGAAATTCGACACCTACGAGATGTTTATCATGGCTTTCGGACCTGCAATGTTCATCGGCGGTCTGGCACGTGCCAATGCGGCCACAGCTGGTGCTGCCGCCGCATACGGTCTGCTCATGCCAAGCATGGTCAACGTGCAAAACCATCATCGCCTCGATGAGATCGCGTTCTATAACGGCGCGATGGGGACTGTTATGGCCGCCTGCGCCGCCGTTCTGGTGTTCCACACTTTCCTGCCCTTCAGCCCTCAGGCCGAGCGCCTGCGTCTGCGCCGACAAATGCTGGGTGAGCTACGCACGCTCTGTCACCTGAGCAAAGCACCGGAGACGCGACAATGGATTGGGCGAAATATCGATCGCTTTGCCCGTCTTATCCGTCATGCAGGCCCCTCCCCTCTTCCTATCGTTGAGAGTTATCTGCAGGGGACCCTGGCCGTCATGACCATCGGTCTGAACGCCATCCGACTGCGTACATTGCTGGATCGCGAGCATCTGCCGGTTACGGCCAGACGCCCGATAGAGCTGCTGCTTGATCGTATGGAATATACGCGTGACCGTCATGACCGTCCGGCGCGTGTAGCGGCAGCGGCCGTGCGACGGCTACGCTCACTCGACCGCACCGAAAAAGACCTTGTTACGAGACTCGAGTTGATCCGGGGTATTTCCTATCTGGTGGTGATCCGCGATGAACTCGCGGCGAACGCAGCCTTTCTCGACGAGACGCACGCCTTCACCAGTCATGTATTGCTTGAAGAAACCAGATGAACCCCACCAGCCATTCTTGCAACGATACCGACAACGATAGCGCTCGGCAGCCTCATCGCATCGCCCTGCGCGGCACTATCCTGCGCTTTGCAGGAAATCCGTTTGACATGCCTCCAGAGGAAGCATTGAGCGCTGAAACGGATAGTGTTGTCATCATCGAGAATGGACGCATCAGCGCTGTTGGGTCCTATGATCAGATGGCACACAGGCTCGGAGACAGCGTCGCGCTTGTCGACCATCGCGGCAGCCTGATCGGGCCGGGCTTCATCGACACGCATGTTCATTATCCCCAGCTCGGGGTCATTGCGTCTTATGGTGAGCAGTTGCTCACCTGGCTCGAGCGCTATGTCTTTCCCGAGGAACGCCGCTTTGCCGAGCAGGCCTATGCCCGACGCATTGCCTCGGACTTTCTGGACGCCCTGCTGGACCAGGGCACCACAACGGCTGCGGTCTACTGCACGGTTCATCCTGAATCGGTCGAGGCTTTCTTCGATGAGTCGACCCGACGCAACACGCGTATGATCGCCGGGAAAGTTCTCATGGATCGCAATGCGCCGGATTACCTGCGCGATACTGCCCAGAGCGGTTATGACGAGTCCCGTCGCCTGATCGACAAATGGCACGGTCGTGGCCGTCAGCTCTATGCCGTGACGCCACGCTTTGCCCCGACCAGCACCGAGGCCCAGCTTGAACTGGCCGGAACCCTTCTCGATACCGCGCCCGATCTGTTCATGCAGACGCATCTTCTGGAAACAGTGCAAGAGGAAGAATGGGTCCGGTCCCTCTTCCCTCATCGTACAGGCTATCTGGATGTCTATGACAAGGCAGGGCTTGTTCGACCACGCAGCATTTTCGGCCATGCCGTCCATGTGAGTGAGCAGGATCTGACACGTTGCGCCCATGCGGGCTGCACGCTGGCGCATTGTCCGACCTCAAACGCGTTTCTGGGCAGTGGTGCGTTTCGCCTGTTCGACGCCATGCGTCCCGATCGGCGTGTACATGTTGGACTGGGGACCGATATTGGCGGCGGTAACAGCCTTTCCATGCTACGTGTGATGAACGATGCCTATTGCGCGGCACAGTCGCATGGCACGAGTCTGCATCCGGTGCAGGCCTATTGGCTGGCGACCGCCGGAGCAGCGCAAGCGCTCGGGCTGCAAGACCGGATCGGCCAGGTGGAGCCAGGGCTCGAGGCGGACCTCTGCGTGCTTGACCCCTGTGCAACGCCCCTTATGGCGCAACGTACGAAACGTGCCGAGACGATTTCGGACCTACTCTTTGCCCTCTCAATGCTGGGTGACGACAGGGCCGTCAGCGCCACCTATGTCATGGGGCGGCTGCATCGGCGCTTTACACCCTGAGGCAGTAAAGGCGCGTCAGGCACTGGCAGGGCTTAGCTGGCGTCGATCAGGCCATGCTGGGCAAGCCAGGATTCATACCAGCCTGGCCAGTTTGCGGTGACCTGATCAGGCTCGCCCATACCGAAGCCATGCCCGCCAGTGGGCAGGCGACGATAATCGACAGCCGTTCCTATTGCCTCGCAGGTCTGGGCCATCAACGCGGCGTTATAGGGGTTGGCAATATGATCATTATCGGCCTGTGTCAGAAACACCGGCGGATATCCTGGCCTGACATGACTCTGTACTGACCACAGACGCGCCAGATCGGGGGGGGGCATTTACCCCCACAAGATCACGACGGGTCGCAGTGTGGTCATAAGGCTTCTCAAGTGTGATCACGGGATAGATCAGAGCAGCACCAGCCGGTTTCGGCACAGACATTTTCTCGAGGAGAGGCGCAAACGGACCCTCGCCATGCCACTGCGAGGCTGTCATTCCCATGAGATGCCCGCCAGCCGAGAAGCCAAGCAGACTGATACGCTCCTTGTCGATACCGTCTCGACGCGCATGACGCCCGATAAGGGCAAGCGCACGACGGGCATCCTGCAAGGGAGCAAGCGGACCCTCTGCCCACCCTTCACCCGGCAGACGATAGACCAGCACGTAAGCGGTCACGCCACGGGCCGCGAGCCAGCGCGCGGCGGGATAGGCCTCACGCTTCATGCCGATGCGTTGATACCCACCCCCTGCCGCAATAAGAACTGCGCTGCCGTTGGGGTTCGCCGGGCGGAAGATTTCAAGGCGCGGTTCGGTGATGTTGTAAAGAGCACCTCTGGCCGTTGCCTGTTCCGGCCCGCTCGGACCACCACCGCCGGGTGGTGTCTCGGGCCAGAGCGCGATCTGCTCCGGCGAGCGCGATCGGGAAGGACCGTGGCAACCCGCCAGAGCCGCCGCGGAAAGCGCAAGGCAGGATGTCAGTAAGCTGCGACGGTGGAGCCCCCTCGCGCCCGGGGGCCCGTTCGCGCAGAACGGGTCATGCCCCGGGTTCTGCCCCGCCATTGCGAGAGCGGGTCTGAAAGTTCGGGGCGCTTTACACGACATGCGGCTTCCTTCCTGCTTGTCGCGAACGGCGTTCAGGCCTTTCGGACGAATTCCGATTTGAGGTTCATCCCGCCGATACCGGGGATCTTGCAAGACAGATTGTGACCATCGCTCGCATCGACAAGACGGATGCCCTTGATCTTGGTGCCGCCCTTGATAACGGACGATGAGCCCTTGACCTTCAAATCCTTGATGATGGTTACGGTATCGCCATCGGCCAGCACATTGCCATTGGCATCACGTATCGCAAGGTCATCGGATTCAGATACCGCCCCAGCGGTTGCGCCACCCGCCACGCTCCATTCCAGCGCGCATTCGGGGCAAACCCAGAGTCCGCCATCCTGATAGATATGTTCACAGCCACATTGCGGGCAGATATCGCTTTTCACGATCTTGTCGTCCTGTTCCTTCGGGCACCTTACGACCGCCGCATGGATGGGTCGCTTCTGTTTCACCTGATACGGAAGCGTGTACATCGATCCCGGCAGTATTTGCCAGAGTTACATGCAGGTTTACTTGTCTCCGGCGCATTTCCGCCGATCCGAAAGCGTCACTACAGTCAGAACGCCGCAGCCTTCCGTATGATCAGATCTGGCTAAGCCCGAACACGGATCGCCAATCTGAACGGAGCCTTGGCTGCCCTATTCCCGGGACAGATAATTTTTGGGAACCCTCAAATGGGGTCTGGCGGAGAGGGTGGGATTCGAACCCACGGTGCCCGTGAAGGCACAACGGTTTTCGAGACCGTCCCAATCGACCACTCTGGCACCTCTCCGTAGCAGGATAACCTGGTCGTGGGCGGCTTATAAGGGGCAGATCCGGTGGCTTGCAAGAGGGGGGAATACGATTCTTTTCATGTTGCTGTCATTTCACCCTGTTTCCCACGCGATAATGATTGACGGACGCGGCTTGCCTCCTGTAGTGAGCCCCCCTCGCGGGAGCATGCGTCTTGTGGTGCGTGGTTCGGCCAATAATAAAAAGCGACTGGGCAATGCCGACCGGGGAAAACCCTGGCAAAATTGCCAAGAGATCGGACTGATAGAGAGTTTAAGACATGTTCGCAGTCATCCGCACCGGCGGAAAGCAGTATCGCGTGGCCCCGCAGGCAACGTTGAAGGTTGAGAAGCTCGAAGCCGAAGCCGGCACGACCATCACCTTCTCCGACGTTCTGGCCGTTGGTTCCGACGCAGGCATCAAGATCGGCGCTCCGCTGGTCGCTGGCGCCACCGTCACGGCAACCGTCATCGCCCAGGACCGTCTGGACACGGTCATCATCTTCAAGAAGCGCCGCCGGCAGAACAGCCGCCGCAAGAATGGTCATCGTCAGCACGTGACCGTCCTGCGCATCGACGCGATCAACGCAGCGTAACTGACGCTAGAGAGAAGGAGAGACCTCCATGGCACAAAAAAAGGCAGGCGGTTCGAGCCGTAACGGACGCGACAGTGCAGGCCGCCGTCTCGGCGTCAAGAAGTTCGGCGGTGAAGCCGTTCTCGCAGGCAACATCATCGTCCGCCAGCGCGGCACGAAGATGATGGCTGGCCCGAACGTTGGCGTTGGTCGTGACCACACCCTGTTCGCCCTCGCCGATGGCGCCGTGAAGTTCACGCGCCGCGCTGAAGGCCGCGTCCACGTTTCCGTGACGCTGGCAGAAGCCGCAGAATAAAAGACTGGCCAATACCAGTTGACGGGAGAGGCCGGTCCGCTTGGGCCGGCCTTTCTTGTTTTGAACGATATTGTTGGACGAAGACGAGACAGACCATGAAATTCCTCGACCAGGCCAAGATCTATGTGCGCTCCGGCGATGGCGGGGATGGTGTTGTCGCGTTCCGTCGTGAAAAATACGTCGAATTCGGCGGTCCTGATGGCGGCAATGGTGGCCGCGGTGGCGACATCATTTTCCGCGCCGTGCCGAACCTGAACACCCTCATCGATTTTCGCTACACCCAGCATTTCCGTGCTCGCAAGGGCGGCAATGGCGCGGGCTCGGACCGTACCGGCGCCAAGGCCGAGACGGTCATCATCAATGTGCCGATCGGCACGCAGATTTTTGACGATGATCGTGAGACCATGCTGGCCGACCTCGATGAGGACGGCAAGGAAGTGCTGCTTTGCAAGGGCGGCGATGGCGGATTCGGCAATGCCAATTACAAGACGAGCACCAATCGTGCGCCGCGTCGTGCTGACAAGGGCTGGCCGGGCGAGGAACGCTGGGTCTGGCTGCGCCTCAAGCTGATTGCCGATGTCGGTCTTGTGGGCCTGCCCAATGCTGGCAAATCTACCCTGCTCTCCGTCTGCTCGAGGGCCAAGCCCAAGATTGCCGACTACCCTTTCACCACGCTCCACCCGCAGCTTGGCGTTGTGCGCCTCTCGGCCACGGAAGAGTTTGTTATTGCCGATATTCCGGGCCTGATCGAAGGTGCCAGTGAAGGCGCTGGTCTTGGAGACCGTTTTCTCGGCCATGTCGAGCGTTGCGCCATGCTCATCCATCTGCTCGACGGAACAGAGAGCCAGCTGGTCAAGAATTATCGCATGATCCGCGGCGAGCTCGCTGCCTACGATGAGACCCTTGCTGAAAAGCCGGAAATCATCGTGCTGAACAAATGCGATGCCCTGACCAAAACCCAGATCACCGCCAAGACGAAGGCCCTTGCCAAGGCTTCCGGTGCCGAGGTGTTCACCTTGTCGGCAGCAACCCATGAAGGGCTGGCCGAGCTGCTGCGTATCGTGCAGGATCGCGTCACCCATTACCGTCTGGAAGAACGCGAGACCCATCAGTGACCAACCAACTGGCTGAAGCGCGCTGTGTTGTCATCAAGATTGGTTCGGCCCTGCTGGTCGATGCCAAGAACGCCGCGCTACGCCATCACTGGCTGAACACTGTCTGCGAGGATATCGCCCGGCTACGCCGTCAGGGCACCGATGTCGTGGTTGTCTCCTCGGGTGCCATCGCGCTTGCGCGTGTGCGCATCGGCATGGTGGGGCGCAAGCTCCGCCTTGAGGAGAAACAGGCCGCTGCCAGTGTCGGGCAGATCCAGCTTGCGCAGGCCTGGAGCGCCGCTCTGGGCCTTCAGGACCTTACGGCAGGTCAGTTGCTGCTGACCCCTGGTGACACAGAAGACCGCGAGCGTCATCTTAACGCCAGAGCAACGTTACGTACCCTCCTGGGCCTGGGCTGCGTACCTGTCATCAATGAAAATGACGCGATTGCCACGACTGAAATCCGCTTTGGCGATAATGACCGTCTGGCAGCCCGTGTCGCCCAGATGATCGGCGCTGACACGCTGATCCTGCTTTCGGACATCGATGGCTTGTACACCGCTGACCCCCGCCTCGACCCCGGGGCGGAACATCTGCCTGAGGTCGCTGCCCTGACTGAGTCGGTCATGGCCATGGGTGGAGCGCCCCCGCCCGGTTATTCGTCAGGCGGTATGCACACCAAATTGCTGGCGGCCCAGATTGCCACGCGTGCGGGTGCCCGCATGGCCATTGCCTCTGGCCTCTCCCCTCACCCGATCAGCCAGTTGCTCGATACCGGGCGCTGCACCTGGTTTCTGGCAGCGGAAGATGCAGGCTCGGCCCGCAAGCGCTGGCTAGCCAGTGCGCTCGAAACCAGAGGTCGTGTCATGATCGATCAGGGCGCGGTACGTGCTCTCGATCATGGTGGTTCTCTCCTGCCTGCGGGTGTGAAACAGGTCGAGGGCCGTTTCAGCCAGGGCGATCTCGTCGTTATCTGCGATGAGACCGGACAGGAAATCGGCCGCGGCCTGACCGCCTATGATGCCGAGGAGTCCCGCCTGATTGCCGGCCATCGCTCTGAGGATATCGTCACGTGCCTCGGTCATTCAGGGCGGGACGAACTGATTCATCGCGATGATCTGGTTCTGATCCGCCAACCCCGCGAGCCGTCCTGATCCTCTGCGGTCCGGCGCGGTAACCGGGTCGGGTCTTTGAAAAACCCACTCAGCCGGTCAGGCCGTAACGGGCAAAGCTGCTGTACCGTCTAAGGCAAGCCAAGACGTCAGATACAGCCCCTGCCTCCGCCGGATGAGTTCGGGTGCCTGTTACCGGCACCCGGAGTGGTCTTCAATCCCCTTGATGCTCCTGTGCCTATCGGCTCAGGTCATCAGAGCACTGTCACCGCCATTGACCTCGAATTCGGCGCCTGTCGTGAGGGCAGATGCGTCGGAAGCCAGAAATACGGCAATAGGCGAGATATCCTCAGGCTGTAGCCATCCGACTGGCTGAACCTCGGTTCGGGCACGATCCTTCCATGCCTGAGCGGGTGAGATCTCGCCATGTACTGTGTGATGCACCTGCTGCTCAAGGGCCGCGAGGCGCTGCTGATTCAGCGTGAGTGCGGTACCCACAAGCCCCGGTATGATGGCATTGACCGTCATGCCATAGGGCGCGAATTCCATCGCTGCGGATTTCATCAGGCCAATCAGACCCCATTTTGACGCGGAATAGCTCGCGCCCCCCTTCGTGCCGTGTCGCCCCTGCATGGACGAGACGATCAGCACACGACCGCCCTGGCGCGTGATCATGTGCGGTACAAAAGCCCGCAGGGTTCGGGCGGTGCCATTGAGGTTGTTCTCAATCTGGTCGTCCCAGTCAGCATCATCCATATCGAGCAGCGACTTCCAGCCTTGTATCGCGGCATTGGCTACTAGAATATCGATATGACCAAAGGCCCTGACCACCTCATCCGCTGCGGCTCGCAGCTGTGCGATCTGACGGATGTCAGCCCTGATCGCCATTGCCCGGCGACCGAATGACTGGATTTGCCGCACAGTCTCATCCAGTTCCTCATGGCTGGCAGGGACCGCATCGGCCACACGGCTTACCGGGCCGGCGATATCCAGCGCCACCACATCGGCCCCGTTTGCGGCATACTCGACCGCAATGGCACGACCGATGCCCCGGGCCGCCCCCGTGACGACAGCCACGCGTCCCTGCAACTGCGAGCCTCTCCCCGCCCGGATCGCCCCCGCACTGAACGCATCAGAAGCTCTCGGCGCCGTTCCAGGCCCGTCGTCATTGACCGCTGCGGCCTTGGAACCATTTGCCGAGGAGAGAAATGCTGCCCCTCCGGCCAGTCCGGCCACAAGCAAGGCTCGCCGTGCATGAACCGGTGAAGATTGGGCCTCATCGCTTATGAGTGTCTTGCTTGTCTGCGAGTGTGGCATGGTCGTATTCCCTTGTCTGACCGACGTGTTCGGCCTGGACATACTACGACACAATAAGACACAAATAGGTACACATCATTGTGTCTATTTGCCCTGAACGCGAGCCTTGCCAGTAACAGTCGCAAGAATCACTGACAAAGCCTTGGCGGATAACCATATAATTAGATCTATTATCGTAACTAAATTATATTTTCTATCTACCACACAGGATGGAGCAGCATACCTGCATTGGCTTCAGGCAAGGTTACTTACCCTGTGCTTCATCGTTTCAAAAATTGTGCGTAGGACCGCTCAAATTTGACATTGATCAGGGGCGCGGCGGCCAGCGCAGGGTCGGCTCGGAACGAACGCGGCGCGCGCCGGCCTCTTCCGCCTGACGGAGTTTCTCGGCTTCCGCCCCGGCGCCGCGCGGTGCCATTTCCTGACGCTGCGCCTTCAGGCGCCACGCATCATCGTTGCGGCTCGTCGCCTCATTTTGACCCTTGCCCTGATAGCTGGATATCGATGCGGCGGTACCTCCTGCCCCGGCGTATGGAGCGGCGGACGCTCGCGTGTCATAAGTGGCACCTGGCGGACGCGGCGCCTCTCGCGGTGGTGGTGGGTCAAAATGCGTAGGACGCAGAATGCGCTCCAGATTTTCCTGCGCGCCGGACTCTGCATAGCTGTAATCATCCCGCACACTGGGCGGGCTCTGGCGGTCACGACGCTCGTCGGTCGACGGGTGGCGTGGCTGGAAGGCCTCGCGCAGTGAAACCTCCTCGGCAGCAGGCATGGGCCGCAATGCCTCATCCTGGCCTGAGCGCTCGTACTGCATCCTGTCCGGCTGGATACGTTCAGCCGGGGCATGATCTGGCGTAAGGCGCTCACCCGAAGTCCGCTCAACCGGGGGACGCTCGGCCAGAGGGCGTTCGGCAGGCGGGCGCTCAACCGAGGGACGCTCAACCGGGAGACGCTGGGCTGCCTGCCGACCGGCCTGCGCTGACCACGGCATGGGGTCGGGGGCGCGCATGGTTTCAGTCGGACGAAGGGGCGGCTCGGCCTGCCCGCCAGACGACGTTACGCGTCGGGGCGGCGCATAGATCGGCTCACCGGAGGGACCAGTTTCGCCAGCGCCCTGAGCCAGCCTCATGGCGATGATGCGCAGTTCAGCCCGCACCTCGTTGAGTTGTAGCTCCACCTCTTCCAACCGCGGTTTCACACCGAAGATGGAAAACGGCATGAGGATGAACATAAGCCCCAGCCCAAGCAGGATGAACCCTGCAAGAAACTGCATCCACAGAGGAAGAGAAAGGAGTGCGGTCGTCATAATCAGCGATCTATGCCAATTTTACCGACACCGCCAAGCGCGATCTTTGCAGCTGGTCCTTCTGCCTTACCACGATTGGCGCCTGGGCCGACTCCCGTTGCTCTTAACGGTGCATTCCCACTCTGCAGCCGCGAAGCAGATGCCCTCTGCGGCCGCATAATTTCTAGCGCAAATCCGCCCGGGTCAGAGTTACAGCAAGAGGTTGAGCGGCGCCGCTTTTCCCGTCCCTCAGGGCTTGCAGGGATTGATGGAATATCCGGGCACGATAGACGATCCGTCCTTTTCCATCGCGCCACTGCTCGAAAGCCAGTGTCGTGTCCGGGGCCGTGCTGTCCGGCTGATCACTGAAATGCCAGTCCAGACCATATCGGGCCGCCAACGCATCGAGCGTCGTGTCATGACCCGCGAAGGCGAGAAGCCGTGTTGCGGGTAAGACGATCGAACCATCCCCCAGCCTGATCGTCTCGCCCGCCATGAAGTGCGCGATGATATCCGCCATGACCGCGCTACGTGCGGCTACAGCCACACCCTGACGGCGGACGAGCCTGGACAGATAGTCATGCACCGGGAGTACGGTTGTCAGCAGAGCCGGGTTGATTTCCCCCACCCACGCCTCACGGGCGGACTCATCTCCTGCCCGGTCAAGGCTTTGCGCATGGATCAGCAGCAGGTTTTCCGCGAGCATTGCTGCCAGCGTCATTCCTCCGCTCAGCGAAGGTCGTCCCTTTTTCTCACTGACCACGAGGCCGGTTTCGAAACAGGGTCCCTGCCCCGTCTCACACGCTTGCGGTGCAAAAAGCTGCTGCAACGCCGCCAGCCCGGCATTCACGCTGTCAGGACGCGCTTGTTTGTCATTCCGTGCCAGCTGCGTCGCGTCCTGCGCCATCTGATCATGGTGCTGTTTCACGAACTCCGCCGTCACAGCGTCAAACACCGGATCATGCTGCCCGGCGGCAAGTGAGCGAGCCGCGATTTCATGCCCCGGCGAAAGGGCACGGGCCATGATCTGCCCGCTCTCACGGGTGCGGTTATCGGCAGAATCTGCCCATATGAAAGGAGGCGTCGCCCCAAGGCAGGGAGACGCATTTTGTGTGCAGGTGAGATCATAATAGCGAGCCACGCCCTGCATCATGGCGTCAAGTGTGGCGCGGCCATGATCGGTCAGTTCGCCGGGGGCTACCGGCCAGGTGGGCCAGACAACACCGGTTTCCTGCTCGAGGCTACGGGCATCATGCGTCGGGCTGCGTATCCCGTGACGGGCAATCAGCACGACGCGCTCCAGTCTCGCTGGCGCCTCAGGCTCGACCGCAGAGAAAACAGGAGATGAGGCAGCTCGTGCTGTACCCGCGCCACCCAGCGCCAGCGCAAGAGAAAGAATGAGCGCGCGGTTCATGGCAGGGTGACCGTCAGGTTGAAGAACACAGAGCGCCCCGCCAGACGCCAGTAAAGCGGTGCGCCATCGGGATAGCCCGCACTGGCGGCAGACTGGTTACCGGCAAAATCGCTGATGGCACGGTTATTGAAGAGGTTGGATATCTTGAGGCTGGGCGTCACATCGCGCATGAAGCCGCCCAGCTTCTTGAAATGCCACCCCAGGGCAAGATCGGCCGTGGTGGTGCTTCCAATACGATACTGATTGGCAAAGACTGTATTGCCAGCGCTATCGGTGGTGCTGTCGAGCCCATAATGATTGCCCACGAATTTGCCGATAAGCGAGGCATAAGGGCCCTTATTGTCGTCATAGAGCACACCAAAGGAGGCAAGCACATTGGGGGTAGCCGCCACGCGCACCGAGCTGTGCTTGTACTGCGCGTCATTCACGCTGTAATTGCCATAAAGCGACACGCCATGACCGATGGCATATTGCCCCTCAACCTCCAGCCCCTTGTAGATGGCACCACCACTATTGACCGATGTGCTCTGCGTGCCAAAGCCGGGCACCTTGATCTGCGCCGAGGCAATGAAGTTCGAGAAATTGATGTAATAGGCGTCGAACGAGACCGTCCAGCGCTTCTGCTGCACCACTGTGCCGATCTGATAGTTCAGCGTGGTTTCAGGGCTGACATTGCCTACATTCTGGGTCTGGAACACGCTCATGGGCGGCGCGAGAAAGCCACGGGCAATCTGGGCGTAGGCACTCCAGCCCGGCAGGATGATCTGGTTTGCCGAGATCGAAGGCTGCCATGAGGTGAATTGCTGCGTCGCGTTCAGCGGCACCTTCGTCGATTTGTTGACCGCCGCATCATAATCACGACGGAAGTATGAGTATTTGATTCCCGGCTTGATGATGGTGTTGCGGAACGGCTTCCAGTCGAACTCGAGATAGGGCTGAACGGTCGTGTTGAAATCCGAGATGTCGTAGCTATAGGCCGAGCCATTCTTGCCCGGCACCATGATGCCGCCTTTTGTCAGATCGAGGGCATAGGTATAGCGCCGATCGTCCTGCAGATCGGCCCAGGCACCAACCAGCACATCACCCTGCGACGTATGGGCCTTGAAGGTCAGTGTGTCGCCATAGTCACGGAATTTCGCGTCGGCATATTTGCCGGGCACGTCATTCTTGTAGGTGGCCAGCTTCTTGCCCGCAGTTGAATAGAAGGTCACGCCATTGGCGCCCAGGTCATCCGAACTGGCGTCGGTGGACTCGGTGTAATCGTGTTCAAAACCGTTCGTATAAAGACGGTTCTCGATTGTCAGCCAGGGCAGCACCTTGCTCTTGATATCGATGTAATCGAAATCCGACGTATAGGTGCTCGGCTGATACCCGGCATAGCATTGCAGCGCAGGATTGAAGCAGAGACCGTAATCCTTGCCGTATTTACGGTACTGGGCCAGCGTAGCCCCCTGCGTGGTGTTCTGGTTCTCCCAGTTATAGGTGGTCAGCAAGGTCAGGGTCGTGTTTTCCCCCAGCCGCGCGACATCCTTGAACAGCAGGTTATTGCGCCGCTCTCCCGAGCCGGTCAGATATCCATCCGTCTCCTCATGCTGCAGATCGAGCACCATCGAACCAAAACGGGTCTTGCCTGAATCGACCTCCACACCCCCGGCACGAGTGTTGAAGCTGCCATAGGTGCCATAGGGTGTGACCCCGAAATGCTGTGCAGGGGTGCGGGATTGAAACCCGATCGTCCCGCCAAAGGTCGCATTACCGATAGTCGAGGCGGTACCCGGCCCACGATTGACCTGCACCTCGCCCAGAAAATGCGAAATGAAAAGCGACGAGGTGGTGTGGTGCAGATCGCTGGCATTTCCGAACGGGATACCATCGAACAGCATGTTGTACTGACCATCCTGAAAGCCGCGCAGGCTCATGGTCTCGGCCTTGCCCATGCCGGGGCCGTTGGGGTTCTGTGTCCAGATGCTCGGCTGGAACTTGATAATGTCATCCACGCTTGCCAGAGGCACGATATTATTGGTGATGAAGCGCTTCTGGATGACGGAGGTTGGTTCGGTAATGGTCAGAGGTACGGTGGAGGGCGCAAGGCGCTCGGCCCGCCCGATGACCGTGATATGCTCCTGTCCGGTTTTGTCGTCGTGTTTGTCATGCGCGAAATTGCTGCCACGGGCGGCATTGGCGATCACAACAGTCCCATCGGGCTGGATATGCGCACTCAGCCCGGACCCACCCAACAGACGCTCCAGTGCCTTGTCGAGCGTCAAGCGCCCCTTCAGCGCCGGAGCATGCCTGCCGCGTACCTGATCGCTCGAGAACAGGATGTCGCGCCCTGACTGCCTTGCGAGGGCGGTCAGGGAGTCTTCGAGTGGTCCCGCGGGTTGACTGAACCCTGTGACCACACGCCCCTTCCCGGAGACCGCATCCCCTGCCTCTGTCTGCCGTACAGTGGAGGTCTGAGCCAGACCAGGGATTGGCCAGGCACAAAGCGACAGCAGCACCATCGCCAAACGTTGGCGGTTCCTGCGCGGCTGCATGGCAGGAACAGGGCATGAGGCAGGGCGATCAGAGGCATACAAGGCGGGAATCATTGAAGCGGGTTTCCGTCAGGGTACGACCGGATTGGTCTCTCCCTAGCGAGACGACAGGCACGATCAGGCCCTCATCTGTTTCGGTGTCGTTTCATCAAAGCTTAACAATCAGAGCTGCACGATCGAGATCAGATCGGGGGCAAAAATCACCCGCAAAGGCAGAAGATGCGCCAGCGCCCGGAAAAAACGGGCCGGGTCGTGGGTGTGAAAGACACCGCTGATGCGCAGAGAAGCAAGCGAGGGCGAAACAAGCCTGACAGGACGATCGCTGTAGCGAGCCATCTCGTTCAAAGCCTGTGCGAGCGGCGTGCCATGAAACACGGCGCGCCCCTCACGCCATGCCAGCAGATCATCCAGCCTCCCGGGCCGCTGGGTCACCAGATCGGTCCGCCTGTCATATGCAAAGACCTGCCCTGCCTGCACAACATGCGACGCACCGGGTTTCTCCAGCCTTGCGCTCCCCTCCAGCACCGCAAGCGTCATGGCAGCGTTCGTCACATCCAGCGCATAACGTCCACCACGCCCCGACACAGCCCACGAGCAACAGCCGAATTGTGCCTGCTGCCCGAATGGCGCGGCCATCACCTCATAACGCCCTGTCTCGAAAACCATGCGACCGGTGCGCGGTGCGAGAACGAGAGAGCTGCACGCATCCATCTCCACACGCAACCCGGAAGCCATAACGCGCCGATGCTCGCCACGGCCCGTACAGATCGTCCGCGCATCTGCCACGTTTGCCGCGACACCGAGACTTGCCCCAAGCCCGACGATACCGGCCACGACGCCACGACGTGACAGCGGCAGGGAGACGCTTCCCTGACGCGACCGCGCAAACTGCCCGCCCTGCCAGATCTGTGAGACGAGGTTATAGGCCTGATGATGCGCCTCTTTTTCGTCAAGCCACGCATCGAAACGCCTGCGGTCAAGGTCGGAACACCGGTCGGACATAAGCCGCGCCTGCCAGTTTGCCGCCTGTTCGATCTCTGCGGGCGTCACGCGTCCACCGCTGTATCGGTCAGGAGCGCCATCGCCAGATGGGCAAGGGCTCGCGCCATGGATTTTTCGATCGTGCTGACACTCAGCGAGAGGGCCGCGGCAATCTGGCTGTAGGTCAGGTCATCCAGGCGATGCATCAGGAAGATACGCGCCGTGCGGGGATCGAGCGCATTGAATGCCGTGCGCACGCGCCTCAGTTGCTCGCGACCCAAAACGATGCGTTCCGGCCCCGGCGCAGCACAGGCGGGCTCTGCGCTGGTATCATCGTCAAGCGATGCCACACGCAGCCGTGCTTCGCGTCGAGTGCGGTCGATGGCGAGATTGCGTGCCGCGCGCAGGACATAGGCTTCGGGATGTTCGATGCCGTCCAGACCGCGCTCGAACAGATGCATGAGCGCGGTCTGAAGCAGATCATCTGTATCGTTGCGCCGGTTCTGACGCCGGATACGCTCGTGCAAAGACGTCCAAACGGACTGTCTGAGGCACCATTCTGCCGCTGACATCGCCATCCTGACCGTAATGAAACAACCGGAACGGGGCGTTTCATATCAATGGCCGTTGCCAAAGTCAGGGAGAGATAGATCGTGTCTTTAAATCTTCATGAAACCCGGCACAGGCCCTTGCTGCACTCAGCAGGATCACAGTGCGGCCCAACAGCAGGGCGCTGACGCCCTGCCGGGCCGCGCGCCTGCGAAACCGGCCTCGTGAAACCGGGGGCTCCGGAAACGGGCATCAAAAAAACATGCCCGGTTCGTGTTAGTCAGAAGCCTTACATTCCAAGCGCACGACGATAGATATCGAGCAGCGTCTCCTGCTCTTCAATCTCATTGGGCTCTTTCTTGCGCAGCTTGATAATGTTTTTGATAGTCGCAACATCGAACCCGGCTGACTTGGCTTCGCTGAAGATATCCTTGATATCGCCTGCCAGCGCCTTGCGCTCCTCTTCCAGACGCTCGACGCGCTCGATAACGCTGCGCAGGCGGTCAACGGCAATGCCCCCTACATTCGAGTCAGGATCGGCAGCCTGACGCGCACGGCTGGCGGCGGCTTCGTCAATATCAAAAGGCATGTCAGACATGGTGACCTCGAAAACAGGGGTTGCATACGGCCCGGTCGGGCCAGAACAGCCACAGATGCACGCAGCAGGATTTTGCAGGCACTTGCGAAGAACGGCGGCTTATCGCGCCGGTATAGGCCGGGTCAACGCATATTGCGAGGGAACGACCGGCCATCTGGCGGCTTTGCTTTGCTACCTTTACCCCGTCCGGGCACGCATGTCATAAGACCGCACTGCCCCACCCAGAACCGGAGAGCCAGGAAGATGACCAACTGCCACCAGGTCGCCCCATTCGACTATGTCATTTTCGGCGCCACCGGCGATTTGACCATGCGCAAATTGCTGCCCGCCCTCTATTACCGTCTGACCATGGGACAGGTGCCGGATACGGCCCGCATCATCGGCACGGCACGCTCCCCGCTCAAGCGCAGCGAGTATCAGACGCGTGCACGCGATGCGCTCAAGCGCTTCGTCAAGACCGATGATTTCGACGAAGACACTGTCGATCGCTTCCTGGACATGATTCATTATGTCAGCCTCGACGGCTCCAAGCCCGACAGCAACTGGGCAGGTCTGCGTGAGGTGCTCAGCCACAAGGCCGAAGAGCATGTGCGCGTGTTCTATTACGCCACGGCCCCTGACCTCTATGGCGCAATCTCGAAGAACCTGCACCACGAGGGGCTGATCACCGATGACAGCCGCGTTGTGCTGGAAAAGCCGATCGGCATTGACCTCAAGACTGCCGAAGAGATCAATGAAGGCGTTGGTCAGTATTTCAAGGAAAGCTATGTTTTCCGCATCGATCATTATCTGGGCAAGGAAACGGTCCAGAACGTGATCGCCCTGCGCTTTGCCAACCCGCTTTTCGAGGCGGTCTGGTCGGGTGAGCATATCGAGTCCGTGCAGATCACGGCAGGTGAGCTCGTTGGCGTTGAAGGCCGCGCCGCCTATTACGACAATTCCGGCGCCCTGCGCGACATGGTGCAGAACCATCTGCTGCAGGTGCTTTGCCTGGTCGCCATGGAAAAGCCGGACTCCCTGCAGGCCGATGACGTGCGTGACGCCAAGGTGGCTGTCCTGAAATCGCTCGTACCGCTCGATGCCAGCACGCTGCCCACCAGCACGGTGCGTGCCCAGTATACGAAGGGTCACAGCAAGGGCGCGACGGTCGATGGCTATCTCGACGAGCTCGGCCATGACAGCAACACCGAGACCTATGTTGCCCTGCGCGCTGAAATCGACAGCCCGCGCTGGAAGAGCGTGCCGTTCTATATCCGCTCGGCCAAGCGCCTGAAGGCCAAGGTCAGCGAGATCGTGGTGACGTTCAAGCCGTCCGCCACCAAGCTGTTCCCGTCCCAGCCGGAGAAGAACGTGCTGGTGATCCGCATCCAGCCGGATGAAGGCGTGTCGTGGCAGTTCAACGTCAAGAACCCGCTCGATGATGATTTCGGCCTGTGGGAAACCAACATGGACGTGCATTTCGAGCGCGAATTCTCGGTTCGTTACCCCGATGCCTATGAGCGCCTGCTGCTCGATGCCGTGCGTGGCTATCCTGTGCTCTTCATCCGTCGTGACGAGGTCGAGGCCGCATGGAAGTGGGTCGCGCCGGTTATGGATGCCTGGGCCAAGAACGAAGTGCCGATGGCGCATTATGCGGCAGGCAGCTGGGGCCCCGAAGAAGCGCGTCAGATGCTCGCCCGTGACGGGCAGATCTGGCACGAAGACATGGAATAAGGCATCCCCTTGGCCTCTGAACCCAAAACACCCTCGCAGCCCGGCGCGCCCAGACTTGGTTCGGGCCGCCGCAAGCCCCGCACGCTCAAGCAGCATCTGCTGCGCCGCCTGATCGTGCTGGTGCCCGCCTCGCTTTTGGCCATTCTCGTCATGAAAATGGGGTGGCTGGATCAGGCGGCGGACAAGATCCAGTTCGACCGTCTGGCCTGGTTCGACAACACAAAGCTGGTCGAGCATCTGCGCGTCATGGTCACGCATAACGGTATGACCGACGTGCCTGCCAAATGCCTCGTGCCCATTCTCAATGGCAATGATCCGCCAGATGCAACACGCATCGATTTCATGCAGCGCAGCAATGATGGCTGCCCCGGCAAGCCGGGTACTTTTGACCGCCTGTTCACCATCAAGGTCAACCGTGCCGATCGCATGCTGGCAACCGATCAGGGTACACCCGGCCGGTTCCACGCCATGTCGCAACAATAAAAAACCGGGCCCTGAGCCCGGTTTTTTATTGCGCCTTTCTGTACCGCGCGAATTGTGCCCGCAGATACGCGCCCCCTAGCCGTAAGGCGCGCCGCCCTTCGACCACGACAGCATAGAAATTGAGAAAGCCATGAATGACTTTTGCACAGCAGACAAGACGCACCCGTACCCCTGCTTCACGCAACAGCGTGGCATACAACTCGCCCTCACCTCTCAGCGGATCGAACCCGGCCGTCACGATCATGGTGGGGGGCGCCGCTGACAGATCATCTGCGAAAACTGGCGCAAAATCCGGGTCGAGCATGTCTCGGTCGCGCCGGATATACTGTCGACCATACCAGTCGAGCAGACGCGCCGTGAGCATAAACCCTTCCGCGTAGACAGCGCGGCTTGAGGGTGACCAGAGGCCCGAGACCGTAGGGTAGTAAAGAAGCTGGGCGACCACGCGCCGCATGCCCTCCACTCCAGCACGGCGAGCGAGCACAGCTGCCAGATTTCCGCCCGCGCTGTCGCCACAGACAGCGATGGGCAGATCACGCATCCCGGCCTGTTGATCGAGCCATTTCAGGGCCGCCCATCCGTCCTCGACGGCCGCCGGATAGGGATGTTCCGGGGCCAGCCGGTAATCCAGCGACAACACCATCGCGCCTGCATGGCGCGCGAGACGGCAGCACATGCCGTGATGCGACACCAGATCGCAATGGACGAACCCGCCACCATGCAGAAACAGGATGACGCCCGTCACTTCGCCCCTCGGGCGATACAACCTCGCCGGACGCACATGATCGCCGCACGGGATATAGAGAGTCCGCCACGCCTTTATCTGCAGGGCAGAGAGACCCTGCGGAAAACTCGGCATGCCCGTCATGCGGCGCAGGGCAGCGAGCGATTCCGGGGTCAGGTAGTCCGGCATGGGCAGACCATCACGGCCTTTTGCGGAGCGCTTCAGCCACGAGAGGAATACCCTGTAAGGCAATCCGGGACGAGCAACGGGAAAATCAGTCATGCACGGACCCTAGCACAGGACGTCCGCACTTGACCGGACCCCAATCATCCTTCCCCGGCCCGAAGGGCTCCACCCCATTGCAATAGACGTTCATATCGATAACCGCGAACGAGCCGACTCCCCCTTGCAGCGCCATTACGCTGTATTCCCCCGCTTCGCACGGGATGACGCACGCGCCAGACACTGCCTCGGTTTCAGGCATCGGAGGTCAATGATGGAAGCCGTTACCGATCGAAAAGCGCAGCCTTGCGCTTGACCCACTCGCCCTGTTGGGTCAGGTTGCGCCCGTCAGACGGTCGGGCGATCGCTGCTGCGCCGGTGAGAACCGTCGTGATGGAGGAAAGTCCGGGCTCCACGGGAGAACGATGCCGGCTAACGGCCGGCGGGGGTGACCCTAGGGAAAGTGCCACAGAAAACAAACCGCCTGCCCGGCCCTTGGGCTGCAGGCAAGGGTGAAACGGTGCGGTAAGAGCGCACCGCTCCTTCGGTAACGCGGGAGGCAGGGCAAACCCCATCGGGAGCAAGACCGAATAGGAATGGCGGATCCGTCCCCCGGGATGGGATCAGAGGCTCTCCCGCCTTGTCATTCGGGTTGGTTGCGTGAGGCCGGTTGCAAGACCGGTCCCAGAGGAATGATCGCCCCGCTTTCAGCGGACAGAACCCGGCTTACAGACCGTCTGACACTCTTCCGACAGCTTATTACGCGATGAATACTTTGCCGCACGGTAAAGACGAAATATCGACAAGCAATAAACGCATCGATCGCAAATACCCCATTATTTTCTCCTTTCGCCTCACTCACGCCACAATCAGATCCGGCACACTTCACACAAGAACATAACAAAAACTTCGGTACTGGCGAGCTGCTGAAGCCGGCCGGAATTCCATTCAGAACAAAACAAGAACTAATAAACCGTTATTCTGCGGAAATTCTGCGAAATTCTGCCATTTTTTGTTGCGAATTGTTTGACGTCCCATGAAATCCCATGATATCCCAAAATTATCCCATGCGGTTTTCTCGACATGACGCGCAAAGTCCTGTCCCGTGTCGGGTCCGAAACATCTGCGGCAATCACTCCAGGACGAAGGGGAGGCATCGAACGGCGTGAGTGTGTTTCTCGGCACGCATCAGAACCGCTTCGACGCCAAGGGCCGCGTGTCCATTCCGGCTTCCTTTCGCGCGGCCCTCAGGGCCCAGGCCAAACCCGATGAGAGCCTTGTGATTCTCCGCCCATCCCATCTTCACCCCTGCATCGAGGCTTGGCCCAGCGCTGCCTTCGCCACGCTGGCAGGTCCGGTGGAATCGCTCGATATCTTCTCTGACGATCATGATGATCTGGCCGCCAGTCTCTACGCGGACGCCTACCCGATCGACGCCGACAAGGAAGGGCGCATTATCCTGCCAGACGTTCTCAAGCGTCACGCCAATCTCGTCGATGAGATTTCGTTCATGGGTCTGGGGCGCGTGTTCCAGATCTGGGAGCCCGAAGCTGGCGCCAGGCGCCGTGAAGAGGCG
Source organism: Asaia sp. As-1742 (assembly GCF_011753235.1). Classification (NCBI taxonomy): domain Bacteria; kingdom Pseudomonadati; phylum Pseudomonadota; class Alphaproteobacteria; order Acetobacterales; family Acetobacteraceae; genus Asaia; species Asaia sp. As-1742. The sequence goes on along the minus strand of NZ_VWWA01000003.1, from coordinate 94,112 downwards.
CGAGCGCGCGCACGGCGCATGACCAGCCGCCCCGCCACGCAGGGCGAGGTGGCGTCATGAACGCCCTTGCACCGCTCGCCATGCTGACCCGCCACGACCCCGGTCATGTGCCCGTGATGCTGCCAGAGGTGCTCGATGCGCTCGCGCCACGTGATGGCGGGCGTTATGTCGATGGCACATTTGGCGGTGGCGGTTATACGCGCGGCGTCCTCGCTCGTGCGGCCTGTACCGTATGGGGAATTGATCGCGACCCGACAGCTATTGCCCGTGCCGCCGACCTCGCCGCAGAACTGGACGCTCATGCGCCGGGCCGAGCACTTGTGCCTGTCGAGGGCACATTCGGCGCCATGGCTGAACTCCTGACGGATGATGCGCCGTTCGATGGCATCGTGCTCGATATTGGCGTTTCGTCGTATCAGCTTGACGAAGCGGAGCGTGGCTTCTCTTTCCGTCATGACGGTCCGCTTGACATGCGCATGTCCCGTGCCGGTCGCTCAGCTGCGGATCTGGTCAACGAAGCGGATGAGGCCGAGCTGGCTGATATCATTTATCACTATGGCGAAGACCGCATGTCCCGCCGTATCGCCTCGGCCATCGTGCGTGCACGTCAGGAAGAGCCGATCCGCACAACGGCCCGCCTTGCGGATATCGTGCGTAGCGTCGTACGCCCTGATAAATCTGGCATCCATCCTGCCACGCGCAGCTTCCAGGCGCTGCGTATTGCCGTCAATGACGAGCTTGGCGAGTTGCAGCGTGCGCTGGACGAAGCCCCTGCCCTTCTGGACGAAGGCGGAAAACTGGTTGTGGTGACTTTCCACTCCCTCGAGGATCGTCTCGTCAAGCGCGCCTTCGCCCAGGCTGCCGGACGGGTAAGCCGCCCGTCCCGCCACGAACCCATGGCCGAGCGTTTCGTCACGCCCGACTATGTTCTGCCCCATACCCGCCCCGTTCTCGCCTCTGACGAGGAGATCGGGCGCAACCCCCGCTCGCGCAGTGCAAAATTGCGCAGCCTTCTCCGTACCGCACCATCAGCCTCTGTTAGGGGGTCTTCTTCATGATCCGGCCGTTTACGATTCTTTGCGCGCTTCTCGCTGGTGGTTCGGGGATGTTTCTTTACACGAAGAAGCATGAAACAACGGTCCTGGACCAGAACATCACTTCGGTCGTGCAAAAGACCGAGCGTGTCAGGCAGCAAACCGCCATGCTGCGCACGCAATGGGCCCTGCTGAACCAGCCGGATCGCCTCAGCGCCTTGTCATCGCGCTTTCTCGGACAGCTTCATCCGATGGCACCCACGCAATATGTGCGGCTTGCCAGCATAATCGAAACGCTGCCTGCGCCTTCTACACGTCCGGCCTTTCATGATCCGCGCGAGAGCCTGAGCATTGCGGTCTCGCAGGCGCCGGCGATGCCTGTCGCTCGTGTCTCCGATCCCGCCCCTGCCCCCGCAGCGTCGGCACCCAAGGTCGGCAGCCCGAAGGCACAGGCCCCACGCGAGACTGCGGCTCTCATAGCGAGTGCCGAGCCTGCTCATCACCACGCGCCGTTCGTAACACCCCCTGTCGCCTCCCCGGTGGTGGCACCCCGCGTCATGGTCGCATCGGTGACACCACGGGTGCCCGCGACTGTGCGTCCTGCGCCTTCTTCCGCTCATGTCCAGAATGCCTCGTCGCATCCGACCATCGAACTCGCGCAGGAAACCCAGCGTACCCATGTCGTGTCTGACGAGCTCGGGCAGACAAGCCATCACAAATCCCGCTACGGCGCTGTGGTTCATGCCTCACCGCGCGATGCCGGCGCGCGTGACAGTGCAGCCCAGTCCGGCGGCCAGTCCGACCTTGCCGTGCGTCTGGCGAGCTTTCGTGGCAATCGCCCGCAGGCGACCCCGGCGACGTCATGGCACAGTGCGCGCGAGGCCGCCTCTCACAGCGCGCGCACCAGTCATGACATTGCCATGCAGTCTCCGAAGCCGCATCATGTGCAAAGCGATTCCGGGTCTTCATCGGCGCTGGCAGGCTATGGTGATGCCTTGCCGCCCCCGACCCCACTCGCCAACTGAGCGGATATGAAAGCGGCTGAGCATGGCTGGCAGGACACCCCCACCCTCTAACAGGTCGGGCCATAGCAGCGGCGCATCGTCTCGCGCCGAGGGAAAGACCACAAAGAGGGTTCGGGCCTCGCTCGACCAGATGCATACGCGACTGATTGGCGTGGGGCTCGGCTTCATGCTGCTTTTCAGCCTTGTCGCGGCCAAACTCAGCCTTGCCACCGTGTTTATGCCCATGGCGCCCGAGAAGCGCCAGATTGCCTCCCAGGTTCCGGAAATCCCCAAAAGCGACCCCAAGGGTCAGGTTGCCGGTGATTTCTCGCTTCCCGACGTGCACCGCGCCAGCATTGTCGACCGCAACGGTCAGACACTTGCCCTGTCGCTGCCTGTGGCGCAGGTCTATGCGAACCCCATGGAGTTGATCGACGCGGCCGATGCGGCAAAAAAGCTCAAAAGCGTGCTTCCGCAGCTGGATGAAGCCGAAACCACACGTCGCCTCTCGCTTAAAAAGCAGTTCGTCTACATCGCGCGTGACATCTCGCCGGTGCAGGAAATCGCGATCAACAATCTTGGTATTCCCGGCATCTATTTCGAGGCCAGCGAGCGGCGTCATTATCCGCTGGGGCGCACCGCTGCACAGATTCTGGGTGGCGTGGACATTGACGATCATGGCGTTGCCGGTGTCGAACGCTACTTCAACGAGCGGCTGAACAAGGATCGTACCCCGCTGCGCCTGTCGCTTGATGTGCGTATCCAGGCCGTTGCGCGTGAAGTGACCCAGGCGGCTATGGACGAGTTTCAGGCCATCGGTGCGGCTGCCATTGTCATGGATGTAAACACAGGCGAGATCATCTCCATGGTCAGCCTGCCTGACTATGATGCCAATGAATTCGGCCACGCGCCTGCCGATGCCCGTTTCAACCGCGCTGTTACAGGCATGTATGAGCCCGGCTCGACCTTCAAGCTGCAGACAGCGGCCATGGCCATCGAATACGGCGTTGCCCATATCTGGGACCGTTTCTCGACCATTCCCATCCATATCGGCCGGTTTACCATCTCTGACATCAAGACCGATCATTTCGCCCCCTGGCTGGCATTGCCCGACGTTCTGGCAAAATCCTCAAACCCGGCGGCTGCGCATATTGCGCTCGATGTGGGCGCAAAAAGGCAGCAGGACTGGCTGCGCACGATGGGGTTCTTCAACCGCGTGCCTATCGAGCTGCCCGAGGCCGGGCGTCCGATTGTGCCGTCCTCGAAGAACTGGGGCATATCAACTGTCATGACGGTCGGGTTCGGGCATGGCGTTGCAGAGCCACCGCTCTCGATCGTGCGCGGCACGGCGGCAACAGTGAATGGCGGCATCCTGATCAAGCCGACCCTCCTTGCCCGTGAGCAGGATGATGGCACCAATGCCGCGACGGACCAGGCACCGGGGAATGCTTCACCTCCGCCTACAGGCAACGCCGGATCGCAGGATGGCGCGCTGAACACGGCCCCTGCCACCACGCAACCCGCTCATGCGCCTGTCGTCCCCGCCGCATTCAAACCGGATGCTGACGCCAGCAGCGATGCCCCTGCACCGCCGCCCATCCCTCAGGGTGAGCGCGTCGTGTCAGAAGAGAATTCAAAGCTTATCCGCAAGATGCTGCGTCTTGACGTGACACAGGGTACGGCACGCAGCGCCGAGGTGCCTGGCTACTTCGTGGGCGGCAAGACCGGCACGGCAGAAAAGGTCGGCCCCAATGGCCGTTACCTCAAGCACGTCAATATCTCGGCTTTCACCTCCATTTTTCCGATGAATGCGCCGCGTTATGCCGTGTATGTCATGCTCGACTCTCCGCATCCTACGCCCAAGACACATGGCTTTGTAACCTCCGGCTGGAATGCGGCGCCAACGACCGGCAAGCTGATCGCCCGTATCGGCCCGATGCTCGGCCTGTTTCCGGACACCAAGAACGCTGCCCGTATCGACGCCGAGATGGCCATACCGCTTGAACCCGGCATTCCCGCCGGGCGTCGCGCTCTCGGGCCGGGTAATGATCCCGGCGACCCGCGTATTGCCGCGCAGAAGGAAGAAGCCGAGAAGAAAGCTGCCAAGGCTGCCGAGAAAGCCGCGAAGCTCGCTGCCAAAGCCGCCGATCGCGCCGCGCACCACACTCCCGAACGAGGCTGAGCCCATGCGTCTTTCCGAGATCCTGAAGCGGGCCGGATTAACGGTCCCGCCTCTCGTCGTTGACCCTGAAATTCATGGCATCACGGCAGATAGTCGTGCGGTGCGGCCGGGTATGATCTTCGCTGCCCTGCCCGGCGTTGCTGTCGATGGCGCGACGTTCATTCCGCAGGCGCTCGCACAAGGTGCCTCGGCCCTGCTGGCCTCAGACGCGGTGACCCCCGCTTTTTCCGTACCCTGCGTCTCATCGCCCTCGCCTCGCCATGCGCTGGCGCTCATGGCAGCCGCCCTTTCCGGGCCCCAGCCAGCCCATATTGCTGCAGTGACGGGAACAAACGGCAAGAGCAGCACGGCAGATTTCCTGCGCCAGCTCTGGTCCATGAGCGGCAAACCAGCTGCCAGTATCGGCACGCTGGGGCTGATCAGCGACATCCCGGTCGAGGCCCCACCGCCGCTGACGACGCCAGACGCCGTCTCGATGGCCCAGACACTGGCTCAGCTCAAAACCGCAGGGATCGACCATGTCGCGCTGGAGGCCTCGTCTCACGGTCTCGACCAGCATCGTCTGGATGGCGTGCGTCTCGGCGCAGGCGGATTCTGCAATCTGACGCGCGACCATCTCGATTATCACGGGACGATGGACGCCTATCGCGCCGCCAAGCTGCGCCTTTTTGCCGACCTGTTGCCCGAAGGGGCCATTGCCGCCTTCAACGCGGATATGGATGCGCAAACTGTCACCGCCCTGCGCGATCTGGCGCAGGCACGACGCCTCAAGCCGCGCAGCGTGGGCGAACAGGGTGAGACGATCCGTCTGCTGAATGCCACCCCATTGCCGCATGGTCAGATTGTCTCCCTCGCCCTGTTCGGTGAGAAACTGCCCGACCTCACTATCGGGCTGACGGGCCGCTTTCAGGTCGATAACGTGCTTCTGGCGGCGTCGATGATCTGGGCGCAGGACGATCAGGCGCGGGGTATTCTCGACCTCATCCCCCGTCTGCAAGGCGTACGCGGTCGCGCCGAACTGGCCGTGACGCTGAATAATGGCGCCGGTGTCTATGTCGATTACGCCCACACCCCCGATGCGCTGGATCATCTGCTGCACAGCCTGCGCCCTCATGCGCAGAACCGCCTGATTGTCGTGTTCGGTGCCGGGGGCGACCGTGACCGGGGCAAGCGCCCGCTCATGGGTGGCATCGCTGCGAAACTGGCCGATATGGCGATCGTGACGGATGATAACCCGCGCAGCGAGGATCCCGCCTCAATCCGCGCTGCCATCCGTGCCGCCTGCCCAGATGCTCTGGAAATCGGCGACAGACGCGCGGCCATTGCCGCTGCGCTGTCCGAAGCCAGACCGGGTGATGTGGTGGTCGTGGCGGGCAAGGGCCATGAAAGTGGACAGACCGTGGCTGGTGTCACGACCCCGTTTGACGACCGTGCGGTGATCCGCGAACTGGCCGGGATGCCGGCATGACACCGATCTGGACCAGCACCGAGCTTCGTGAGGCCACATCAGGCCAGCTCATTGCCGATGTCGCCGTGACCGGTATCTCCATTGATACCCGCACGCTGGAACCGGGAGACCTGTTCATCGCCCTCGTGGGCGATACCAGCGACGGCCATGCCCATATCGCGACGGCACTGGAGAGAGGCGCGGCCTGCGTCATGGTTCACAGTGCGTCAGGCAGCGACGACCCGCGATTGCTGCATGTGCAGGACACCATGCAGGGGCTACGCGCCCTGGCACAGGCCGCACGGGCGCGTTTCACCGGTGTGATGATCGGTGTGACGGGGTCGGTCGGCAAGACCACGACCAAGAACATGCTGCATTGCGCCCTCTCGGCGCTCGGGCCGACCCATGCGGCAGTCGCTTCCTACAATAATCACTGGGGTGTCCCCCTGACGCTCGCCCGCATGCCGCGCGACGCTGCATTCTGCGTGGCAGAAATCGGCATGAACCATCGTGGCGAGATCGCTCCACTGGCCGGGATGGTGCGCCCCGATGCAGCCGTCATCACCACCATAGGCAGCTCGCATCTGGGCTATATGGGGAGTGTCGAGGCCATTGCCGAAGAAAAATCCGACCTGATCCGCGCCCTGAGTGACGCAGGCGTGGCGCTGGTTCCAGACGATACAGGCCTGGACGCCGTTTTCGAGGACGCTGCCGCGCAGGCCGGGTGCCGACTGGCCCGTGTCGGTCTGGGCGAGAACGCTGATTATCGTCTGACCGGCGTGCAGACCGCGCCAGAAGGCTCGCAATTCACACTCGGTTGTCGTGATGGGATGAGTTATGCGGTGACGCTTGCTGCACCGGGAGCCCATCTCGTGCGCAACGCAGGCATGGCCCTTGCGGCCCTTCAGGCGCTCGGCCTGCCTCTTGCCCACCCTATAGCGGCTCTGGCCGCATGGCGCCCCGGCGCGGGGCGTGGCCAGATCCAGCCCATCATGGCCGGGCAGGCTGCCCTGCTGGATGAGAGCTACAACGCCTCGGTCCTTTCCATCCGTGCAGCGCTGGAAACGCTCTCTCTCGTACCGGGCCAGCGAAAAATCGCCGTTCTGGGTGATATCCGCGAACTCGGTGACTTTGCCGAGTCAGAGCATCTCTCACTCGTGCCGGATCTCACAGCAAACGCCGATCTGGTTTTTTGCTGCTGCCCGCACATGCGCCATGTTTTTGACGCTCTTCCCGAAGAAAAGCGTGGCGTCTGGCAATCAGACGCGGCATCTCTCGCCCCCTTCGTCCAATCCAATCTGAAAGCCGGTGACGTGGTTCTCGTAAAAGGCAGTCTTGGCAGTCGCATGCGCGACATTGTCACCCCTCTTCTTGCAGGGGGCGTGCAGGCCTGATGCTATATAATCTTATCGCCATCCACGACACGACCCATGGCGGCTTCTTTAATCTGTTCCATTACCTGACATTCCGCTCGGGCGGCGCATGCCTGACGGCTTTTGTCATTTCGCTGGTGTTCGGACGTCCCTTCATTGCGCAGCTCAAGCGTATCCAGCGCGAGGGGCAGCCCATTCGCACGCTCGGCCCGGAACGCCATATCCTCGAAAAAGCCGGCACCCCCACAATGGGCGGCATGCTCATCCTGATCGCGCTTTTTGCTTCCACCCTGCTCTGGGCCGATCTCACGAACGGCTTCGTCTGGGCCGTCATGTTCGTGACAGCCGCTTTCGGCGCGGTAGGGTTTGCGGATGACTATCTCAAGCTCTCGCGTCGCAACACGGCAGGCGTATCCAAGCGGGCCCGATTGGGGAGCGAATTCGCCGCCTCGCTGATTGCCGGCTACTGGATGGAAAGCCTGATGCCGCCCGAACTGCGCAATATGGTGGCCTTTCCGTTCGTGAAAGACTTCCTGCTGCCGCTCGGCTTTGCCTTTCCGCTTTTTGCCATGCTCACCATGACCGGGTTCGGCAATGCGGTGAACTTTACCGACGGCCTCGACGGGCTCGCCATCGTGCCTGTCGTGATCGCATCGCTGGTTTTCGCGCTGATCGCCTATCTGGTCGGCAATCGCGTCTTCGCCGATTATCTGCAGCTTCACCTTGTCCCTGGCACCGGCGAGCTTGCGGTTTTCTGTGCGGCGCTTATCGGCGCAGGGCTCGGCTTTCTCTGGTTTAATGCGACCCCGGCCGATGTGTTCATGGGCGATACGGGCTCACTCTCGCTGGGTGGCGCTCTGGGCGCTGTCGCGGTGGCGGTCAAGCATGAGCTGGTGCTTTGCATCGTGGGCGGGCTTTTCGTGGTCGAGACGCTCTCGGTTGTCATTCAGGTGTTCTGGTACAAGCGCACAAAAAAGCGCGTCTTCCTGATGGCCCCGCTGCATCATCACTTCGAAAAGAAGGGATGGCAGGAGCCCAAGATCGTCATCCGGTTCTGGATCGTGTCCATCCTGCTTGGCCTGGCTGGCCTTGCCACGCTGAAGCTGCGCTGAGATGACCGGTCGCACCTTCCCCTCCGACCTGTTTGCCGGGTCGCGCTTTGCTGTGGTCGGCCTTGGCCGCAATGGCCACGCTGTCGTCAAGGCCCTGCTTGGCATGGGGGCAGAGGTCCAGGCCTGGGATGACAAATCACCCCCGGCCCCTGATGCTTATGGGGCGCAAGGCGAAAACAGCCGCTTTACCGCTGCCCCTCTGGACGACCTGACCGGGTTCGAGGCGCTGATCCTCTCACCGGGCATCCCTCACAGGCTTCCGAACCCTCACCCCGTCGCCGTCAAGGCGCGTGACGCTGGCATCCCCATTCTGTCCGATGCCGAGATGCTCTATCGTGCTGTGCGCAAGGCAGGCTCAAAGGCTTGTTTTGCCTCGATCACCGGGACGAACGGCAAGTCCACGACGACCGCCCTGCTCGCCCATATGCTGGATAAGGCCGGAGTGCCTGTTCTGGCCGGGGGTAATCTCGGTACGGCCTCGCTTGCCCTGCCGCTCCTGCCGGATGACGGCGTGTATGTCATCGAGATGTCGTCCTATATGCTGGAGCGTCTGGACCAGTATCATGCCGCGACAGCCTGCCTGCTCAATCTGACGCCGGATCACCTGGACCGTCACGGGGATATGGCGGGCTATGCCGCAGCCAAACGCCACGTTTTCGATAACATGACCCCGGATGATCTCGCTGTAGTGGGCGTCGATGACGCCTACACCCGCGCCGAGGCATCAACGCTGATTGCCAACGGCCTGAGCGTCCTCACGATCTCGGTTCATGATGAAACGCGTATCGCGCCGGTTGCGAAAGCCCTTGAAGCAGCGCCCGCCCTGCCCGGCGCCCATAATCTGCAGAATGCTCTCGTGGCACGGGCGATGGCAAAGCATCTGGGGCTGGACGACCGCGCCATCGAAACCGGCCTGACAACCTATCCGGGCCTGCCGCATCGTCAGGCGCTGGCGGGCGTCATTGGTGGTATCCGTTTCATCAATGACAGCAAGGCGACCAACGCCGAAGCCGCCGAAAAAGCGCTGCTCTGCTATGACAAGGTCATCTGGATTGCGGGGGGTACGGCCAAATCCGGCGGGATCGAGGCACTGGCGCCATTATTCGATCGGATTGCCAAGGCTTTTCTGATCGGTCGCGACGCGCCCATCCTGCAGGCCACTCTGCTAGCCCACGGGGTCCCCACTGAAATCAGCCAGACACTCGATGTTGCGACGTCGGCGGCACTCGAGGCGGCTCGCGCGCTCGATGTCCCGGTTGTTCTACTGTCGCCTGCATGTGCAAGCTTTGACCAGTTTGCGAGTTTTGAAGCGCGCGGCGCGTCTTTTATCGATATCCTGACTCGCCTCAGCGATTCAGAAACGCCCTGATCCGAAGGGCCGAGGGGTTAGGGAAACATGGCAGGGCTTTCACGTGTCGATACGTCCCGTATAGGGCGCTGGTGGCGCAATGTGGATCGCGTCACCTTGTGCTGCGTCGGGGTGCTGATAGCTTTTGGCTATGTCCTGATGCTGGCCGCCAGTCCTGCCGTCGCCGTGCGCATTGGCGCCTCGCGCGAGATGTTCATCCTCAAACAGGTGATCTTCCTGCTTCTGGCGGGCGGGGTCGTGCTGCTTGTCTCCAGCCTGTCGCGTGAGGCGGTCAAACGCCTCGCGCTTATCGGCGGTGTCATTGCGTTGGCAGCTACCTTCATGACGCTCGTTCATGGCGTCGAGATCAAGGGCGCACGGCGCTGGATTGCGCTGCCCATGATGTCGGTCCAGCCCTCCGAATTCCTCAAGCCGTTCTTTGCAGTGGTGACCGGATGGCTGCTTGCCGAGCAAAGGCGGCGGGTCATTTTCGGCTCGGTCCGTTTCCCCGGCATGCTCATCGCCTTCGGTTGTTTCGGGCTGATCCTGCTGCTGCTCAAGTCACAGCCTGATATCGGCATGTTGTCGGTCATCACGATGGTCTTTTTCATCCAGCTTTTCGTGAATGGCCTGCCCATCATTTTTGTTGGCGCTGGCGTGGGAGCCATGATTGCGGCGTTTGCGGGCGCCTATGTCGCGTTTCCGCACGTGCGCTCGCGCGTGGAGCGCTTCCTGCACCCCAATGTGGGCGACCATTACCAGATCGACACCGCGCTGCGTGCCTTCGGCAATGGCGGCATGATGGGGCGTGGGCCCGGTGAAGGCCGGGTGAAGGATCTGCTGCCAGACGCCCATGCCGATTTCGTCTTTGCTGTGGCGGGTGAGGAATACGGGCTGTTCATCTGCCTGTTCATCATCCTGATCTTCACTGTCATCGTGGTGCGCACGCTGCTCAAACTCATGCGCGAGAGCGACCCGTTCGTGATCACGGCCGCGTCGGGGCTGGTTGCCGGGTTCGGGCTGCAGGCCTTCATCAATATGGGCTCGACCTTGCATCTGATCCCCACCAAGGGCATGACGCTGCCCCTCATTTCCTATGGTGGCTCCTCGGCCATCTCCATCGCCCTCACCCTTGGCATGGTGCTGGCCCTGACACGCCATCAGGTTTCGGCCAGCCCCATCAGCTCGCACTATGCCGGTCAGGGGCACTGGACGTCGCTTCGTGAAGGATCCAATTCGTGAAAAGCCCCATCGTGATTGCTGCCGGTGGCACAGGCGGCCATTTCTTCCCCGCTGAGGCGCTCGCGACCGAACTTGCGGCGCGTGGGCATGATCTGGTGCTGATGACCGACAAGCGAGCCGGTAAGAGAACGAGCGGCATTTTTCAGGACAAACCGCAATATGTGCTTGATGGCACAGGTGTGGCTGGCAAGGGTATTGCTGCCAAATTCCGCGGTGTGACTTCGCTTCTGCGCGGTGCCTGGGAGGCCCGCAGCCTGCATAAACAGATCGCGCCCGTCGCCGTGATCGGCTTTGGCGGCTATCCGTCGGTGCCCCCCATTCTGGGCAGTCGTCTTCTGACCGGCGGACGCAAGCCGATCGTGATCCTCCATGAAGGCAATGCCGTGCTAGGGCAGGCCAATGCCCTGCTGGCCCGCTTCGCCAGCGCCATCGCGACATCTTTCCCCACCGTCGCCCGTCTGCCCCTTGGGCTGCGCACGGCTCTGACCGGCATGCCGGTGCGGCCCGCCATCGAGGCGCTGCTCGATGAGCCCTATACCCCGCCCGAAGAAGTGATCAATCTCCTGATCTGGGGTGGGTCCCTGGGCGCCAGGGTGTTCTCGACCACCATGCCCGCCGCTCTGGCCCAGTTACCCGCAGGGTTCCGTGCCCGTCTGCGCGTGACGCAGCAGGTGCATGACAAGGACATCGCCGAAACACGCGCCGCCTACGAGGCCGCAGGAATTGAGTGCACACTGGCGCCGTTTTTCAGTGATGTCGCCACATTACTGCGGCAGGCGCATCTGGTGATCGGGCGTGCCGGAGGCTCCTCTGTGGCAGAGCTTACCATTGCGGGTCGTCCGTCCATTCTCGTCCCCCTGCCCATTGCTGCGTCAGACGAACAGGGTGCCAATGCCACACAGCTCGTCGATGCTGGCGGTGCCTGGATGTTTCGCCAAAAGGACTTCACTCCGGAGACGATATCGGCCTTTCTTGGCACCTTGCTGAACGACCCCGAACGTCTGGCGAGTGCGGCGAAGGCCGCACGCGGTTTTGCCCATCCGCACAGCGCCAGATTGCTGGCCGACCTTGTCGAAGCCCGCATTTCGGACTACCGCTCCCCTGTTTCATAGTGGGCAGCCGCTTCGCTCCCATTCATCGCTGACCTGACGCCCTCCTTCTGTCCTTACCCCGATCTTCCTGTTTTTTCGCAGTTACTCTGAAAGCCTGGTTCATGCGCGCACTCCCCCTTTCCATCGGAACCATCCATTTCGTCGGTATTGGCGGGATTGGCATGTCAGGAATTGCCGAGGTGCTGCATATGCTCGGCTACAAGGTTCAGGGGTCGGATATCAGTGAAAATGCCAATGTTCTGCGCCTGCGCAAGCTCGGCATTGTCGTCGCGATCGGCCATGACGAGGGCAATCTGGGCGCGGCTCAGGTTGTGGTCACCTCAACGGCCGTGAAGAAGGATAATCCCGAAGTTCTGGCGGCGCGCGCAAGGCTGATCCCCGTCGTGCGTCGTGCCGAGATGCTGGCCGAGCTCATGCGCCTGCGCTGGGCGGTGGCAATTGGCGGCACCCATGGCAAGACAACCACCACAAGCCTCGTGGCCTGCGTGCTCGAACAGGCCAAACTCGACCCCACCGTGATCAATGGCGGCATTATCGAGGCCTACGGCACCAACACCCGCATGGGTTCGGGCGACTGGATGGTGGTCGAGGCCGATGAGAGCGACGGCTCCTTCCTGCGTCTGCCTGCGGTCATTGCCGTGGTCACCAATATGGACCCCGAACATCTGGACCATTGGGGCACGGCAGAAGCCATGCAGGCGGCCTATGACCAGTTCGTGTCCAACATTCCGTTCTACGGCTTTGCCGTGCTGTGCATCGATCATCCTGCCGTACAGCAGATGATCCCGCGCCTGTCGGACCATCGTATCGTGACCTATGGCTTCAGCCCGCAGGCTGATATCCGCGCGGACAAGCTGATCACCGACCGTCTGGGCGCCACATTCGAGGTGGTGATCACCAACCGCACGCGAAAGACCACGCGTCGCGCCGGGCCGTTCCGCCTGCCCATGCTGGGCCAGCACAACGTGCTCAACGCACTCGCTGCCATCGCGGTGGCCAGCGAGATGGATATCAGTGACGAAACCATTCGCCTTGCGCTCGCCGGGTTCCGCGGTGTCAAGCGTCGTTTCACGCGTTGCGGTGATTTCAATGGTATCACGGTGATTGATGATTACGGTCATCACCCGGTCGAGATTGCTGCCGTGCTGCGCGCCGCCCGTCAGGCGGGTGCACGCGACGTGATTGCCGTAGTGCAGCCGCATCGCTACTCGCGCCTTCAAGCCCTGTTCAGCGATTTCTGCACCTGCATGAACGACGCTGGAACCGTGATCGTGACCGATGTCTATGCTGCCGGTGAAGCGCCGATCGAGGGCTTCAGCCGCGACACACTGATCGAGGGACTGCGCGCCAGCGGCCATCGCTCCGTGGTGCCGTTGCCCGGCCCCGAGCATCTGGCCGAGATGATCAATGCCATCGCCAAGCCGGGTGACTTCGTTGTGTGCCTCGGCGCGGGCACCATCACCAACTGGGCCCACGCGCTGCCCGGTCAGCTTGCCGCGCTTAATGGCAAGGCATCATGAGCACGAAGCTGCATCAGCTCTCGCCGCGTGGCCGGTTGAGTTTCGACGCCCCGCTTGGCCCACGTGCCTGGTTTCGCACGGGCGGCAATGCGGAAGCCCTTTTTGTGCCCAAGGATGTGCAGGACCTTGCCGACACCCTGGCGGCCCTCCCGAAAGGGGTTCCGGTCACCGTGCTTGGCGCCTGTTCGAATGTCATCATCCGCGATGGTGGGATCGAGGGACTTGTGGTGCGCATGGCGGGTGGTTTCGCCGATATCGTCATTGAGCCCGATGGTCTCGTGGCCGGTGCTGCAGCGCTCGACATGATCGTGGCCGAGCAGGCTGCCGCAGCGGGTCTGACCGGGCTGGAATTTCTGGCTGGAATTCCTGGCTCCATTGGTGGGGCGGTGGTCATGAATGCCGGCGCTTATGGCTCTGACATCAATGCCGTGCTCGACTGGGCTGAAATCCTCCTGCCCGACGGGACAATCACGCGCCTGGGCAATGCCGCACTGGCCTTCAGCTATCGTCATGCCAGCCTGCCTGATGGGGCCATCGTGCTAAGGGCGCGGCTGCGAGCCCAGCCGGGCGATCGCGAACAGATCCGCACCCATATCGCGGGCATCAAGGCCGCCCGCGAGGCCTCGCAACCCGTCAAGGCCCGCACGGGCGGCTCGACCTTCCGCAATCCTGACGGCCACAAGGCCTGGCAGCTGATTGACGACGCCGGATGCCGTGGCCTCATCCGGGGTGGTGCTCAGGTGAGCGAAAAGCACTGTAATTTCCTGCTCAATCTCGGCACTGCCACAAGCCGCGATCTGGAAGATCTGGGTGACGAAGTCCGTGCGCGCGTCCTTGCCCAAAGCGGCATCGCCCTGCATTGGGAAATCAAACGCCTTGGAAAACCGTCATCGGGAGAACAGCCATGAGTCTGAAGATTGCCGTCCTTCAGGGAGGCATTTCGAGCGAGCGACCCGTCAGTCTGCGTAGTGGCGCTGGCGTTGCACAGGCTCTCGTTGAAGCCGGTCATGATGTTGTCAGTATCGATGCCGGCCCCGATCTGGCCGAAACGATCCGCGCCCTGCGCGCTGCAGCACCGGATGTCGTGTTCAATGCGCTGCATGGCCCGCTGGGTGAAGATGGTGCCATTCAGGGCGTTCTGGAGTGGCTGGGCCTGACCTACACCCATTCTTCCATTCGGGCGTCCTCGCTCGCCATGGACAAGGAAGCTTCACGCCGCGTGTTTGCTGCGGCCGGTCTGCCCGTGGCCGAAGGACGGGTCGTGACGATGGAGGAACTCGCGGCGGCTGACCCTCTACCGACGCCCTATGTGGTCAAGCCCATCGCCGAAGGGTCATCATTCGGGGTCGAGATTGTCCGGGCCGGCAGCAACCGCCGTCAGACCATTGCCTCGAACTGGGCCTTTGGCCGCGAGGCACTGGTTGAGGAATATATTCCGGGTCGCGAACTCACCGTCGCCGTGCTGGGTGACCGGGCTCTGACCGTGACTGATATCGTGGCGGCGTCCCCCACAGGCGATTTCTACGATTTCGACGCGAAATACGCACCCGGTGGTTCGGTGCATCACGTGCCAGCGCAAGTGCCCGAGGCCATTTTCACCCAGGCCTTGCGCGTGGCCGAGAACGCCCATCGTGCGCTGGGCTGCTCGGGTGCCTCGCGTGCCGATTTCCGTTATGACGAGGAAACATCCCGTCTGATCCTGCTGGAAGTCAATACGCAACCTGGCATGACCGCAACCTCTCTCCTGCCGGAACAGGCCGCCTATTGTGGCATTTCCTACCCGGAACTCTGCGACTGGATCGTGCGTGATGCCCTCGCCACGCGGGGCAAACAGGCCAGATGAGAAATCGACGGCCGGAAGCCCCGTATCGCGGGCCCGTGCAGCAGGACAGGCCCGCGCGTCTTGTGCTGTTCATGCGCCGCCACAAGCGGGGCCTGCGCGTGCTTCTGGCTTTTCTGTTTCTGCTGGTCGTGGCGGGGGTTGCCGCGTCTTTTCTACGCCTTTCAGCTTCCGAAGTGCGTTTTGCGCCTTACCGGGCGAAACTTGTTCAATATCTGCCGTTCCAGATCAAGACGATCCAGGTGGAAGGGCGCAACCTTACGCCAGAGAGTGACCTGATGCGTGCTCTTGGCACCTCGGTCGGCAAGCCGATCTTCGGGTTTTCGGTGTCGGCGGCGCGTGACCGCATCGATACCCTGCCCTTTATAGATCACGCGACGGTCGAACGGCATATGCCGGACACCATCGTTATCAAGATTACCGAACGCAGCCCGGTGGCCGTCTGGCAGGACCATGGACAGTTCATTCTGATCAACCGCGCTGGCGAGCGCGTGCCGGACCAGGGGCTGGAGGGCAAAAATGGCCAGGCCTTCGTCAAGCTGCCGCTCGTTGTTGGCGAGGGCGCGAACCTTGCGGCCTCGACGCTGGTAGATGCACTGACGGCAAATCCATCGGTCAAGGAGTTCGTTGTCGCGGCCGTGCGCGTCGGGCAGCGTCGGTGGAACCTGACCCTGCGTGATGGCGCAACGATTCTGCTGCCAGAGGGGCAGGAGCAGGCGGCGCTTGCGCGACTTGCGCAATATCAGGGTCAGTTTCGCCTGCTGGAGCGTCCGGTCGTTTCGATCGATATGCGTCTGCCGGATCGTATGGTCATTCATCAATCCCCGGCCACTGAGCCGGCCGCTTCACAAGACCCGAACGGGTCGGATGGTACGAAAGACCCCGAGGGTGGCCCTGCCGGAACGCGCATGAGGCCGGGCCCTTCAACCGGTGCAGAGCGGCAGATACAGGCCGGGCATCAGGATGACGGGCAAAGCGGACCTGCACCCACCGCCGGAAAACCGCCTCAATCCTCACACAGGCTCGGACGTGTTTCCGCCTCACATGACAACGAGAATCGTTCCTCCACCCCCGCAGACGGAGCCTCGCCAGAAGAATGAATGACCTCGTGGCCACAGATCCGGACTCCCCCCGAAAGAGGCGCCGCCGAGCAGTGCGCAGCCGCGCGCTTCTGCCCGTCAGCACGGGGCAAAGACATCATGAACGCTCCGAGGATCATATCCTCGCTCTGCCCCCGGCCGATGAACCGTCCATACCCAGACACTGGCGTGTAGGCGTTTTCGGAGTTCTCGATATCGGCTCGACCAAGATGACCTGCCTTATCGGGCGTGGTGAAGCCGATGGCACGCTGCGTGTGCTTGGCTATGGCTGGCGTCGGTCGCGCGGAATACGCAATGGCAACATTGTTGATCTGAAGGAAGCCGAGCAGGCCATTCGCGCCACTGTCGGTCAGGCCGAAGATGCTGCCGATCGTCGCCTTGACAATATTGCGGTCAATCTCTCCTGCGGACATCCTGAGAGCCGCCTGTTCAACGCGCGTATGCCCATCGGCGGCCATGGGGTCAGCGAGGGCGACATGGCCCGCGTTGTGGCAGAGGGTCAGGCTCGTGCGTTCACCGAGGGCCGGACCGTCATCCACACCCTGCCCATCGGTTATGCGGTGGATGACACCTACGGCATTGTCGATCCACGGGGCCAGGTCTGTGAGCAGCTCACTGCACGTCTTCATGTCGTCGATGCAGCAACGACCGCTGTTCGCACGCTGGACTCCGTGCTGATGCGCTCTGAACTCAAGATGACGGGTCTCGTCTCAGCATCGCTCGCCTCCGGCCTTTCCGTTCTTGATGCCGATGAGCGCGAACTGGGGGCAACAGTCGTGGATATGGGCGGCGGCACGACCTCGATTGCAGTCTTTGGTGACGGGATGCTGCGCCATACAGCTTTCCTGCCAGTTGGGGGACTACACGTCACACGTGACCTGGCCGGCATGCTCTCCACGTCGCTGGACGAAGCCGAACGACTCAAGACAAAATACGGTGCTGCCGAGCTTTCAGCTGAAGATAGCAGTGAGCTCATAACGCTTCAGAAGATAGGTGAGGCCCCCGGCACACTCACAACGGTTTCGCGGGCGAGACTTGTTTCAGCTATCAGACCACGCATTGAAGAGACACTCGAACTCGTGCGTGATCGCCTCGACGATGCCGGGTTCAGCCGGACCGGGCGTGAACGTGTCGTCTTGACAGGTGGCGCCTCCCTGCTTGATGGCGTCGGGCCAATGGCAGCGCGTATCCTCGACCGACCCGTGCGTCTGGGCCGACCTCTGGGAATCGTCGGATTGCCGGAAATAGGCGCAAATTCTGCCGGATTCTCAACGGCCTCGGGGCTTTTGGCATGGGTTGCGGGAGCCGACAGAAGCTTTCACGATGCAGACACCCCGGAACCCCGGCCAGGGGGCTTACTAAAGCGCATGGTGCATTTCATTAGGAGTCGCACATGACCAAAAACTAACCTATTAAGGTTATGCTTCTTAGTCATTCGCCCTGAATTCGGGCCTGTCAATCGCCCTATCCGGATTACACCATGACGCTCAATCTGACTGCACCGCATTATAATTACTCGGATTTTTCTCCGCGCATTACCGTTATCGGCGTTGGTGGCGGTGGCATGAACGCCGTGAACAACATGATCGAGATGCAGTTGCAGGGCGTCGAATTTGTTGTGGCCAATACGGATGCGCAGGCCCTTGCGGGTTCACGCGCCGAACGCAGGGTGCAGCTTGGCCCTCACCTTACCCAGGGCCTCGGTGCAGGTGCAAAACCTGAAATCGGCAAGGCTGCTGCCGAAGAAGCTGCTGAGGAAATCAGCCGCCATATCGATGGCGCACACATGGTTTTTGTAACCGCTGGCATGGGTGGCGGCACCGGCACAGGCGCAGCACCCGTCATTGCCAAGATGGCCCGTGACCGCAAGATCCTTACAGTTGGCGTAGTCAGCACACCTTTTGGCTTTGAGGGCGCACGACGCAAAAAAGTGGCCGAAGCTGGCATTGCCGAGCTGCAGCAATATGTCGATACGCTGATTGTCATACCGAACCAGAACCTGTTCCGCATGGCGACCATGCACACCACCCTGCGCGAAGCCTTCAAGATGGCTGACGAGGTACTCTATATGGGTGTGCGCGGCGTGACCGATCTCATGCTGGCACCCGGGCTGATCAATCTCGACTTCGCCGATATCCGCACCGTCATGGCTGAAATGGGCAAGGCCATGATGGGCACAGGTGAGGCCGAGGGCGAGGACCGCGCGCTTGAAGCCGCCAACCGCGCCATTTCGAACCCGCTTCTTGATGATTCGTCGATGTCTGGCGCACGCGGCCTGCTGATCAATATCACTGGTGGCGACGATCTTACCCTTTATGAAGTTGACCAGGCCGCCGAACGCATCCGTCAGGAAGTGGCCGATGACGCCACGATCATCTGGGGTTCGGCTATCGACTCCTCGCTTAATGGTCGCATTCGGGTTTCTGTCGTTGCAACCGGCATCGACGGAAGCCGTGAGCCGGAGCCAGAGGAAGTACACGCGCCGGCCGAGCCCTCGCCGGAAGCCCCGATTGTCAGCGATGGTGCAGAACTCGCCCAGAATTCCGGACAGCAGCCGTTCCAGCCAGCATCAACCTATGCTTCAGTCCCGAGGCAGCAACCCCATTACGGGCTGGATGCGCAAGGTCCTGCAAGTGCAGCTCCCTCCCCTCACTCGGTCCCTCCCCAGGCGGCAAAGGCAACCCCAGCGCCAGCGGCTTCGCCACGCTCGGGCCTGTTTTCGGAACAGGGCCAGCGCCCTGCGCCGGAACCCCAGTCACGCAGCCTGTTTGGTATCGTGACCGGCGCCCTGCGTGGTCGCCCGGCACCGTCGAACTACACGCAGCATGACGAGGCTCCCCGGAACGAACCCACCGTAGTGGAACGCGCGGAGCCAGCACGTCCTGCCTCCAGCCATGATACCGGCGAAGAGAATGGCCTGGATATCCCCGCCTTCCTGCGTCGCGATCAGGGTCGCTGAGTTTCGATACACAGCCCTATCCTGAAACTGAAATTTACGTTCAGTTTCAGGATGTTATGCCGTAATGTTTGGCAATAAACATTGACTGGTCTGCGCCCCCCGATACCGGCTAGAGCTTTCATGAAGCCGCGAACATAACGTTCCGGTAATTCAGGAGAGCATTCAATCATGCAGATCACGGCCGAGACACCGTACAAAGCATCGATTGTGCCGCCCTCCGTGTTCAAGAGTTCGCCGGATTTTCTGTCGCCTTTCGGTGGCACCATGCTCGCGGCGCAGCAATGCACACTCCGACAGCCCATCAGCTGCACAGGAATTGGGCTTCATAGCGGGCAACAGGTTAGGATGGTCCTCCATCCCGCAGCCACCAATCATGGTATCGTTTTTCGTCGTACCGATCTGCCTGAGGCCCGCCCGATCGCTGCGCGATATGACAATGTTGTCTGCACGCGCCTTAGCACCGTAATCGCAAATGCAGAGGCGTCGGACATACATGTCGCGACAATCGAGCATCTGATGGCTGCTCTTCATGCCAATGGCATCGACAATGTACTGATTGATATCGACGGCCCCGAAACACCTGTCCTCGATGGCTCTGCTGCTGAGTTCGATTTTCTTATTCAGTGCGCTGGCAAAATCGAACAGGATTGTGCTCGCGTCGTGATCGAAGTGCTGCGTCCTGTCCGCGTCGAGGATGACAACGGCGCCTTCGCGGAACTACGCCCTGCGCGCTCTGGCTTCGCCCTCGCCATGTCGATCGATTTTGCAGCCGGTGCTATTGGCCACCAACGCCATGCCATGCCGTTCACCCTCGATCGCTTTCGTCAGGAAGTCGGCTTTTGCCGCACTTTCGTGGAGCGTAAGGAAATCGAAACGTTACAGAAAATGGGGCTGGCGCGCGGCGGTTCGTTGCATAATGCCATTGTTGTCGAAGGCGACACAGTGCTCAACCCCTGTGGCCTGCGTCATCCCAAGGAGTTTGTGCGCCACAAGCTCATGGACGCTGTGGGCGATCTGTATCTTGCCGGCCATACGCTCAAGGCAGGCTTCATGGGCCATAAATCGGGCCATGGATTGAACAACCGCCTCCTGCGATCCCTTTTTTCCTCCGGTGAAAACTGGCGCCTGGCTGGCCAGACGGCTCGTAACAGAAGTGAAATACACGCAGCAGCGTAAGAGAAACGATCTCGTGCGCCCAGGACTTCCGCGAATGGTCAGGCGTGATATAAGACCGTTCGTCAGTGGAAGAGTCGGCATGCACCAGAATACAGAACGTCACGTACCTCCTGCCATGAAGCGCCAGCGCTTTGTCAGCGTCATGATGGCTGGCAGCTTTCTGCTCCTGAGCGGATGCTCGCTCTTTTCAAACAAGGAAGAGGTCAAGGCGCCAAAAGTCGCCAGTGCCGAGACGCTGTATAATTACGGTATCGATGCCCTTCACTCGAAGCGCTATACGCTGGCCAGCGGCGAATTCGAACTGCTGCAGCAGAATTACCCCTACTCAGGCTATGTCGGTAATGCCGAGCTGATGGAGGGCTATGCCTATTACCTGCAGGGCGAGTATGCCCTCTCGGTCCAGCAGCTCGAACGCTATCTGCTTCTGCATCCTACCAGCCCTGACGCGGCCTATGCCTATTATCTGCGTGCGCTTTGCTATTACGAGCAGATTGCCGAGGTGCAGCGTGACCAGCAGGGGACGCTCGAGGCTCTCAACGCGCTTGAGGAAGTCGTGACACGCTTCCCGCAGACAGCCTATGCCCGCGACGCCCAGCTGAAGATCGACCTTTGCCGTGACCATCTTGCCGGCAAGGAAATGCTTGTCGGCCGCTACTACCAGCAGCAGCACAACTATGAAGCGGCTCTTGGCCGCTACCAGCGTGTCGTGAACGACTTCCAGACGACCAATCATGTCGCTGAAGCGCTCGAACGCATTGTCGAGGTCAGCCTTGAACTGGGTCTGGTCGACGAGGCACGCAAATCGGCCTCGGTTCTTGGCTACAACTATCCCGACAGCCAATGGTATCGTTACAGCTACAATCTGCTGCGCAACCGCAACCTCCTGCCCGATCACAGCGTCGCACCGGGTGGCAAGCAGCGCGGCCTGTTCGGCCGCATGTGGCACTCGGTTTTCTGATCCGGACGAGACAAAGACGCTGGCGCACGCTACCGCCGCCAGCGATGTTTTCAGACTGACACATCAGGACCGTCTTGCATGCTGACTCACCTCTCGATACGCGATGTCGTTCTGATCGAGAGGCTCGATCTGCCCTTTCATCCGGGACTGACGGTCCTTACGGGGGAAACCGGAGCGGGCAAGTCCATCCTCCTCGACTCACTTGGACTGGCTCTTGGCGACCGCGCCAGCGGCGGGCTGGTCCGTGCCGGGGCAGATCAGGCTGGCGTTTCCGCCTGTTTCGATATTCCCGATGGTCACCCTGTCCATCGGCTTCTTGCCGAACAGGGTATTGCCCTCGATGACCCGCATGAGCCGCTCGTGCTCCGGCGCACGGTCACTGCCGATGCGCGGTCGCGGGCCTATGTGAACGATCAGCCCATTGGCGTTGGGCTGTTGCGTCGCATCGCGGCTCTTCTGGTCGAAATCCAGGGCCAGCACGACCAGATGGGTCTGGCGGATCAGGCGACCCATCTCGATCTGCTCGACGCTTTTGGCGTGGATCGCAGTGCTCGCGAGGCCGTGGCTCGCGCCTATCGTCGCTGGATCGAACTCACCGCAACACTCGCCGCAGCGCAGTCCGAAATGGAAGCAACGCGGCGTGAGGAGGACTGGCTGAGACAGGCAGTTGACGATCTCAGCGTTCTTGCCCCGCAGGAAGATGAGGAAGAGCAACTGGCTGCGCTGCGTATCGGCCTGCAGCAAAACGAACGACGTGGCGAGGCCATTGCAGCGGCCCTGTCCGAGCTGACACCGCGTGACCGTCGCTCCGCCACCCCCGCCGCAGCCCTGCGCAATGCCAGCCGCACACTGGCCCGCCTGCTTCCCTCCCCCGGCGACGACCCCGTCGCCCATTCCGCGCAGCAGGCCCAGGCGCAGGAGGCACTCGAGGCTCTGGAGAAAGCCGAAGAGGCGCTTGCCGAAGCTGAAACACTCCTCTCCCGTCTCGCCGCTGATGCAGACACCGACCCCCGCCTGCTTGAGGAAACCGAAGAACGTCTCTTTGCCCTGCGCGCAGCGGGTCGCAAGCATGGTGTGGCGGTCAATGAACTGGCCGCTCTTCTGGCGAGCCTTCAGGCCCGCCTTGAAGCGCTGGATTCGGGCAATGCCCGCATCGATCAGCTGATGGCGGAAACGCAGGCCGCGCGGGAGGTGTTTGCCGCAGAAGCAGAGAAACTCAGCCAGATACGCGAGCGCGCTGCGCGTCGGCTTGAGACCGCTGTCATGGCCGAACTCAAGCCGGTCAGGCTCGAGCGCGCCAAATTCATTGTTTCGCTCACGCCACTTGCGCCGGAGGCCTGGAACCTGCGTGGCAAGGAGCAGGCATCCTTCCTGATCGCCGCCAATCCGGGCCAACCGCCTGGCCCACTGGCCAAGGTGGCCTCGGGCGGCGAATTATCGCGCCTCATGCTCGCTCTGAAGGTCGTGCTTGCCGAACGCTCGGCCATACCCACGCTGGTTTTCGACGAAGTGGATTCCGGCGTTGGCGGGGCTACGGCCTCGTCCATCGGTGACCGCCTGCATCGTGTGGCGCAGGATGTACAGGTCCTTGTCGTCACCCACAGCCCGCAGGTTGCGGCGCGTGGCGACCAGCATTTGCGCATCAGCAAGCGTATCCGGAAGGACAGGACAGAAACCCTCGCAGAAAAACTTTCAGCCGAGGAACGCCGCGAGGAGATCGCGCGTATGCTGGCTGGCGAGACCATAACAGATGCCGCGCGTACGGCCGCTGACAGCCTGCTGGAACAAGAGTGATGACTGATACCCCCGCCCGTGAGCACGCCAGATTAACGGCGCTCATTGCGCGCTGGAACGACGCCTATTACCGCGACGACGCCCCTGAAGTGTCAGACGCGGAATATGACGAGACCAGAAGGGCGCTCCTTGCCCTCGAAGAAGCTCACCCTGACCTCAGGATTGAGGGCGGCATCTCGGAGCGCATTGGTGCAGCGCCAGACAACGCCTTTGGCAAGCAGCCCCATCGCGTGCCCATGCTGTCGCTCGACAACGTCTTCAATACCGAGGAATTCGAGGCTTTCGTGGCGAAAGCCGCCCGCTTCCTCGGGCTGGATTCCAGGGCGGCCGATCAGCTTTCTTTCGTTGCCGAGCCCAAGATCGATGGCCTGTCGATCAACCTCACCTATGTAAACGGCGAATTGCTGCGCGGGACGACACGCGGTGACGGGCTGGTGGGTGAGGACGTCACCGCCAATCTGAAAACCATCGCTGACATTCCGCAAAAGCTCGAAGGAGAGTTCCCGCAGGAGATCGAGATACGCGGCGAGATCTTCATGGCAAAGGCCGATTTCCTGTCGCTCAACGAGACAATGCAGGCACAGGGACAGAAGGTTTTCGCGAACCCGCGCAACGCTGCCGCAGGGTCACTGCGCCAGCTTGACCCCAACGTGACTGCCAGACGCCCTCTGTCGCTTTTTGCCTATGCGCAGGGCTTTTCGAGCCAACGCTGTGCCGCAACACACTGGGACTGGCTGGAGCAGTTGAAACGTTGGGGCTTCCCGGTCAATCCGCTTTCAACACGCATCGGCCATGCCAGCGAGATCGCCGGTTATATCGCCAATCTTGCCCGCGAACGCTCCTCCCTGCCCTATGACATCGATGGTG
Organism: Asaia sp. As-1742; assembly: GCF_011753235.1. NCBI lineage: Bacteria > Pseudomonadati > Pseudomonadota > Alphaproteobacteria > Acetobacterales > Acetobacteraceae > Asaia > Asaia sp. As-1742. The sequence goes on along the minus strand of NZ_VWWA01000003.1, from coordinate 70,044 downwards.
TCGTCTTCAAGCTGGATGATATCGACCTCCAGACCCGTCTTGGCTTTGCAGGCCGCGCGCCGCGCTGGGCCATCGCATGGAAATTCCCCTCCGAGCAGGCCATCACGCGGCTGGAAAAAATCGAGATACAGGTGGGGCGTACGGGCGCGCTTACCCCCACGGCCCATCTGGAGCCGGTCAATGTCGGTGGTGTCATCGTGTCGCGCGCAACGCTGCATAACGAAGACGAAATTGCGCGCAAGGATGTCCGTCCCGGCGATCTGGTACGTGTGCAGCGCGCAGGCGATGTCATTCCGCAAATTCTCGGCCCTGTCCCCGAGGACAAGCCGCGCGGCCCGGCTTTCATCTTCCCGACGCATTGTCCCGTCTGTGGCGCCCTGACAGAGCGCCCCGAAGGTGAGGCTGTACGACGCTGCACGGGCGGCCTGACCTGCGAGGCGCAGGTTGTCGAGCGCCTGATTCATTTCGTCTCCCGGCCAGCATTCGATATCGACGGGCTGGGTGAGCGCTCCATACGCGAGTTCCACGAGATCGGCCTGATCGACCGGCCCGGCGATATTTTCCGCCTGCGCGACAAGGCCGACATTATCCGTGACCGTGAAGGCTGGGGCGAGGTATCGACGCGCAATCTGCTCAATGCCATCGAGCAGCGCCGTACCATCGCCTTCAGCCGGTTTCTCTTCGGGCTGGGCATACGGCGTATCGGCGAGCGCAATGCCCAGCTTCTGGCACGCCATTACCAGACCTATGAAGCCTGGTTCGACGCCATGCGCGCCGCCGCCATGATCGGTTCTGACGACCGCCTTGCCCTGGGCAGCATCATGGGTATCGGCCAGAGCATCGTGGCCGATCTCCTCGCTTTTTTTGCCGAGCCGCATAATGTGGAGGCGCTGGCTGATCTGCGAGCGCAACTCACAATCGAGCCGGAATCCCGCCCCGAGGAAGGTCCGCTCTCGGGCAAGACCATCGTCTTTACCGGCACCCTGCACACCATGACGCGCCCTGAAGCGAAGGCGATTGCCGAGCGTCTGGGCGCGCAGGTGAGCGATTCCGTGTCGAAAAAAACCGGATTGGTGGTGCTGGGCGAAAAAGCCGGATCCAAGGCAAAGAAAGCTGCCGAGCTTGGGCTTGAGACCTGCGACGAGGCTGGCTGGCGCGCAATCGCCGGGTTGCCGCCAGCCGGTTGAGGGCGGATACTGTGCCATGAGCCAAAAAAAACACGAAAACAGGCTCTTTTTTTTCCTGCCCATTCAGAATGAGGAGTCAGGCACATGATGCTGCTGCTTCTGGGCCTCGCGGCCATGGTGGCAGCGATTGCCGTCTCGATCCTGATATCACTTTCCGAGATCTCCTTTGCCGCAGCGCGTGACATTCGCCTGCGTGCGCTGGCCGATCAGGGTGACGCCCGTGCGGCGGCTTTCCTCAAGCTGCGGCGTAATAGCGGGCAGGTCATCACCGTCCTGCAAATCTGCCTCAATGCCGTAGGCGTTCTTGGCGGTGTCATATCCAGTGAGCTTCTCACACCGGCCTTCAGCACGGCCCTGATCGAGGCCGGGCTGACACCCGGTGTCGCCACCAAGACGGCTGCGACACTGGCCTTTGTGATCGTGACGGGCCTGTTTGTCCTGTTTGCCGATCTGCTGCCAAAGCGTATCGCCCTGAACAATCCGGACCGTGTGGCGCTGCGTGTCGGCTGGTTCCTTACCGGGGCGCTGAGAGTGCTCTACCCCGCTGTCTGGATTTTCTCGGTGATTTCAGACTGGCTGCTCACCCTGTTGCGCATCCCGGCAGCCTCTGCTGTCGAGCCCGTCACGCCTGAGGATCTGAACGCCATGCTGGCCGCAGGTACGGCATCCGGCGTGTTGCAGGAGAAAGAGCATCAGCTGATCCAGAACGTTCTGGCGCTACAGGATCGCTCTGTCACCTCTGCCATGACCCCGCGCGACGAGATCGTTTTTCTCGACGTGCAGGAGAGCCTTGAATCCCAGCGCGACAAGGTACGTATCCGGCCCTATTCGCGCTATCCGCTCTGCGATGGCGGCCTCGATCACGTGATTGGCTCGATACGCGCCGAGGACGTTCTGGTTGCGGTCGTGGATGAGGTGCCGGCCTACACCGATCCGAGCCAGCCCATTACCAACCAGATTTTCCGGATGCGTCGTGACACGCTTTCGCTGCCGGACACGCTGAACCTGTGGGACACACTGGCGCAGTTCGACTCGCATGGTGCAGGCTTTGCGCTGATCGTGAATGAATACGGTCTGGTAGTCGGCCTTATCACCTTCAAGGACATCATGGGCGCGCTCATGGATGGACTGGCAAGCCCGTTCGAGGAACAGGCCATTGTACGACGCGACGCAAATTCGTGGCTCATCGACGGCGCGGCGCCCATTGGAGACGTATTCCGTGAGCTCGATATCAACCTCGACGCCGAACGCGATCTGTTTCACACAATTGGTGGTTTCGTCATGCACCGACTGCGCCGCATGGCCCGCAAGGCCGACCGGGTCGAGGCTGCGGGATACCGCTTCGAGGTGGTCGATGTGGATGGCTTCCGCATCAACCAGCTTCTCGTTTCCCGTATGGCACAAGGTGACGCGTAAGCACCCTTTTTACGGATAGCCACACCGGGTGTCGGGGGTACTCGTGATATCAGGAGACAATCCGACACGGCGGCAATCGAATGCCTCCTGACGCTTCGAGAAAGCTGGAGCGTTTCCGGAGACCCGCCTCCGGGTGATCCCCCAAGCTTGTCGCCGGCTTGTCCGCGTCACGGCGTCTATCCTGACATCGCCTGACGTCATGGCGGCCTCCGATCACAGGACAGCCTGTCGTTATCCTGCCGAGACCTCCCAAATCTGCCTCCAACGGGCGCACCATTGCAAACCCGTATCTGACAAAGGATTTCCCGGTCTGCATCAGGCCCCTGCGTGCTTGACCTTCTGAGCCTACGGGGCGTTCCTGTTGCGCGCGTCAGATTTCGGGTTGGAGGCACATGTCAAAGGGGGTGGAAACACGCATACGCTGGTGGCCCGTCCCCGCCGATCTGCCCAACCCACCCTTCCCGCCCGGCTGGATCGGTTTTTCCCTACGCAGCTGGGCGGCAGTCTGCCTCGCCCTTGCCACCGCCTTCTGGGCGCAGCTCGACTCCCCCGCTGGTGCCGCCGTCACCGTCATGATCATCACCCAGCCCCTGCGCGGACAGGCCCTCTCCAAGGCGCTCTACCGGCTGGTTGGCACGGCCCTTGGTGTGGGGGCTTCAATCCTGCTCATCGCCTGTTTCAGCCAGGATCGCGGCATGATGCTGGGTGGATGCGCGCTGTGGCTGGCAGGCTGCACCTATATCGGGTCGCTTGAACGCCATTTCCGTTCCTATGGCGCGCTGCTCGCCGGTTACACGATCGCTCTGGTCGCCATCAACGTGATCGACACACCGCAGAATGTGTTTGACGTCGCCCTTTCCCGCGCAAGCTGTGTCGCAATCGGCATCGCCTCTGTGGCCTTCATCAACATGCTTACCGGATCGCCCAAGGCGTGGCAGAAACTGGCGGATAGTCTTGAGGCCAAGGCGGTTCAGATCCGGGCTTTCGGACGCGATGCCATGCGGGGTGATTCCGTGCCAGATGCGATGGAGACCACAGCCATCGCAGGCGAGATTCTTTCGCTCTCGGCCCAGATTACCTATGCCCGTACCGAGATCGACCGCTCAACGCGGCGTACCGCCGGGGCGCGTCTTGCGATCATCGGCATGCTCACCGTCCTCGGGTCGGGACGGGCCATCGCCCATATCCTGCGTCACAAGAGTGTCTCGGCTCTCGCGCATCGTCACGTGCTGGCATGGCATGAGTTACGTGAGGACAATAGCGACCGTTACGAAACGGTTGGCTCCCTGATGGACGCCATGCAGGCGGAAGCACCGGATTATCACCCCGACGCTCATGATGCGCATTTTCTGGAGCGCAGCGCCGTCATGCTGAGCAACCGGCTTCATATCGCGACGGGCATCGATACGCTGCAGCACGCTACCCCTGCAGGAAACGCCCTCAAACTGGCACAGCTCGGCCAGCACGCCGATCATGTCGCCGCGTTCATCAACGCGCTACGGGTCCTGCTGGGGTTTTCGATCACCGCCGGGCTTTGCATCGCCAGCGATCAGCCTGCCTCCATGGCGGCTCTGTCACAGGCCGCGCTGATCTTGACTCTGGCGTCGACCGCCCTCGACACCTCCCAATTCGGCATGGGTGCAATACTCGGCCTCTCATTGGCCGTGGCTGTGGCCATCGTCATGAATTATTTCGTGCTTCCGCATATCGCTGCTTTCGGTGCGCTGGCCCTGGTCTTTCTGCCCCACACGATCTTTGCCTGCGTCATGCTGATGAACGCCCGTACCAGCGCCATCGGGTTCAATTACGGGGCGTTTTTCCCCATCATTCTCGGTCTGAGCAATCATCAGGATTACGACCCGCTTGCCTTCATCTCGCGCAATATTTTCTATCTGATCTCGGGTGTCGTTGCCTTCGTCATTCTGGTCCTGCTGTTCCCTCCCACGCCCAAAAGCCGGCGTTTTCGTATTGCTGCCTCAATCGGTCAGGATCTCGAGGCCCAGCTGCATGGAAACGGGAAACCAGCCGGGGCGCGTTTGCTTAGCCTCAAATATGACAGGCTCGCGCAATTGCTGACCTGGACAAAACGCATGGACGCGCATCGCCGGGTCAACCGCCATGTCTTCAATCGCCTTGTCATGCTGGAGGACCTCGCCACCACGCTGGCGCGGGTGCGTCATTATCTGGATGAGGCTGCGGCCTCGCCGTGTCTGCGCCTTCTCGCCACTGAAGCACATGGGCTGATTAACACCGCTTCGTTTCCCACCCTTGATCATGCCCTGCCACAAATCAGCAACCGCTTTCTCGATATCGCACGCACGGCGCGCGACCATGAGCGCAATCTGGCCGTGCTCTGCGCGGGCAGTCTTGAGGCTGTGCGGTCCACACTTGAGGATAATCGCTCGACCTTGCGCCATTTCGGCTTGGGGCGTCGGCGATGGTAGGCGGGATTTCCACACGCAAAACGGGTGATGGGTATGAGTGAAGTCATCGACCTCGAAGGCGTTCTCGTCTCGGCCTTTGTCGCCAATCTGTTTCTCGCTCTCCTCACGCTGGCCATTGTGCGCTGGTGCTTCGGCCGTCTCAATCTGTGGCGTTTTTTCTGGAATCCGCCACTCGCGCAATTCGGCCTGCTTGTCTGTCTGCTTGGCCTTTATACCTGGCTTTTGTGAAGGTAATCCGCTCGTGCTCGCTCGTGCCTCCCGCCTGATCCGGTGGTTCATCACCCTGTCGATCCTTGTGGTCGCCGGGATCGTTATCGTGATCCTGTGGGATTACTATACCGCAGCCCCCTGGACCCGTAACGGACAGGTCCGCGCGCAGGTCGTGAACATGGCGCCGCGTGTTTCAGGCGAAATTATCGAAGTTCGGGTGCAGGACAACGAATTCGTGCATCGGGGCGACGTGCTCTATGTCATCGATCCTTTCGACTTCAAGGTGCGTGTCGCCTCCGCCGAAGCCAATCTGGCCGAGCGCAAGGCCGATCTCGATTTCAGGAATTCGCAATTCCAGCGGCGTCGGATCATCCCGGGGGTTGCCGTGTCCGGGGAGGAAAAACAGCAATATGCCGCCGCCGCCGCTCAGGCCCGTGCCCAATATGACGCTGCACAGGCAGCCCTCAGACAGGCCCGCATCGATCTGGAGCGGACGATCGTGCACAGTTCGATCGATGGCTACGTGACAAACCTGCTCATGCGGCCCGGCGATTTTGCCACAGCCGGCCATGTGAATATTCAGATCATCGATTCCGCCTCCTACTGGGTCGACGGCTATTTCGAGGAGACCAAGGTCCATAATATCGAGATTGGCGACCCCGTCCGGATGGATCTCATGGGCGGCCATCATCCTGTTTTCGGCCATGTCGAGAGCATTACCCGCGGCATTTCAAGCATAAATGCCTCGACTGCAACTCAGGGCCTGCCGTCGGTGGACCCGGTCTATACATGGGTAAGGCTCGCACAGCGTATTCCGGTGCGTATCCATATCGACAAACTCCCGCCTGACCTGCATCTGGCAGCGGGCATGACGGCCACCGTCACGATTGTCTCCGAAAACGGCCACAGGCGGCACATGTCCACAAAGGACGCGCTTCATCATTTCGGAGACGACATGCGTCATGTTATCGGCCATTAGGAAAGCGGAATGATGCGATGGCACGCAGGCGCCTAGCCTTCTGGAGAAACAGGGAGCCACCGGAGTGACCATGCGAAAAGCCCTCCTCCTGATTGACGTACAGAACGATTTTCTACCCGGCGGCGCACTCGGCGTGCCCAATAGCGATGCGATTTTCCCGGCAATCGACACGCTTCTGTCTCTTGATTTTGCAGCTGTTATCGCCAGCCGTGACTGGCACCCGCCTGAACACTGCTCTTTCACGCCCTATGGCGGTCCCTGGCCCGTTCACTGCGTAGCAGGCACGAGAGGGGCCGATTTTTCTCCCCGCCTGAACCAGAGCCGACTCAGCCATATCGTCCATAAGGGGCTGGATATTGCCTGTGATTCCTACTCGGCCTTTTTCGATAACGATCAGGTCCACGCCACCGGGCTTGAAGGCCTCCTGCGCGGGCTCGATATCGGGCATGTCACGCTTTGCGGCCTAGCGCTCGATTACTGTGTTGCCGCTACGGCCCGGGATGCGCGGCGGCTTGGCCTCGCAACTGATATCGCGCTCCCTGCCTGTCGCGGCATTGCCCCTGACCCTGCCGCCTGCCTGACGGAACTGCGCATGCTTGGCGTGAACCTCATCGAGGCCTGAGCAGGCGGCATTGATGCAGCGCCGCACGACACAGGCGTCTTGTCAGGGCGATCACGAGGCGGCAGGTAAAAGTCGCCTCCCTCTGCTTTCATCCGGATCGACCATGCGCCCGCGCCTCCTTCATCATGACTGACCGCGCGAAGCAATGGCGAAAAAAAGCCGTTCGAGCGGCGTTTCTGATTCATCGCTGGCTGGGTATTGGCCTTGGCGCGCTGATGCTTCTCTGGTGCCTGTCCGGGATGGTCATGCTCTGGAAACCCTGGCCCCAGCCAGACGAGCCGCTTGCCAGACTGGCACATGAGCCTCTGCGGTTCGATCGCCCTCCTGTGCTTCCGGATCTGCATGGTTCCTATCGGCAGTTCCGGCTGGTTATGGCCGGATCTGTCCGGGTTTTGCAGGTCATGGACGACAAGGCAGAAAGCCGGAATTACGACCTGCGCACAGGCCAGATTCTGGGCCGTGAGGATATTTATCCCGACCCTGCTGCTCTTGCGGAGGTAGCTGGCCGCTATGCTGCGCTGGAGGGCGAAACCGCCCCACCCGTTTTCAGGGGGCTGCGCCGCGTGGATCAATGGATCCTGAATACCAAGGGCCATGATGCAGGCTTCTATCGCTTTGATTTCGACAGCCCGCGCCGCACGATCCTCTATCTCTCTCCGCTGACGGGCGATGTCGTGCAGGCCACCACCCGCAAGACACGGTTCTGGTCATGGCTCGGCGCTATCCCCCACTGGCTGTATTTTTCACAACTGCGCCGTTACCCCGTCATCTGGTCTGACACACTCATCATCCTGTCAGGCCTTGGCGTCACCCTGACCACGCTTGGGCTCTGGATCGGTCTGCGCCGCTTCCGGGTCGGGCGTCGTCTTTCACCCTATCGCGGCACGCATCTCATTCATCATGCTGCCGGGTCGGTCTTCGGGCTCTTCCTCCTGTCATGGATCCTGACCGGGTTCCTCACCATGAACCCGGCGGGGCTGATGGCTCACAAGCCCTCCCCCCTCTGGATGTCCCAATGGCGCGGCACGCTGCCCGCCTCGGCACTGACGCAGACAGTTGCAGCGCTTGCCCGCGTACCCGACCGGCCGTTTCGCGACATTGTTGTCCTGCCCGGCGTGCATGGAACGAGACTTGCGGTGACAGACGCAAAGGGTACCCCACAGCGGCTGGATCTGACATTCGCGCCCTCACCCCTGACCGTGCAGGAACTGGTGGATACAATGGCCCAGACGGGCACAAGGGCTGAAGTGACGCTCTTGCAGAACGATGATGCCTATTATTTCTCGACACGTCACAAACGCCGCATCTTCCCGGTTTTTCGTCTCATCGGACAAGACAGGGCAAGACTCTATCTCGATGCTCGTACCGGCGAGGCGCTGCTACGTATCGACACATCAGAAAAGGGCTCACGCTGGGTCATCTATGGTCCCCATGATCTCGATTTCTTTTCTTGGCTCCGTCAGCCAGACGCACGGCTCTGGATCATTCTGCCCCTGCTTGGTGGTGTCAGCCTGATATGCCTGTCTGGCCTGTGGATCGGCGTGAAGCGCTGCCGGCATCGACGCCGCAGCCCGGCGAGGCTTGACCATGCAACACGTAACAGATCAGGAAGAAAACCACGCCGCCATGCAAGATCGTGATGCAAGAGAGCCAGGATGACACCCCCTTCTGCCACACAGCCTGACCGACAAGCTTATCCCCTGGGCATTTTATGTGGCGCAGGCGCAGGGGCCCTGTGGGGACTGGTTTTCCTTGCTCCTGAACTGGTGCGTCATTTCTCGCCGCTTTATCTCGCCGCCGGGCGCTACCTCGCCTACGGCCTTATTGCGCTGCTCCTGATTGGCGCGCGATTGCCCGCGCTGTGCCGGGTTCTCGCGGCTCGTGACTGGAGCACATTGTTCCGTCTCTCGTTTCTGGGGAACAGCTTCTACTATGTCATGCTGTCCATGGCCGTGCAGAAGGGCGGAATTGCCCTGACTTCCCTTGTCATAGGGTTCATGCCTGTGGCCGTAACGATTATCGGCAGTCGCGACCACGATGCCCCACCGCTGCTGAAACTCGCGCCATCGCTGTTCTTCTGCATGATCGGGGCTTTCTGCATCGGCTGGCAGGCGCTGTTTCAGGTCGATCTGTCACCGGAAATTGCGGGGCACAACCCTGTTCTCGGCCTTGCATGCGCCTGCGCTGCACTGGCCTCCTGGACCGGCTTTGCTGTCGGAAACAGTCGCGCTCTCGCGCGCCTCGATCATGTCTCAGCGCATGACTGGAACCTTCTTACGGGGATCATGACCGGCGCCCAAGCTCTTGTGCTCTTTCCTGCCGCTATCCTGAGCGACACAGCGCGGCATAGCCATCATGACTGGCTTATGTTCTGGGCGGTTTCGGCGGGAGTGGCCTTTGTCGCTTCGGTCTGTGGCAATGCCTTGTGGAACCGCATGAGCCGGTTGCTACCGCTTACCCTCACCGGGCAAATGATCCTGTTCGAAACGCTTTTTGCACTGATCTACGGGTTTGCGTGGGAGCAGCGCTTGCCACGCCCGCTGGAGATCGGCTCCTTCCTATTTATCATCGCCAGCGTCTTGTCATGTGTCGCGGCGCATCGTCGCCCCGCCCCGGAGGCCGTAACCGAACAGGCGATGTAATGCCTGTCCGGCTGACCCGTCAGGAAAATTACGGCGTACGCTCAGGCGAAGAGTGTCAGAGCTTCCTTTACGCGCTGCTCGTTCAGCGGTTTGGGCAGAAATCTGGCCCGTGCCGGAAAGGTCGCGAGCTGGGGCACACCGCGACCGCTCGTCACGATAATCTCGATGGGCGGCCAGCGATCACGCACAAGGGCCGCCAGACGTAATCCGTCCATGCTGCCAGGCATGTCCACATCGGCCAGAACGATACGGATGTCAGGTCTGGTTTCCAGAACGATCAGGGCCTGATCGGCATCCGAGGCCTCCGCCACAGCGTAACCGGCTTCCTCGACCATATCCATCAGACACATGCGCTGCAGCGGCTCGTCCTCCACAACCAGTACGGTAGGGAAACCTGACGTTTTGCCCGATATCGCGTGCGCCATCATGTCCTCATGATCTTTTCTGCATCGGCCCTGAAGCTGGCCGACAGACCTTCAGGCTCATAGCGCAGCGCAACGCCACCCGTTCCAATCAGACCAAAGGAAATAAGGCGTGAGCCAAATCCGCCACGCACGGGCTTGGCAGCAGGTGGACCGTGGCGCTCTCGCCAGTTCAATACGAGCTCGCCACCCCCGGTCTGGCAGTCGATCTCCCAATCGATCTCGATCTCGCCCTCAGGCACTGAAAGCGCCCCGTGCTTGCAGGCATTGGTCGTCATTTCGTGGATCAGAAGCGCCGTGGACATCGCGGCACGCGAGCCCAGGCGTATGACAGGCCCCGACAGGCGGCATCGCTCATCCATACTGGCATCGCGCAGGATATTGGCGATCAGATCGCCCAGATGGGCGGCGCGCTGGTCATCACCATGCAGCAGGTCATGAGCGCGCCCCAATGACTGCAGCCGTTCATAGAAGCGCGTGGCATCCTCTTTTGAGAGCGCATCACGCAGTGTCATTCGGGCAACCGCCTGTACCATTGCCAGCGTATTGCGCAGACGATGGGCAATCTCGCCATTGACCACTGCCTGCATCTCGTCGGCACGCCGCCGCGCTATGGCCACCTCCAGACGGTCTGCCGCGTTATGCAGCCAGTGAATTTCATCCGCACCCCACTCATGCGGATGAGAGAAATGCACCAGCATGAGCGCTACGTTACGACCATCCTCACGCACCGGAATATTGATCACGCCGCGCGCATTAAGGGCCAGCCAGCCAGCACTCTCGTCAGCCGTACGCGGATCGGTCAGGATATCGTTGATCACAAGCGCTTCGCCGGCGAGAAGCGTCTCGCGCAGTCTGCCGTAATCATCAAAGCGATAACGCCCCTTGATAGAAGGCATCCCCTCTACCGCCCATCCCTCACTGACAGTCAGGGTTTCGATGTCGTGGTCGAGCTCGCCATAGGTGGCACGGTCGGCATCGAGAGCCTCACCGATAACCGCCATGGCCCGGCATATCATGACGTCGACGTCACGTTCGTCCCGTAACACGTCCCCGAGCGCGATGAGGCCGGTCTGACGCTTGTCAGCCGCGACCTGAGCGGTAATTTCACGAAAGGTGAGCGAAAAGAAGTCCTGCCCCACCGGGTAGAACGTGCCCTCGAACCAGCGACGCAACAGGCGCACTTCCTGCACGAAAGACACGGGACGGTTTTCATCGACTGCCTGCGCCGCAAGGGAAATCCAGCGCGGCTCGACCCCCGGGAAGATATCGCGACATGTCCTGTTGATGGCATCGGCTGCCGCAATGCCAAGATGGCGCTCCCAGGCCGGGTTGACCTCCTGATATCGCCAGTCAAACACCTGCCCTGCCTCATCACGCATGATTTGGGCGAGAATATAGCCCTCGTTCATGGTCTGGATGAGGCTGCGCCAATGCATCTGTGCCCGATCATGGGCCAGGCTCTGACGACGCAGTTCCAGCAGGTCGACCACCAGACGCGCCAGCTTTTCGAGCGCCGCGCGCTGCACATCGGACAGCCCCCCTGGCTTCGGCGCCGGGTCGAACACCGCCAGCGCTCCGATTGTGCCAAACGGGGTCCGCAGAGGTACGCCCGCGTAAAACCGGAGATGGGGCGCCTCGACCACGAGCGGGTTGCGATCAGTGCGGGGATCAAGCCGGAGATCCTCGATCTCGATGATAGAGTCCGTGCTGACCACCATGCCGCAAATGGCATGATCAAGATCAGTCTGGCACAGGCCGATGCCCTGACGGGCCTTGAACCACTGGCGATCCCTGTCGATCAGACTCACGACGCCGGAGCGGGTTTCGCAGATCTGGCTGGCGAGCGCGACCAGATCATCATAGCCACGCTCAGGTGGCGTATCGAGAATGTCATAGGCACGCAGCCCATGCGGTGTCGCCATCTCATCAACCATACCGGGTTCCATGCACCTCAGGTCCGGAATGCCCGCAGGATCAGTCCGGCTTACGGCCTCAAGCTTGTGCGACAACTCAACTCAGCGGATAGGTTCGACCATACGGTGTTACATGCCCGATGGACAACCATTGTTTGTTTACGTTTTGGCCTCGCTTGCCTCCCACCCGTGATCAGCCATTGTGGATGCGATCGCGCCCCGCGTTCTTGGCTTCATAGAGCAGCAGATCAGCACGTTTCATAAGTGTCTTGATGGTATCACCAGCTTCAAAGCGGGTCAGCCCTGCGCTGAAGGTGACCAACCCGGTAGACCGTGAGATTTCCCAATCGGTCTTTTCATGAAAAGCCTCACGCACACTGTCGAGACGAGCTATGGCCGTATCCAATGTCTGGGCAGGCAGAAGAATGCCGAACTCCTCCCCACCGATACGGGCCACCATGTCAGCCGGATGCGTATGGGTCGCGAGCACGTGGGCGACCTGACGCAGAACCTGATCCCCCGTCTGATGGGAATAGGTGTCATTGATCGCCTTGAAATGATCGATATCGACAATCGCCAGACAGAAATCAGGGCCACCGGCATTGGCCCCTGTCAGCATTTTCTCGACCGCCTCGTCGAAGGCGCGACGGTTGTAAACTCCGGTCAGGGCATCCTCACGCGCCTGACGGGCAGTCAGGTCGATCTGGATTTCCAGACGCGCCAGCAGGGCATCTTTTTCCCGCGTCTGCGCCTCAAGATCCTTGGTGCGAGACCGGATGATGCGCGACAGACGGTTTGCCTCCGCCCGGTAACTCCAGACAATCCCCCAGTACGAAAACGCGATGACAATGCAGAGCACAACAGCACAGAGAACCCAGAACTGGCGCCGCTGCCACCATTTCGGGTCGATCACAAACCGGACCAGCGTGACGGCACGAGGCCAGACCTGCCCTGGATGCGCGGCCGACGTTGTAAGCGTATAGCTGCCGGGGGGAAGCGATGTCAGTTCGAGCGTGCGCGAACGTCCTGTTGTCGTCCAGGCGCTCCCTGCGCCGGTGATCGTGGTACGGAACAGGATCTCGTCAGGCGCAATATAACTTGGCGCTGTATAGCGTATGGTCAGATTGTGCCTTGAGGGCACATGCAGCACGTCACCCTTGCGCAGATTATGAATATCGCGCCCATCCAGAGCCACGCCATCAAGTGCGACAGGGGGCGGCGGTGGCTTGACCAGAAACTTGTCGAAACTGTTCGTATCGGTTCGGGCAAGACCAATGGCGGTTGCGATCCAGAGCGTGCCGTCATGCGTAAGCGCTGCGCCTGGTTGTGCGCTTCCGCTGGCCTGACTGCTGCTGAGCCCATTGGTCTCATCAAGCTGGATATAGCTCAGGGTCTTGCGCCCGCCATCGGCTACGGCCTCAAGATCAGCCAGCGCGATACGAAAAAGGCCGCGATTGCTGGTGATCCAGAGATAGCCCCTGTTATCCCTGATCAAGGTAAACACCGAGTCTACCGGCAGCCCGGCATCACGCCCGATATGGGTCAGCTTCCCCTGCCGATAGCGGTAGAGCCCGCGATCGGTAGTCAGCCAGAGATCATTGCCAATGGATGCAAAGCCGAAGATCGTATGGGCCCCATCAACCCCGCTGAAGCGTATGGTTCTGGTCTTGCCATCGCGTATCACACGCACACCATCCAGCGTGCCCACCCAAAGCGTGTCGTCCTGAACCTTTATGGAAGTGATGAGACCACTGGGTGCCTTTGAAGCCCCGTACCGCTCGACTCTGTCATCCGCAGCCAGCCTGAACAATCCACGCTGCGTTCCGATGATCAGATTATGATCACGGTCGAATGCCAAAGCGCGCACATTGCCCGCGGGAAGACCGTTCTGCGTGTCAAGATGGCGTATGGTCCCATCAGGCGCTATGGCAAACAGGCCATCTGCATAGGTACCAAGCCAGACCGTGCCATCGTTATTCTCGGCGCTCGACAGGACTTCCGGCTGATGCCCCGAGCGCGTCGGGAGATACATGGTCTCGGGTGAATCATTATGGATAAGGCGCGAGACACCGCCATCCGTACCGATCCATAACCCCCCGGTATGATCCTCCATGACGGTGCGAACAAAATCACCCGACAACCCGTTATGGCGGCGCAGACTGCTGAAAGGGGTTTCCTGCAGCCGGAACAGTCCGGCGTTGGTGCCAACCCAGATCGACCCCTCTGTATCCTCGGCCAGAGACAGGATACGCCCGCCCGTTGGGTCGAGCGTATCGGGCATGACCTCAACCCTGTCCCCGCTGAGCCGCAGCAACCCGTGATCCTCGGTGCCAACCCATAGCGAGCCATGCCGGTCCTGAAGCAATGCGGTAACCCGTCCCTTATCCCTCAGATCGTAGGCCAGACGGGGCTTGTTGTCGGCGATGGAAAATATGCGGCTGTCCGAGACAATCCAGAATGTGCCGTCCGGCGCATGATAGGGCCATGACAGCCCATGCGGCAGATCCCATGACGCCGGAGGCTGGCGCACATGGCCTTCCTTGTCGCGTATGATGATACCGCTATAGGTGCCGAGCCACAGCGAATCCGAGGCATCAAACGCCATGTTGCGATAGATGCTCGAGAGCGGCTCGTTATGCCCCGGCGTCAGGTAATGAAACCTGCCGGAATGGGACATGGTGCCCAGACCATGATTTTCATAAAGCATCCAGACATCGTCGTGCCTGTCCACTTTCATCGACTGGACGATTGTCGAGGGCGCACTGGCCTCATGCGGCCAGAAATGCCAGCTGCCATCACTGTCATGACGACCGACATCACCACGTGAATCGCTGAACCACATATCGCCTGCGGCATCGAGCGCGAGAGCGCCGATCCCGTTATCGGGCAGGGCCGGATCACTGCCGCGGTTCTGCACGTGAAAGTCCAGCCCGTCATAGGAGACGAGACCCTCCCATGTCGCAAACCACATGCGACCATCAGGTGTCTGAACGATGTCGCGTATGGAATTCTGCGGCAGTCCGTCCTGCGTGGTCCAATGCTTGATGGCGTAATTGCCGAGTGATGAGACATCATCAACCGATGCCGCATGAGCCGAAAAGGCAGGCGCGGCGAGCATTGCCAGACTGCACAACCCGGCCCGAATCTCGCTCACCCGGGAAACTCGATCGCACCTGCGTGCTGGAGAGGCTGGTTTGTACGGGACCTCAGGCAAGACACGAACACCCGCATGGACCGGGCCATGAGGGCAATTCCTTACATCGGGTCATTCTGTCTGTCTGGTCTTCGGGCTTCGTCATCTGTCACGTTCATCATGCGGGCAGAGTACGATTCTTATAGCCTTGCCCCTGCCTGGGGAAAAGCAGCGCCGCCATCCTGTGACCCGACGTGGCCTTTTCGCAACGCCGGGCGGGATGCTGCCGCAAAAGAGTACACGGCCGTTCGTTAAACGCGGCTGTTAGCCTGGACCTAACATTATGAGATGTCGGTCCATCATTTCCCTCTGGAAGAATGAGCGTTTGCAGCCAGATCATGATGATCATCACAGCTTTGAATAATCATCTTGATCGGCAAGATTGTTACATCGGATGAATTGGGTCATGCTCGCTTGAGTAAGATGAATGAATCAAGGTCACTTGGCATCTGTCTGTATCCGTATGTGATTTACGGAAATTCAGGAATTGCTCCGGGGGGCCGATGGCTCCTGCGGAAGAGACAGGTAACGGTTTGGGGGAAGCAGTGGACTCGTCAAATTTCGGTTTTCTGGCTTCGCATGACCAACAGCTGACGATTCTCGGCGGGCTGGCTGAACGTTACTTCCCAAGCGATCCCTCGACCACTATCGTCAAGCTCCGGCAGTTTGCGGAACTTATGGCGAAACTCATCGCCGCCCACCATGCGACCTATCGCGATGCGAGGGAAACCTTCGAGGAGACCCTGCGACGCCTCTCCTATGATCGACTGATACCCAGAGAAATTGCCGATATTTTTCATGCCTTGCGCAAGGCGGGTAACAGCGCCGTTCATGAGGCGACAGGAGATCACGCTACCGCTCTCACGACACTCAAATTCGCTCGGTCGCTTGGCATCTGGTTTCATGAAACCTATGGCCGCGCCGAGAATTTCAAAGCCGGCCCTTTCATACCGCCGCGCCAGCCTGCCGATGCGACAACGGCTCTGCGGGAGGAAATCGAGCGGCTGAAACGCCTTGTCGTCGATACCGAGGACAATGCGACCCGTGCCCGTCTGGACGCCGAGGCGCACGCACAGGCGCGCGAAGCCCTCGAGATACGCTATCAACGCGAGGCAGAAGATCGTATCGCATGGGAACGCATCGCCCAGGACCTCGATACAGAAAAGGCCCAGATCGAGAGCAAGCTCGTCGCGCTTCAGGCCGAATCTGCGGCTGCGCCCCGTGCTGAGGTCGCACATCTCGTTGAGAAGGGTGAAAAAGCTGCAGCCAAGATCGACCTCGATGAAGCCGAAACACGTGCGCTCATAGACCAGCAATTGCGTGATCGGGGTTGGGATGCCAACACAGTCGATCTGCGCTACAGCAACGGTACCCGGCCTGCCAAAGGGCGCAATCTCGCCATTGCTGAGTGGCCGGTCACGAAGGGCCGCGCCGACTATGCCCTTTTTGCAGGCACCACACTGATTGGCATGGTAGAGGCAAAACGCAAACGCAAGAATGTCTCGGCGGCAATTGATCAGGCCGAACGCTACGCGGTCGACGTGCAGGACAGTGTCGACTTCACCTATGCTGGCGGCCCTTGGGGCGCATACAAGGTTCCTTATGTCTTCGCCGCCAACGGGCGCTCATACCTCAAACAGCTTGAGACAGAGAGCGGCATCTGGTTTCGCGATGTCCGTCGCTCGGCAAACCATCGACGCGCGCTGGTCGACTGGCCAACACCGCAAGGGCTCATGGGCTTACTTGAAGTGGATAAGGACGCGGCAAACGCCACCCTCGAGGCGCAGCCTTTCATATTTGGCTTTCCCCTGCGCCATTATCAGGAAAGCGCCATACGCGCTGTCGAGGCCGCGCTGTCTGCCGAACAACGGTCGATTCTCGTGGCTATGGCAACCGGCACGGGTAAGACCAAGCTTTCCATAGCCATGCTTTACCGCCTGCTATCCGCCAAACGCTTCCAGCGCATCTGCTTTGTGGTCGATCGCAGCGCGCTCGGAGATCAAACGGCAGGGGAGTTCTCGACCACGAAAGTCGTATCCGGCAAGACATTTGCCGAAATTTTCGGCCTCAAAGGCCTGAAGGATGTCACGCCAGATACGGAAACCAAGGTTCATATCTGCACCATTCAGGGATTGGTCAAACGCGTTCTATTTTCCGCCGATGGATCGTCCATCCCTCCGATTGACCAATATGATCTGATGGTGATCGACGAATGCCATCGCGGCTATCTGCTCGACCGGGAGATGTCCGATGCTGAGCTGAGTTTTCGCGGGCAGGAAGACTATATCTCCAAATATCGCCGCGTGCTGGACTATTTCGATGCGGTCAAGATCGGCCTCACGGCCACGCCCGCCCTTCATACCACCGATATTTTCGGCGCGCCGGTCTTTACCTATTCCTACCGTGAGGCGGTGGTTGACGGGTTTCTGATCGACCATGAGCCGCCAATACGCATCGAAACGGCCCTCGCGCAGTCAGGCATCACGTTCGCAAAAGACGAGGCGCTCGAACTGCTCAACACCAGGACAGGCGAAATCGATCTGGCGCATGCGCCGGATGAACTCAACTTCGAGGTCGAGGCTTTCAACCGTCAGGTCATCACACCGGAATTCAATCGGGTCATTGCAGAAGAACTGGCGCGCCATATCGACCCCGCCCTCCCTGGCAAGACGCTGATCTTTGCTGCGACAGACGCTCACGCGGATATGGTCGTCAGCGCCATCAAGAAAGCCTTTGCCGACCATTATGGTGAGATCGATGATAGCGCGGTTAAGAAACTGACGGGCAGCGTGGACAAGGTTGGCACCCTAATACGCTCCTTCCGCAATGATGCCGATCCCAAGATTGTCGTGACGGTCGATTTGCTTACCACCGGCATCGACGTGCCCAAAATCACCAATCTCGTCTTTCTACGCCGGGTGAACAGCCGTATTCTCTATGAGCAGATGATTGGTCGGGCCACGCGCCAGTGCCCCGAAATCGGCAAGGACGTCTTCCGTATCTTCGACGCCGTTGATCTGTATCCCCACCTCCAGAACATGACCGACATGAAACCTGTCGTGGTCAATCCGTCCATCAGCTTCACGCAACTCGTGCAGGAAATGACGACGGCCCAGAATAACACCCAGCGCGACGCCATACGCGATCAGCTTGCCGTCAAACTGCGTCGCAGGCTCAAGAAACTGACCGAAGCGGCACGGCAGAAATTCGAGGCCGTAGCAGGCGAAACGCCAGAAGATACATTGCAACGCCTGATGGATGACAACGCCCCGACATTTGCCGGCTGGCTGCAAGATCGCGCTGCCATTGGCCCCGTTCTCGACTGGCAGGCCGATGGCAATCGCCAGAATTTTCTACCCGTCTCGCATCATGCCGATCACATCGTCGATGTATCGCGCGGCTATGGCGACGCCGCAAAGCCCGAGGATTTTCTCGAAAGTTTTGCCACGTTCGTGCGCGACAACCTCAACACCCTCTCTGCGCTGAAACTGGTCGTGCAGCGCCCGCGCGACCTGACGCGCGCCGACCTGAAGGCGCTACGCCTCGCGCTGGACGCCAGGGGATTTTCCGACGCGAATTTGCGTCGTGCCTGGTCCGACGCACGCAATGAGGAAATTGCCGCCTCCATCATTGGCTTTATTCGCCAGGCGGCCCTTGGGGATGCGCTTGTCCCCTATGAAACCCGTGTGCATGACGCCATGCGCACGATCCTGGCCAGCCGTACATGGAGCGACCCGCAAAAACTGTGGCTCAGGCGCATCGGTGATCAGATCCTGCGGGAAATCGTGGTAGATCGTGCCGCCATCGACAGGGAGCCGTTCAGTTCTGATGGCGGCTTCAAGCGCCTCAACAAGGTCTTTGAGGGGGAGCTGGAAAACCTCCTGGGCAAGATCAATGAAGAATTGTGGAAGAAGACTGCATAAATGAGCACCACCACCGATATCGTCGCCAAGCTCTGGAGCCTGTGCAACGTCCTGCGTGATGATGGCGTCACCTATAATGAATATGTGACGGAGCTGACCTATCTGCTCTTTCTCAAGATGCTGGAAGAAACCGGCCATGAAGAGCGCCTGCCGGAAGGCTGGCGCTGGAGCCTGCTCGCCAGGCGTGAGGGCCTGGAGCAGCTCGATTATTACAAGGCCATGCTGCTCGCACTCGGCAAGGCACAGGATTCACTGGTCAGTGCCATTTTCATTGATGCGCAGACCCGCCTGCGCAAGCCAACCAACCTCAAGGCCCTGACCACTTCGCTCGATCAGCTCGACTGGTTCTCCGCCCGTGAAGAAGGCTTGGGTACACTCTATGAGGGCCTGCTGGAAAAGAACGCCGCCGACAAGAAATCCGGCGCCGGGCAGTATTTCACCCCACGCCCGCTGATCGATTGTATCGTGCGCCTGATGCAGCCCCATCCCGGCGAGATCATCCAGGACCCGGCTGGTGGAACGGCAGGGTTTCTTGTCGCCGCTGATCACTACATCAAGCAGCATAAGGGGGGGATTTACGCCCTCGACGAGAAGGAAGCCCATTTCCAGCGTCACAACGCCTATACAGGGGCGGAGCTGGTGCCCGATACCCACCGCCTGAGCCTGATGAATCTGCTGCTTCACGGCATTGAGGGCGGCATGGTCAATATCGACACGCTCTCACCCGATGGCGAGGCCCTGCCAAAAGCCGATCTCATCCTTTCCAATCCGCCCTTTGGCACCAAGAAGGGCGGCGGACGCCCGACGCGCTCTGACTTCTCCATCACGGCCGATACGTCCAACAAGCAGCTTGCCTTTGTGGAACATATCGTCCGGGCCCTGAAACCCGGTGGCCGTGCCGCCGTGGTCATTCCCGATAACGTGCTGTTTGAGGACAATACCGGCCGCCGCCTGCGCAGCTGGGTGATGGAGCTTTGCGATCTGCACACCATCCTGCGGCTGCCAACCGGCATTTTCTACGCGCAGGGTGTCAAGACGAACGTGCTGTTCTTCACCCGTGGCAAAAGTGACAAGGGCAATACAAAGGCTGTGTGGGTGTATGACATGCGCGCCAATATGCCCGCCTTCGGCAAGACACGCCCCCTGACCGTGGCGGATTTTGCCGATTTCGAGGCGGCTTATGGCGATGACCCCTACGGCAAGGCCCTGAGGCAGGATCAGGGCGAGGACAGCCGCTGGCGCAAATTCACCCGCGCCGCCATCGCGGAACGCAACGATAATCTCGACATAAGCTGGCTGCGTGACACCGAGACCGAAGCTGAAGAATCCCTGACCGAACCCGAAGACATCGCCGCCGCGATCATCGGACATCTCAAGGCTGCGCTGGAGGAGATCGAGATACTGTCTGAGGAACTGGAGCCGGATAGTGTGGATGAAGCGGCTTCGGTTGTGGAGACTGCGGAATGAATGATTTGCCAGAGGGTTGGACAAGTACCACGCTTGCGGAGGTCGGTCGATGGGGTAGCGGCGGAACACCAAAAGCCTCAGAACCATCTTACTACGGCGGTTCCATCCCTTGGATACGGAGTGGCGATTTACAAGATGGACCTATTGTAAAGCACATAATGACGATTACCAATCATGGCTTGGAAAATAGTCCGGCGAAATGGGTGAGCAATGGTGTCATTCTCATCGCAATGTATGGCGCAACTATAGGTAAGCTAGGTATCACGACTTATCCGGTAACAACGAACCAAGCGGTGGCCTTTATTAAACCTCACGCGTCAATAGGCGTTGAATACTTATTCCATAATTTGCGCGCCAGAAAGGCCGAGTTTGTTGCTCTTGGTCAAGGAGGAGCACAGCCTAACATCAGCCAAGAAATTTTAAAATCACAGATATTCACACTTCCTCCCCTTCCCGAACAACGGCGGATCGTGGCGAAGATCGACAGCCTTACCGGCAAATCCAGACGCGCCCGCGACCATCTCGACCACATCCCCCGCCTCGTCGAGAAATACAAACAAGCCATCCTCGCCGCCGCCTTCCGCGGCGACCTGACGCGGGAATGGCGCCAAAATAATGGACAGATAGCGCCGTCACTGCATCAATATGTTGCAGTTGATAAATGCCGAATAAACATACGAAAGGCACGACAGCGAAAATCTGCTGCAATTACGCCTAGTCAGGCACTACCGAGCAAGTGGTGTTGGTTGTCGACAGATCAAATTGCAGATGATTCGCTTTATTCAATAGGTATTGGACCGTTTGGCAGCAACCTCGTACGATCGGATTATAGGGAAACAGGTATCCGGCTGGTATTTGTGAGAGATATCCGACGCCAGAATTTCGAAAGCAGCAACGCTCATCATGTGACACTGGAAAAGGCAGAGTCACTTGCTCCCCATTCGGTTCTCCCGGGTGATGTCTTAATAACCAAGATGGGTGATCCACCGGGTGATACTGCTCTTTACCCACAGGACGCATCGCCAGCAATTATTACATCTGACTGTATAAAAATCCGTCCCCACGCGAAGCTAAGCATACCTGCTTATATCATGTATTGTATCCGGGCTGATCTCGTGAAGTCTCAGCTTCATGAGATCACGAAAGGAGTTGCGCAGCAGAAGGTCAACCTTGATGGCTTTCGTCAAATTGCGCTGCCAATCCCGCCTCTGGAAGAACAGGAAGAGATCGTCCGTCGCGTCGAAACGGCCTTCGCATGGATCGACCGTCTCGCCGCCGAGGCAACGAGTGCCCGCAAGCTGATCGACCATCTCGATCAGGCGGTATTGGCCAAAGCCTTCCGGGGCGAGCTGGTGCCGCAGGACCCGAATGACGAACCCGCCAGCGTGCTGCTCGACCGCATACGGGCGGAGCGCGAAACCGCGCCGAGGGCCAAACGCGGACGAAAGAAGACGGCCTGAGCCTATGACCATTCCGACCTATCAGGAGGTGATGCTTCCCGTGCTGCGTCTCGCCGCCACAGGCGAACAGCGTGTGGCCGAGGCCGCCGAGCATATCGCCAACCAGCTCGGCCTGAGCACGGAAGAACGTGAGGAACTGCTCCCGAGCGGCAATCAACGCGTACTCCATAACCGCATCCACTGGGCAAAATTCTATATGGGCAAGGCGGGGCTGATCGCCTCGCCCAAACGCGGGCGGTTTGTCACCACCGAGGCCGGCAAAGCCTTGCTGCACACCAATCCCGCGCAGCTTGGTGTTCAGGAATTGAAAGCCTATCAGAGCTTCAATGATTTTTACGACAAGCCGAAGCCTGTGGAGGGTGAAACCAGCATCCCCGCCCCCGCAGACGCCGCGCCGCCCTCAATCGAAACCGCCACACCGGAAGAGCAGATAGAGGCCGCATACCAAGCCATGCAGTCAGCCCTGCGGGCGGAACTGCTAGAACGCATCGTCCAGAACACGCCGGCGTTTTTCGAGCACCTCATTGTCGATCTGCTGATTGCCATGGGCTATGGCGGCTCACAAAGAAGCGCTGCCACAAATCTTGGACGTTCGGGCGATGGCGGTGTGGATGGTGTCATCAACGAAGACAAGCTGGGTCTGGACCGGGTATATGTTCAGGCCAAACGCTACGCCGATACGACAATTGGCCGACCCGATGTGCAAGCCTTTGTGGGCAGTCTGGTCGGACATGGCGCGACCAAGGGCGTGTTTGTCACGACATCGAGTTTCAGCGCTCAGGCGAGAGACTATGTCAGACATCTGAATCAGCGTGTCATTCTGATTGATGGCGACAGGCTGACCGACCTGATGATCGAATATGGCGTGGGCGTGCGCATCAACCGACAGATTGCGTTCAAGCGCGTGGATGAGGATTTCTTTGCCGAGGAGTGATCCTGCCAGGTCCGCCCGACAAGTCCGCGCCCGGTGATAGTGCAAAGACATTTCACCCATCACAGGGCGCGAATCGTCGGCGGTCGGATGAATGAATGTATAGGAAAAAACATCAAATCCGTGAAACGACGAAGATCGTCTCGATCACGGCTTCGCGTGGGCGGCTGATGTAAACGTTTTGGCAAGCTGCCCATCGTGCGGGCAAACCATCTGCAAGCTTTGCAAACCAGAGCGCGCTCAAACCCTTGGAAAATGGCGCGCCCTGCTGGATTCGAACCAGCGACCCACAGCTTAGAAGGCTGTTGCTCTATCCAACTGAGCTAAGGGCGCGTATCGCCATACCCTTGGTGGTGGTGGTCGGGGCGCCCGGACTCGAACCGGGGGCCTCTTGTACCCAAAACAAGCGCGCTACCAGGCTGCGCCACGCCCCGAACGCGCGGACCCTACCGCAACTCGCGGCAGGGTGAAAGGTGCACTCTCGAAAAAACTGAAGAATTATCCGAGGTTACGCCCAGAAGTTGCGCGCCCAAGTTAGGTGCCCAGTTCAGGCGCCCAGGTTGCGGGCCAGGGGCGGCACGAAGAGCGGCGCCGTGTCCCACGGGAAGAGCACCCAGGTATCCTGCGCCACTTCCATGACATACTGATCGGTATGCGGCTTACCGTTGGGCTTGGCGTAAAGGCAGGCAAAATGCGCCTTGGGCAGCACATCGCGCACGACCTTGGCGGTTTCACCGGAATCCACCAGATCATCGATCACCAGAAAGCCCTCACCGTCACCGGCGGCAATCGGGGCTTTCACGACGCGAGGTTCCTTCTGGTCCTGTGCGCTCTCGCCCGAATAGCTGATGACCGAGATGGATTCGACAAGACGGCAATCGAGCTCACGCGCGATAATGGCCGCCGGGATAAGCCCGCCCCTTGTCACGGCCACGATGCCCTTGAATTCGCCGCGCGCCATCAGGGCCGAGGCGAGGGTACGGGCATCGCGGTGCAGCTGGTCCCAGGTGACGGTTGCGTAGTTGGTAGCCATCAGAACAGTTTTCCTCCATCTGGCACCCGGTGGTCCGGGCAGATCAGCACCATGTCGCCGGAGCGATCAGGCATGCCGAGCGCCAGCACTTGATTGACGGTCGTGTTTTGCAGTTGCGGGTTAACCACAGCGCAAACCTGCCTGCCAACCAGCTGCGGTGCCTTGTAGTTTCTTGCCAAGGTCATTGTGGCACGACGGACACCCAGATGGGCGCCGAAATCGATCCAGAGCAGCGTCTTGCCCCCCTCTTCCTGCGCCGAGGCGATCGTCCCGACACGTATATCAGGCTGAACGGTCCCAGCCTGCACCGGGGCCGGAGACGATTCGGGGGCAATGTCGCTGTCTGAAGTCATGCGGCGGAACCTGCCTGCGCAACCCGTGAAATGCAATCGCGCAATCACCATGCTGCGCGGGCATTCTGACGCTTGCTATGGGGCAAAAACCTGCGCGAAGGTGTGCTGCCGATTCTCATACACAACATTGCTGGATTGCGGGCGCTGTCTATAGTGATTGCGCCATGCCAGAGCCCCTTTCTCCCGACGCTTCGCCCCCTCCTCCCTCCGACGCGCTGCGCGATATCATCGGGCTCAGGCCCTTTCTCGCCGGTCGCACGCTCTCTGCCCTGTCTGCACAGGTGCTTGCCGTGACGGTTGCCTGGCAAACTTATGCCCTGACCCATAGCGTCACGGCGCTTGGCCTTATCGGTCTCGCCCAGTTCCTGCCCATGCTCGCACTGGTATTCATCTCGGGACACGTAGCCGATCGCTATAATCGCAAGCGTATCGTGCAGATATGTCAGGCGATCGAGGTGTGCGGTGCACTTCTCATGGCCTTCGCCACCATGACGGGCCAGCTGGCGCCTTGGGCGCTCTATGCACTCGTCGCGTGTTTCGGAGCACTTCGGTCCTTCGAGGGGCCCTGCCAGCAGACCTTTCTGCCTTCAATCGCCACTCCGGCACAGTTCCCTCGGGCGGCGGCGCTGTCATCCTCCCTGTTCCAGACAGCCTCGATCATTGGCCCGTCTCTGGGTGGCTTGCTGTACGGCATGGGCGCGGATTTCTGTTACCTGACCTGCGCCTGTGGTTTTGCCGTTGCGCTGGTCTCGACCTCTTTGCTCAGGCTGAAACCCTATGTGGGCAATCGTTCGCCCATGAGCCTCGAATCGCTGTTCGGCGGTATTGCCTTCCTCAAGCGTCGCCGCGACCTGCTGGGGGCAATCTCGCTCGATCTGTTCGCGGTGCTGCTGGGTGGGGCAACAGCCATGTTGCCTGTCTATGCCGATGATGTTCTGCATCTTGGCCCCATAGGGCTGGGCATACTTCGGGCTTCACCGGCTGTGGGGGCGCTCATGGGCTCGCTGGTGCTCGCCCGCTACCCGCTCAAATCTCATGCTGGCCCCATCATGTTTGCCTCTGTCGGTATTTTCGGCATCGCCACGATTGTGTTTGGCGTCTCGCATTCCCTCACCCTCTCCGTCCTCTCCCTGGCCGTGCTGGGCGCTGCCGACGTGGTGAGTGTAGTGGTGCGTGGCGCCCTCACGCAGCTTGCCACGCCCGATGGCATGCGGGGCCGTGTTTCTGCCGTGAACATGCTGTTTATCGGCTCGAGCAATCAGCTGGGTGAATTCGAGAGCGGTATGCTGGCGACAGCCATCGGCACTGAAGCCGCAGTTGTGGCAGGCGGCATTGGCACGCTTGTCGTCGCGGGGCTCTGGATCAGGATGTTCCCGCGCCTGTGGGCGCTGGATCGCCTTGATACGATCACGACGGATGAAACATGAATTCTGAAGGAAAAATGCCTGGCTCCCGAAGTAGGACTCGAACCTACGACCCAGCGATTAACAGTCGCTTGCTCTACCAACTGAGCTATTCGGGACCGGCGAGGCACTATCTAGCGAAAGCTTTTCATGGGGTAAACCCCCCTTTGTCATTTTTTTTGCATATGGAGTTTTTCTTCTGATGGCAGCGCCCTCCCGCCGACTTGTTCTCATGGGTGCAGGCGGCATCATTCTCGCTACAGTCCTGCAATCACGGCATGTTTTCCATCATCGCACACAGATCGCGACAGACGGAAAACCGAGGCGCGTACGCCTCGCCTGGCCCGAATCCGATTATGATCCCCTGCTCTGGCTGTGCCAGCAGGGGCTTTTCGGTCGCTATAATCTGCAGGTCGATATCGTCGAGGTTGGCGGCGGAAATAGTGCCATCGATGCCGTGCAGAACGGTCGCGCCGATGCCGCGCTGAGCCCCCTGCTCGACTGGCTGCCCGCGCTTTATCAGGATGACGCCGAAGATCTGCCGGCGAAACTGGCCTGCGGCGTCAGAGGCGGCAGCTACCGGCTTCTGGTGCGGCGCGACCTGAAGCTGCACAAGGTGGCTGACCTCGCTGGAAAGAAGATTGGTGTCATGAGCCTTGAGGGTGCAGACCGCCGATTCGTCAGCATCCAGCTTCGTAGACGTGGGCTGCATCCAACCGATTCGGTCCATTGGGTCGCGATTCCTGCAGACGACATGGCCGATGCCCTGCGCGCAGGGGAGCTGGATGCCGTCGCCGTGCATGACCCGATGGGATGGCGAATCCTCCAACAGACCCAGGGTGTCAGCTGGAACATGCTCGACAGCATGACGGGGGCTGAACGCGAAAGAATCGATCTTACGCTCGGTATCGCAACCAAGGCTCTGGCTCAGGACCCCGGCCTCGCTGCCGCCCTCACCGCCGCGCTCAGCGATGCCCAGCACGAATTCCCCGCGCATCGCGACGAGCTGGCGTTGCTATGGGACAAGGACAAGGACGCACCGGACGATGCGAAGGGCATGCTGGATCGCGAAATCACCAGCCATCCGGTCACAGGGCATCCGCTTCGTGTGCAGGTCGAGCAATATGTGGACGAACTCAAGCTGCTCGGCCTGATGCAGGACGCCGATAACGCGACCGACATCGCCCATCGTATCTGCCTGCCCGTCTGATGCGGGGTTTTCGCAAGGCTTGGATGCGCGGGGGAACGCCCCGCTATGCCCGACAGCGTTGTGACCCGGCGAAAGCCCGAGACATCGGGCGGTTGCTTGTCTGAACGGGACGAGAAAAAGAGATTTAACAGAGACATGTATCGGCCAGCGATGGCCGGGGCCATCAGCTCCGCTCGATAGCCTCGCGCCCTGCTGTGGCAAGCTGGTCCACGCGTTCATTGTTGACGTTGCCGCTATGACCGCGCACCCAGAGCCAGGTCACATGGTGGCGCTTTTCCGCTTCCAGGATACGCTGCCACAGATCCATGTTCTTGACGGGATCACCCGCCGCATTGCGCCAGTTGCGCCTTACCCAGCCGGTATGCCAGCGCGTGATGCCATTACGCAGATACTCGCTGTCGGTATGGAGCGTCACATGACAGGGGCGGTTGAGCGCCTCAAGCGCCTCGGCCGCTGCCGTGAGTTCCATGCGGTTATTGGTGGTCTCGGGTTCACCACCCGAAAGCTCACGCTCATGCCCATTGGCACAGAGCAATGCGCCCCAGCCTCCCGGTCCCGGATTGGGGCGGCAGCCCCCATCGGTCCAGATCTCGACGTGCGGCGCGCCCTCGGGGAGCGGTGGCTTGGCTGCCTCAGACATGGAGCAACCCCTTCGCATTCTCGCGCCAGGCTCGAAGCCTGTGATGATAGGCCAGCGGGTCCTTGCGTGTGACGATCGCATCCGCTGGCGTGTTGATCCAGTCATAGAGTCGGGTCAGCAGGAAACGAATGGCAGCCCCCTGAACGAGCGCTGGCATAGCCGCCTTTTCCTCAGCCGCGAGCGGCCGCACGGATTGATAGCCCCCCATCATCCCGGCAATGAGCGCAGGCGAGGCCGTCTGCTCGTCAGGAAAGCACCAGGCATTGAGACAGATCGCCAGATCATAGGCATAGAGATCAGTGCAGGCGAAATAGAAATCGATCAGCCCGGAGACGTTCCCGCCCTCAAAAAACACGTTGTCCGGGAAGAGATCCGCATGGATCTGCCCCTGCGGCAGGGTCCCTTCCTGCGGCCAAGCTTTCAGCACATCGGCAATGGCCAGCTGAAGCTCTTCAGTCAGGCCCGGATACAGGCTGTCGCCTGCGCCGTGGCAGGAATCGAGCAATGGCTGCCAGGCCTGCGGGCCAAGACTGTTTTCACGACGCGCCCGAAAGCCGTCCCCCAGCAGATGCAACCGCGCCAGCGCCTGACCCAGAGAGAAGCACGCTCCCGCTGTGATCGTGGCGATCGGTCGGCCGGTAAGAAAGGTCGTGATGGCTGCCGGACGATCCATGAGGCGCCGCAGGGCAACGCCGTCACGCGCAATCACCGGGGTCGGGCATTTGAGGCCACGACGGGCAAGATGCTGCATCAGGCCAAGAAACCAGGGCAGTTCGGCCTCATTCACCCGCTTTTCATACAGGGTGAGGATCGCGCGCCCGGCTTCGGTCTCGATCAGATAATTGGTGTTCTCGACACCTTCGGCGATTCCGTCCACGCTCTTGAGCGGACCGAGATCGTATTCCGCCAGAAACGCCTCAAGCGTCTCCGGCGGGATGGTTGTATAGACCGCCATCGATTCAGGCGGACAGAAAAGCGTTCATGCGTGTTCCGCCAGATTTCAGACGGGTTCGCCGAGCGGGCTGGGCAGACGGAACGCCACGTTTTCCTTCTTCACGATACGCTCCTCGATATCGAGCTTGTAGCGCGTGGAGAGGGCATCGACCATTTCCTGAACCAGCGATTCAGGTGCCGAGGCCCCTGCCGTGATCCCGACCGTGGAAACACCTTCGAGCACGCTCCAGTCGAGCGCAGCCAGCTTGGGCACCAGAAGCGCACGCTTGGCGCCCGAGCGCTCGGCCACTTCACGCAGGCGCTGCGAATTCGACGAGTTAGGAGAACCAATTACGATCACCAGATCACTCTCCGGCGCAATAGCCTTCACGGCTTCCTGACGATTTGTGGTGGCGTAGCAGATATCTTCCTTCTTCGGCCCTTCGATGAGCGGGAAACGCTCACGCAGGATCGCGACGATCTCTGATGTATCATCCACCGAAAGCGTCGTCTGGGTGATGAAGGCAAGACGCGTCGGGTCAGCGGGCTGGACGGTACGGGCTTCTTCCGCATCGTTGATGAGCGTCACTGCACCGTTGGGCAGCTGGCCCATCGTGCCGACCACTTCAGGATGGCCTGCATGGCCGATCATGAGGATATGACGGGCGTCAGGACCACCACCGGCAAAATGGCGTTCGGCTTCACGATGCACTTTCGAGACCAGCGGGCAGGTCGCATCCAAATAGAGCAGGTTGCGACGCTGTGCCTCGGCCGGCACCGATTTCGGCACGCCATGCGCCGAAAACACGACATGGCCATCCGCAGGGACCTCGTCGAGCTCCTCGACGAAGATCGCTCCCTGCTCCTCGAGATTCTCGACGACAGTACGGTTATGCACGATCTCGTGACGGACATAGACAGGGGCGCCATAACGGCGGATGGCTTCTTCCACCACGCGGATGGCCCGGTCCACGCCAGCACAGAAGCCACGCGGCCCGGCCAGAAGAACGCGAAGCGTTTGTGCCCCGGACGCCTGCTCCGAGGTCTCTTGCGGGCGTGAAGTGGTCAAGGTGTCGGGCATGGTGTTCCCCAATCTCACGGCAGGCGGTATATGCGAACAAGCCCCATGGCAGCACGCATGTCAGATGATGCAACGCTTCGCGATATGGGCTCGCATATGGGAGCTACGCAACCCGTTGCCAGTATGCAAGCCCATGATTGATGTGAGCCCGTGATTGCATGATCATTTGGCGTTGTGTCGCCACCATACCATACCGGGCTCGGTTTCCGCACCGGTGAATAGACGAGAGCCTTGTTCATGACCAGATATGCCCGCCAGTTCCTTCCTCTTCTCGCCATACTCGGCACGGGCACAGCCCTCACAGCGTGCGATCAGGATGATCAGAGCGCCTTCGCCCCGGTCTGCCCTCCTGTCGAAATCCTGAGTTCGGCAGCCGATTACTATCAGTATGACGGCCATGGACTGGACGCAGGCAGCCTCGTGACCCATGCGGCCATGAGCGCTCTGACCGGCAATTGTGAAGGTGCGCCTAAGAAAACCGTTCGCTCACGCCTCAGCCTGGGCATTACGGTCGAGCGCGGCCCAGCCTCTGATGGCAAGGATATCGTCCTGCCCTATTTCGTGGCCGTGATGCGCGACGGCAAGATCATCGACAAGAAGAAATTCGAGGTTCCCGTCTCGTTTGCCGGCAACCAGTCCACCGTTTCGCTGCGTACGCCGGTACGCATCATCGATGTGCCTGCCTCGCCCGATCTGCAGCTGACCAACTACTCCCTGAAGATCGGCTTCCAGCTCAGCCGCGAGCAGCTCGACTACAACCAGACCCATTTGCGCCCGGCAACGTTTACTGCCCACACGAACTAAACCACACAAACTTCTAGTGTTTTTATAGAAACACTTTGTATTTTCGTTTTATGCTGATACGCTGGGGAACCATCTTTCTCCGGAACGTTTCGTCATGCGCCCATATCCTGCCCTGCCTGCCTTGCTCCTGCTTGCAGGCTCGCTTCCCTGCGCCGCGCATGGCGAAACCATCAATCAGGTCAATACAGGCCGCACGGCGACGACCGCCCTATCGGTTTCACGCGAGAAACCGCGGGTTGATCCGACAGCGGCCGAGGAACAGGTGACGGTAAGCGGCACCAGCCGACCCGAAATCCAGAACTTTCCCCATGCCGGGCCGGTGGGCCAGCCGCGACGCGTGACCCCGCTTCAAAACCGCCCCCCGCACGGGACGCAGGGCGACTGGGGCGTTTTCACGCGGGGAAACGGTGAATCTGCCGGGTTCGGCCCGATAGGTCGCTACGGTGTCGCCCCCTGGGCGGAAGACTGGTCTTTCCTGCGCGACAGGAAGCGCCATGATGACCTGTTCGACGCCATCAAATATATCCCGCTCAATGCCAGTGGCCGCTGGTGGCTCAGCTTTTCCGGCGAAACCCGCCTGCGCAACTGGTCGGAGGAGACACCGTTTCTCGGGACACGTGGCCCGGCAGGCTCGGGGCGATTTGCCGTGCGCAACCTCTACGGTGCCGATCTGCACCTGGGCGATCATGTGCGCTTCTTCGGCCAACTCGTGAATGGCGATGCGGCTGGCTGGGGCGGGTTTGGCTACAACACCACCTATCGCAAGCGCCTCGACCTGCAACAAGGGTTTGTGGAACTACGCTCCAGGCTTGCTGGCGCAAAGGCCGGGGTGATTGTGGGGCGCCAGCAGTTTCTCGATGCACCGTCGTATATTCTCTATAACCGTGAGACACCCAATGTTCCCCTCTCCTGGAACGGTGTGCGTGGCTATGCCATCTGGCCGCGCCTGCGCGCGGATGTTTACGATTTCGTCGGCACGAATGTGACGTTCAACAAGATGTTCCATGACCGCGTCGACTGGAGCACGCGTCTGCACGGTATCGACGTCACCTGGGCGCCGCCCTCCTTCTCTCTTGGGGCAGAGCGCGTATCATCCTTTCTCGACCTGTTCCTGATTGCCTTTCGCCTGGGCGGCAGCTCGGCGGCCCTTGCCTATAACCGGTCGACTCTCAACGGAACGACGGCGCGTCAGGATTACGGATTTCGCTGGTATGGCGGCGCGCCATCCTTCGAATTCTCGGTGGGTGGGCTCTATCAGGGGGGCAGTTTCGAGCTGAACCGTACCGGACAGAACCGCGCCGTCTCGGCTTACGCCTTCAACGCCATTGCTGGCTACCGCCATACACCCTCGCCGCTGCATCCCTTCATCGGTGTGCAGGCCGATTTATATTCCGGTGGCTCCTCAAAGAGTAATAACGGTACGATTGGCACCTACATCGCCCCGTTCAACCCTCAGACAAACTATCTTGATACCACGACCTATATCGCGCCAAGCAATCTCGTGAGCCTGTCGCCGGTGCTGCGCATCACGCCACGCAACTGGCTCAGCCTTCAGTTCAAGAGCCCCTTCTTCTGGCGTGAATCAACGGATGATGCTGTCTACGGTCCCTCGGGCGCTTACACGTTCAATAACCTGCATGGCGGGTTTATCGGTATCGTGCCGCAAGCCTCGCTGACGCTACAGCTCAATCGCCACCTCACATGGACCCAATATGGCGCGCGCTTCATCGGCTCGGACGGGTTGCGCGCAGCCGGTGGCAAGAGCGGAAGTTACTACCAGTCCAACTTCGTCTTTCGTTTCTGATCGCTTCGTCGTAGGACCAGCTCCTTACGACATCGACACAGAGAGACAGCATGAGCAAGGCGACGCGGGAATTAACCATAAGAGGACTCATTCTCGGCGCCCTGATTACGGTCATCTTCATCGCGTCCAATGTCTATCTTGGCCTCAAGATCGGCCTGACCTTTGCCTCGTCCATTCCTGCGACCGTCATATCCATGGCCGTCCTGCGGGCCTTGGGCGGCAGCACGATTCTGGAAAACAATCTGGTCCAGACACAGGCTTCGGCCGCGGGAACGTTGAGCTGCGTGTTTGCCACCATCCCCGGTCTGGTCATGATCGGATTCTGGGGCGGTTTTCCGTTCTGGCAGAGCTTCTTCATCACCCTGCTCGGTGGCGCGACGGGCGTCCTGTTCACAATCCCGCTGCGCCGCGCACTGGTTACCCATAGCGCCCTGCCCTACCCCGAGGGGGTTGCCTGCGCGGAAATCCTGCGCGTCGCGTCTCCGGAAGGGAACCAGCAGGCGCTCAGATCCCTGATTCGCGGCAGCGTGCTTGCTGCTGTTGTGACATTCATGAGCACCGGCTTGCGCCTGATGCAGGATGGCTGGAGCCTGACGCTCAGTCTCGGTCAGTCCATCTTCCGTCTGCAGGGGGCGTACTCCTTTGCGCTGATTGGTACGGGCTATCTGGTCGGGCTGACGGGCGGGCTCGCCATGCTGGGCGGCGTTGTGCTGGGCTGGGGAATTGCCGTGCCCTGGCTCACGGCCATTCTGCCCCACCCGGCTGGCGTTTCGGCTACCGACTTCGCGACAGGGATATGGGTGCACAAGGTGCGGTTCATGGGCGCCGGCACAATCGCCATCGCTGCACTCTGGACCGTTGGTTCCCTACTTGGTCCGGTCATGCGTGGCCTGAGGGAGGCCTTTTCGGGCACGCATCGCCAGACGCTGGACGAGACGGACCGCGACCTGCCCCCCGCCATCATGAACATCCTGCTCGCAGCGCTCGTTCTCGGATTGGGCGCTCTGTTCACGCTCTTCCTGTGGCCCGTCACACCGCATGATTTCCTGCTGGTCGTCATGCTGGCTCTCGGCCTCGCCTCCTGTCTGTTCATCGGTTTTCTTGTAGCCAGCGCCTGCGGTTACATGGCCGGGATTATCGGGTCTTCCTCATCTCCCATCTCCGGCATCTCGATCATCAGTGTCGTGGCGCTCTGCATGGCTCTGATGGGGCTCGAAGCCCTCCATCTGGTGCCGGACGCACTCTCGGCCCATGACCAGCACATCGCCATTGCCTATATCCTGTTCGTACTCACGGCGCTCACAGGCTCGGCCGCGATTTCAAACGACAATCTGCAGGATCTGAAAACCGGCCAGCTTGTCGGGGCCTCCCCCTGGAAGCAGGAGGTCGTGCTACTGGTCGGCTGCGTCGTGGGCGCCCTGATCATCCCGCCCGTATTGAACGTGCTATATCAGGCCTATGGTTTTGTCGGCACCCTGCCCCGTGCGGACATGGATCCCACACGTGCCCTTGCCGCGCCACAGCCGGCCCTTATGGTCGATCTGGCACGCGGAATTCTGCTGCATAATCTCGACTGGACCATGATCCTGGTTGGCGCTGCGATTGGTGCCGCCCTGATCGTGATCGACCGCCTGTTCAGGCTGCGTAACCTTGCCCTGCCGCCACTGGCTGTCGGCATGGGCATCTACCTTCCAGCCGATGTATCGGTCACCATAGCCATCGGCGCCGTTATCGGTCGGCTATTTGACAAGGCCCGTCACAGGGACGCGCATGACGATGAAAGTGCCGGCACGATGATTGCCTCCGGCTTCATCGTTGGTGAGAGTCTGATTGGTGTCGTCGTTGCCGTTCTGAGCGGTATGAGCGGCCACGGTGATCTCCTCGCCTTGCCGGTCGGCGCAGGGACAGCACAGATCATCGGCCTTGTCGTATTTGCGGCAAGCCTGGTCTGGTTTGCGCGTCAGCTGGCGCAGTCCCGCAAGCCCGGATGAAAGCAGCGCATGCAACAAGCTGCGCCCTAAGCCAGGCGGGGTGAGAGGACCTCGGCAGCTTGTTCCGGAGCCTGTGACCCCGTCGAACCAAAACTTAGGGGATCCTCTCCGGCCATATAGATCGGCCGGGCTTTTCGCCCGGCCTGCATCACGCCATCATCATCACATCGTATCGAAAGCGTACCGGCTCAATCTTTCCACCATTGAACGGGCTCGGGTTCACCAGCAGGATCGATTGGCGGCCTGACCTTTGGAGGGCGTCCCGGCCCGCGGGTTTTTCTGACAACGATTTCTCCGGAAGCGGCAACGCGCTCCGCGGCTGCTTTAGGCGCTGCAACCTGCTCACGCAGGCGTTCCACGATGACTTGTGAGTCGAGAAGCGCTTGCTCAACGTCGGCGCAACGCGACTTGAGTTCCTTCACATGCAGCTTTTCATGGACAAGATGCGTCTCGAGTGTCCGAAGCTGGACCTGAGCGTCGCCAAGTTCACGCTGGGCATCTTCAGCGCGCCTCTGCTCCAGTCTGAGGAGGTTGCGCAAACGGTTCATTTCTTCAGCGTGGTCATCGCCTGGAGCAGCGGATACACGTTGCGTCGCGCGCGAGCCCTGATGATGTTCAACAACGACCTGCCCTTCCTGAACGAAACGACGGCGGCGTGGCTCACTGGAAGGTTTCGGATGCATAGTGTGATTCGGGCGCTTCCTGTTATTGGCCCCCAGACGCTCCAGCGCGAGACGCAGGGAATCCTCGCTGATCTCGCTCT
This sequence comes from Asaia sp. As-1742, assembly GCF_011753235.1. NCBI lineage: Bacteria > Pseudomonadati > Pseudomonadota > Alphaproteobacteria > Acetobacterales > Acetobacteraceae > Asaia > Asaia sp. As-1742. Next base: position 35,217 of record NZ_VWWA01000003.1, on the reverse strand, counting down.
CCGAACGTTCATCTTTACTTGGCAAATCCGGGTTCATGTCCACTTTATTTTATCCGGTACAAAAATATTAACTAAGCAACTACCATAAATCTACAGTATGTATGCAAGACACAATTGATCTTGCACAGATATGTCAGGCACATTGATTTGCATATGTTTCTAAACGATTAATTTTGGCATGTCACCTTTATGAATTTGAAATCAAACTATTATCCATGACCTCGTAACAATCGCTGAAGCAACAAATACCATCCGTTATTTTTGGGAAAATCTTTTCTTACTATATCCCATCATATGGATATATTATTGCCACCCGGAATTACTCCAGTAACGCGAACCGTACACGTGCCGCGCTTCGGGCGCAGGTTTCAGACCGCTATAGGAATATAGTAACGTATATCACAGACATTTGTCCTATCATATCACAATCTTATCGTCGTTCGCGTGCGCCGCTTATAACGGCAGCGCCTTCTGCGCTTGCAGGGAAGATAGGCATCTGTGCCTCTTTCCCCCAGCGCAGGAACTGGGGAGATAGGAAGGATATCTCTCTGTTATGCGCCGCGTGGCCGCCAGAGAATGTCATCCTTGCCATCCCCGTTGAAGTGTCGGGCCAGCACGAAGAAATAGTCCGAAAGCCTGTTCAGAAAGGCCATGCCGCCTGTAAGCCGCGGCTGGTCCAGCATAACGAGCCTGCGTTCCGCCCGACGCGCGGTTGTACGCGCCATATGAGCCCAGCTTGCCTCTGAACATCCTCCGGGCAGGACGAAACTCTTCAACGGCTCCTGACGGTCGCGCAGTTGCTCAATCTGATCCTCAAGCCACAGAAGATCTTCTTCAATAGCGTCGGCGTGAATGTTGCGTTCGGGTATGCACAATATAGCCCCGATATCGAACAGAATGTTCTGAATGCGTGCGAGTTCTGTCCCATAAGCCCCGGACAAGCGCACGAGACCTATGACCGCGTTGAGTTCATCCAAAGCGCCCATCGCCTCGATCAACGGATCGTCCTTGCGTACCCGCTCACCGTCGCCGAGCGAGGTCATCCCGCCATCACCGCCGCGCGTGACGATCCGATCGAGGCGTACGCTCATCGATGGGCACCAGACCGGTGCTTGCGCGTTGCGAGTTGCGGCAACCAGCTGAACGCCGAAGAAATATAGCGCTGATCGAGCTTCTGCAGATCGGTCGCTGCAGCTTTCACATCGCTGTCCTTGGTGGTGGTAAACACCGTGCCAATGGAGGCCTGGTTGGCCTGGGCATCGTCACGTATCGCCTTCATATAGGCTCTATCGAAGGCAGGGCCGTGGAGCTTCGACAGCCGGTCTGTCTTCTCCTGATCAGTCGCCAGCACGGTGGTCGTAAGGGCGAGATCATGCTTGCCAGCCAGCGTCGAGAGAGTCTTGCGATGCGCCTCGTAATCCTTGAGCGCGTCCTGGCCTAGCGCCTTCACATCACTCGACCGGGCATGGTCGACTGTCAGCTTCGCCAGCGCGATCTGTGTCAGGTCGTGTTCATTCGCCTGCTGCAGAAAAGCGGCATCGGCCGTCGTGAAGGGGGGAGCCTTGTCAGGGAGAGGAGGCAGTTTCGGATAGGCGGGCGTACAAGCACAAAGCGGCAGAAGCGCAAGACCAATACGCAGCTCAGGTCTCAATCCGAATTTCATGAGTATTCCTTCTCTCTCGTTATCCCGGCAGTGCAACGCGCGTGATAAGGGTTTGTTTTGTAGATTGAACCGCGCAGCAATGAAGAGTGTGCTTCCCATGATGAGATGGCAACGTTTGATCCTTACCCTTGCGGGGCTGTCCGGCTTTGCGGGCGTCATGCTGGCTGCGCTCGATGCCCATCTGCCGGATACGCATTTCATTACCGGCGGCAGGGCCATGCTGGCACGAGGCGTTGAGATGCTCATGTGGCACGCCATCGCGCTTATGGGCATCGCCTTGAGCGGCTGGAACGATCTGCGCTGGGCGGCCTACCTCATGGCGCTCGGCATGGTCCTGTTCGTTGCCCCGGTGGTGATGCTGGCCCTGAACGGCCCAGCCCTCGGTTTCATTGCGCCCTGGGGCGGCACGCTCACGATGCTCTCCTGGCTGCTGCTCGCCGTGCTGGCCTGGCGCTCTCAGCGCCGGAACCGCGACCACGCGTAGACCAGACCGGTCTGCACCGCGAGAGCCACGATGAAGCAGGCCATCATGATCCCGATCAATATGAGCTGTTCACGCCCGAGGCTCGTATCGATGCCAAGCAATGCATAGAACTTCTGCCAGATTTGCGTTCCTGCAACGAACTGAACGCCGTGAGAGAGAAAGGGCACGAAACGAATCAGACAGGCAAGGACGAGCGTCAGACCGACAAGCCCGATGGTACGGAGCAGGGTTGTGGTGATCGAGACCTCTGTGACCGGGTCGCCCACTGGCTGACGCTGTTTCATGATGCGTTCCTCGCTCTCTTGTATTCCCACGGGACAGGGAACATTTCATACTCTGTCAGACTTTCAACCCCCCGCCATCGGACAGGCGCTTTTATCTCCGGGCCTCTGGTCCAGCTGTCCTGCCCGAATGCCCCTGCCATCCGAAAGGCCCGCCTCGTGTTCCATCGCAAATTCGGTGTTTTGACGTCCCTTGCCCTCGGCCTCTCGACGCTCTCTGTGGCGACCCCTTCCCTCACCAGCAACGTGGCTTATGCAGAAGACGGGCCACCCGCGCCGCCGGTATTGGACAAGGATGTGCAGATCACCCCGGCGAAGGACGTCTATCCCGATATCGCACTGGCCAAGACACAGGTTGAGGAAGCCTTTGCCACCGCGGCCCGCACCAAACGCAAGGTACTGATCGATTTTGGCGGCAACTGGTGCCCTGACTGCCGCATGCTTGCAGGCATATTCGAGCAGCCCGAAGTGGCACAGTGGCTCGAATCGCAATTCGTTGTTGTGCCGGTCAATGTCGGTCGCATCGACAAGAATCTCGATATCGCCAAGCAATACGGTGTGACCATCCACGAAGTGCCCACAGTGCTGATCGTCACACCGGGGCGCACGCTGCTCAATGCCGATGGGGCGAACACACTGGGCAATGCCCGTGCCATGTCCACACAGGCCGTACTTGACCTGTTGGACAAATGGAATCGCCGCGGCTGACGCGCCTGATCGCACCGACCTGCCCCCAACCACTGGCGCTGAAGGGCAAAATCGGCGCGATGCCTGATCCGGCCGAGCCGGATCAGCGCGCCGAGGTCACATCATGAGCATCTGCTCGGCCTCATGCACAATCTCAGCCAGAGCATCGTCCTCGAACGGCACAGTCAGCCCGGCCTGACGCACAATGGTGCAGAAAGCCTCGCTTCCGCCGACCTCGCAGAGGCCGCGATACAGATCGAGCGCGCGTGGTGCATCGACCTGGGCAATCAGCCAGATCTGCAATGCCACGCACAGCGCGAGCGTATAATCGATATAATAGAACGGCGAATTATAGATGTGGCGCTGGGCCTGCCAGCGGCCGCCCTTGGCCGGATAGGCCAGATCGCCCCAGTCGCGCCAGGGCATGTATTGCTGTTCCAGACGCCGCCATGTTGCGTGGCGTTCCTGCGGCGTCATATCCGGGTGGGCGTAAATCTCGTGCTGGAAATGATCCACACAGGCGCCATAGGGCAGGAAGCACAGGCTCTCGATCAGGTGCAGCCGGCGATAACGCTCGCCTGCCCCATCTTCCACCAACAAGTCGATTTCTGGCCAGGTCAGGAACTCCAGCCCCATCGAATGGATCTCGGCTGCCTCCATGGTGGGCCAGAGCATGTCGATCACGGGTTGTGAGCGGCTTTTCCAATTCTGATAGGCGTGACCCATCTCATGGGTAAAGACGCCGATATCGCCGTGTGTTCCGTTGAAATTGGCAAAGATGAATGGCGTACCCTGCGTGGAAAACGACGTACAGAAGCCACCCCCGGCCTTCCCGCCACGGTTTTTGAGATCGACATAATTGCGCTCGACCATTTCAGCGAAGAAGGCGGCCATTTCACCGCTCTCATCGAGGCGTGAGAACATCTCGCGGGCACGGGTGATCATCAGATCATAATCGCCGGCCGGGGCCGGATTTCCCCTTGGATCAACGAGAGCCTCATCCCAGGCCTTGAGACTGTCCCACCCCATTTCAAGCTGACGACGCTGCAGCAAAGCCTGAACCAGCGGCGTTACATGGGTGGCAATACGCTCGCGGAAACGGGCCACATCTGCCGCTGTATAATCCGTACGCCGCATGCGGCGGTAACCAAGCTCAACATAGGAGTTGAAGCCGAGCGTCTGGGCCATCGCGACACGCACGCGCACCAGATCGTCAAAGATCCGGTCCAGCGTCTCGCCATTTGCTTCGTAAAAGCCCCAGCGCGCCGCTTCAGCCTCATGACGCGTGGCCCGATCCGACTCCTGCTGGAACGGCTCGATGCCGGAGAGGTTGTGCGTTTCACCACGAAACGGAATCTCGGCCGCTGCGAGAAGCGCCGTGTACTCCGCACAAAGGCGGGCCTCTTCCGCCAGCATACTCTCGATACGCTCATCGAAGGTGGTGATATCGGCCTCCCACAAGGAAAGCACATGGGCGGAGAGGTGCTTAGCAGTCTCTTCTCGTGTCGCGAGAAGGCGTTTCTTGATATCGGTCTCAAGCCCGGTCGCGTAGGGCGTCAGCGTATCGGCATAGTCGCGTGCTGCCACATAATCGGCGTTGCGCGTATCCTGAGCGAACCGCAATTCAACCAGCGCGGACCAGGACTCATAGGCGCGGCGCTGCGTATCGAACAGGGCGATGGCCGAAGCGATATCGCCAGACTCGAGTGACTCGCCAATAACCGCGTAAGCCTGATCGAGGCTCTCACGGCTCGGGGTGGGAAAATCAAGCGTATTGAATTCTGGAAAGGGTGTGATCATGCCTCATGGTCGCATCCCCCGGAGCGCACGTCCAGACGGCGCCCCTTCGGCCAGAGCAGGTTTGATCCGCCCCCGGTTTGACAGCCCCTACGGCGATACTGCCCCTATAAAGATGGTCAGCCCAGCGTATCTAGAAAATGCGAAAGGCGCAGACAGGCTTCGCGCAGCATATCATCTGAGGCGGCGACGGAGAGACGGATGTGACCGGGCTGACCGAAGGCACTCCCCGGAACCACACCCACATGCGCCTCTTCCAGAAGCGCCTCGGCAAACGCGATATCATCGGTCAGAACGCGCCCCTTGGCTGTGGTCTCGCCCAGCGCCGCACCAATGCCCGGAAACGCATAGAAAGCGCCCTCCGGCATAGCGCAGGAGACATGCTTCATGGCGCGCAGGGCCGTGACAACAATGTCGCGCCGCTGCTGATACACATCGCGCATGGCATCGCGTCGCGCTGCCGGTGTGGACAGTGCGGCCACTGCCCCCGCCTGCGCCAGCGTGCAGATGCCTGACGTCGCGTTGCTCTGGATGCTCGTCATGGCCTTGATCAAGGGCTGAGGCCCACCACAAAAACCGACGCGCCATCCGGTCATGGCATAGGCCTTGGCCATGCCATTGATCGTCAGGATGCGGTCTTTCAGATCTGGCGCGACAGAAGCGAGTGACACATGACGGCGTCCGTCGAAAGTCAGATGCTCATAAATCTCATCGGCCATGACCAGAACATGCGGTGCGTCACGCAGCACGGCGGCGATCGCCTCCAGATCATCGCGTTCAAGAATGGCCCCGCTGGGATTGTTCGGGAAATTGAGAACCAGCCAGCGTGTGCGCGGTGTGATCGCAGTGCGCAAAGCTTCGGCACGCAGTCGAAACCGATCGCTTTCGAGGCAGGGTACCGGCACCGCAAGGCCACCCATCATCTGCGCGATGATCGGATAACTCACCCAATAAGGCACGGGGACAATCACCTCGTCGCCCGGGTCGATGGTTGCGGCAAACGCATTATAGATGAGTTGCTTGCCGCCATTGCCGATCAGGATTTCTTCCGGCGCGTAGCTCAGCCCGTTTTCGTCGAGGAATTTCTTCGCAACGGCTGCCTTGAGCGCGGGCTGGCCGCCAACGGGCGGATATTTCGTATCACCGCGCAGCCCCGCCTGATAGGCCGCCTCCACCGCCTCAGGCGGTGAAGGAAAATCGGGCTCGCCCAATGCGAGAGAAATCACATCCACACCCGCCGCACGCAGGGCGCGCGCCTTGGCGGACATGGCTATGGTGGCAGGCTGCGGCAGACCGTGCAGGCGCTGCGCAAGACGAAAACTCACTGCTTCAGCTCAGAGAGGCGCAGAAGCGCTGGATACGGGTGCAAGCCTCGCGCAGGCTCTCGGTATCGGTCGCATAAGAGATACGGAAATATCCAGGCGTCAGGAAGGCGCTGCCATGAACAGCCGCTACACCCGTCTCCTCAAGCAGTTCAGTGACAAAGACCTCGTCATTCTCAATGACCTTGCCGGACGTTGTCTTCTTGCCGATCAGCCCCGCGATGGAGGGGAACACATAGAATGCGCCCTCTGGTCTTGTGCAGGTCAGACCCGGTGCCTGAGCCAGCATGGACAGAACCAGATCACGTCGGCCCTGATAGACAGATACCATCTCACCAATGAAATCCTGCGGCCCTGTCACAGCCTCAAGCGCTGCGGCCTGAGCGATAGAGCAAGGATTGCTCGTGCTCTGTCCCTGAAGCTTGATGAGCGCCTTGGTCAGTTCGACGGGCGCAGCCGAGAAACCGATGCGCCAGCCCGTCATGGCATAGGCCTTGGACACACCATTCATGGTCACCACGCGCTCGCGCAGCTTCGGCTCGACCTGCACCAGTGTCTTGCTCACGTGGCCGTCATAGACCAGCTTGGCATAAATATCGTCGGTCAGCACCCAAATGCGCGGGTGATCGAGCAGCACGTCGCACAGCGCACGCAGATCGGCTTCAGAGTAAACCGCGCCGGTCGGGTTGCAGGGCGAGTTGAGCACCAGCCACTTGGTCCTGGGCGTGATCGCTGCACGAAGAACTTCGGCGTCGAGCCGGAAGCCGTTCTCGGACTTCGTCTGCACAATGACAGGCGTGCCATCGGCCAGCGCCACGATATCGGGATAGGAGACCCAGGCCGGTGCCGGGATGATCACCTCGTCCCCGGCATCGAGCGTGGCCGTGAACACGTCATAGATGACCTGCTTGCCGCCCGTAGAGACGACAATCTCCTCGGCCTTGTAATCAAGGCCGAAATCACGGTTCAGCCAGGCGGCAACCGCCTTGCGCAGCGGGGCCGTACCGGCGACGTCCGTGTAACGCGTCTCGCCACGGGCGATGGCGTCGCAGGCGGCCTGCTTGACGTTTTGCGGCGTGTCGAAATCCGGCTCGCCGGCAGAGAGGCTGATAATGTCCCGCCCTGCTTCTTTCAGGGCCCGCGCTTTCTGCGTGATGGCGATCGTCTGGCTTGGGGAGATCCGGTTGAGCCGGGCAGCGATCAGGGACATATCTTCCTCCGGCTGGCTCTCAGGCCAGCTTCTGCATTTCCTGAAGAACAGCGGCGCCCATTTCCTCGGTGCCGACGCGGTTCATACCATCGGACATGATATCGGCCGTGCGCAAGCCACTGGCGAGCACATTTGATACCGCCTTCTCGATCAGACAGGCCTCATCTTCACGCTGAAGCGAATAACGCAGCAGCATGGCGAAAGAGAGGATCTGCGCCAGCGGGTTTGCAATACCCTGCCCTGCAATATCCGGTGCCGAACCATGAATGGGCTCGTACAGCGCATGGCGCTTGCCGCTCTCCTGCACCGGGCCCAGCGTGGCCGAGGGCAGCATGCCCAGCGAGCCGGTCAGCATGGAGGCCAGATCGGAGAGAAGGTCACCAAACAGATTGCCGGTCACGATCACGTCGAACTGCTTCGGGTTGCGGACCAGCTGCATGGCGCAGTTATCGGCCAGCATATGGCTGAGCGTGACATCGCTGTACTCACGCGCATGCAGCGCGGTCACAACCTGCTTCCACAGCAGGCCGCTTTCCATCACGTTGCACTTCTCGACCGAGCAGACGCGATTATCGCGCAGGCGGGCCAGTTCGAACGCAACACGGGCCACGCGCTCGATTTCCGACGTCGTATAGACCTCGGTATTGATTCCACGCTGTGAGCCATCGGCCAGCGTTTCAATGCCACGTGGTTCGCCAAAATAGATGCCACCCACCGTCTCGCGCACGATCATGATGTCGAGACCGGCCACGAGCTCCGGCTTAAGCGAAGAGGCATTGACCAGAGGCGGAAAGACCTGAGCCGGGCGCAGATTGGCGAAAAGCTCGAGTTCCTGACGCAGGCCCAGAATAGCTGCCTCGGGACGCTTGTCGAACGAGACCTCGCTCCATTTCGGATCGCCTACCGAGCCGAACAGCACGGCATCGGCTTCCTTGGCCAGCGCCACAACTTCGGGGCGTAATGGCACGCCGTGAACAGCCAGCGAAGCCCCCCCGACGAGCTCTTCCGTCATGTCCAGCTTGAGGCCCTTGGCCTCATCCAGCCAGCGCGCAATCTTGACGACTTCGCGCATGACCTCGGGGCCAATCCCGTCACCGGGAAGAACGAGTAGCTTATGGGCCTGGCTCACGAAACCGTCTCCATCACAATGGTGGGGCGCCAGGATTCGTCTCTCTGACGCTTCTGTTCGAAGGACGCGATGGCGCTGTCATGCTGCAGGGTCTGCCCGATATCATCGAGCCCCTCGATCAGCATGTGCTTGCGAAACGCATCAACCTCAAACGCAATGGTGCTGCCATCGGGGCGCTGTACGACCTGTTTCTCCAGATCGACAGTGATGCGGGCATTGGCCCCCATCTGCGCATCTTCCATGAGGCTCTCACAGATTTCGCGCGGCAGACGGATCGGCAGGATGCCGTTCTTGAAGCAGTTATTGAAGAAGATATCGGCAAAGCTCGGCGCGATCACGCAGCGGATACCGAAATCCAGCAGCGCCCAGGGTGCATGTTCACGCGAGGACCCGCAGCCGAAATTGTCCAGCGTGACCAGAATCTCGGCCTGGCGGTAAGGCTCACGATTCAGCACGAATTCCGGCTTTTCCGATCCATCCTCGTTATAGCGCTGCGCGGCAAAGGCGTTCTTGCCAAGGCCGCTGCGCTGGATGGTCTTGAGAAAGCGTGCCGGGATAATCTGGTCCGTGTCGATGTTCTCGACCGGCATCGGAGCCGCAATGGCGGTGAGTGTGGTGAACTTGTCCATCATGCCATCTCCCGCACATCGACAAAGCAGCCTGTGACCGCCGCAGCCGCCGCCATCGCAGGCGAGCAGAGATGCGTCCGGCCACCCGGCCCCTGACGCCCTTCGAAATTACGGTTCGAGGTCGAGGCACAACGCTGGCCAGATGTCAGCTTGTCCGGGTTCATGCCCAGACACATCGAGCACCCCGCCTCGCGCCATTCAAATCCGGCTTCGCGGAAAATCTGGTCCAGCCCCTCGGCCTCGGCAGCGGCCTTCACATGGCCCGAACCCGGCACGACCATGGCGCGCACGCCCGGTGCCACATGGCGGCCCTTGGCAATGGCGGCTGCTGAGCGCAGATCCTCGATGCGGCTATTGGTGCAGGAGCCGATAAACGCTACGTCGATCTTGGTCCCGGCGATCTTCTGACCGGCTTCGAGACCCATATAATCGAGCATACGCTGTACCTGACGCGCACGGGCCGGATCGTTGCAGCTTGCCGGATCGGGCACGACACCATCAATGGCAATAACGTCCTCAGGGCTGGTGCCCCAGGTCAGATTGGGCTGGATGGAGGCGGCATCGAGCGTCACCTCAGTGTCGAACACAGCGCCCTCATCGGTGGCCAGCGTACGCCAATAGGCGCAGGCCTTCTCGAAATCCTCGCCTTTGGGGGCAAAGCGGCGACCTTCAACATAGGCAAAAGTCGTCTCGTCCGGCGCAATCAACCCGGCGCGGGCACCTGCTTCGATCGACATGTTGCACAGCGTCATGCGCCCGGCCATGTCGAGCGCACGGATGGCGTCGCCTGCGAACTCCATCACATGGCCGGTCCCGCCAGCGGTCCCGATCTTGCCGATGATCGCCAGCATGATGTCCTTCGCCGTCACGCCGGGGCCAACCTGGCCTGCCACCGTGATACGCATGTTCTTGGCCGGCTTCTGCAGCAGGGTCTGCGTGGCCATGACATGCTCGACCTCGGAAGTGCCGATACCGAAGGCCAGAGCCCCCATCGCACCATGAGTCGAGGTATGGCTGTCACCGCAGACGATGGTCATGCCAGGCAGGGAGATGCCCTGTTCGGGTCCCACCACATGCACGATCCCCTGGTCTTTCGAGCGCAGCTTGAAATAGGGAACGCCAAATTCGGCAACGTTCTTTTCGAGCGTTTCGATCTGGAGCCGGGATTCCGGCTCCTCGATCGGCAGCGAGCGGTCGGAGGTCGGCACATTGTGATCGACCACGGCAACCGTCGCATCCGGACGACGCAGGCGTCGCCCGGACATCCGCAAGCCTTCAAAGGCCTGCGGGCTTGTCACCTCATGGAGAAGGTGCCGGTCTATGTATAGGATGCAGGTGCCGTCCGGGAGGCGTTCGACCACATGGTCATCCCAGATTTTATCGAACAATGTTCGCGCCACCGTACTCTCCTTTGTCATGAACCGGTTTCGACTATCCTGATTTAGGAAGCCGTCTTGGCAACGTCACGGGGACGCTCGGCAATACGAGCCGACTTGCCGCTACGCTCACGCAGATAATACAGCTTTGCACGACGCACCTTGCCGCGACGGACAACAGCGATCTCGGCGATGGAGGGGGAGTAGAGCGGGAAGATACGCTCAACGCCTTCACCGTTGGAAATCTTGCGAACCGTGAAGTTGCTGTTCAGGCCCTTGTTGGAACGGGCAATCACAACGCCTTCATAGGCCTGTACGCGCTCACGCGTGCCTTCAACAACGCGCACGCCAACCCGCACGGTGTCACCGGCCTGGAATTCGGGAACCGGACGGGCGGCGGTCAGACGCTCGATTTCGCGCGCCTCATACTGCTGGACAATGTTCATGGTACTTCTCCGAGAAAACGAAAATTTATCTGTTGGTCTTGGCTTCAGCATAGGCCGCCCAGAGATCGGGGCGTCTGGCCTGTGTCACTAGGCAGGCCTGCTCGTGACGCCAGGCCGCAATCGCAGCATGATGTCCTGAAAGCAGGATGTCCGGCACATCCATGCCATCCCATGAGGCTGGCTTGGTGTAATGAGGGTATTCAAGCAGACCGTCACCGAAGCTTTCTTCGGCATCGCTCAGCTCGGACCCCATCACACCGGGCAGAAGGCGCACGCAGGAATCGAGCAGTGCATAGGCAGGGATTTCCCCGCCCGACAGCACGAAATCGCCAAGCGAAATCTGCTCGACATTGCGTCGCTCCAGAACACGCTCGTCAACGCCCTCGAAGCGCCCGCACAGCACCACAACCCCGTCACCCGACGCGAACTCGCGCGACTGCGCCTGTGTCAGGCGTGCGCCACGCGGCGTCGGGTAGATGACCGATCGGCCATCGGCCTCGATCGAGTCCAGCGCTTCGGCAACCACATCGGCCCGAAGCACCATGCCCGCACCACCGCCGAAGGGCGTGTCATCCACGGCGCGATGACGCCCACGCCCGAAGTCACGCAGATCATGCACACCCAGAGACCAGACGCCTTCCTCAAGCGCCCGCCCCGCCAGGGAGAACCCCAGCGGCCCCGGAAACATGTCCGGGAAAAGGGTGAGAATGTCAGCGCGCCAGGTCATGAACGCACCGCCACATCGGCCTTGCCCGACAGATCACCCTCGACTTCCACCTCATGCGGCGGCTCGACAATGATCCGGCCCTGATCGAACAGGATTTCGGGCACACAGGCATGGGTGAAAGGCACGATCAGGTCCTGACCCTTGCCATCCTGCCCTGCGGCCGTGATTTCGAGGCTGACACCCGCGCCGTAATCATGAATGACCGCAACCGTGCCCAGCACCGTGCCCTCGCGGGTTTCGGCACGCAGCCCGATCAGATCGGCATGATAGAACTCGTCCTCATCCGTATCGGGCAGGCAGTCCCGGCCGACATAGAGCTTGAGGTTCACGAGACGCGACGCTTCATCGCGGTCAGTAACGGGGCGACCCGACGCGTCGAACAGACGCGCGATGCCATGACCCTGCCATTCCGCCCGCCATACGCGCCCCTTCTCGTCGTGCAATGCTCCGATATCCTCGACCGAAGCCGGGTCATCGGTTGCCGCGAAAAGATGCACGAGCCCCTTTACGCCATGGGGCCTGCCCACGGTCGCGACCAGAATATCTTTCGATACATCCGAAGGGGCGCTGACGGTTGTCATGGATTACTGAAGCCTATCCCTGGTCTATGGCTCAGGCTGCGGCCTTGGCGGCTGCACGCTCCTGGGCGCGCTTCTTCGGCGCAGACTGCTTGGGCTGCTCGTTGTAAACGGGCTTCTCGATCAGGCCGGCATTGCCAAGGAAGCGGGCAACGCGATCGGTCGCCTGTGCGCCGTTCGACAGCCAGTGCTTGATGCGCTCGTCGTTCAGACGGATGCGGTCAGCATGGTCAGAAGGCAGCATCGGGTTGTAGGCGCCAACCTTCTCGATGAAGCGGCCATCGCGGGGGCTACGGCTGTCAGCAATCACGATGTGGTAGTACGGACGCTTCTTGGCACCAGCGCGCGAAAGGCGGATCTTAACGCTCATATTTTTACTCCAGAGTATCGAAAACTATGTGAAAATCATGCCGGTTGGGGTTAGCGACGCGGGCCGCCAAAGCCACCGCCGGGCCGCCCGCCGGGAGCACCGCCCGACATGAGACCGGAAAGCATCTGCTTCATGCCACCGAGGCCCATCTTGCTGATGCGCTTCATGATGGTGGACATGTCGTCAAACTGCTTGAGCAACTTGTTGACCTCCTGAACCGTCGTGCCGGAACCGGCAGCAATACGCTTCTTGCGGGAGGCCTTGATGATCGAGGGCGTCTTGCGCTCATCCTTGGTCATCGAGGAAATAATGGCCTGATGGCGCCGGAAGATCGAGGTATCGAGATCCTGATCGCCAAGCTTGTCCTTAAGCTTACCCATACCGGGCAGCATGCCGATGATACCGGAGATGGAGCCCATCTTGCCGATCTGACGCAGCTGCGAGGCATAATCGTCGAGGTCGAACTTGCCCGCCATCATCTTCTTGGCGACGCGTTCGCTTTCTTCATGGTCGAGCGTCTCGCTGGCCTTCTCGACCAGCCCGGCGATATCGCCAAGGCCGAGAATACGTCCGGCCACACGCTCGGGATAGAAATCGTCCAGCGCCTCGAGCTTCTCGCCCAGACCCACCAGCTTGATGGGCGCGCCGGTAATCGCACGCATCGACAGCGCCGCACCACCGCGTGCATCGCCGTCCATACGGGTCATGACGACACCGGTGATGCCGACCGCCTCGTTGAAGCGCTGCGCGGTGTTCACCGCGTCCTGACCCGTCATGGCATCGACCACGAGCAGAGTCTCGACCGGGCTGGTCGCATCGCGTACGTCGCGCACTTCCTGCATCAGGGCTTCGTCGATCGACAGACGACCTGCCGTATCGAGAATGACGACGTCATAGCCTTCGCGACGACCCGTCTCGAGAGCGCGCTTCGCAATCTCGACAGGCTGCTGGCCAGCGATGATGGGAAGCGAGCCCACGCCAACGCGCTCGGCCAGCTGCTGAAGCTGAAGCTGCGCGGCAGGACGCTGCACGTCGAGCGAGGCCAGCAGGATGCGCTTGCGCTCACGGGTCAGAAGGCGCAGGGCAATCTTGCCCGATGTCGTGGTCTTGCCCGAGCCCTGCAGACCGACCATCAGGACGGGCACCGGAGCCGCAGCCGCAAGGTTCAGCGGCACATTGCCCGCACCGCCAAGCGCCTCGATCAGGGCATCATTGACGATCTTGGCAACAGCCTGACCGGGAGAAATGCTTTCCAGCACCTCCGTCCCGACGGCCTTTTCTTTCACCTTGTTGACGAAGTCACGCACAACGGGGAGCGCCACGTCGGCATCCAGCATAGCCAGACGCACTTCACGCATCGCTTCGGCAACATCCGCCTCGGACAGCCTGCCGCGCTTGGACAGACCCTCAAATACACCGGAAAGCTTGCCAGAAAGCGTGTCGAACACGTTTAACCCTTATAAGCAACAGAAAGACGCCACTGCGCGAGTCTTCGCGAGGTGGCGTTTCAAATCTGGACAGGGAGCTAAAGGGGTGGGGCGGCAAAGTCAAGGCAAAACCTGCCCTGCGCCCACCTGCCCTTGTTTCAGCATCACGATGACAGAAAAAGTGGCAGGCGGGACAGCGATCTGCCCCACCTGCCCCTCTTCTTCCCGGTCACACATCAATCAGGTCACCCGACCCACACAGGGTGAGCAGCAGTGATCGTCATGGACCCGACCTTCAGGGGCGGTTACCCGCCCCCTCGGCAGCACCTCGCGGCGTTGCGGGATCAGGGTGCGTCGTCGTCATCCTTGTCGGCGGCGCCCTTTACATGGGGAGGCCGCAGCAGATCACGGATCTGGCCTTCAAGCGCGTCGAGCTTGTCCTGCGTCACGCGGGCCTTGTCGAGCTGCTCGGGTGTCAGAACATCATGGATAGCCACGGCATCGGCGGCCATCGCCTCTTCATCCTTGGCGTTCAGGGCCTCCTTCTGCTTGATGAGCCCATCGAGTTTCGCCTTGTCGATAGGCCCCTTTGCAAGAAGCAGGGCGCCAATCTGGGTGTCCAGATCACGACGCTGGTGCATCGCCTCGCGACGATCCTGACGATGGGCATGCATGAGAGCATGGATCTTGTCGCGCTGCTCCTTCGTCAGATCCACACCGCGCAACATGCCCATCAGCGGCGGGGGCATCATCATGCCCATATGGCCCGGCGGCGGGGGAACGGGACCGACAGGACCGGGAACCGGAGGATGTGCATAGGCAAGAGCCGCAAGAGAAGGCGCGGCAGCGAGTGCCAACATGCAAAAAGTTTTCTTCGAGATCATGCTCGTCATCTTCCTATATTTGTGAAGACACCAAGAACGATGTCCTTGACCTCCGTATTAGCAAGAAGAATGCGGAGAACTAGGGCGAAAGCACTACAGATTGTATGAATTGTTACAGAACCTCTACCGCCCGCACCGCAAGGCACGACATGCCAATGCCTGCCCGCCCCACAAGGGACGGACACGCATAACACATTTATGTTACAGGCTTGTCATCTTCTTGTTAATTTACCGAAAGGGTGACAGCGTGTGCCGACGCGTTTCCTCAAGGAATGGGACGCAGGAACCCGAACGCCAAGAGTTACGTGATCCATGCTCAGGCATCATACCGACCCCGCTGCCAACGGCCCTGATATCACCCCGCCCCGTTCGCCGTGCCCTGAGCGCCTAGCGACAGGGAATGGCTGTTACATTTAAGCCGCCCCCTCGCGGAACATGGCTCCGCCTGTCCCGCATGGCAGGCCCCTCTGCCGCCTGCCAGAGCCCACCCTAGTGCCTTACCTCACCAGAGTTTTTCCAAGGACAGCCCACATGAAGAAATCCCTGCTTCTGGCCAGCGCCGCCCTCGGGCTGGGACTTGGCGCCCAGGCCAAGGCCGATACGACCCTGACGATCGCGACCGTCAACAACGTGCAGATGATCGAGATGCGCAAGCTGTCGGGCGTGTTCGAGAAAGCGCATCCCGATATCCACCTCAACTGGGTCACGCTTGAGGAAAACGTGCTGCGTCAGCGCGTGACGACCGATATTGCCACCCATGCCGGTCAGTTCGATATCCTCACCATCGGCAATTACGAGGTTCCGCTCTGGGCGAAGCAGGGCTGGCTCTACAAATTCGATAATCTGTCTGCTGCCTATGACCTGCCGGACATCATCGCGCCTGTGCGTGAGAGCGTGAGCTATGAGGGCAAGGTCTATGCCCTGCCCTTCTATGCCGAGAGCGTCATGACGCTTTATCGCAAGGACCTCTTCGCCAAGGCCGGGATCACGATGCCCGAAACGCCAAGCTGGGACCAGATCCGCGACTTCGCGGCCAAGACGACCGACAAATCGACCGATACCTATGGCATCTGCCTGCGCGGCAAACCCGGCTGGGGCGAGAACATGACGGTGGTCACCACCATGGTCACGAGCTTTGGCGGTCAGTGGTTCGATATGAGCTGGAAGCCAACGCTCAATACCCCGGCCTGGCATAACGCCATCACCTATTACAGCTCTATTCTCAAGCAGTTCGGGCCGCCGGGTGCCAGTGCAAACGGGTTCAATGAGAACCTGTCCCTTTTCGCCACTGGGCATTGCGCCATCTGGGTCGATGCCACCAGTGCAGCGGGCACGGTATTCGACCCCAAGCAGAGCTCTGTGGCTGACAAGGTCGGTTTTGCCTCCCTGCCCACCGGCAGCTTCAAGGGTGGCCCGACCTGGCTCTGGTCGTGGAACCTTGCCATTCCGGCATCGTCCACCCATGCCGAGGCCGCCAGCACCTTCATCCAGTGGGCGACCTCCAAGGAATATATCCAGCTTGTGGCCAAGACGGATGGCTGGGTGAATATTCCCCCCGGCACGCGCAGCTCGTCCTATCAGTCTGCTGAATACCAGAAGGTCGCACCCTTCTCGTCTTTCGTGCTGAAGGCCATCGAGACCTCGAACCCCTCAGGCCAGACGGCCCAGCCGCGCCCCTATGTCGGGGCTCAGTTTGTCGATATCACCCCGTTCCAGGGCATCGGCACGCAGGTTGGCCAGACAATCGCCTCTGTTCTTGCAGGCTCAACCACCGTTGACGCTGGCCTCTCAGCCGCCAATGCCGCCACCAATCGCGTCATCCGTCAGGCGGGATATCAGAAGTAAGTCGTTCTCGCCTTTTGCCTCGCGGCAATTGATCTGAAATCTGCGATCCATCCATCCTGCGGGGTGGGTGGATCGGTGCAATTTAGTGTGACTAAGCCAACCCGGCTGCCAGCCAGATGTTTCCTGAGACTAATCTCATGGAAAACAATGCGATGTCTCAGAACGGTTCGAATCCTGTCTGGTGGAAAGACGCGGTCATCTACCAGGTCTATCCACGCTCATTTGCAGACTCCAATGGTGATGGCATTGGCGATCTACCGGGCATCATCAGCCATATGCCCTATCTCGAGCACCTCGGGATTGATGCCTTGTGGATCTCGCCCTGCTTCCAGTCCCCGCAGGGGGATGCGGGTTACGACATTTCCGATTATCGAAAGATCGACCCGATTTTCGGCACGGTCGATGACTACGAAGCGCTGATCAAGCAGGCGCATGATCATGGTCTGCGCGTCATTGCCGACATGGTGCCCAACCATACCTCCGATCAGCATGTCTGGTTCAAGGAAGCCATGGCTTCCGAACCCGGTAGTGTCGCCCGTGCGCGTTATCTGTTTCGCGACGGCAAGGGAGAGAATGGCGATGAGCCACCCAATAATTGGCAGAGCGTCTTTGGCGGGATCGCCTGGACACGTGAACCTGAACGCAAGGATGGCAAGCCCCGTCAATGGTATCTGCATCTGTTCGATAGCTGTCAGCCCGACCTGAACTGGGACAATCCCGAGGTCCGGACAGAATTCGAGTCCGTGCTGCGCTTCTGGCTGGATCGTGGTGTCGACGGCTTCCGCATCGACGTGGCTCATGGCCTGATCAAGGAAAAAGGCCTTCCGCCCTATACCGAGCGCGCCACGATGGTGGGCGAGGATGACGACAAGACCCCGAGCGACGCCCCCATGTGGGACCGCGACGGCGTGCATGAAATCTATCGCAGCTGGCACAGGCTTCTGGCCAGCTACCCCGGTGACCGGATGCTGGTTGCCGAGGCCTGGGTCAAGCCGCTCTCACGCCTTGCACGCTACGTCCGGCCTGACGAGATGCAGCAGACGTTCAACTTCGACTATCTGCTCTGTCGCTGGAACGCTGCCAAGTATCGGGAAATCATCACCGACTCCCTTGAGGCCATGCACAAGGTTGGCGCCATAACAGCATGGGTCATGTCCAACCATGACACCGTACGCCATGCCTCACGGCTAGGCCTGAAGGACGCCGGCGCACGCCCGCAGGGAATCGACGCGGCACACGAGCAACCTGACGAGGCGCTGGGCCTGCGCAGGGCACGGGCCGTGATCTTCATGACGCTTGCCCTGCCTGGTTCAGCCACGTTGTATCAGGGAGAAGAGCTTGGCCTCCCGGATCACACCACGCTGGACCGGAAGTACCGGCAGGATCCCGCCTTTTTCCGCACCGAAGGCAAGGAGATCGGTCGCGATGGCTGCCGTATCCCCCTGCCGTGGAGCGACAAGGGGCCATCGCTTGGCTTCAATGAGACAGGCAAACTCTGGCTGCCCCAGCCCGAACACTACAAGACCTACGCGGTCTCGGTAGAGGAAAAGGACCCTGACTCGACACTCGCGCTCTATCGCGCACTGCTTGCCGAACGCAAAGCCGCCGGGCTCGGTCATGGTGCGCTCAGATGGGCGGAGGAACGCCGTAACGTGGTCGAGTTCACGAATGGCCCGATCCGCGTCGTGCTAAACTGTGGCAGCGATCCTGTCTCTCTTCCAAAGGGCGACATCATTCTGGCCAGCCACCCTATCGACAAGCCGGGATTCCTGCCGGGTAATGCGGCAGTCTGGATGCGCGTGACACAGGAAAGCTGAGACGCACCGGAAGCGGTTCGGTCGCGGCGTCAATACGCGGGAGAGGATGAAGAGCTCGACGACAGCCTTCGCGCTCCTCAAGTTTCGACAGGAGCCTCCTGCAACGCGCTGGCTACGTCGCTGCCTGCTGCGCACGGAGCCAGTCGCGTGCGACGCCGAGTTCCTGCTCGAACCGGGCTTCCTCCTCCTGCGCCCGCTGCGGGTCCGGGAGGCGAAGCAGATAGGACGGGTGAATGGTTGCGAGGCTCGGGGGGCGCAGGCCACTGGCGCCGCGCACATGCCCCCGGCTGGCACCTAGCCTCGCACTCTTCCCCTCAAGTGACTGCAAGGCGGTTGCACCCAGCGTGACGATGAGCTTTGGCTGGACCAGGGCAATCTCCTGACGGAGCCAGTCCGAACAGGCGACGATCTCGGTTCTGTCCGGCGTCTGGTGAATTCGCCGGCGGCCCTTCGAGACAAATTTGAAGTGCTTGACCGCATTGGTCATCCAGACATTCTCACGCTCGATGCCAACAGTTGCAAGAACACGGTCAAGAACCTGTCCGGCCGGGCCGACGAAGGGCTTGCCCTGCAAATCCTCCTGATCGCCCGGCTGTTCACCGATCATCATGAGGGATGCGTTCTCGGGCCCGATACCGGGCACCACCTGTGTCGCATGGCGGCACAATGAGCAGCGTTGGCAGCGCTCCAGAGCCGTCGCCAGCGCCGGCAGTCCCGTCAGGCCAGCCTCTGCTGCACTGACCTCCTCCGCCTTGCGCTGCCATTCCGCCTGATGGCGCTCATGAAAGCCGGGGGCTGTTCCATCATTCTGCAAGGCAACCATGGCTGCCACACGGTTTTCGGCATTGGCAAGCATTGATGGAATCAGCCGCGTCTCAGGAAGGTTCTTCCAGTATTTGGTCGGCATTTCCGAACGCATCGCCTTTGTCTTGATGCGCGCAGGGTTGAAGATCGACTGATAATAGCGATGCCACAATGTCTCGACATCATCTTTCAGGTCCGGCGGCTCGCACGGCGTTCTTTCAATGGCTGCCTTGCCGTTCTCGAACAGGATCGACCCGATTGGCGTCAGAATGAGCCAGTCCATGTCTGAAAAGCGTTCGGCAAAGAACGGGGCCACCGTCTCAAGAATATAGTGCTCAGGCTCGAACCAGGCGATAAAACGCCTCCGCGCGCCCTCTTCTGCGTTATCCTCCCGAAACCGCAGGAATGCCTTCATCTTGTGCGCGTCGCGACGGATCTGATGGTCCATACGCGCGGCCTCACGCACTTCCGGATCTGTGGCAATTGCGGGAAGCGCGGGCTCTGTCTGGAGCCGCCAAAGCAGGCGATAGGCAAGAGCGAAACGCTTCGGATCGCGGTACCGCAGGATCGAACGAAGCATGGCAAGCCCTGCCTTGCTGACATGCGCGCCAGAAAGAGTCGGGCCGTCAGCGGTCGGCTCAAAAGCAGCAACCGGCTCAGCAGCTTCAAACAGCTCCGGCTGGTCTGCGTCAGGGGTGACCCATTCGAGCTCGTCCGGCCTCAACCCATGTAATAGCGCAGCCCTCGCCGTGCTGCGCCACTGTTCAAACCCGGCATCTGCCGGGAGAGAAATCGACTTCACAGCAAGCTCAATTGCTGCGGCTGCGGGCGGAACGATGCAGCGAGATTCTCCTTGTCGATCAGACGGCCGGGCGACCAGTCCGCTGTCACCACAAAGGGTTTGATCTTGCGCAGGGACACGTTCAGACGCTCCACATCTTCCAGCCTGATGATCCGATGACGGCGCGCCGAAAGCAGGGCACCGACACTTCGCGGACCAAGGCCCGGTACGCGCAACAACATTTCACGGCTGGCTCGGTTCAGATCGAGCGGAAACTGGGCGCGGTTTTGCAAAGCCCAGGCAAGCTTCGGATCAAGCTCCAGATCGAGCATGCCATCCTGCCGTTCAGCAACGATCTCCTCGAAGGAGAAACCATAGAACCGAACCATCCAGTCCGCCTGATACAGGCGATGCTCCCGCAGGAGCGGGGGAGACTGGGCGGGCAAGGCCAGCGAGGCATCGGGGATGGGGCTGAAAGCCGAATAATAGACGCGACGCAGCGCATAACCGGAATAGAGCGAGGCACTGCTGCGCAGGATATCGCGATCGGTCGATTTATCGGCTCCGATGATCATCTGTGTGCTCTGGCCACCCGGCGCAAAGCGTCTTGGCTTACGGCCACTCAGCGTCTTGTCGCCTGACTCCTGAATACGCAGGCGCAGCGCGCCCATGCTCTGCCGGATATGGCCCGCATCCTTCTCAGGCGCATAAGCCGCCAATCCGGCATCGGTCGGCATTTCCACGTTGATGGAAAGGCGATCTGCATAGAGACCGGCCTCCTCAATGAGGTGCGGTGCCGCATCGGGGATTGTCTTGAGGTGAATATAGCCGTGGAAATGGTGGACGAGACGCAGTTCGCGCGCCACACGTACCATTTCCTCCATCGTATAGTCGGAGGAACGGATGACGCCCGAAGAGAGGAACAGACCCTCAATATAGTTACGCCTGTAGAACTCAAGCGTAATCCAGATAATTTCCTCGACTGTAAACCGCGTGCGCTCGATTTTCGACGATGAGCGATTGATGCAGTAAGCGCAGTCATAGATGCAGAAATTGGTCATCAGGATCTTGAGCAGCGAGATACAGCGCCCATCGGGCGTGTAAGCATGACAGATCCCGTTTGGCGCCTTGGAGCCCAGCCCTTCCTCGCCCGGTTTCTTCTTCGAACGCGCGCCGCTCGATGCGCAGGACGCATCGTATTTGGCGGCATCGGAGAGGATTTCCAGACGTGCGGCGAGGGTCTTTTTCATACACCCGAAATGGGTATCGTGCAGGAACAAGTCAAGAACGTCAGAGTGCGGTAAACGCCGTTAATTTTGTTCAGAAAAGGCCGCAGTCCCTAGCCTCAGGCGTCCCCTCCCTCAGGGAAAACACGGAGCAATTCCTGAACGGCGCTCTTGATTGAGTAGGGCTTGCGCAGAACGGGAACATCCCTGAATTCAGCCGGAATCATTGTCCGGTCGGCATAGCCCGTTGCGAAGATGAACGGCACATTCTTCTTGCGCAGAAGCGTTGCCACTTCGTGAGAGTTTTCCTTGCCCAGGTTGAAATCGAGCAGCGCAATATCCGGGCAGCGGTCCTTGATGGCCTGCAATGCCTCATAGACCGACGAGACCGTACGGATATGACGCACTCCATAGGTGCTGAGAGCCTGCTCCGTTTCCATCGCAATCAAAAGCTGGTCCTCGACCAGAAGCACATTGGCCGCGTGCAGACGCTCCGTCTGGGCAGTATCGGCCACAATCGGCCCTTCGGCTTCGGGCACGGTGGCTGTCTCGGCCACCAGAACAGCATGACGGGCCGGGAAAGTCAGGCGGATGAAGAGGCCTTCCGGCCTGAACTCCCGCTTCGCCGTTCCGCCCAGTTCATGCGGGATGGCACGTTCGAGCAAAATGGAGCCAAACCCGTTGCCTTTGGGCGGATTGACGTGGGGGCCGCCTGTCTCGGTCCATTCAAGCACCCAGCAGCCTTCAGCCTCGTCAATGAACCAGCGGATATGCAGATTGCCGCTCGGCACCGAAAGCGCGCCATATTTCGCGGCGTTGGTTGCCAGTTCGTGCAATGTCAGGGCGGCAACCGACAGGGCAGGCCCGGGGAGCCATAGATTAGGGCCATCGAGAATGACGGCGGTTGGCTGATGCCGGTAGGGTTCGAGTTCGGCCTCCAGCAGGGTGCGCAGCAATCCACCGCCATCGGTGCGCGCAACCTGATCATGCGCACTCGCAAGTGCCTTGATACGCCCACGCAGAATCTCGACATATTCCTCAATGGTGCGCTCTTTGGCCACAGGGCGACCGATGAGAGACTGCACAACCGCCAGAATATTCTTCACGCGGTGGTTGAGTTCCTCATTGAGCATGCGCTGGCGCAAATCGGCGTCAGCCCGCTCGGAAAGCTGCTGCTGATGATAGACGCCCATCACCTCGATCAGGGCCGAGCGCAGTTGGGCCGCGGCCTCGATGTCGAAGCTGGACCAGGGAAGGCAGCGCTCATGCACCTGCTCTTTCCAGATCGCGAAGCTCTGGCGCGGCGTCAGGCGCGGGCCGTGTGGCCCATGCTGATAAGTCTTCTGCGGATCCCCGCCCCAGTTGATGGTCTGCACGATTTCACGGCGAAACAGGAAAACGTAGTTTTCCGGTTGGGGTGAGATCGGAATGATCAACACACCAGCAACATGCGCTGTATGCGCCGCGATCCAGGGGTGATCCTTGACCAGATGGTCCGACTGCCAGATCTGTGTTCCAGCCTTCGTGCGGGCCAGCTCCACGAAGCGATCCTGCACCTCGCGAGGCGCTGCAATCCCGTGTCCCGTCCATTCATTATCGATCCAGATGGCAATACCATCGGACTGTATGAGCGGTGCCAGACGACTGATCTGCCCGCGCAGATAGGCGGGCATATCGGACACGGAGGCGGCATTGCGCAGGACGCTCTCGATCAGCCCGTGCGTTCGCTCCGCAACCTGAAGGCGCGTGGTCTTGAGGATGACGATAACCTGAAGCGCAAAGAACTCCGCAAACATCTGCACGACGGCGCGCTCGGCAATCGGGAGCACGCGAGGCGCGTAATGGTGACACGCAATCATGCCCCACAGGGCGCCATCGATGACGATCGAGATCGACATGGAGGCGCGAACGCCCATATTGGTCAGATATTCGCAGTGGATCGGTGAAACGCTGCGAAGCTGCCCCAGGGACATATCGAGCGGCGAGAGCCCCTCCCCCTCGACCAGCGGGACCGGGACGAACTTTACATCCCCGATCATGCGAATGGGCGAACGCCGATAGAGTTCACGCGCCTGGGCCGGGATATCGGCGCTCGGAAAATGCTGCCCCAGAAAGCTTTCGAGCGAAAGCGCCCGCGCTTCCGAGACGACCTTGCCAGACCAGTCATCGGCAAAGCGATAGACCATCACACGGTCATATTCGAGCAGGCCGCGCATGAGCATGGTCACGACATCGAAAAGGCGCGTGATATCGGTCGTCTTGCGTACACGGTCCATCATGCCGTGAAGCTGGGTGAGAAACTTGGTGGCACGGTGCGTCGGCGCGGCTGGCTCACATTCGAGCACCACCTCACCGTTAACGATATGCACCGCCAGATCGAAAAACAGATCCGGTCCCAGCTCCTGATTGAGCAGGAAAACCGGGCGACGCTGCGTCACGCTCAGAGTCAGGCCATTACGGATGTCATGAATGACATCCGCACCAAAAAGCGCGATCAGGTCAGCCCCGATCCCCAGCCCCTCATGATGCAGCATTGCCGGTGCATTGGCCGAGTGCCGCAGAACAACAAAATCGTTGATCGTGCAGGTGATCAGACAGCCATGAGGCTGGATGCTCCCTGGAATGTGGATCGGCTCGCGATCACAACTCGTCAGATCGACCTGACCAAACTCAGCCATCGACTTTTTCCTCGGCGCGATCGACCATCTTCACAGCATCACGCGCATGACGGAACAGGGTGGCAGCGGCGCGCCCTGCTTCATCCGCATCAAATTCGGGAGCATTTTCCAGAAGGACCAGGAAGCTGCGCCAGTTATCTGGCGTCGCCGTCTGTTCGGCCAGATGACTGGCTCCATAGGTCGCATCGAAGCCAAGGGCCGCAGCGCGCCGCGCAATTACTCGCCCGCCCAGCGCCGATCCCTCGAGCGTATAAAGCATACCCAGAAGTTCTGAATCTGTTGCAGGCGCGGCAATCGCCTTGATCTCGGGCGGAACGATCTCAAGAGACTGCAGGTCTTCATTCAGACTGCGTTGCATACTGACAGGTCGCCAGCCCTCAAACCATGTGGGGTAGATTTGCCCCTGAAGGGCATTTTCGGCAGCGAGGCGGAAACCGGCAATACCGGCAACATAGCGCCGATAGTTCCCCACTGACGCGAGATCTCCGATAAGGTGATCGAGCTGCTCGTGCGCCTCATGCACATGCGCGCGCAACGCAGCACGACGGGAGCTTTCGGCCCTCAGCACGACAATCCCGGGAAACTCACCCTATCAGACATGACCTCGAAGTTCCGTTCCGCCAACGTGAATGACTTTCCATTTAAATCACTCTGTAGCGCAATGTAAACTCGAAGTTTTCCCACCCCGACCATGAAATCGTTTTTAGGTAATATTTTCAAGTATAAAGTTAACGAGAAACGAAGTCCGTAAATAAATCGTTGCACACAATAAACCGCACCCCTGTGCCGGGCATCGTCCTATTCGACCTGATGGGGACTAAGGCCGAGATGTAGTTTGGCTTGGTGACCATGTGACAAATCGCGTTCCACAGGGAGGTCCTGACACCGTATCGGAGAGGTTTTTGCGATACGCTCTACTTTGCAATATGTGCTCCTTATGTTCCGGACACCACGTTACGGTGACTCTGCTCTTTGAGAGCCTTCCAGCAAACAGCTCTTACGGTGTCCCGTAAGAGCTGTGAAAAGGCTCGGGCTTTGAGGATCATTTCTTTTCGAGAGGCGACGGGCCGAGCTCACGCAGCAGTTCTGCCATCTTGGCATAGGCCTTGTTCCGGTAGGCCACGAGCGCTGCCGCCTCCTCCGGCGTATATTGCCCGTAATATCCCGCGCCGTTCTTGACCCCGTATTTGCCCTCCGCAACGAGCTTCTTCACCGTGTCCGGGCATGAAAGACGCTCGCCAAACGCATTCTCGGCCGTCACGAAACCGTTCACATACACTTCCAGACCCGCCATGTCGGCGATGGCAAAAGGCCCGAAGAAAGGCAGGCGGAAGCCGAAGGTGGAGCGCACGATCGTGTCCACATCCTGCGGCGTGGCGATCCCCTCTTCCACAATGGTGTTCGCTTCCTTGAACAGCACATATTGCAGGCGGTTCAGCACAAAGGTCGGGCGATCTGCCACCTCGGCCGACTGGCGATTCACGCGGCCCAGCATCTCCTTGACCGTTGCCACGACCTCCTTTGTCGTCTCCACACCCGATACAAGCTCGACACCCGGAATGAACGGGGCCGGATTGCTGAAATGTACGGTGAGAAAACGGGCCTGCCCTGTCACAAACGGGGCGAGAACGTGCACAGGAATGGTGGAGGTGTTGGTCCCGATAATGGCATCGGGCCGCGCGGCTGCGCTGATGCGCCCCAGGACCTCTTTCTTGACGTCTTCACGCTCGAAAACGGCCTCTTCGATGAAATCGACGTCGCGCACGGCATCCTCGATTGAGGCAGCCGTGGTGAGATTGGTCATGATACGATCATAGCTGCCCGGCAGGATGAGCCCCTGATCCTCGAAGGCGCGCGCCTCACCCAGCAGGCGTTCATGCGCGCGCTGCGTGGCCTCGGGCGAAATATCAGCCAGCGTGACACGCATACCGGCCGCCGCCATGCTTTGCGCAATACCGCCGCCCATATAGCCCGCACCGATGACAGCAGCGCTTCTGATTGTCTGAACGGCCATGATATTTCCTCACGATCATTTTGATGGACGCTGGAAACGGGATGTTCCAGCGATGTCGTGGACGTAGAAATATTCACCCGGAACGGGGAGCGTCCAATATTCGTATCGATACGATCCATACCTATTTTAATATGAAACTTGCCATGTCACATTCCCATCTTGGCCCGTTCTGGTTCATCGCGTCGCGCCTCAAGCTTCGGCATCTGCAACTTCTCGCGGCTTTTTCGCGCCACTCGACCCTGTTGGCCGCGGCCGAGAGCCTTGGCATGGCCCAGCCTGCCGCTTCCAAACTCATCGGCGATCTCGAGGAGTTGATGAAAATCCGGCTGTTCCGGCTGGAGGGGCGACGGATGATCCCCACCTTTGCAGGCGAGGTTCTGACCCGCCACGCGCTTGTCATGCTCGATGAACTCGAGCGTACCCGCGTTGAACTGAACGCCCTTGTCGATGGCAGGATTGGCCATGTCTCGATTGGCGCCATCGATGGCCCGGTGGTGCAGTCGCTCGCCGACATGTTGCGCATTGCACAGGATGATTATCCTGAAATCGAGCTCGAGATACGCAGTGGCCCAAGCGACAGTCTTTTCCAGATGCTCATCGATGGACAGATCGACATCATGCTGGGCCGTCGCCCCGTCATTCCGTCGGCTCATCCTGTGAGCTACGAGGAGATTGCGTCAGAGCAACTCGTTGTGGCAGCAGCTCCAGACCATCCGCTCGCAGCTTCAGGGCCGCACACGCTCGAAACCCTGTCTGAACTTCCCTGGATTCTCCAGCGTCGCGGCAGCCGGTCGCGCCAGCGCCTAGAGGAACTCTTTCTCGAGCGCGAACTGCCCCTGCCAACCCGCATCGTCTCATCGGATTCCTGGATGATGACACTCGCCTACATCACGCGCAGCCAGGCGCTCACCCTGCTTTCGGCTCCGGCCGCCGCCCTGCAATCGGATTTCGGTCAGATCGCAATTCTGCCGATCGATTTTTCCTTCAATGTCGCCCCATGGGGGATCATGACCGTGCGTGAACGCGCGCCAACTCCGGCAGCGCTCACTGTCATGACACTCCTGCGCCAGTGCATCCCGCAGATATCGCTGAGCCCGCAGGCCTAGGTGCGCCCGTATCATGACTCCACTGGTTACGTTTCGGCGGAGCCTTCGATACAGCATATGATTCAGCAATTGTCATGGCGCGAGAGCGCATCTGAAGCCCCATGCGCGCCCCTGAGCCCCAGCGGCTGTCCACTCGTTATGTGACGCGGATATCCATCTCATGACCGCCCATTCTCTCATCAACCGTCTCAAGCTGCGTCATCTCCGGCTCATTCTGGAACTTGAAGCGACCAATAACCTGCACCGCGCTGCCGAGCGGATGAATCTCTCCCAGCCTTCGGTGTCCAAGTTGCTGCAGGAAGTCGAACACGCCCTGAACACACGCCTTTTCGAGCGCTCGTCACAGGGGGTATTTCCCACCCCAAGCGGCGTTCTGGCCGCACGCCATGCCCGACTGATGCTCAATGATATCGACAGGCTCCAGCTCGATATGAACGCAATGCAGGAAGGGACCTATGGCACGGTGCGCGTGGGCTCGATTGTGGCTGCCCTGCCCGATATCATTTCGCCCGTCTTTGCCCGCATCGCCCAGACGCAGCCCGGCATCAGTCTCTCACTGACCATCGACACAAGCGATGCGCTCTTGCTGGGCATGGAAACAGGTCGCCTCGATTTTGTCATCGGGCGCGCACTCGGCTTGCACGGCCCAATGGCACTCGATTGCCGTGAGCTCGCCCAGGAGCCGCTTTGCGTCGTGACCAGCATCCATAACCCGATGCCCGACCCCGGCACCCTGACACTGCAGGACGTAGCGAACGAGAAATGGATTCTCCAGACGGCGCCAAGCCCCATGAGACGGGCAATAGAAGCCGCGTTCACCACGGCACTCCTGCCCTTGCCCGCCCATCCCATCGAAGCGTCTTCGATGTTCGCGACCATCGACCTGTTGCTTCATTCCTGCCTGCTGGCGGTCATCCCCTGCAGCGTGAGCCAACATTACGAAAAGGCCGGGCTCATACGCCGTCTTTCAGTTGCCATGCCCGATTTCCTCGGGCCCTTCTCGCTCATCAGCCAGCCGGGACGACCGCTTTCCCCTGCGGCCCAGCTGGTTTTCAGCGCCATAGAACAGGAGTCGATCAGAATTCCTGATCGGTCGGTTCAATCTTGCTTCTAGCGCGCCATTAACTTTCGGATAGGTTTCGTTCATCTCCATTCGGCCCAGTCCGAACGAAAAGGTGACACAGATGCATATCCTCGTCATTGGCGCAGCAGGCATGATCGGGCGCAAATTCACTGAAAGCCTGGTCGCGAATCCCCTTCCCGGAACAGACGGCCCCGAAATCCTGACGCTCGCGGATGTGGTCGCACCTTCAGCGCCAGCCGGGTTCTCGGGACGATGCGAAACCATGACATGCGACCTCACCCAGCCGGGCGCCGCCGACCGCCTATTGAGCGGCCGCCCCAACATCATCTTCCATCTCGCTGCTATTGTTTCTGGCGAGGCCGAGGCCGATTTCGAAAAGGGATACAGCGTCAATCTCGATGGGACACGGGCGCTGTTCGAGGCTATTCGCCATCATGGCGCGCGTGAGGGCTGGAAACCCCGCGTTGTCTTTGCCTCATCCAACGCCGTATTCGGCGGTGATTTTCCCGATGTCATTCCCGATGACTACATCCTGACACCGCAAACCAGCTACGGCACGCAAAAGGCCATGGGCGAATTGCTGCTGGCCGATTACCGCCGCCGAGGCATTTTCGATGGTATCGGCCTGCGTCTGCCGACCATTTGCGTCCGCCCCGGCAAACCCAACCGCGCGGCCTCCGGGTTCTTCTCCGGCATCATACGCGAGCCGCTGGTCGGGCTTGAGGCAACTCTGCCCGTGCCTGACACCACACGCCACTGGATGACGAGCCCTCGTTCGGCTGTGCAATTCCTGCGTCATGCCGCAGTGCTCGATCTGAACCGGCTGGGCGAGCGACCCAATCTCTCCCTGCCCGCCCTGTCGATCACGGTGGGAGAACAGATTGCCGCCCTTCGCCGCGTTGCCGGAGAAAAAGCGGTCGCACTCATCCGCCGGGAGCCCGACGAGGCCATAGCTCGCATCGTGGCCGGATGGGCCAGAGGCTTTGACCCGAGCCGGGCCCTTTCGCTGGGCTTCACGACCGAGCAGAGCTTCGATGAGATCATCCGGGCTCACATCGAAGACGAACTCGCAGGGCGGATCGCCTGACCCTCTTTTCCGCCTGACCAGCATCGCGCCAGTCTCACAAGACTGGCGCGAGCGAGGAGCACATGCACCATGAGCCCCGATCAGAAAACAAGTCCGCGCGCCGAAGCGCCTTCGCAAGACACCCTGCGCGCCCGAGCAACCGGCAAGGCCTTTGCCAAGCTGCTGCCCTTCCTCATCCTCATGTATATCGTGGCCTTTCTTGACCGGTCGAATATCTCATCGGCCAAGCAGGCGCTGCAAACCGATGTCGGCGTCTCGGATGCCATGTTTGCCTTCGGTGCAGGTATCTTCTTCGTCGGTTACGCCCTGTTCGAAATCCCGAGCAATCTCATTCTCTATCGCGTCGGGGCCAGACGCTGGATGGCCCGCATCATGGTGACATGGGGGCTTGTCTCGGCCGCCATGATGTTCACCCAGGGCAATCTGTCCTTTGTGCTGCTGCGTACGCTGCTGGGCGTGACAGAGGCCGGCTTCTTTCCCGGCATCATGCTCTATCTGACATTCTGGTTTCCCGAAAAAGAGCGCACCCGCGTCCTGGGCGTGTTCTATTTCGGCTATCCGCTCGCGATGACCTTCGGCAATCCGCTCTCGGGTGCGCTGTTCGGTCTTGATGGCGCCTTCGGTCTCGCCGGATGGCAGTGGATGTTCCTGCTCGAGGGCGGACTGGCCGTAGCCATGGGGATCGCCACCTATTTCGTGTTGCCCGACAGGCCGCAGGACGTCAAATGGCTGACGACAGAAGAGAAAGCCACGCTCTCAACCGTCCTCGAGCGCGAGGCCGCCAGCAAGGCCGGGGCGACGGGCCACAGTGTCAGACTGGCTGCCCTGCTCCATTCCACCAAGCTGCTTCAGTTTCTGGCGCTTTATATGGTGATGCAGATTGCCAGCTATGGCGTGGTCTTTTACCTGCCCGAGCAGGTCTCGACCATCCTGCATGAGAAAATCGGCCTGCGTGTCGGGCTGGTCAGTGCCATTCCCTGGGCCTGCGCCATTCTCTCCACCTATGTCGTCACGAAACTTGTCCAGAAGCACGATGCCCCACGCTTCGGGCTGTTGGGCTGTCTCGCGGCGGCAGCAATCGGGCTCGTAATATCAGGCTCTGGCTACGGACCTGTCGCTCTGATCGGTCTGTGCATTGCCGCAGCGGGCGTTGTCACGGTGCAGGCCGTGTTCTGGAATTTCCCGCTTGCCCATTTCACCGGGGTGCAGGCTGCCGGCGCGATCGCGCTCATCAATGCGCTGGGTAATCTCGGCGGGTTCGCCGCTCCGAATATCCGAAGCTTTGCCACCGGGTTCTGGCACACCCCCATGGCCGGACTTTACGCCGTCGCCCTGTCCGGCGTGATCGGCCTTGTCATCGCAGCGTTCCTGCCGCGCACCAACAACCCCGAGCATTCGCCCCCTCATCACCCCCGGCATCGCCCCGTGCATTGAGCGCATGCGCACGCGCCTTGCCCGATGTCAGGGCCTCTCGCCCTCCATCATCATGAAGGAACCGACCATGTCGACCACCTATGATCGCACCAACTGGCCCATCGCTGCCGCCATGATCCAGTATGCCAATATCCTGCCAGACGGATCGAGCGTGCAGGATCAGACGCCGGAGCAATGGGCCGCCACGCTGTCTGAAGTGACTGATGCAGGTTTCACGGAAATCGACCCCACGGACTCCTGGATACGCCTCGCCGATCTGCCGGAGGCCCGCCTTAAAATCTTCGCCGATCTCGTCCGGGAAGCGGGCCTGACCATGCCGGGCCTTTCCACCGCACGGCGCTCGGTCATCGATCCCGAGGCTGGCGACGAGAATCTGGCCTATAGCCACAGGGTGATCGACACAGCGGCCAGACTTGGCATTGCCGAAGTCTCTTTCGGCCTATTTTATCCCCTTACGCCCCCGCAAAAGGCGGCGCTCTGGTTCTGGACTGCGCAGGGCAGCGTCAATCCCGATGACCCGTCCGTATGGAAGAAAGCGGTCGATCGCATCCGCGAACTTGCACGTCATGCGCAGGAAGTCGGGGTCGGTCTGTCGCTGGAGATGTATGAGGATACCTATCTGGGCACGGCAGACAGCGCGGTACGCTTCGTACAGGATGTCGATCACCCTGCAGTGGGCATCAATGCCGATCTGGGCAATCTGGTCCGACTGCATCGCCCTGTCGAGCACTGGGCCTCGATGATGCAGAAAGTCGCACCGTTTGCCCGCTACTGGCACGTCAAGAATTACTACCGCACGGAAGACGCGACCACTGGCATGGTCGTCACGGCCCCGGCGCCGCTCGAATTCGGGGTGATCAGCTATCGCGCGGCCATCAAGATGGCTCTCGCCCATGGTTTCAAAAGCGCCTTTCTGGTCGAGCACTACGGCGGTGACGGCCTGAGCGTCAGCGCTACCAATCGCGAGTATCTGCGTCGGGTTCTACCCCGCAAGGCCTGAACCCTCCCCTTCTCTGCGGGCCCCACCGTTTTGGGCCTGCAGAGAACTGAGCGGTCAGCCGGCCCAGCCTGTCTGCCACACCGACACTCCTTCCCTCGCTCATGATCGGAGAGAGATCATGCCCCGACTTCGCTGGCTAATGATCATCCTCTGCTTTGCTGCCACCACCATCAATTATATCGACAGGGCGACAATCGCGATTGCCGCCCCGTTCATGGCCCGCGAACTTCATATCGATCCGGCTGTCCTTGGCGTTATTCTGGGTGGGTTCTTCTGGACCTACGCATTCATGCAATTGCCATTCGGCATGATCGTGGATCGGGTGGGGGTGCGCTCTGCCTATGCTTTTGCCGTGATCTGGTGGTCGGTCTGCACGGCTCTGACAGCGCTTGTTCGCGGCCCCTTGAGCATATTGGGGCTCAGACTGGCGCTTGGCGTCGGTGAGGCCGGCAGCTATCCCTCCAATGCCAAGGTCGCATCGCTCTGGTTCCCCAAGGCGGAACGAGGTCTTGCAGCCGGCATATTCGATAGCGGCTCCCGCGCCGGCGCAGCTCTATCAATGCCTGTCGTGGCGCTGCTC
Organism: Asaia sp. As-1742; assembly: GCF_011753235.1. NCBI lineage: Bacteria > Pseudomonadati > Pseudomonadota > Alphaproteobacteria > Acetobacterales > Acetobacteraceae > Asaia > Asaia sp. As-1742. The sequence continues at coordinate 2,751 of NZ_VWWA01000003.1, read as the reverse complement.
ATCGCATGGCTGGGATGGCGTCTCGCCTTTGTGGCGGCAGGAGCACTTGGCCTTGTCTGGGTCGCAGTATGGTTTGGGCTCTATCATGACCCCGATGCCCATCCGAGGGTCAGGGCAGACGAGCTTGCGCGCCTGAAAGCCACTCAACCGCCAGCCCTGAGAGCCCCTCCCGGTAGCTGGAAAGCCCTGCTGAAACACCGCTCCGTCTGGGGTATGATGCTGGGCTTCTTTTGCGCCAATTTCGTATTCTATTTCTTCGCCACCTGGTTTCCGAGCTACCTCGTTTCAGCCCACGGTTTTTCGCTCAAGGATCTCGGGCTGATCGGCATGATCCCGGGTGTCATCGCCATTCCGGCTGCCTGGCTCGGGGGATGGTCATCCGATCGCCTCCACCATCATGGGTGGAGCCTTACTGCCGCACGCAAAACCTGCCTCGTTGGTGGATTGCTTCTCTCGTCGGTCATTGCCCTGACCGCTTTCGTGACCGAGACATGGCTTTGCATCACGCTCCTCTCACTTTCGTTTGGGGGCATTGCCTTCACTGGTGCGAATATCTGGTCGCTGCCGGCCGACCTCGCCCCCAGCCCGGACCTTGTTGCGACACTTGGTGGGATGCAGAACAGCGCGGCCAATATCGCCGGTATCGTGATTGCGAGCTTCACGGGGCTAATGGTCAGTCTGACCCACGGTTCATTCCTCGTCCCGCTTTGCGCGACCGGGTTCTTCGGCCTGCTCGGGGCACTGTCCTATCTTTTCATTGTCGGCCCCATTGCCCCTCTCCCGCTGGACAAAAGATTCGAGGACGCAAGAGCGCGACAGCCTGTAAATGTGAGACATGAGCCATGCTGAAATCTGCCTCGTCTATCCTGAACCTCAACGATTTCGAGCATCTTGCAAAACGGCATCTGCCACGTGCGATTTTCGGCTATGTCGCGGGCGGAGCTGATGACGGCGCTACGGTCCGGCATAACCTCGCGGCGCTGGCTCGGATCAAAACAATCCCGCGTGTTCTGCGCGACGTGTCCTCATGTAGTCAGAAAATCACGCTGTTCGGTCAGGAGTACGCCAGCCCGTTCATGATCGCACCCATGGGCGCCTCAGCCGTCGTTGGCTATGATGCGGACAATGCCATGGCCCGCGCGGCCAGGGCGGCACGCATACCCTACGTTCTGAGCGCGAACGCCATCACGCCCATGGAAGAAATCGGACGGTCCTATCCGGGATGCTGGTTTGCCGGGTATCAAAAACCCGACGAAGACAACATTAGGCGTATGGCCGCTCGTGTCGCCGATGCGGGTTTTTCCGCGTATATGCTCACGGCCGATGTCGCTGTCGGGTCGAACCGGGAGAATAACAAGCGCAACGGCTATACGATGCCATTCAGACCGACCGCACGTCTTGTAGCGGATATGATCGGTCATCCTTCCTGGCTTTACAAAACGGGATGGCGCACGTTGCAACAACGCGGAATTCCCGCAATCAGCAATATCGACCCGGTTGCCAGACCCTCAATTTTTTCGCGCGAGATCAATGCTGTAACGGGTTACCCGAGCTTCAGCTGGAAGCATGTCGAGATGCTGAGGCGACACTGGAGAGGCGCACTCATCATAAAGGGTATTCTCTCCCCCCACGATGCGCGGCTAGCCAGGGAACTCGGGGCCGATGGTATTGTCGTGTCCAATCATGGGGGGCGACAGCTCGACTGTGCGGTCTCCCCGATTGATGTGCTCAGCGCGGTGAAGGCTGAAAGCGCAGATATGACCGTGCTGGTTGATAGTGGTTTTCGACGTGGCACGGATGTGATCAAGGCCCTGATGCGTGGCGCTTCGGCGGTGCTTGTAGGCCGCCCCTTCCTCTATGCTGCCTGCCTGGGCGGCGAGGCGTCGATCCGTCATGCGATCGGTCTTTTGCAGCGTGAAGTGCACACTGACATGTCGCTGATGGGCGTAAGTTCGTGCGAGGCATTGCGTGAGGAGATGTGCATCTGATCAGGACGGCTGGAGGAAAATATTGCGCGTCTAGGCTCAGGCTTTCTCTCCGATCTGTGCTGCGGCCAGACTGAAGCCCGCACGAAATCAGGTAGCGTTTGATATGACGGCCTATAAGCGGACATAGGTTTGTCCGGGACCATCATGTCTGCCGACGAGGCCAACCAGACGCTGGTGACTGACGCATGGTCACCGCGCTTATCAGAATGATTTTGGATCGCCCAAACGACGGGCTGATGAGTAAGACGATCACAAGAGCGTATGAGCACTTGAATCATCTCTCTCGTCTGAATCTGCCTCTTTGCTCTCCCCCCACCTAACGGAGCCATCATCCCGGCCCTGTCGACCTAAAAGACCAGTCTGCCCCATGACTGGCCCTGCGGGTGGCGGGTGCCGGGTGCCGGGTGATGCAGGCGTAGATGTATCTTTGGAGAGACTGCAAAGTGTGTTGTGCGTGATGCACCAGATCACCAGATCACCAGATCACCAGATCACCAGATCACCAGATCACCAGATCACGATGGGGTGCAGGTTGATTGCGCTGTCAAACGTAGGCTGAGTTTGTGAAGCCAGGAACGCCAAAAACGCCTCAGGCTGTGACGCTGAGGCGTTGCGTAGGAATTTGTATAAATATTTTGGTTGCGGGGGCAGGATTTGAACCTGCGGCCTTCAGGTTATGAGCCTGACGAGCTACCGGGCTGCTCCACCCCGCGAGGGTGGGGTGTTTTTGTGGGGTGGATCAGGGGACCTGGCGGCGACCGAC
>NZ_VWWA01000039.1:0-3126 GCF_011753235.1 Asaia sp. As-1742 | reverse complement strand
GACGACGAAATTCTTCTGGAGCCTGGTGGCTCGATTTATTTCGGGGTTAATGGTTAACAACCCGCGGATACGCTCATTCCGTGCGAACGACGGACTTTATTCCACGATATCGCTGATAAGTGACTGGAGACTGAACCGTCTACATGAAGGGAATGGATGACCCTGCCCCGAACGTGCCCTCTGTTTTTAGTTAGGGTCTGTGTGTTGGTATATGCCTTGGTTGCATGTTGAGCGAAAGCCTCTGGGGTCATGCCATTGAGGCTGGTATGGGGCCTGACGGCGTTGTAGTCGGCCCGCCAGGCGTCGATGACCGTCCGAGCGTGGGCGATATTACGGAACAGGTGCTCGTTGAGGCATTCGTCGCGGAAGCGACCGTTGAAACTCTCGACGAACCCGTTCTGCTGCGGCTTTCCCGGTGCAATATAGTGCCACAACACCGACCGCTTTTCCTGCCAGGCCAGGATCGCGTTCGAGGTCATCTCGGAGCCGTTGTCGCTGACGATCATCATGGGAAAGCCTCGGCTTTCTGCGATCCGGTCCAGTTCGCGGCCAAGCCGTTCGCCCGACAGCGATGTGTCGGCGACCAGACCGAGGCATTCCCGGGTGTAGTCGTCGACCACCGTCAGCACCCGGAAGCGCCGTCCGCTGTTCAACGCGTCCGACACAAAGTCCAGGCTCCAGCGCTGGTTCGGCCCGTCGGGCAGCACCATTGGCGCGCGCGTGCCCAGCGCCCGTTTCCGACCGCCCCGCTTGCGGACCGACAGACCCTCCTCGCGGTACAGCCGAAACAGCTTCTTGTGGTTCATGGCGATCCCTTCGCGGTCGAGCAGGATGTGCAGCCGCCGATACCCGAACCGGCGCCGCTCTCCCGCCAGTTCCCGCAGACGGGCACGCGCTGCCTTGTCGTCCGGGCGGCATGACGCATAGCGCCACGTCTTCGGATCGATACCGACCAACCGGCACGCGCGGCGTTGCGTGTAACCCCGCTCCGTAATCGCCCAGGTCGCAGCATTGCGCCGCAAGCCGGGCGTCACGAGTTTTTTGCCAGAAGGTCCTTCAGCGTCGAGACGTCCATCACGCTCTCCGCCAGGAGCCGCTTCAGCTTCGCGTTCTCTTCTTCCAGAGCCTTGAGCCGCCGCGCCTCCGATACTTCCATCCCGCCGTATTTCGACCGCCAGGTGTAGAACGTCGCATCGCTGATCCCGTGCTTGCGGCACAGATCGGCCGCGGACGCACCCGCCTGATGCTCTTTCAGTATCCCGATGATCTGGTCCTGCGTGAAACGTGATCTCTTCATTGCCTGTCTCCGGTTGGACAGACCTTACTCAAAAACAAGGACATTCCATGGGGCAGGGTCATGGAGTGTGAGGAAATATATTCCTATTTCGTATTAATGGTCTTGTCAGTCGTTCCTTTGAATCGAGCAAAATCGCCGGCAGCGATGTGCTTGGGTCAGACGCAATCCACTGCCTTGTTTTGATTGCCGTTCGGTAATTAACGTTGACAGCGCGACCGGGTGCTGCTTATAAAAACGGAAAGATTCGGGCGGGACTGAACGGTGTGTTATGTCACCCGTCGGCCCGCTCCTCCTCCCAGTAGATCTTTTTGCCCAAGATATATGATCTTCGGCCGTCACATTTAGTGTTGTCAAATGCGTCTTTGATTACGTCGGCGCTTGGGGGCAGGATGAGTTATTTATCCCAGCTCAGAACGTTTGTGGACGTTTGCCGTTGGGGGTCGATCTCAAAGGCTGCCATTAGACTCGGTATCAGCCAAGCAACCGCTTCAGCGCACGTTCAGGCGATAGAGGCACTCTATGGAAAGCGCCTGCTTGTAAGGGGGCCATCCGGCATCGAGGCGACGTCTGCGGCAGAAGATCTGGTCGAGCGGATTGCGGAACATCTCGATGCTTTGGAGATGGAAATTGGGTCGCGGATGAGCCAGAACCCTTCCAAAACGGTTCGGTGGGTCGATCTCCTGATACAGGACGATCTTTTTGATGAGTCGCTTATGCCGTTTCTCCGCACCTTGACCGCGACCTTGCCAAGGTTAAGGCTTTTGAATGGTAGTGAGAGGGCCTGCGTTGAAAGGCTGCGCCACGGCACCATCGATATTGCAATTGTGCTATTACCCCACAAATTGCCGGGGTACGAAACTATACTCGTGAAATCACTCGATTATGCATATCTGATTCTGAAAAACGGCAGGATGTCGGTAATTGATATTATGTCAGCCGACTTTGATTTGAACACGTCCCCACTTATTGTATACGATGGCATTCGTGCCGACGTGATGCACGCATTGACTCAACGTCATCCTGTCGATCCTCTCGCCACAATGATAGAAGTTGACAGTGCGAGGGCCGCGCATTCTCTCGTCACGAGCGGGTTAGGGTGGTCCCTGTTACCGACTTCGTATTGCGGGCGGGAAAATAGAAATAACAGCGCGTCGCTGTCGCAGGTAAGTTTTCAACGGGACGTTTTCTTTCTATGGAACATAAAGTCGACCCGCCGCCACGGAATGGCTAAATTGAAAAGGACTCTTGTTCAGTTATTATCCGGTAACGGTCGATAGAAAGCACGTACATCCGGTGCAAGAGCTTTTCGTGGCTTTTAGCGTGTTGAATTCGTTTCCCATCCGCCCCCCAATGACTTGTACAGCGCCAGATCGCTGATCGCCAAAGCCTGCTGCGTGGCTATCACACGGTCGTGGATTTGATCCACAAGGTCTCTGTTGACAATCGTCGTAAGGAGCGAAGCTTCGCCGCTTCGATATTCCCGCTCTGTATGCATGAGGCGTTCTTGGGCTGAGGCGAGTTCGAGGTTCATGGAAGACGTTCTTGCGCTGGCATCACCTATCGTGGCGAGCCGGTCTTCCACATCGCGCAGCGCGTTGAGCACGGCCTGCCGGTAACCCAGCCAGGCCGCGTCATTTTGCAGGCGCGCCGTGTCGATCTGCGCGGTGCGGCGCCCTCCGGCATAGATCGTCTCGCCGGCCGTGACGCCGAGTTGCCATAGAAGGCTGGCGGTGGTGAACGCCTGATGCAGCGTGCTGGTGGTCACCCCGAAATCCAGTGGGATCGCGACTTTCGGGTACAGGGAGGCGACCGCTACTCCGATTTCGGCA
>NZ_VWWA01000038.1:0-3489 GCF_011753235.1 Asaia sp. As-1742 | reverse complement strand
CGCGAAATGCCATGTCGCTGAAGGCAGCGATGCAAGGACGACCGGGTCAGATGCGGGATCGTTGCCTGCAGTGCATAAAGGCAATCGTCCAGTGGCAGCAGCGTGTGCCGACGGAACGCCACGATCAACCTCACATCGTGGTTGTCCGCAGACGTGGATTGCCGGATTTCGATACGCCCTGTTCGCGATCGATTGATCCGCTCTTCCACGGCGACGGCGCCAGACCGGCATAGGCGGCGATCTGTCGCCGATTGTGAAAATGCCGGAACAGTCGTTCCTGCGTCAGCACGGAAGCAAACTCGGTGCCAATTCCTTTAAGACCCTGCAACTGGGCGACTGGCGAATGTTCGTTGAGGCTCATCTTCGCCGATTTATCCCGTTCGCCCTCAACCGCCTTGATCTGCTCCATGAGGAGTTCGATGCGGCCCAGTTCGCGCCCGATCTAGCTCTTGAGATGATTCGGCACGGGATGTCCATCGCCCGTTCGTAGCTCGTCGAGACACGCACGCTGATCCCGGCGTAGCGGCTGGTAACCCCGAATACCTTGACCGAACAGCAGACCTTTGACGCGGTTGATGTGCCGGGTCCGCTCACCAACCAGGACCTTACGCTCCCGACCGAAACGTCGGCGGTCTTCCTCTTCGCGCGACGGAGAACGGACCATGGAGCAGACCCACGCTTCACCGCGTTTGAACGCCAGCAGGGTACGGACCAGCATTTCGCCGTCGATACGGTCCGTCTTCGCACGCCAATGCTTGCGAGAAACCGCGATCGACGCCGCGGCTCTCGATCCATTCTTCCTTGTTCAACGTCCGGTCAATCCAGAAGCCATCCAAGCCGGCTTCCTGAATCACAACGAGTGGGAAAAGCCTGCCCTTCCGGGCGCGCGCCTTATCGCGAAGAATTTTGAAACAGGAGATAAAGACCCGCAATATCGCCACCTTGAATCATGTGACGCGACGTCTATTCGCTTCCGGGTGAAAGCGATGTGACAAGCCAACTCGATTTCCCAAGTTCCAATGAAACGAAAATTGCGCCAAGATCGACGCGGATGGCGACCGGTGTCGCGGGATGATCAGATGCCTTGAGCATGATCTTGCTCTCCAGAGAGTTTCAGCAAGCACACTCTGACGCGGCTCGCTATCCCTTCCTCATGGGATCTGACAGGTCTCGCAATTCAAGGCGTCGAGGCGCGCGTGACCCATTGTAGGTGTTCGACGATCGTACGCGCAACGAAAGCAGGATCATCGATCATCGGAACATGGCCGAGATCGCCCATGTCGAGCCACCTCGCCTGTGGAACGCGGGCGCGAGCAATGGCGCCATTGACCTCGACCGGGAAGATACGATCGCACTGACCCCAGGCAAAGGTGAGCGGGCACGGCGGCGGATCGAAGCCTGCCTCCCACTCGGTGGTCGCGAGCAGGTCATCAGCGGCGTCGCACTCGACGAGGTCGCGAACCATCCTGATCGCCAGCCGGGCGTTAAGACGATCGGCGTGCGAGGCGACATCCCGCATCGCGAACCTGCGAATTGCAGGTATACGCATCAAGACGAGGGACAGGGGCGCCACCATTTTTGCCCGCTTGCGCATGGAAATGAGGCGATCAGTCGCGCGCGACGCGTCAGGCTTCCCGGGCGTCCAGCAGCCGGCCGGTGAAATGGCCAGAACACTGAGTGCATGGCCGCGTCGGGCAAGTTCGAGCGCCATCCAGCCGCCGATCGAATTGCCGACGATGTGCCAACGATGACCTCCGCTCTGCCTGATCGTTTCCTCTGCCGTATCGACCAAACGTGTGATCGTCGCCTTTCCGCTCAACAGGGGGCCTCCCCGGTGCCCCAGGGCAGTCGGCGCGACGAACTCCCATGTGTCTGGCAGTAATGGCGCAACCTCCTGCCATGCCGAACCCGACATGGTAACACCGTGGAGTGCCAATACCCTGACGGGATCGTCCCCACGAGCTTCGCCTGGAGGTGATCGATGGACGCTCAATAAACAAACCTTCTCGTCGGGCAGTTGAGAATGCGGGTCAACGAGGCTCTCCTTCACACTAATCCGTCCCAGATTAATCTAGTTCATATCCTGCGGCTGTAAAAAGTGGGGGCAGTCTGTCAGCGTGAATCCGCGCAGCGGGTTCGTCCAGCCCCCGATAACCGCCATCTCGACATCGCTCTGGTCTCCAGGAGGGGGGGCTCGCAGGCTCTCGTCTGTGCCCCTACCCTGCCCTTTTCTAATCCAACCACTTACGCCCCCGTACACCCATCTATCCCTGACAGTGATCGCATCTCAAGGCACATCTCCAGACCTGACACCCTTCCGAACGCTTGCCTCGCAGAGGCAGCTGGAATTGATAAAGAGGCATATTGCAAAATATGTCACGCAGCCTGCGAGGAGCCTTCCTGATTACCGGGCTCCTGCTTGCCTCCTGCGCCGATGACACTGTTTGCCGGATCGAGACGCTGGGTGATGCTGCCTGTGCTGAATACGCGAGGCTTCCCGATCGTTAGGGCCAGCGTCAACAATCAGGCGATCCTCGACAAGTTTCAGGCATCTCCTTCTGACATGGGCACTTCCATTCTTATGGACCGTGAAGCGGGTCAACCCCTTGAATGGGATATCCGCAACGGTGTCGTCCTGCGTCGAGGTCGCAGACACGGCATCCCAACGCCGATCAGCGATGTCATTGTGCCGCTCCTCGCGGCCGCAAGCGATGGTCCAGGCTGATTCCACAGCTGAAAGATCGAAGAATTATCGTTGCAATCCCATCTACCCGATTTTGAGGACAATGCATGATGACGAACGGATCCGCGTTATGACTTTCGCGTTGCGTGTTTTGGCATGAGTAGGTCGGCCTGCCTGTTTGGCGGCAGAGATAAGAGTATTTCTCCAGCGAGTTTTAGTCCAATCAGCAGGCTCACTGAAGAGCCACACACTCGTCTTGATGCCCGGCTTCCGTGTTTTTTATCCAAGAGCGGACCTTCCGGTCTTCCCCCCCCTGATCCGCCTGTCCACTCACAGATGCATGAGCAAACAGGCGATAGTCGCCTTCATGCCGGTCATCTAGGGGGTTGGGAGAGTTTCCCAAAAGCTGACATGAATCATCCGACGTTCTCGTGGAAAAGGCGGATAGCGGACCTGTGCACACATTCTATCCAGTCAAGGTTCGAATCTCGGCGGACGGGCCACGCCGGAACCAGATGAGAACTATGCCTACACGATAGTCCTCTAAATCCCTCCTCGTGGTCGTCTTGTCTTATGATTTTTCGGCCTGCTGGGGGATCATGAGATGCTTGATCCTTGGTGGTCACTCAGGATCGGGCGAAAGGGGACGGATGGCTGAACAAACAAGGTAATCGGCGAAGGTGATGTCACGTTAACTGACGCAAGGTAGGAAACGCCCGGGGGATGGGTATTCAGGCGCTGAGAGCGGTCGCGTTATTCCATTGGGCGAGAGCCCGGACACGATGGATGTGCCGGGAAAGAGCGGT
>NZ_VWWA01000037.1:0-3622 GCF_011753235.1 Asaia sp. As-1742 | reverse complement strand
ACTATGCTGTATCGCTCGACGGACTGCCGCTGTCGTCGTGGCGCTCCCGTGGTGAACCTGGCCCATAGTGCTTCCTTCCATTCCGATGAAAAGATTGCACCATCAAAACCCGGGACCAAACACCTAGGCCATCATGATTCCATCAGATTGGCACAAACCCATCAATCACAATCTTGTGAAATTACTCAACTTATTTTCAGTCAGACATTCAGAAAACGGGCGTTTGCAATTCGGCATCAGTTCGAGATATTCGTGTATCAATCTCGTAAAACATAGAAGGGATTGTAGATCATGGTTGTTCAGCGTCCTCTCTCCCTCGAGCAAATAGCCCTGTTCGACCAGTGGTGGCAGGCTGCGAACTATCTCTCGGTTGCCCAGATCTATCTGCTCGACAACGCCCTGCTGCGCGAGCCGCTGAAGATCGAGCACGTCAAGCCCCGCCTGCTTGGCCATTTCGGTACCACGCCGGGACTGACCCTGCTTTATCTGCACCTGAACCGTATTATCAAGGAACGTCAGAAAAGCGTGCTCTTCATCGCGGGGCCTGGCCATGGCGCTCCCGGCGTCGTGGCAGCGACCTATCTGGAAGGGACCTATAGCGAGTACTTCCCCGAGATTTCCCAGGATGTCGAGGGCGTAGGCCGTTTGGTCAAGCAGTTCTCGTTCCCCGGCGGTATTCCCAGCCACGTGGCTGCGACTACCCCTGGCTCCATCCATGAAGGCGGCGAACTCGGCTATTCGATCTCTCACGCCTATGGTGCAGCACTCGACAATCCCGATCTGATCGTCGCCTGCGTAGTGGGCGATGGTGAGGCTGAAACCGGCCCGCTCGCGACGTCGTGGCACAGCAACAAGTTCCTCGATCCGCGTAACGACGGTGCCGTCCTCCCGATCCTGCATCTGAATGGATACAAGATCGCCAATCCGACCGTTCTGGCTCGTATTCCTGAAGCCGAGCTGCTCGATCTGTTCCGCGGCTACGGCTACGAACCGATCATTGTGGCAGGGGATGATCGCGACACGGTGCATCAGCTCATGGCCCACGCCATGGATGTCTGTTTCGACAAGATCGCCGAGATCCAGAAGCGCGCTCGTACGGAAAACAATGCCGAGCGTCCCACCTGGCCCATGATTATCATGCGCACCCCCAAGGGCTGGACTGGCCCCAAGGAAGTGGACGGCCAGCGTTGTGAGGGCTATTGGCGCGCTCATCAGGTGCCGCTGACCGATATCGAGAAGCCGGGTCACCTGAAGATTCTCGAAGACTGGATGCGTAGCTACAAGCCCGAGACGCTCTTCGACGAAAACGGTCGCCTCCGCGCCGAGATCGCCGCGCTGGCGCCGGAGGGGACGCTGCGTATGAGCGATAACCCGCATGCCAATGGCGGGCAGCTGCGTCGCCCCCTGCGTATGCCGGATATCGAGACCCATGCGCTTGACGTTCCGTCTCCGGGTGCCGTGCAGGGCGAAAGCACCCGTATTCTCGGATCATGGCTGCGTGACGTCATGAAGATGAATCTGGAGAGCCGCAATTTCCGCGTGTTGTCGCCGGATGAAAACAATTCGAACCGTCTCAACGATGTGCTCGAGGTGACCAATCGCGCCTGGGTTGCAGAGACGCTCTCTTATGACGACCATCTGGCGGCAGACGGGCTGGTCATGGAGATCCTGAGCGAACACACGATCCAGGGCTGGCTGGAGGGGTATCTGCTCACCGGTCGTCACGGTTTCTTCTCGTGCTACGAGGCCTTCGTCCATCTCGTGGATTCGATGGTCAACCAGCACGCGAAGTGGATCAAATCGGCCAAGGAAGTCCAGTGGCGCCGTCCGATCGCCTCGCTGAACTATCTGCTGACCTCGCATGTCTGGCGTCAGGACCATAACGGCTTCAGCCATCAGGATCCGGGGTTCATGGATCACGTGGTGAACAAGAAGGCCGATATCGCCCGCGTGTATCTGCCGCCCGATGCCAACACCCTGCTTTACGTGGCCAAGCACTGCCTTGAGAGCTGGGACCGCATCAACGTGATCGTGGCAGGCAAGCAGCCGGAGCATCAGTGGCTTGATATCGATGCCGCCATCGCGCATTGCAGCCAGGGTATCGGCATCTGGCAATGGGCCAGCAACGACAAGGGGTATGACCCTGACCTCGTGATCGCGTCTGCGGGCGATGTACCGACGGTCGAGGCGCTGGCCGCAGTGCAATTGCTGCGCGAACACGCCCCCGACATCAAGGTACGCTTTGTGAATGTGGTCGATCTGATGACGCTCCAGTCACCGAGCGAGCATCCGCACGGTCTGGACGACGTGACGTTCGACAACCTGTTCACGAAGGACAAGCCGGTTCTCTTTGCTTTCCACGGCTACCCGCAGCTCGTGCATCGCCTGATCTATCGTCGGAGCAACCGGGCGAACTTCCACGTCCATGGGTTCCGCGAGGAAGGCACGACGACTACACCGTTCGACATGACGGTGCGGAACAATCTGGATCGCTTCCACATCATTCTCAACGCTGTGCGTCGTGTTCCCGCCCTCTCAGGTCATGCGGCCTATGTCACGCAGATGATCAACGACAAGCTCGTTGAGCATAAGCGGTACATCGCGCAATACGGCGAAGACATGCCGGAAATCCGCAACTGGCAGTGGCGGGAGGTATAGGGGTAAGGTCTAGGATGGGATGCACGCATTTTATGCTATATACTTCTTCCTTTTGTCGGGAAAGAGGGAAGAAACGGTCGTAAATAGTGGAGAATTATTTTGGGATATGATATTACTATCGCCGGTCGCTTCAGGGCTATGTTCGGTACTTTCTGACCATTCAGGAGTATTGCCTCTGGCACGTCGCCAAATCAATCATTTCTCTTACTCCTTCTTGGGCGATAGATTCCTTCCATTGTCGTCTGGCCATGCAGCTAGTCGGGAGAACATATGGCGATTGTGATGATCGAAAACGGTGTCGTTTTTCTGAAAGCGCCGTTCCACCCTGATCTGGGGTTCAGGGCGCGGCTACTTCGGGGACGCTGGACCCCGGACGCCAATGCCTGGAGTTTCGAGCGGGAATACGAGCACAATGTGCGCAGCCTCTGCATGTCCCTCTGGGGCGTGGATGGTTATCCCGAACGTTTTGAGGATCTGGTCGCTCTCGAGATCATTGTCTGTGAATCCAGCACACCCACAGAGCCCTTTTATCGCGCCAATGTCGATCTTTATCTCGGAGGCCGCCACCTTGCTGGAGTTCTCAGAAAGCCCCGTATCGCGCGGGTCGGCAAACAAGTGACTTACATCAAGGGTGGTCCGATTTTCCAGAAGGAGGGCTGCGGTTGGTGGCTTCAGATCCCCGCAGGAACTCATTTCGTGGTCCATGATGTACCACGCATGGCCGTGCCCTTTTTTGAGCGTTGTCTGGAGGGACGGGGCGTGCTCCGGTTGGTGGATCCGACCGATAAGGCGTACAAGGCAGGGTAAGTCGCGACCTGGATTGTTAGTAAGGCGTCTTAGAGCATAATCTGACCTGACGGAGTCGTTTTGGGATTCCCATTGTTCTGGAAATCTGATTCATGCTTCCTGCCGGGCGGGAGGCCGGCGTGCATGACCCGAGCCCTGTCGACCGACCTTCGCCAAC
>NZ_VWWA01000036.1:0-3842 GCF_011753235.1 Asaia sp. As-1742 | reverse complement strand
CCTCATCCGTCATGTCAGACGGATAGCGTTTCGTCTTTCGGGCAATCCCGGCCATTCGGGCCCTCTGCTCTGGCGTCCACATCCAGAGCTTGAATCACACTTCAACGACTTTCCAAACAGGCTCTAACGCCGTTCTCTAAATAGGCTTGCCGTGGCGCGTGAACGACGCCGCTCAAATACAGTAGCTAATTTATAGTTTCTCGTGATGGGGATCGCTCATCAAGCATCGCGAGAGCGGACATTAGGGACGTTGCCAGCACTTTTGCTGCGTCCCGCGTGAGACGCAAATGCACCGTCGCCGATATCGAAATCCCCTCGCCGACGGGTCGCTCAGCTGCCAAGGTGGTGGTAACGACGTCTCCGATTGTACCGTAGACCGGAACCTTGTCTGCAAATATCATTGGCGCATTATCGACATTTGTCATTGCTATACGCTGACTATCTGCTTTGCGATTTATCTTGGTCATATTGTTCCTTTGAGCCTCTGCCAGTATTGAGAACCATCGACGTGCTTCGAATTTCGGCGTCCTTTGATGATCAGCTGATCTGGAAATTCGATGCCTTCAGATCGGTCACGCCGAGGAAGGTGACCTTCATGTTGTTGTCGAGCTGCAGCGTGGTGTTGCCGCCGGTCACGGTTGCGGTGGCGAGCAGATCCTTCACGGCCTGATCGGCATCGGCAGGCTTGTAGTTGTACATGAAGAACATGTTGCCGGCAGCACTGCCGAAATCGGTGATGGTGATGTCGCCGCCATTATGGCCTGCCAGAACACCGAAGGTGTTGGCTGCGCCGTCACCACCGGTCACGGTGGCGAAGCTGTCACCGTTCGAGTTCTCGAACTGTGTGCCGAACACGAAGTGATCGGAACCCGAGGTGCCGATAACCGTGTTGTTGCCTGCACCGGTCCAGGCTTCGAGCGTACCCTTGGAGGAGGACGCATCGATATACTGGCTGCCCGTTGTGTTGGGCTGGTTTGCGGTGAAGAGGGCGAGGCCGTTCGTGTCGACGGTAGCGCGCAGGTCGTTTGCGCCCCAGATCGTGCCGAGCCCGGCATTGATCGAGGTGTTGCCTGTGCCCGAGATGAACTTGAGAGCGCCCGACACGCTGATGGACTGGTCGCAGCCGTGATAGACCGAGAGGTCGCCCGCTGCCGAGATGGTGTCGCCAATGGCGCCGACGATGGTGCCCGAGTTGCCGGTAAAGTCGACCGTGGAGCCCGTGCCGCCGAACACCGTGCTGTTGATGCCGACAGAGATGCGGCTGCCCACAAGGGCCGCATCGACGACAGCCGAGTTGGACTGCAGCGTGACGATGGAGTTGCCACCCAGCAGGGTGACCGTGTCCGAGGCGTTTTCGACACCGGTGATCGTGTCCTGACCTTCGGAGGCGACGAAGTTCGCACCCGCGCCCAGGGTGATCAGGTTTTCGCCTTCGCCTGCGCGGATGTTGTTCACGCCGTTGCCAGCAACGATGGTGTCATTGCCGTCGCCCGTGGCGATCGTCCAGTTGCCTGTGCGGTCATCCGCGTGGAACAGGTTGTTGCCCATCGTCGAGACGAAAGTGCCGTTGTAGTTCCCGGCATAGAAGCTCACGCCTGCCGTATTGCCCGCAAGAATGGACAGGTTGTCCGTCACCACACCAGTAGCATCAACCGCAACCGGTGAGTTCAGGGGGGCGACCGGGGTGGTTTCCTCCGGGCTCAGATAGGGCGCACCCTGCGCACCGATCACGAGGTTGGAATACTTGCCCTGCATCGAAAAGGCGCCACCGGTCGTCACGACACCCTGGATGACGCTATTCGCCGAAGACGGACCAGCATTCGACCCGTTGACCAGATCAACTGAAGTCAGGTTGCCGCTTTTCGTCGCGTCCAAGATCTGCTTCGCGTAGCTCGAGGCCAGCGTCTGCATACGGGCACCTTCCACAGTGACCTGCACAGTCATACCAGACGAACCGACTACCGTTACGATCGCCATGCGAACAGCTCCTTCAATTGACGGATAACTACGTATGAACGTTATTTTGAGCGTATATTGCCGCGTTTTTTGGTGTTTATGATATACTATTTCTAGTTTTTATCATATGATGTAGGTATGGATCTTCGTCGCCTTCGTATGTTCATAGCTGTGGCAGAGCAAGGTAGTATCACGAAGGCTGCCAAATATTTACATATGGAGCAGCCACCATTAAGCCGGCAGATAGCTTCGATGGAAGAGGAGCTTGGCGTAAAATTGTTTTCAAGATCTAGAAGGGGAACGAATATCACGGAACTAGGCAGTTTATTTTTAAAAAAGGCCATTCTTTTACTTCGTGAACGAGATAATCTTCTCAATTATATTAAGACTCTAAAGAGGTCTCGCGACAAAATGATAAGAATAGGCTTCAGTGCCGGGGTGTTGAACGTCGAAAAGATTGTTATAGGTTTAAAAAAAACGAAAGACATCCAGCCGAATGTCCAATTTGAGTTGATTTCTGGCAATGCCGAAGATCTTACAGAAAGACTTCTGAATCACGATCTAGATATAATATTGATGTGGGGCTCATTGGAGAATAAAAGCATAAAATTATATAAAATATCCGAAGAAGAAATGTACGCTGCAATAGCTCGCAAAAAAATGCCCGAAATGTTGTCGCGCGTTACCCTTGCAGATTTATGCTCCGAAGATTTGATCTTATTCCCGAGAGAGGTCTGCAATGAGTTGTATGATGCGATCACAAAGTCGATATCATCTATTGGGGGAAAAACAGTAATCCGACCGATATCTCCAGAGATTAACTGTTTGCCGCCTTTAGTCGCTGCGGGACTGGGTAATGCAATCGTGCCGCTATCAATAACAAAGACATATATTCGCGATATTAGCTACTTCCCAATGGAGCCACGTATGTTCTGCCAAATCTTGGCGGCCGTCCGGAAAGAAGTGCCATCTCAGCTAGTCAAGTTGTTCGTCCATACCCTTCGGAAATAATCATCTCTTAATGAACCATGGCGCTCCTAGACGCATTGCCGCATGCCTCACGCTACGTCGTCTGCGATCGGGGCTATGCCTCGAACCGATTTCGCGAAGCCTTATGGGACAGAGGCTCACGCCCTGTCATTCCGCCCAAACGCAGCGAGCCGCAGGTCGCCTGCCCGAAATGGGCTTATCGGCACGGGCATCTGGTTGAAAACCTGTGGGCGCGCCTCAAGGAGTGGAGAGCCGTTACCACGCGATAAGAGAGAACCGCGACGTCTTTTTTGGCAGTCATCTGCATCGCCGCTGCAGATGACTAGCACTACAGTTGCGTTTTTATTTTGAGGTGCGCGAGGTATGCCGCTGCCTGATGGGTTCGTCGAAAGACGGACCAACGGAGGATGTGTGCGATCGGGATCTGGGCCTGGGTGATCTTCACGGCGAGGCGGCGGATTTCCTGGATCGACCAGCGAATGAGCTTTTGCGTGTTGGCAGCGGTCTTTTTTTGAGCGCTGCTGCGTTGGCCTGGGAGCGCACGGTCGCCATCATGGCGTAGGCGAGCATGACCAGCGAGACATGGCGGTGCCAGCCGCGCCAGGACCGCGTCTCGTTATGATCGAGGCCGAACTCGTTCTTCGCGGTCTCGAAGCCTTCCTCGATCCGTCAGCGCGTGCCTTCTACACGCACCAGCGTCTCCAGCAGCGTCCCTTGCGGGCACCATGTGGTGAAATACCGCAGATCGCCAGCCGCCGGATTGCGGCGGACTAGATGTTTGGTCCCGGGTTTTGATGGTGCAATCTTTTCATCGGAATGGAAGGAAGCACTATGGGCCAGGTTCACCACGGGAGCGCCACGACGACAGCGGCAGTCCGTCGAGCGATACAGCATAG
>NZ_VWWA01000035.1:0-4173 GCF_011753235.1 Asaia sp. As-1742 | reverse complement strand
CCGCTCTTTCCCGGCACATCCATCGTGTCCGGGCTCTCGCCCAATGGAATAACGCGACCGCTCTCAGCGCCTGAATACCCATCCCCCGGGCGTTTCCTACCTTGCGTCAGTTAACGTGACATCACCCTCAGCACCACTTTTGCACCCCGAATTTCCACAACCTGCCAGAGCCATGCTGTCGATCGTGATAGCCAGCGGCCCATATGGGTTCAGAGGCTCGTCTGGCGGAGGAGGACGAAGTGAACACTGGGCGAATGCCTCGCTCCGGCGCGACGATGTGGTGTGATCGGAAACGTGAAACGCGATCCTGAGCATTCGAATAGAGAGGTCACGAAGCCCTCCGTATACCCAGCGGCGTGCAGAGTAATAGACGCAGTCGGCGCACCGCCTCGATCACCTCATCGGAATAGCGAAACGGATGGCCGCGTGACAACCTGCGGACCGGGGGCCAATTCTCCCTTACCGAGGGATCCAGCCAGATCGTGATCGACCCACGCTGACGGAGCCCCTCCTCATAGGGCGAAGAGTTTACAACCCGATAGATCCTGCGCGGGATACAGTGCCGATGTTTTCTATGATGTCTAAACAGCATACCTCATCATATCGGCATGACCCGTGATTTGTGTACCCGCGCCGACGTGTGACGGCCAGAAGAAAGAAATGCCGTGGGACCGTCGACAACGCGCCGATAAGGTCCGGCGGCGAGCACCTCAATGCGCACGCGAACCGGACGACCATCCGCCGACAACGGCAATGAAGAAAGGCTCGCGTTACCGTTGGTCCAGCGACTTTCGGTTCCGGCCTCAAGGGTATGCCAGCCACTAAGTCGTTCCACACTGAGATGGGTATTGTAATCCGAACGATGTCTACCTTCGAGGATATTGATCCGCCCCACGAGAACACCAAGATAACGACGATCGTCCACATATCGTCCGACTGTCTCAGACGGCCGGGCGGAGCGAGAACGCAGCCAGATCGTATCCTCGATTACTGGCACAATGAAGTCGTGGAAGCGGCCCTCCACCGAAACCGGAGTGATGACCAGCCCGCTCCAGGTGGCGAGCCGCAACTCCGGCTCCATCGTTAACACGTGTTCCGCCACCAGCGGCATGTTCATCGCCTTTGCCCGGGACGCTAGGCGGTTCCAGATCGGCTCCACCATTTCCCGCGCAACCGTGAGCGGAGCGGCGGCGTCTTCGGCCCAACTCTTGGGCGCGACGTCGCGATCCAGTTGCTGCCTGAAGCGATCGCGGTTTCCTGTGTCCAGATAGCTTTCGGTCTCCAGACCCTCGGCGATCAGGATGCCGTGTTGATCGAGCTCGACATGGAAATATTCGAATGCGTCCATGCCGCGCTCCACGACGATCGACCTTTCGTTGACCAGCATCCTCACCGGAATGAGAACACCGTCCACGAACACGCAATGTTCGGACGTGACCAGCAGATCGCGATGCGGCACGCCAGGGCGAAACGCTCCGCAACGGATGCGCACGGGGAATGAATCGTCGTCCGCTTTCGATCCATCGAAGAACACGGATTGGCTGCCAACCCACGCCACAGTCCTAAACACCAACTGACCTTTCTCTAATACCGACACCTCATCGCCGACGGACAGAAATTCGACGGGCAGCTCGCCGCGCGGCGTGTCGATCATTGTGCCGCGAAGAAAGCAGACGTCCGGCACGCCGGTATGCAGGAACTCCGGTCCCGAAGCCGTCGGTACCCGCGCGCCATCCTGCGTGAGCGCGATCGCGGAACCCAATCCGGGAAGTGGAGGATTCACGAGGAAGACGAAAACCGACTCGTTCCCCGAAACGTAGTAACCCTCATAGGTTCCTGTAGAGTTCGAAATGACGGGCGGGAGGGGCGTCACGCCCGGAGGAGGAGGAGGCGTGAAGGCGAGGGTGAGATTCACCACATCGCCCACTTGGGCGACGGTGCCCTCTACCGTCAGCACATTGCCAGCCGGAACCGGCGGACCAGGAACGAAGGGCAAGGGGGCTGCTCCCCCCGGGGGGGGGGCATAGGTGCCGGTTACAAAATGGTCGTTCTGCAATCTTTCACCGAACTGAACTGGCGCCGACATCGCGGTCTCCTTTTCTGGTTCTGGTCCTGTCAGACCAAGGCTGTGTCCCTAGGCGTGGTGTAGGAGCCCACCGGGTCCTCGACAGGGTGTCGATGGGCTCAGGTTGCCATACGGCAGGCTTACAGTGGAATTATAGCTTAGGGTTGCCAAGCCTTCCAGTGTCATGTATCAACGGCAGAAGATCCATTCGTCATTCCGTTCTGGGATCAGGGCACCCACCAGGCGGATGATGGCGGCTTCATCAGAGAAGATCTCGATGACATCGGGCCGTCTTTTAATTTCCCGATTGAGCCGCTCGATGGGATTCGTGCTTGAAACCTGCGTTTAATGGTTGAGCTGGCCCCTGTTTCGACCGGACGGATTTAAGCCTAAGAAGGAGGCTTGAGGTTATCCCCTGAGCATAGGCTTATGTCCGTGTCCGAAATCATCACCGATAGCGGTCGTCGTCGCCATTGGAGCACGCCTGAGAAGCTGAGGATCGTCAAGGAAACGCTCGATGGTCTCGAGAGCATTTTGGTGGTGGCGCGCCGCAATGGCGTGGCGCCGAATCTGCTGTACCGCTGGCGGCGGTTGAGGCTGGAAGGCGGGAGCGTCGCGGTTGCCGACGACGATGACGTGACCAGCAACCGGCAGGTCCCCGAGATGGACAACCGCATCCGCGAACTGGAGCGCTCGCGCCCAAAAAAAGTGAGCTTGCTCATGCACTCGCCGCTGCCGGAGACTATCCGGTGAGCCTGGTCGCCAGCACGCTGGGCGTTGGACGCTCGACGGTGTATGACCGCCTGACCGGCAGCACTAGGACGCACGGGTCTTACACCAAGGCCGGGGACGCGGATCTGCTGCCCCGTATCCGCCAGATCGCCGCGCAGCGGCCTACCTATGGCTACCGCCGCATCGCGGCGGTCCTCAATCGACAGCTTCGCGCCGAAGGGCTGGCGTTGGCCAACCACAAACGGGTTTACCGCATCATGGTGGCCGACCGCCTGCTGCTGACGCGGCGCTACACCGAGCGGCCCGACTACGGGCATGACGGCGTAGTCGTGGCGATCCGCTCCAATCTGCGCTGGTGCTCGGACGGCTTCGAGTTCGCCTGCTGGAACGGCGAGATCATGCGCGGCGCCTTCGTCATCGATGCCCACGACCGCGAGATCATCGCCTGGGTCGCCGTCGCCAACGCCGGCATCAGCGGCTCGCACATACGCGACATCATGCTTGAAGCCGTGGAAACCCGCTTAGGCGGCATGCGTGCGACCACGCCGATCGAAATGCTGTCCGACAACGGCTCGGCCTATACCGCTCGCGAGACACGAACCTTCGCCCGGCAACTCGGGCTCAAACCCTGCTTCACGCCTGTCCGCAGCCCGCAGTCCAACGGCATCTCCGAGGCCTTCGTGCACACGCTCAAACGCGATTACGTCCGTGTCTCGCCGCTGCCCGATGCGCTCACCGCGTTGACATCGCTTGCCGGATGGATCGAGGACTACAACGACAACCATCCGCACTCAGGACTCAAAATACGTTCGCCGCGCGAGCATCGCGCACTGGTTTCTACAACCGCTTAAATCCGTACGGCGAAACAGGGGCCAGATCAGCGCCGCCCCGGAACGCCAAGGCACTGAACGGTCCGAGAGACTGGAAGAAGTTCGAGACGATCAACACGGACACAGCACCGACCTACAAGATTGCAATTGACCAAGGCGAGAGGGCGGCCAAGCCCGCCAAGCAGATGTTGTACCGACATGTGCCGTATCTGAACACCGTGATCGAGGCCGATCACGGTAAGCTCAAGCAGTTGATCAAGCCGGTCCGTGGGTTCAAAACCCCCAAAACAGCATATGCCACAATCAAGCGCTTCGGGGTGATGCGCGCTCTGCAGAAAGGACAAGGAAGACCGTGGCAGCAGCAAGAAGGGACCATAGGAGAAGTGAGCGTGATCAAGAGGCAGTACGGCATCTAGAACGGTGATGTCACGTTAACTGACGCAAGGTAGGAAACGCCCGGGGGATGGGTATTCAGGCGCTGAGAGCGGTCGCGTTATTCCATTGGGCGAGAGCCCGGACACGATGGATGTGCCGGGAAAGAGCGGT